>CAZFIB010000100.1:0-14011 GCA_964518865.1 uncultured Thermodesulfobacteriota bacterium
AATAACTTACACGATTATTACTGCCAATTTCCTGAGGCAACTGTAAAACTTCAGCATGACTAAAAGGGGACAGAATTATTTGATTCGGAACAAAAAAAATCCCCGCCGAAAAACGGCGGGGATTGCAGTTCATAGAATGATAAATCTGAGGCTGTATGCGCTATGCGGCTGCCTCCTCTTTCTTCCTGCTTTTCTTCTTTTCCGACTTTTTCCCTTTTTCTGCAGCTTTCTGTGCGGGAGCGCTCAGCTCGATGATAGAGACCGGCGCATTGTCGCCGTGACGCCGCCCGAGTTTGATTATGCGGGTATAGCCGCCGTTGATGTTTTTGTAGCGCGGTGCGATCTCATCAAACAGTTTTTTGGCGACTCTCTTTTCCCTGATTGTTTTCATCGCCTCCCTGAGGGCATGAAGATCGCCGCGCTTGCCGAGCGTGATCATTTTGTCGGCAACGCGCCGCAGTTCTTTGGCGCGGGTATCGGTCGTTCGAATCCGCTCATGCTCGAAAAGAGACGTAACCATATTGCGAAGCATCGCCCGACGATGACTGGTCGTCATGCCGAGTTTCCTGTGATCTCTCATGTGTCTCATCTGCTGTTCCTTTATGCGGACGGCTATTCGGTCTGAGCTTCTTCCACGGTGTTTTCCTGAGAGTCGTCCTCCGACCCATCGTCCGGCATCTCCTCCGGCGCAACAAATCCGTCAAGCTTCATCCCGAGACCCAGTCCCATCTCGCTCAATATTTCCTTGATCTCGTTCAATGATTTCCGGCCGAAATTTTTGGTCTTCAGCATTTCCGGCTCGCTTTTCTCGACCAGCTCCCATATGTAACGTATATTTGCGTTGCGCAGACAGTTAGATGATCGCACTGAAAGCTCGAGCTCATCGATATTGCGATACAGGTTTTCATTGAACTTCGGTTTTTCAGGTGCAACATCCTGAGGCTCTTCAAGCTCCTCCTCGAAGTTGATAAACAGCGTCAGCTGGTTCTGAAGGATTTTGGCAGCGTAGGCGACAGCATCCTCCGCTGCTATGGTGCCGTCGGTCCAAACTTCCATCGTCAGACGCTCGTAGTCGGTAATCTGTCCGATGCGTGAATGGGTTACGACATAATTAACACGCCTGACCGGACTGAATATCGCATCAACCGGAATAGTTCCGATAGGAGCGTCTTCATCCCGGTTTTTTTCGGCTGGCTTGTATCCGATACCGGTGTTGACGGTGATTTCCATATCAAGCTTTGCGTCAGGTGAAAGGGTGGCGATATGTTGTTCGGGGTTCAGTACTTCAACATTGCTGTTGAGTGTTATATCTCCGGCTGAGATATCGCCCTCACCTTTGGCTTTGATGTGCATTGTTTCAGGACCGTCGGTATGCAGCTTCAGAACGACCCCTTTCAGGTTCATAATAATTTCGGTAACATCCTCACGCACACCGGGAATGGTTGAAAACTCATGCAGAATACCCTCGATACGAACAGCGGTCACGGCATAGCCCTGAATGGAAGACAGCAGCACACGGCGAAGCGAATTGCCGATAGTCAGAGCAAAACCGCGCTCAAACGGCTCGGCAACAAATTTGCCGTACGTATTCGACAGTGAATCATCATCGATTTCCAACCGCTTAGGCCTTATTATATTACGCCATTTCCGAAGCATTGTATATCACCCTGATAATATGTTAATAGAAAGGTCTATTTGCTGTACAGCTCGACAATAAGCTGCTCTCTCATCGGCATGGTTATTTCCTCGCGCTCCGGCAGTGCAAGCACGGTTCCCTCGAACTGCCCGGCATCGAGCTGCAGCCAGCGGGGAATGCCACGCTGCTGCGCGGTTTCCATAGCCTCTTTGATGACGCTCACCTTTCTGCTTTTCTCACGCACCACGATAGTATCTTCAGGCTGTACCAGATATGACGGTATGTCGGTTTTTTTTCCGTTTACGATAAAATGACCGTGTTTCACAAGATTGCGCGCTTCGCTCCTGGATGATGCAAAACCAATGCGATAGACGATATTGTCAAGCCTGCTTTCAAGCATCCGTATCAGGTTATCACCGGTAACGCCCTTTTTGCTGGCGGCTTTTTTGTAGTAGTTCCTGAACTGCTTTTCAAGAACACCGTAAATACGTTTAACCTTCTGTTTTTCACGCAGCTGCTCACCGTAGGGCGAAAACTTGGACCGCCCCTGTCCGTGCTCCCCGGGAGGATACTGTCGCCGATCAAACGCGCACGACGATGTATAGCAGCGCTCCCCCTTGAGAAACAGCTTCATGTTTTCGCGGCGGCACAGCCTGCATTTAGAACCGGTATACCGTGCCAAAAGGATACTCCTTTCTGATATGCTTATACTGTTATGTATGAATCCTTCTCACATCCTGCTACACGCGCCGTCTTTTTGGCTGCCGGCATCCGTTGTGAGGGATTGGTGTTTTATCACGAATGTGTGTGATGGAAAATCCCGACGCCTGAAGCGAGCGGATGGCTGCTTCGCGACCCGATCCGGGTCCACGCACCAGAACCTCGAGATTTTTGAGTCCATGCTCTTTGGCCTTTCGTGCAGCATCTTCAGCCGCCTGCCCCGCCGCAAAGGGGGTGCTCTTTCTCGATCCCTTGAATCCGACCGATCCTGCGCTTGACCATGCGATTACATTACCGATCACATCGGTTATTGTTATAATCGTGTTGTTGAACGTCGCCTGAATGTGGGCGATACCGTTCGGGATGTTTTTTCTTTCGCGTTTCTTTCGTACAACCTTTTTTTTACCGGCCATCTGATTCCCCTGTTATCGTATGAGCGCCTGCTCGAACGCTATTTCTTGGGCGCCATTTTCTTACCGGCTATCGCCTTTCGCGGCCCTTTGCGTGTCCGGGCATTGGTATGTGTACGCTGACCGCGCACCGGAAGCCCGCGACGGTGACGAAGGCCGCGGTAGGCACCTATCTCCATCAGGCGCTTGATATCCATCGTCACATCTTTGCGCAGATCACCTTCGACTTTATGATCTTTAAAAATAATGTTTTGTATTTTGGCGACATCCTGGTCGGAAAGCGAGCCGGCACGCACGGTGCTTTCAATCTCGGCTGCGTCAAGTATTCTGAGAGCAGTGTAACGCCCGATTCCGAAAATATATGTCAAAGCGATACCGATCGGCTTCTGCTTGGGTATGTCGACACCCGCTATTCGTGGCACTTGAAAGCTCCTTTATGTTAACCCTGTCTCTGTTTATGCTTCGGGTTGGCACAAATCACCCGAACAACGCCTTTTCTCTTGATGACTTTACACTTGTCGCACATTTTTTTTACCGACGCACGGACCTTCATATCAAAACCTCATACATTACGGTGAGCCGCCCTCATTACTTCGACCTGTACACGATGCGGCCCCGGTTCAAATCATAGGGTGAAAACTGAACGGTAACGCGATCACCGGGAAGTATTTTTATGTAGTGCATTCTCATTTTCCCGGATATGTGGGCAAGAACCTTATGCCCGTTTTCAAGCTGCACGCGAAACATCGCATTCGGCAGCGTCTCGAGCACTTCCCCCTCCATTTCAATTATATCGTCGCGTGCCATTCCTTGCTGTTCGTTCTGGTGTTTGCGCTTTTTTTTCGAATATATCCGGCAGGATTCGGCATTCAGAACGCTTCATCCGCGGGACTAACGCCGCCCCCTGCCGCCGATACGGCCCTTGTCGAGAAAACCGTCATAGTGACGGACAAGCATATGTGATTCCATCTGACCCACGGTATCGAGCGCTACGCCGACAACGATCAGCAGCGCCGTTCCGCCGAAATAAAAGGGAATATTGAACCGGTGAATCAGAATGGTCGGCATGACGCACACTGCCGCAATATACAAAGCGCCGATAAAGGTGACCCTCGTCAGAACCCAGTCGATATACTCGGCTGTTTTCTTGCCCGGCCGTATGCCCGGCACATAACCGCCCTGCTTTTTCATGTTGTCGGCAACATCGATCGGATTAAACGTAACCGCCGTATAAAAGTAGCAGAAGAAAATAATAAACGCCACGTAGACGATGTTGTAAACAAGCTGCCCCGGGTTGAGGCTGTTGATAATGGCCTCGATCCAGGGGTAAGTATCCATTACCGTCTGCGGCATAAAATTGGCTACGGTAAGCGGAAACATAAGAATCGATGATGCAAAGATCGGCGGTATAACACCGGCGGTATTTATTTTCAGCGGCAGATGGGTGCTCTGGCCCCCGTACATCTTTCTGCCGACAACACGCTTCGGATACTGAACGGGTATGCGTCGCTGGGCCCGCTCCATATAAATTATGCACCCGATAACGAGAACCATGAATGCTATGATAAACAGAATCGTTACCGGACCCATCTCGCCGGTCTGCATCAGCCTGATCGTGTTGACCGTCGCGGCCGGCATGCGGGCGACAATCCCGGCGCATATGATAAGAGAGATACCGTTACCGATACCCCGTTCGGTTATCTGCTCACCCAGCCACATTAAAAAAGCCGTTCCGGCTGTCAGCGTTATGATCGTCATCAGCCTGAACCCCCAGCCCGGGGCGATAACGACCGGACTTCCGGCCGGGCCGGTCATTTTTTCAAGGCCGACGCTGATACCGAACCCCTGTATGATACTCAGCAGGACCGTACCGTACCGCGTGTACTGGGTTATTTTTTTCCTGCCCGCCTCGCCTTCCTTTTTGAGCTTCTCGAGGTACGGTATCACAACCGTCAGCAGCTGCAGAATAATGGATGCACTGATATAGGGCATAATACCGAGTGCAAACACCGACATGTTCTCGAGTGCTCCCCCGGAAAACATATCCATCATGCCGAGCATGCCGCCCTTGTGGCGCGCAAAAAAGTCGGCCAGGGCTTTGCCGTCGATACCCGGGGTCGGCACATGCACGCCGATACGGTACACGGCCAGCAGCAGAAAGGTAATGATTATCCTCTTTCTGAGCTCGGGAATTTTCGGTATATTCTGAAACCCTCCGACCACTTATATGCCCTCAACCGTGCCGCCGGCGGCGGATATTTTTTCTTCGGCAGTCCGGCTCCATGCATGTACTTTCAGGTTAATCGGCCGATCGATGTCGCCGTTGCCGAGCACCTTGATACCGTCATGCATGGAATCGACAAGCCCGCTCTTGATAAGCGCGGGCGGATCGACCACACTGTCCTTTTCAAAGCGGCACAGATCCTTGACCTGCACCAGCGCATACTTCTTTTTGAAAATATTGGTGAATCCCCGCTTGGGAAGACGCCGCTGCAGCGGCATCTGTCCGCCTTCAAAGCCGGGAGGCGTGCCGCCGCCTGATCGAGAATTCTGGCCCTTGTGCCCCCGGCAACTCGTCTTGCCGTGTCCCGAACCTTGACCTCGCCCCACACGTTTTCTGTTTTTGCGGGAGCCTTTTACCGGTTTCAAGCTGCTCAAATCCATTAGCACCACCTTCGTCATGCGTGCGCAGACGTGTATCAGGAAAGCTTACGCTGCATTCCCTCAGCACTTTCAAGCTGCTGAAGGCCCTCAAGCGTCGCCTTCAAAACATTATGGGGATTGTTGGTCCTGATGCATTTCGTCAGAACATTTTTAATGCCGGACACTTCCATGACAGCCCTGACGGCACCGCCGGCGATAATTCCCGTACCGGGCGCCGCAGGCTTCATGAAAACCCGGCCTGCGCAGTGCTTGCCGATCACTTCATGAGGTATCGTGCCCTCGTTAAGCGGAAAGCTGAAAAGATGCGTCCGCGCATGTTCTATAGCCTTGCGGATAGCCTCCGGCACCTCGCGTGCCTTACCGAGGCCGTAGCCGACCCTGCCGTTGCCGTCGCCCACCACGACCAGGGCGCTGAAGCTGAAACGCCGGCCGCCCTTGACGACCTTTGCAACGCGGTTGATGTGCACTACCCGGTCGAGCAATTCCTGCTGCGTGTCCTGTAACAATATATGTTCCTCCCTCAGAACTGTAAGCCCTTGCCGCGGGCACCCTCGGCCACCGCTTTCACGCGGCCGTGATACAGAAAACCGTTACGATCAAATGCCACCTTCTGAATGTTCATCGCCAGGGCTCTGTCGGCAACCGTCTCGCCCAGTTTTCTGGCGGCCTCAATGGTGGAGGTTTTCTCAAACGACCCCTGCAGATCTTTGCTGCGGGTCGACAGGCCGAGCAGCGTTTTTCCGGCCCCATCATCAATGAGCTGAACGTATATATGGTTCAGGCTGCGATAAACGCTCATCCGCGGGCACTGACTGGTCCCGAAAATTTTTCTGCGAATCCTTTTTTTGCGCTGAATTCGACCTTGTTTCTTCTTGAGAATACGATTCACGACCCTGTTCCGCCTTCTTTATGAATAAGCTGTTTGCTGCCGCCGGCGCTGCAAAATTAAATTATTTGGCGCCTGTCTTGCCGACTTTTTTCCGTACGGTTTCGCCGACATAGCGAATGCCCTTGCCTTTGTACACATCCGGTTTTTTAAAGTTTCTTATTTTTGCAGCAGTCTGGCCGACAAGACATTTATCAATGCCCTCAACTTTAATAGTCTGTTTGTCAACGGAAATCTGGATGCCCTGCGGCTCGTCAAACCCTATTGTGTGCGAAAAGCCCAGTGACAGATTAAGCGTGTTTCCGCTTTTTTCAGCCTTGTAGCCCACGCCCTGAATTTCAAGCTCCTTGATGAACCCGCTTGAAACACCCTGCACGATGTTTGCCAGCAGGGTGCGCGTCAGTCCGTGAAGCGATCTCCGGATCCGGTCCTCCGATGAACGCCCGACGGTAATGACCGATTCCTGAATATCAAGCGTGATTCCTTCCGGTACGGTATGCGTCATTTCGCCTTTGGGGCCCCGGATGTTGATTACGGGAGCCTGATACTGCACCTTGACCTCTTTGGGAATCTCAATAGGCTGTTTTCCAATCCTGCTCATACCTTTATTCCTTTGTGCTGCTTACCAGATGCTGCAGAGAACCTCACCGCCCACACCCTGCTTGCGTGCTTCAGTATCGGTAATAATTCCCCGGGATGTCGACAGTATCGCCAGGCCGATTCCGCTTCGAATGACCGGAATATTGTCCTTGTCGACATACACTCGTCTGCTCGGTTTCGAAACCCGCTGAAGACTTGAAATTATTTTCTCGTCCTTTGCGCCGTATTTGAGGTACACTTGCAGAACACCCTGCTTGCTGTCCTTGAGCACCTTGTAATTATTAATATAGCCTGCATCCTTCATGATCTGAGCGATACTGCTTTTAACCTTGGATGCCGGTATATCGACCTTTTCAAACCTGGCTTTCTGACCGTTTCGTATTCTTGTCAGCATATCGGCTATGGGATCAGTCATCATAGCAGTCTACTCCCCGCTTTAGATATATACTACTGTTACCAGCTTGATTTCGTCATTCCCGGTATATCACCCTTAAGGGCGAGCTTCCGAAGACATATTCTGCACATGTCGAATTTGCGGTAATATGCACGCGGGCGGCCGCACAGCGGACACCTGTTGTATTCTCTGACGGCAAATTTGTTTTTTCGCTTTGCTTTTGCAATTATCGATTTTTTTGCCACAAAGCAGCTCCTTGTAATCCTAGTTCTGTTTGGCGAAGGGCATACCCATCATCTCGAGCAAAGCCCGTGCCTCTTCATCCGTACCTGCGGTCGTCGTTATGATAACGTTCATTCCCTTTATCTTATCGATCTTGTCGTACTCGATTTCAGGAAAAATAATCTGCTCACGAATACCGAGTGCGTAGTTCCCGCGGCCGTCGAATGCCTTGACCGAAACACCCTTGAAGTCCCTGATCCGGGGCAAAGCCAGGTTGACAAGACGATCGAAAAATTCATACATGCGGTCTTGGCGCAGGGTTACCTTGCAGCCGATCGGCATTCCCTCGCGAAGCTTGAAGTTTGCGATCGACCTGCGGGCCTTGGTAACAACAGGCTTCTGACCGGTGATGGTCGCCATCTCTTTTTGAGCGCTCTCCAGTATCTTCACATTCTGAATCGCCTCGCCCAGGCCCATGTTGATTACGATCTTCTCCAGACGGGGGACCTGCATGATATTCTTATAGCTGAACTTTTTTGTCATCTGCGGGACAACCGTATCCCGGTATACTTCCTTCATTCGGGCCATCTGGCTTACTCCTAACGATCCAGTATCTCTCCGCACTTTGCACAAGAGCGGACCTTTTTACCGTCCTCAAGGCGCTTGTTTCTGACACGCACCGGTGCATTGCATTTTGTGCAGAGAATATTCACCTTGGATATGTGCAGCGGACCTTCTTTCTCGATAATACCTCCCTGGGGAGCTTTCTGAGTCGGTCTGCTGTGTCGCTTGAGGAAATTTATTTTCTCTACGATTACATTCTGTTTTTCAGGCTGTACGGTAAGCACTTTTCCGGACTTGCCTTTCTCTTTGCCGGAAACAACCATTACCGTATCGCCTTTTTTGATGTTGGTATTCACCCTGCCGATCATTAGGTGCTCTCCTGCCCGAATCAGACGACCTCGGGCGCCAGCGAAATAATTTTCATGAAATTTTTTGCCCGCAGCTCGCGCGCAACCGGACCGAATATACGGGTTCCGATGGGCTCGTTTGCCTGGTTTATCAGTACCGCCGAATTATCGTCAAAGCGAAGGTAGGACCCGTCTGTCCTGCGGGTCGCCTTGGTGGTCCTGACCACGACGGCTTTCATGACCGAACCTTTTTTTACTTTCGAATTCGGAATCGCCTCTTTAACCGACACGACGATAATATCACCGATGTGTGCATACCTGCGCCGTGACCCGCCCAGTACCTTTATGCACTGCAGTTTTTTTGCACCTGAATTATCGGCGACTTTCAGCTTGGTTTGCATCTGTATCATGATTCATTCCCCATGAGGCCTGACAGCGGCACCTGCAGCCGCTGCAGCGGGACCGTCGGCTACAATGCCTGTTCCAGTACCTCTACAACGTTCCAGCGCTTCTGCTTGCTCAGCGGCCGGGTTTCTTCTATAAGCACTTTGTCGCCGATATTGCACTCGTTGCCGGCATCGTGCGCCTTACACTTGATTCTCTTCTTTATGTATTTCTTGTACAGCGGATGCTTGGTTGTTCGGTTGGCAACAACCACAACGGTTTTATCCATCTTGTTGCTGACAACAATACCTGTTTTCGTCTTGCGATTGCTTTTCATCGGCGTACCTTTACTCTAGAGAAGACCCTGGCCGGTCAGCTCCTTTTGACGAATCACCGTTTTGATTCGGGCTATATCCCGGCGAACCTGCTTGACGTCAGCCGAATTGGCAAGCTGGCCTGTTGCAAGCTGGATTTTGAAGTTGAACATCTTTTCCTTATATTCCTTTTCGCGCTGCCGAAGCTCATCAACGGACAGCTCGTGCAACTCTTTAGCCTTCACTTGATTCCCTCATGACGAACGATGTTTTTAGCGGTAGCTTATGAGCTGCAAGGCGAAAGGCCTCGCGCGCGATCTGCTCATTAACGCCTTCGATCTCGTAGAGAATACGGCCGGGCTTGACAACGGCAACCCAGTATTCGGGAGCGCCCTTGCCCTTTCCCATACGGGTCTCAGCCGGCTTCTTGGTAATCGGCTTGTCGGGGAAAACGCGTATCCACAGCTTTCCCCCTCGCTTGACATGCCTGACCAAAGCGATACGCGCAGCTTCGATCTGCCGTGATGTAATTCTTCCGCACTCAAGAGCCTTCAGGCCGAAACTGCCGAAATCAAGATTGCTGCCGCGGTATGCAGTGCCTCTCATTCGGCCTTTCTGGACCTTGCGGTGCTTTATTTTTTTAGGTGCTAACATGTGCTGCTTTCCCCTTGGTCATCGTTTCACCTTTAAAGATCCAGACCTTGACGCCGATAATACCGTAGGTCGTCTTTGCCTCGGAAAAACCGAAATCGATATCGGCCCTGATGGTATGCAGCGGAACGCGGCCCTCCCGGTACCACTCGCGCCTGGCCATCTCTGCGCCGCCGAGCCGGCCGGCGCACGCAATCCTGATGCCTTTAGCACCGAACTTCAGAGCTGAGCTGACACTGCGCTTCATCGCACGTCTGAAAGCGACGCGTTTTTCAAGCTGCATGCAGACGTTCTCCGCGACAAGCTGGGCATCTATTTCAGGGCGCTGGACCTCGGATATATTTATATATACCTCTCGTTCGGTCAGTTTCTGTATTTCGGTTTTCAGCTTATCTATTTCGGATCCTTTCTTGCCGATAATAATACCGGGCCTGGCGGCTGAGATATTGACCTGCAGCTTGTTAGCCGCACGCTTTATTTCAATACTCGACACACCGGCCTGAAACAGCCGATCCTTGGCGAACTTCTTGATTTTCAGATCCTCATGAAGCAGGCCGCCGTAGGATTTATCGGAAAACCAGCGTGAGCTCCATGTTTTTATCGTGCCAAGCCGAAAGCCTGTCGGATGAACTTTTTGGCCCAAACTACACCTCCCTTTGATGCGCGTTCATTTATGATTCATCCAGAACAACCGTTATATGGCAGGTCGGTTTAAGAATCCTCGTCCCCCTGCCCATAGCCCGGGCCCGGAAACGCTTGAGTGTCGGACCCTGATCGATAAATATTGTTTTAATATACAGCGTATCGACATCAACACCCTCATGGGCACCGGCATTTGCAACGGCCGAGTTAATAAGCTTTGAAATATATCTGGCCGCTTTTCTGGGGGTGTATTCAAGCGTGCCCAGCGCATCGTTGACGAGCTGTCCACGGACCAGGTCGGCGACCAGCCGTGCCTTCTGCGCTGAAATCCGTATATATCTGTCTTTTGCCCTGACTTCCATAGCTGCCTGCTCTATTCCCGGTCGTAACCGACTGTGC
This sequence comes from uncultured Thermodesulfobacteriota bacterium, assembly GCA_964518865.1. Classification (GTDB taxonomy): domain Bacteria; phylum Desulfobacterota; class WTBG01; order CAIYCZ01; family CAIRTM01; genus JANQGV01. Next base: position 10,834 of record CAZFIB010000100.1, read on the forward strand.
TATTTTTTACCATGGCCGTGATAAACCCGGGTTGGTGAAAATTCGCCGAGTTTGTGACCGACCATATTCTCCGTGACATATACCGGTATGAATTTTTTTCCGTTATGAACCGCAAAGGTCATTCCGATCATATCCGGCGTTATGGTGGATCGTCGTGACCACGTTTTTATTACCTGCTTGCTGCCTGTTTCATGAGCCTTATCAACCTTGCGTGAGAGGCTCACATCTACAAAAGGACCCTTCTTGATCGAACGAGGCATGTACGCTGCTCCTATTTGTATCTTCTTCGCACAATGAACTTATCAGTGCTCTTGTTGCTGCGGGTTCTGTATCCCTTGGTCGGCTTGCCCCAGGGGGTGCAGGGATGGCGACCTCCCGATGAGCGGCCCTCGCCGCCACCCATGGGATGGTCGACCGGGTTCATGGCAACACCTCTGACCTTGGGCTTCTTTCCCATCCAGCGCTTGCGACCGGCCTTGCCGATCGATATGTTTTTATGGTCTGCATTACCGACCTGCCCGACGGTTGCGTAGCATTCGACATGTACAAGTCGTATTTCGCCGGAGGGCATCTTTATGTGGGCATACTTGTTTTCCTTTGCCGCAAGCAAACCGCTGGAACCGGCGCTGCGGATAACCTGACCGCCCTTGCCTATTTTGAGCTCGACATTGTGGACCAGTGTGCCGACCGGAATCCTGCGTATCGGAAGCGCATTGCCGGGAGAAATTTCAGCGGACTCGCCGGCCATGACGACATCACCGACCTTGATGTTTTCCGGTGCCAGGATATAGCGTTTCTCGCCGTCGGCATAATACAGCAGCGCGATGTTCGATGTTCTGTTGGGGTCGTACTCAATGCCTGCAACCTTGGCAGCAACGTCCCGCTTGTCGCGCTTGAAATCAATCAGGCGATACCGTCTTTTATGACCACCGCCGATATGCCGCGCTGTTACACGGCCGTAGGTGTTGCGACCGCCTGTTTTTTTCAACGGCGACAGGAGACTTTTTTCCGGCTTTTCATTGGTTATTTCGCTGAAATCGGAAACTGTCTGAAATCGCCTCCCCGGCGATGTCGGTTTGAATGTCTTAACCGCCATTGGTATACTCCAGCAATAATGTTACGCCCGACAACAGGCGCGGATGCCGCTCTCAGTGCGCGGCCGGGTTACACTCCTTCAAAAAATTCTATGCTGTCGCCGTCCTTGAGCGTCAGTACCGCTTTTTTCCAGTCTGCAGTGCGGCCCATCGAACGACCGACCCGCTTTGCCTTGCCGTTGTAATTCATGACCCGCACATCAAGGACGGTAACGTTGAACAGACGCTGCACCGCGTCCTTGATCTCGATTTTATTCGCCCGGCGGTCGACCTCAAACGTAACCTTACGGTCGTCTTCTTTGAGAATGCTGCTTTTTTCCGTAACGATCGGCCGACGTATTATGCTGTACATGTCCTTCATGCCTGAAGTCTCCTCTGTATCGATTCAAGGCTGTTTTGTGTGATAAAAATATTTTTGTGATACAGAAGGTCATACAGGTTCAGCCCCTCGGGCGAAACAATCTTAACATCCGGTATGTTGCGCGCACTCATGTTCAGGTTGCTGTTGTTTTTATCGATGATCAGCACGCTGGCGACATCAAAATCATTGAGCAGCGCTACAACATTTTTGGTTTTAATAACCGGAAGCTCGATCTTGTCGATAACGGTCAGGGTGCTGTCGATTCGTTTCTGAGTCAGTGCTGTACACAACGCCGCACGGCGGACCTTTTTGGGTACTTTTATATCGTAGCTGCGCGGCTTCGGCCCGAACACCGATCCGCCGCCCTTCCACAGCGGGGAGCGGCTTGTTCCGGACCGGGCGCGGCCTGTTCCCTTCTGACGCCACGGTTTTTTTCCCCCGCCGCGGACTTCGCTCCGTGTTTTGACCGATGCTGTTCCGGCGCGCCGGGACGCCATCTGCATTCTGATAACCTCATAGTAGAGATGCTCTTTCAGAGGAGCATCGAAAATGCTGTCATGCACCTCAACCGTTGAGATCTTTTCATGCTTCATATTGTAAACATCAAGCGTCGCCATGATTACTACCTGATCTGATAAATATATACTGTGGGTTGTTCGCTTATGTTTTAGTTATGATGACCAGTCCGTTTTTGCCGCCCGGCACCGCACCGCTCACAAGAATCAGGTGTTCCTCCGGCTGGGTGTCGACGACCATCAGACCCTTCACTTTCATCCACGCATTACCGTAGTGGCCCGGCATCTTCTTGCCGCGGAAAACTTTTCCCGGATAGGCGCTTCCGCTCACGCCGCCCACACCCCGGTGAAACTTCGATCCGTGTTTCATCGGTCCGCGATGATAACCCCATCGCTTGATGTTGCCGGAAAAACCGCGGCCCTTTGTCGTGCCGCTCACCGATACCGTTTCACCGCTTTCGAACATCTCGACCGTAAGTTCCGATCCGACGTCATAGCCGTCGGTATCATCAACCCTGAACTCCTTTAAAATCGAAAAAGCTTTTCCATCCAGATGCTTGAAGCGGCCCTGGTCCGGTTTGTTGAGCTTCTGAGCCTTTATTTCATTAAAGCCGAGCTGCAGTGCGCTGTAGCCGTCTTTTTCCCTGGTTTTTTTCTGCACCACGGCACACGGCCCCACCCTGATCACGGTAACAGGGATAACGTCACCGTCAGGCGAGAACATATGCGACATGCCTATTTTTTTTCCTATCAATCCTAACGCCACTTTGTGTCTCCATGCGGGCCCGCAGTATCCTGAAGGCACCCTTACAGCTTTATTTCCACATCAACGCCTGCAGACAGGTCGAGCTTCATCAGTGCATCGACCGTCTGTTCGCTCGGCTCGAGAATATCCATGAGCCGTTTGTGCGTTCTGACCTCAAACTGCTCCCGTGATTTCTTGTCGACATGCGGCGATCGCAGAACACAGTATTTATTGATAACGGTCGGCAGCGGTATCGGACCCACAACGCGGGCGCCGGTACGTTTGGCGGTGTCAACTATTTCTTCAACAGACTGATCGAGCAGCCTGTGATCGTACGCTTTGAGGCGAATGCGAATTTTCTGGTTTTCCATGAGCCCGTCTGCCTTTTTCATGCGCCTGTATTCCCTTATGCTTATTCAATGATGTCGCTGATGACACCGGCGCCCACCGTGCGGCCGCCCTC
>CAZFIB010000101.1:0-14005 GCA_964518865.1 uncultured Thermodesulfobacteriota bacterium
AGATGTAGTTTGCATTTGATGTCGTTGCCTGAGTCAGGCTTGCGACAACATGCACTGTAGAAATATATCAGAAAAACGGCAAAGGTGATTGTCAACAAAAGACCGGTCGGTACATCGATATCGAATCCAATCAAAAATATCAAAGTACGTAACAGGTGGGTTCCGCTTCGCTGCACCCACCCTACAAAAAAATATTTGCGTAAAGCCGCCTTGGGCGGCTCACGGTTTTGAAATCCGCTTTGAGCGGTTCACGTTTTTCAAGACTCCGGCATTGCCGGAGGTGTCTGACTATCCAAAAGCGAGTCAAGCGTGGTTTTGTGATGGTCCGTCAGAGAGGTGAATCTGATACCACACCGCATATTTGATATGCTCAATGCAAAAGAATGGCTTGTATGACCGTTGGAGGCAATGTCATAAACGATTTGGCAGGGTACTCCGGTCAGAGAAAACGTATTTTTTGTTGAGAATATATCGCATTTCTGTTCCGTATCATACATATCTGTTTCATACAGCAGGTATTCAAACGAAAGGCCGCCTTTGCTGATGTCTTTCATTCTGCCGACCTTCGTATAACAGCTGCCTAAAGCAACGAAAACATTGTCATCCGGGCTCATTCGCTCATGCTCTCTCAGTTCCTTCATGTTTGCCGACCCCTTATGTAGTTGTTAACAATTGGTTTAGATACAATATATAGAATACTCCGGGCTTGATTTCAAGAAAATTATGCTTTTAAAGGTATTGATTTTATGAAATTGTGCAGAAAATATATTATTTATGTAAAATTAGCGTGTTATGTATACTGCTGATGATTGCATCGAGTTGTTTTGCTATCCTCCGGGTTTTCCAGTTACTGCAGTACAGATCGATAAAAACAGCTTTGCCGAGACCGACGACAGCGTAAAATCGAACCTGCAGCGGCAGTGCGTCCCGGTACCCTGACAGTCCGATCTCGTACCCTCTGCCGCCGCCTATCGTCACCGTTGAATAGCTGTGTATTTTCAGCGGTGACGGTTCGGTAGATTCTTTTTCAATTGTCATTATTCTTTTATACATTTCATCTTCTGCCGACCAGGGACTTTGCCAGGATCGGGCGATGATGGTAAGGGTGATGTTGGGAGCATATGAAAATTTAGCTTTTGAATATTTCGATGTGCTTTCATCGAAATATTCAAAACCATGGGGCAGAGTGATGGAATAAATATCAGCGCTATCCTGGAAATAAACCGGTGCAGGCTCTTGGGCTTCGCGTGTCCTTGATGCGGTGTTTCGATCGTGGCCGGCAGGTGCGTCAACGGTTTTTTCAGGCGCAGGCGGCAGCGGCTGCACTTCGCCGTCCGCCGGTGCCGGCCGTATTTTTTTCTGCGGCTCTGTCGGAGAAGGTGCAGGTTTTACAACAAGGAAAACAATAACCGCAAGAACTGCAAATAAGCCGGAGGCAAGGATTATGATATTTTTTTTGGTAGCAGCTGCGAAACGAAATACATTTTTGTCCTTCAGCTGTGTCAGCGGTGTTTCAACAACAACGTCGGGAGCCGGCGCCGAAGCATCTGCAGAGCTTACCTCCGGATCGCCGGGAGTCTTCTCCGGATGAGCTTCTACCGGCGGCGTATCCGTTTCCTGATCCGGCTTTTCGGTCTCAGGTGCCGGTGACTCGGTCGGCGTGGTTTCGAGCTGCAGCAAATCAGGTATGACGCAGGTATCATCGCTTTTTTCCACAAGTCCGGAGGAAATCAGAGAATACAGAATTTTGTACACTGAGAAATCATCGTAGCCGCTGTCGTCGATTATTTTTTTTATCGTTCGTCTGTTGTTGACAAGTGCAAGAATCGGCTTTTCATTATCGTTGAGTTGATCGCGTTTTTCTGGACAGGTGGTGCTCGTTTTCAGGACTTCATTGGTGTTCGGAAGGTGTTTTTTCAGGACTGAAATCTCATCGACTCTTCGGGAAGCTTCAAGGACGATCTCCATGGTATCGAACTCGGTTACTATCTGCCCTTTGAGATCGAAGGAAGTGTCCTCATATTCGAATTCACCACTTTCCCACAGGAAAAGATTGTAGATTATGGTTTCGACCTGATGATGAATAATATCCGTGAGATGTTCGGCGGTAATAAGTTTTTTTTCAACGAGTACCTTGCCGACTTTCTGCTTTTTTTCTCGTGCCTCGGCGAGACATGCATCGAGATTTTCCCGATCGACAAGGTTTTCATGTTCAAGAAAATAGCACAGACGCTGCTCCTCACGCGTGCTTGTTGCAAATACGACGGTACCCTCGTTGATGTAAAGCTCTACGGTATTATCGCTGTCGCTGACCTTCAGAATGCCCGTTTTTTTGTCGTTGCTCAGAATCTGTAGAAGGCTTGACAGATAGAATGTTTTAATATTGCCCTTGAGAGACATATTGATTAATTTAATAAATAATTCAGGCTGATTGGAAAATATACCGCATCATGTTATGACGTATTACATTGTACGTTTCGGATTTAGGCAACGACCGGGCAGCACAGAAGTTAATCGGATACATCAATCGTGTCTATCCCCGTGTATCCCCCTGATCCTGAAGGCGGCATGCAAAAAGGTGCATGAAAATTAAAATCAATATTTTATTTCATGCATCAGGTGAATGCAAGGCAGTTATTGTTAAACTTTCTTAGCATTAAAACTATTTCACAACAAACGGTATTTCTGTTAATCTTTAGCGGTAGTATTCATGCAGATATGAAAATGAGCAGTACACACCGAGGAAAGGAACGGCATGAATGAAAAGCGCAGATATAAACGCTATCCGGTGTATTTCGATGCTTCCTATCAGGATTCGGACGGCACTGCGGCACTGGAATGTAAAGTAATTGAAGTAAGCCGGGAGGGTATGCGGCTGAGAGTGTATAAAGCCCTGCCGTTTTCTAGTGTAATCGTACTGTCGATTACAGTACCCGGGAGAAGCGATCCGTTTACAGTCGAGGCCGAAGTCAAGTGGTCGCGTGAATTTTATGACGAGGAACGCCAGGCGTTTCTTGCCGGTGTCGAATTCACTGTTATTCAGGAGGATGAACGTGAATCGATACTCGAACTGGGCAGGAAGGCCCTCACGGAATCCCGCTGAGAAATCACTATACATGCTAAGGAACGGTATGACAACGGAAGGAAGATATGAAAGCAGCCTGATTGCATATGCCGGCGTGAAAAACAGGGTACCGCGGCTGATTTTGTTCGTTATCTTTTTTTTATTTACATGTCTGCAAGGCATATATCCGGCAAACGCTTACGCTGAAGTACAAAAAGAGTATTATCTGAACGGTCAGGTGCTGAGCGAACGCACATACAAAAACGGCAGGCTTGACGGTGTATCAAAATGGTATTACAAAAACGGCAGCCTTCAGATGGTCGAGCACTATCGAAACGGGCTTCTCGAGGGTGAATCGACCGTCTATTATGAAAGCGGAAAAGTAAAAGCCAGCCTGCAGTACAGGAACGGTCTTCTGCACGGCACCAGCAAGACTTTTTTCGAAAACGGCAAAACAATGGAGATCGTTGTTTATGAAAACGGTAAGCAGGAGGGCATAAGCCGGGCATTTGATGAAAAAGGCAACCTGCGCATCGAAGCGAATCTGAAAAACGATAAGCTCGAAGGGCTCAGCAAGGAATATTACGAAAGCGGTTCAATATGGCTTGAGAAGAGGTTTGAAAACGATGTGCTTGATGGAGAAACTGTTGAATATTACGAAAACGGAAATGTTAAACAGAAAATGGTATTTGTGAGCGGCGAATTGCAGGGGGAGAGCCTGCAGTATTACGAGAGTGGAAAAATCAAGGTAAAAAGTCGCTACGTTGATGATAAGCTTGACGGCACGAGCAGTGTTTTTTATGAAAACGGAACGGTAAAAGCTGTTTTTCACTACAGAAACGGTGAGCTTGTCAAGGCCGAACGATTTGATGAAAACGGCAATGCCGTACAGCAGCAATGACGGCATATGATCCGTATCTGCCAGGCGGGCAAGGCGGCTGAGGTAATATCAGCCGCCTTTTTTCACCGATATACTGTCTTACTGACAGCCCAGAGCGCTTTCCAGAAAGCTCAGGACAAGGTTCAAATTCGTCAGGAGCGTCAGGCGGGTTTCAAGCTGCTGCCGCAGCACTTCATCGGGATTAGCGGAATAATCGATGGTGCAGATTCTGAAGCTTATATATGACTGTGCTACCGTGGACATGTTTTCTGTAAGAAAAAGAACGCCGCACGTAGTCAGCGATGTGTTTGCTAATTCTTTTACAAGAGAGACAAGATTGACACCTACGCTGAGCAGGCTGCCGAGACACTCGGTCGGGATAATCGACGATGTTCCGTTGTCGGCATACGGACCGACCCGGGCCGGCAGATCGATCACACACCCGCTGTCGCCGCAGGCATCATACACGGTAATGAGCCGGATCTCTTCAAAAAGTTCCTGAAGCCGTGCGGTGTCGTCACCGGGAATCCCCTCAAGCAGATTCTGCAGCATGGTGATATTGCTGTCAAGCAACAGAAGCGGATCCGCTGCAGACCGGTCCGCCGCAACTGATGCAGTCGGCAGTATGATGCACATACAAAAAACCAGAAGCGATAGAGATACTTTCTTACGCATAATTTTGTCTCCTTTCTTGAGCCGTTAAATAGTTCGTACCATTATGACGTCTTTAATGCTTTTCAGCTTCGACAGCAGGCTGTCGTCTATTTCAGTATCAACGTCGATAATGTTGTAAGCATAATCGTCATGGCTTCTGTTGAGCAGATCCGCTATGTTGATATTGTTTTCGGCAAGAGTGGATGTGAGCTGGCCTATCATGTTGGGAACATTTCTGTTTGCGACGGTTATACGCTGCACACCGGAGGGAGCCATGCGGCATTCTGGAAAATTGACAGAGTTCAGTATATTGCCGTTTTCCAGGTAATCACGCAACTGCGTAACCGCCATGACCGCACAGTTTTCCTCGGACTCGGGCGTTGATGCTCCGAGGTGCGGAATGGGAATCACCTGATCGTACTGCAGCATGGCATCGCTGGGGAAATCGGTAACATAGCATGCAACGGTTCCGCTTTTCAGGGCCTCGATCAGGTGATCCGACACGACAAGCTCACCGCGCGCAAAGTTGAGAATTCTGACGCCTTTTTTCATTATTTCAAATTTTTCCTGATTTATTTTACCGCGTGTAGAATCATTCAACGGCATATGCAGTGAAATGAAATCCGATTCAGCGATCAGGCTGTCAAGGCTGACGGCGCGTTTGACCGTGCGGGAGAGCCCCCATGCCGAATCGACGGAGAGAAACGGATCATAGCCGCTGACATTCATGCCGAGCGCCTCGGCATCGTTTGCCACCATGACACCGATAGCACCGAGTCCGATTACCCCGAGTTTTTTACCCTTGATCTCAGGGCCGGTAAAATTCGATTTGCCCTTTTCGATCAGTTTCGGTACCTGGTCGCCGTTTCCCTGCAAAGATCTCGACCAGGCAATGCCCTGAATTATTTTTCTTGATGCCAGAAAGAGACCGGCAAGCACGATTTCCTTAACAGCGTTTGCGTTTGCGCCCGGCGTGTTGAAAACGATGATGCCTTTTTCGGAACAGGCGTCTATCGGAATATTGTTGACGCCGGCACCTGCCCGCGCAATTGCCAGAAGCGAGGGCGGCAGTTCCATATCATGCATCGCCTGGCTTCGAACGAGAATTGCCTCGGGATTGACGATCTCTGAAGCATATTCGTATTCGTCATGCGGGAAAAGCTCGAGCCCCTTTTCGGAAATCTTATTCAAGGTTCTGATTTTGTGCATACAGCATACTCCTTATAAATCGAATTTAATCACACTCATTCCTGTAAGCCGTAAAGGCGAATTGCATGCATGTTTTAAAAAAATAGTATATCATTAAGCAGCGCAATCTTCCACAAATAATATGCCGGCCGGTACTGCGCCGGTACCGGAGCTGAAATAGTGAATTGGCAGGCGATGCGGGTATGTGCGGCAGATTTGCACAATACAGTTCACTGGATATCATCCGGTCGAAATTCTCAGTCGACAGCATAGCCGATTTCTGTGATCCCTCCTACAACATTGCCCCTTTGCAGGATATTGCGGCTGTTGCAGAGCACAACGGGAGGCGGCTCGGAAAAATGCGCTGGGGCCTGATACCGTCGTGGTCGCGGGATGCATCGCAGGCATCAAAACGTATAAATGCACGATCCGAAACCGTTTTCGATAAACCGGGTTTCAGGCAGGCGGTGCTGCAGCGAAGATGCCTGATAATCGCGGACGGATTCTATGAATGGCAGAAAACCGATACAGGCAAACAGCCGTGGTTTATACGGCTGCCTGATGATGAACCGTTTGCCTTTGCCGCACTGTATGACATATGGCATGGATCAGAAAATAATAAAGTAACAACGTGCAGCATTATTACCGGCGCGGCAAGCAGCGATATCAAACATATTCATCCGCGCATGCCGCTGGTACTGAAACCGGAAGCATACTCGGACTGGCTGAGCAGGTGCGTGCATGGTCGGCACCCCATCGCCGACATTTTGATAAACGGGACTATGCAGACGTTCGACTGCTATCGGGTTACGGCGTTTGTAAACAAGGCTGAAAATAACAGCCCCCGCTGTATTGAACAAATAAAAAAGAGCGGGACATAACGTCCCGCTCAGGACACTTCCGACTGCAGGCGATGCGGTCATTCAATCATGGCGGATACAACCGGCATAGCTGCATTCAGAACATCGGCGCAGGCTTTTTTGCACGCAGGGCATCTCTGCAGCAGATCGGTGATGGAGCTGCCGGAACGATAAAAAAGATCGATAATCTTTTTGCCGACCGAACTTCGCGCCAGTATTTCATCCCGAAAAAGACGCGCTGTATTTAAGACTTCCGGATCATTGTCGACAGCAGCGGCAATGGGGCACGCCGATGCATCAGGCGTGCCGGTGCGGGCCAGGTTGTTGCGGAACATGGGCCAGTCATATTCCTCGTCGTCGGAGGCTTTGAGGCAGTAGAGTGAGCCGTCATAGCTGCCGACATACACTTTTCCGTCATAGATTGACGGTGAAGAAATGACGGTATCATTTGTTTTGAAGTTCCACAGCTTGATTCCCGTCCGGGAGTCGAGGCAATAAACGTTTTTATCGCTGCTGCCGACATACACATAGTCGTCGGTTACGGCAGGTGAGCTCTGTACGATGCCGCTGGCCTGAAACTCCCAGGCCAGGCTGCCGTCCTCCGTGTTGAGACAGTAGACACTTTTGTCGAGACTGCCGAAAATGACGAAATCCTCATAGACGGCCGGCGAGTCGAATACTATGTCGCCTGTCTGGAAATCCCACAGCTTCTGCCCGGTAGCCGCATCGAGACAGTAAAAATAATTGTCCTTGCTGCCGAAAAAGACTTTGCCCCCGGCAACCGCAGGTGACGGGGGAATGTCGCCGTCGGTTGCGAACTGCCATACAAGAGCGCCGGTTTTTGCATCCAGGCAGTACATAATGAAATCGACACCGCCGACATAGACATATCCGCCGGTCACGGCAGGCGTGGAAAATACATCAGCTTCAGTCGTAAACTCCCAGATTTTGGCGCCGGTCTGAGCATCGAGGCAGTAGACCTTGTCGTCCATGCCGCCGACATATACATACCCGTCGACAATCGCCGCAGATGACTGCATCTGTTCGTCAGCCTCGAACTCCCAGACTTTTGCACCGCTGGCGGCATCGAGGCAGTAGAATTTATTGTCATTGCTGCCGATGTACACATACCCGCCGGTAACGGCCGGTGACGACAGGACGACATTGCCGGTTTCATACTCCCAGATTTTAGCGCCGGTCTGCGCGTCGAGGCAGTAGACCTTTGAATCCGCACTGCCGAAATAGACATAGCCGCCGGCAATAGCAGGAGATGATGAAACGAGACCGCCGGTTTCGAACTCCCACACAACGAGCGAGGGATCGCCGGCGCCGCGAACTTCGATGCTGCACAGAATCTGCTCATCACCTGTTGTTACTGCGATGGAGCAGCTCGTATCCGCAGCATCTTCCGCTACGCTTACCAGGGCCTGTATTTCCGTTGCGGATATGACCTCGGTGGATAGCAGCTCAATTTCGGGGCAGGCGATGGTGACAATGCTGGAGGCATTGTCGAAGTTTGTTTCCGTTCCGGTGACCGTTATGACGGTTTCGTTGTCGCCGGCTGTAATAAAACGGGGGTCGACACCGCCGCATCGCGGTCCGCTGACCCGTTTCGTTCCGCTGACAATATCATAATCTGTAATCGAGGTGCCGGAAACAAACGATTCACCGACGTCATCGACGACAAGTTCATGGGAAAGCTGGCCTTCACCGAGCTGCTTCGACTCAGTATAGATAAAACCGGGGAAGAACGATACCGTTATTATCTGAAACGGTGTCGACTCACCCCCTCCGGACGGCGTACTGGTGCCGATCGCCTGGCAGGGGATATTTGTCGAGGTGCCGGTAACGATTTCATCGATGACCCACACGCAGGAACTGCCGTCCTCTTTAACGACATCCCAGGTGCCGAGCCATATATCACAGTCGGTTTCGGCAAACACGGTTCCGGCGGTCATTACCAGTGAGAGCAACAAAAGAGTTAATTTTTTCATATGCACGGCCTCCATGAGAAATTAAAAATAAATGAAAAATAATTAATACTTTAAACTAAATTAACAAATTAATGGATGCTGTGTCAAAAAAAATCGGGAGGAACATCATAAATGATCGAGAAAATCTGTGGTCAAAGATATGATTCGACGGGTCTGCTCCTCTCTGCTTATGACGGCGTCACCATCAACCGGCTGATGGTCGTCGAGATACCAGCCGAACTGAAAATGATTGCCGCCGTCGATAACGGCAAACTGCGCATCCGGGGGCAGGTGCTCGCGGGACCGCTCGATGATAGATTCAGGGTAGATACCGTCATTTGACGCCGATATGGTGAGGGTCGCCAGACCGGTGTGATCAAGACGGTTGTCCTCGGACGGATGTGATGCCCACAGAATGACGGCATCGATCATTTCCGGATTGTCTTCTGCGAATTCGCAGGCCGCAATACCGCCCATAGAGTGTCCGCCGACAGCCCACGCACCGATGTCCGGAAAATCGTTTATTACGTCTTCAGCGCGGTCGGGTGCGAGCAGTGCGGTGTCGTTGGGCATGGAAACCAGCACCATCATATATCCGTTTTTTGCGATACCGTATGCATTCGGCGCGTACGAGCGGACATCAATGCCTGAGCCGGCATAAAAAATAAAGCCGGCGTACGGGCTGCCGGTTCGCGGCCTGAATACATGGTATGCATCACCGCACCATTCAGGCACACATACTTCCGCATATGCCACATCTGCGGTGCTGCGCAGATACTCGAGAGCTTCCGGCATGGGCGGGTGAGAGCTCTGCAGGGAGCAGGCGGCAAGTACAAGGGCTGAAAATATTGCATATTTTAAGATTCTTGTAGAGCGTTTCATGGCTGTGGCTCCTCTCTGTAGGGAAACTATCCCGGAAAGTACCGGACTGGAATGATTCCGGGCAGAAATAAAAAACACCCGCCATTTTGAGGGGGTGTTTTTTGAGATACATTCAGAGGATAACAAACATTAGATTGCAGTTGTTTTTGAGTTTCTGCGGTCGAAGCCTGAGCGGCGCTCAAGCCAGTCCGTACGGCGATCATCTTCGCTGTCACCGGTCTGCCTGTTTTCAGCATTATTTCTCCGGTCGGATTCTGATCGTCTGTCATTGTGAGACCTTATGAAAAAGTCTTTTTTACGAGTCCTCTCATTTTTTTTGTCGATTGAAAATTCCATTTTTAACCCCCATGCATGCTTCAATATATATATTTAAGAATATAGGGGGAAAAAAGAAAATTTCAATGCATCACGACCCGGCAAGCTGCCTGCCGGCGGCACGTGCCTGCTCGATACCCTTCTTATCGAGGCCTGCCGAGCCCTTTGTATAATAAGCACCCCAGAACCCGCACCCGGTCACAACCTCGGCGGTCTCGACACCGAAATGACGGAGAAGAAAGGCGATAGTATGTATCACATCGCTGTACAGGTAGTCCGATGGCCATCCCCAGGTAGAAACGAGCGCCCCTTTTTTCGGTTCGGGCTTCAGCGGCTTCCAGGGGTTGCTCAGGGCTTTCAGACGGTCGAAAAAGACAGTTGTTTGACAGGACTCACGGGCCGAATATACGGGAAACCCGAGCAGAAATGCATCGCATTCGAGCAGACGGGTGTAGATCGGCGTCATGTCGTCGACAATGGCGCATCTGGTGTCCGGCTGCTCATCCTGACATTTCAGGCAGCCTGTGCACGGTGTGATTTTCAGTTTTGAAAAATATGCTTTTTCAACACTGCAGCCGCATTCACGCATGCCGTCGAGCACTGCATCGAGAATGGTATCGGTATTGCCGCCGACACGCGGACCCGTCATCAGCGCAAAAACATCCCTGACCGGCCGTTCTATCGGAACCGGCGGTGTGCTCCACCGCGTCACTTTGACGATAGGATTATCGGTGTCGACTGCCTGCTGAGAAGAAACGACCGATTGTATGCTGCCGGGATCCTTCAGCGCTAGAATGAACGTCTCGAAGGAAGGATGCGACAGCCCGAGTGCGCTGATAATGATTTCTCTGCTCACTTCAGAAACACCTTGTTTCAGCATAAGGTATTCCGCTGCACGATCTACTTTTCGGCGCTGATGCTCACGGGACATCAGCGGCCAGAACGAGAGAAACTGATCGAGTGCATTGCGTGCTTCAGTTGAATAAGCTATCGTTTCGGGCATTGGTCTTTTCTCCATAACTGGTTACATATACACTACATACAGATGCTGCTCTGAGCCGTTACCTGCCTTCTTTGAGGATGCGGAATCCGACCATGCTCGAACCCATATAGCGGAATCCGAACATGCGGTGCGAACACCGCAGAGGATAGGTCGGGCCGTACGGGCTGTAGTTGTCGGCACCGATCGAGTCCATTTTATAGCTTGTCGAGCGCTGCGTACGGGCGGGTTCGATCCAGAACGGAGCGACCGGCACAAAAAACGGCGGCACTGCGAGAGACGGCCCCCGGGGATCGATCGTTTCACCCGAAGCAATGCGAAGCGGGTAATAATAACCCCTGAACCAGTCGGCTGTCAGCTCAGCAACATTGCCCGCCATATCACAGGCTCCCCAGTAGGATGCACCGTCAGGGTAACTGCCGACAGGCTGGGTTACGCCGTCGCACATATCCATCTGCGCGTGAACGTTTTTCGATGTTTCCTGTTTCTTAAGAGCGTATTCATCGACACTGCAGCAGTTTGCCATTGCACCGCTGCCGGGTTCTCCGCACATCTCATGGGCATCCAGGTAGTCGTTCCCCCAGGGAAAAACATTGCTCGCCGGGCCGCGTGCCGCATACTCCCATTCGGCTTCGGTTGGCAGGCGATAGGTCGCACCGGTTACGTCGCTGAGCCATTTGCAGTAGGCATAGGCTTCATACCAGCACACACCGATAACCGGGGTGTCGGCCTGATTGGAGTAGGGGTCGTTTTTCCAGTACGGATAGATGCTCAGATCCCACGATGCAGCGGAATGCCCGGGAGCTTCCCGCTGTTTGCCGATTTTCCAGTTCCAGCCGTTCAGGGGAGATTCGTTGTACTCGGGATCGATAATCCAGTATTCCATAGCAGCGTATCCGCCGGCATCGACAAAAGCGGCGAATTCGCGGTTCGTCACTTCATATTTTCCTATGGCATAAGGTTTCGTCATGACGACACGGTGTGCCGGTGATTCCTTGAACGGGGTTGCGCCGGTATAACCGTCGACACCGTACGGTGAATTTTCAACGTCCATGCCCATCGTAAACGTTCCGGGCTCAACCGGAACCGTTTCAGGAACCGGGATGGAAAGTGGTTGTCCGAAGCAGTGCTGCGGCACAGCGGCTGCTGCGAAAGCGGTTATGATTACAAGCAGCGAATATTTTTTCATGGTTCATCCCCTGTATGAATGATATTTATCGGGCGTCCTTGACGACACGGAAACCGAGATAAAACGTACCGCCATAGCGTTTGACGAACTGCCGGTGCGAACCGCGCAGAGGATAGGTCGGTCCGTATTTACTGTAATTATCTTCACCCAGCGGTTCCTGGGTGAATGAAGATGAACGGATGGTTCGGCAGGGATCCATCCAGAAGGGGATAATCGGAATGAAGAACGGATACGCCGCATGTGACGGGCCGGGAGGGTCCGTGGTCAGCCCCTGAGCCACGCGCCGCGGATAGTAAAGCAGTTGAAACCAGTCGCCGGTCCACTCCATGACATTGCCGGCCATGTCATGGCAGCCGGCTGGCGAGACGCCTTCCGGATAGCTGCCGACCGGTGCGGCATCGCGCGTAAAATCGGAAAACATCTCTGCAGAAATGAGAGAATGGGAACCGCCCTGTTCATCCTTGAGAGCGCAGTTTGCCATGGCGCCGCTGCCGACATCACCGCACATCTCATGGGCTGCGAGGTAGTCGTTTCCCCAGGGAAAGATCAGGCTCTGTGTGCCTCTTGCTGCAAACTCCCACTCGGCCTCGGTCGGCAGGCGGTACGTCTCACCGGTGGCGTCGCTGAGCCATTTGCAGTAGGCATAGGCCTCATACCAGGATACGCCGACAACCGGGGAAAGCGCTTCGTTTGCATAGGTCATGTTCTCCCAGTACGGATAGCTCGACAGATCCCAGGTCTCTTCAACACCGCTACCGTCATAGAGCATGTAGAGCGGCGCTGTCCGGCCCTCTTTTTCTTTCCATTTCCAGCCCGTATCGGCTTTTTCGGCGTATTCATCATCGATCAGCCAGTACTGCTGTACGCCGTATCCGCCGGCATCCACGAATTCGGCGAATTCCTCGTTGGTAATCTCATATTTCCCGATATAGTAGGGACTCATGGTTACCCGGTGAGCGGGTGCTTCCTTGAACGGAGTCGCACCGGAATACGCATCCGCCGATGGTGTTGCCGATGTCTGTGCGTCCAGCTCGACATCCATGCCCATTTCAAACGAGCCGCCCTCGATATACACGAGCTCAGGGACCTTCAACTCGCTGCCGTCCTGCGCTACGGCGCTTCCTGCCGCCAGGCAGAAGATCAGCGTACATATGACCAGCCTGACATGAAATTGAAATGATCTGCAATGCATGACACCCTCCTTTTGTAGATTGATTCAACTATGTTTCTGCACACCATGCAGGAATATATCCATATTGACCGCATGCTGCTTTGCGGGATCGAAATCGGCATTGATAGTATAATGTATCAGAAAGTACCCCCATGACTGAAAGTAGAGATTACGGGCGACGGTATGCACATCAATATCGCGAAACACACCATCAGCGATTCCTTTGCGGATAATCCCGGTAATGGTGTTGATTTTGTCATGGTAAAAATCGGTGACAACCCGGCGTATTTCATTATCACGGGTGCTGACCGTCATGAATTCCACACAGAACTGTACGATATCGGTATCCCGCGGAACCAGATCGCCTTCCTTGCCAAAGAGGTATGCGATCTGGTCGAGCGCTGCTTCTCTGTTGCGGACAACGGCCATGATGTGGTCGAAAAAGGAGTCGGCCTTCTCAAGAAAAAGGTCGATAAACAGCTTCTTTTTAGAGCTGAAATGGTAATAAACACCGGCTTTGGTAATGCCGGCTTCATCGGCGATGCGGTCGAGCGACGTACGGTAATAGCCGTCGCGGTTGAAGCACCGTATTGCTGCATCTGATATTTGATTTTTTCGTGATTTCGGGGGGCTCATATATCCGTTATCATAACTTTACTGAGGGGTAAGTATAGTATCGGTCATGCGGGTATGTCAAGAATGAAAAATATCCTCGGTTTGTTAATAGGGATATTACGGGTTCTAAATAGGCGGCTGTCAGTATTTTCCTTGACCCTAGTATAGCGTTCCGTAATTAATGTTGCATTGGGTTGTTTTTTTTGTTATCCTC
>CAZFIB010000102.1:0-13862 GCA_964518865.1 uncultured Thermodesulfobacteriota bacterium
GCGAACCGCAGCGATTCAAGCGCATAGGAGATAAACCAAGCCTGTGCATCCGGCAGAAAGACACAGGCGGCAGGGGTAGCGACATCGTGCTTTATGCATATTTCCGCAATATATCGTATGATAAATTAAAGAGATTTCTGCCCGCTGAACATACACCCGTAACTCCCGGCATGACAACACTCACTGTCCGCGACGGGAAACATGCCGATCTGTCCGTTGCGGCAGCCTGTCCGGCAGGCAGCCGTATAGTGCCGTCTCTGACCGCTGCGGGCATGCATTCATACGGTTTTCAATGCGTGCTCGCCGTAGAGCACCGCAGCATGACACGTAAGTACGGGCTGAGTCCCATAGGGAACTATCACACGGCGTCATGCACGGAACGAACAGTTCGCGGTTCGGTCAGAACAGACATCGACAGTTTTTACGTAAAAAAAGACATTGCTGCGGCACACCTGCTGTTCAGGCTGTACGCTGAAGATATTGAAGAGCTGCTTGCCGCACCATTGCTTGCCTGCGTTTCTATAAGCGGCAGGAATTCTTTCGCTGAGCATATTCCTGTCTACGGCAATACGGATCGCATGATTCCCGTTCCGGTTAAAAGCCAGATGGTGCTTGCAACGCCTGCTCGTCGCAGGATATGTTCACCGGTCTGCGTGTCCATGGTACTGGATTATTATAAACGGCATACTGATGCGCTTGACGTGGCGGCACGGGCATATCACCCGCATCACGACATGTACGGTATCTGGCCCGCCAACACCTGGGCATCATCCCATTACGATGTTCTTGCGTATGTCTGCAGATTCACCTCATTTGAGTCGGCAGCGGAACTGCTCGACCGCAACGTTCCGATCATTGCTTCGATACGGTACCGCCGTGGAGAACTCGGTCATGCCGCCCTTGCAAGAACACTGGGGCACCTGGTAGTTGTCCGCGGCCTGAAGGGATCGTGCGTGGTTGTCAACGATCCTGCAGGGCCTGACATGCAATCCGTCGAGCGCCTGTATGATACCGGCGAATTCATAAATATATGGCTGCGAAGAAAAGGGGCAGGATACGTGATCGTACCCCGGGAGGCGGTCAGTATACAGGAGCCCGGCAGGGTAGAGGTATAATACTATCTTGAATTGCAGCTAAATCGTGTCGAAAGAGTGCAGGAGGGCCTGAGCGGTTCTGCGCAGGTGAACGACACAGGACGTATGGAAACCTGTTTCACATGAGTATCGTCACGGACAAAGCCACGATAATAGCTGCAGTCTGCATCGTCATTTTTATGATTGTAGATACGATCTACGTTTATAAAAAGATATCAGGTATTTACAAGAAAAAACGGTTTAATTACTTTAGAGGATTTCTGAAAAAAAAACCGGACACTGCTCGACAAGAACGCAGGAAGAACGACAATACGGATACGGAGAACAGATAAATATGCCTGAGAGGCGATCAACAAAGCGCCGCCCGAAACGGCTGCGCCTGCGCTACGGTCCTGAAAAACCGGAACGCTATGCTCTTACCGAAGACATTTCAACAGACGGCCTTTTCATCAAGACCAGCAGTGCGCTTTTTCCCGGCAGAACCGTTACGATAGAAATAACCCACAGGGACGGTTCGACAACTCTGCTGGTGGCGCGTGTCATGTGGATAAAACGGGTTCCGGCAAGCCTTGCACACATGGCACGGAAAGCCGGGATGGGTGTGAAAATCATCAGATTCATTGAAGGGGAGGAACTTTACCGGCAGCTTTGTTCCGGTAACAAAACGGTTGTTCTGACTGATCACGAATCTGAGCAGTAAAAAGACATTTACTGTCGTCCGGCAGTGCGCTACTATATGGTAAGTGTATATAATTTACTGTTGTTGCACCTTGACCGTCCGCCTGACCCGGGTTAGTGCTCAAATATAGGAATGAGCCCCGGAAAGCGCTGCCGGCAGAGGCAGGATCGTACAGCGGGGGCTGCAATGCCCGCAGAGAGGAGCATGGTTATATGGGACTTGTAAAGACGCTGAACGGCAAAACACCGCAGTTCGGTGCCGACTGCTTTATCGCGGACAATGCTACGATTATCGGCGATGTTATTGCAGGCGACGAATGCTCATTCTGGTTCAACACCGTTGTGCGCGGTGATGTGCATTACATACGCATGGGCGACAGGGTCAATGTCCAGGATAATGCCGTTATTCACTGCACCTATCGGAAAGCACCGACCGAGATCGGCACTAATGTTTCAATAGCCCATAATGCGGTCGTACACGGCTGTACGGTGCATGACAATGTGCTGATCGGTATGGGCGCTGTCGTGCTCGATCACGCTGTAGTAGAATCGGACTGTATTATTGCAGCCGGATCGGTTGTGCTGCAGAACACGCTGATTGAATCAGGATCGGTGTATGGTGGTGTTCCTGCCAGGAAAATGAAGTCGATCAGCCGCGAGCTCGTTGAAGGACAGATCAACAGAATCGCTGCAAGCTATGTGACCTATGCCGGGTGGTACCGGTCGTAAAGGCTGAAAAGAATTATGTCGTCGGATCAACGCCAGACTCCACGTGTGGAGACCAACATCGAGATCCTTTTCAAGGAAAAGGGATCATTTATCAAGTCCTACATGCTGAATGTCAGTCACGGCGGTCTTTTTATAAAAACAGGCACACCGCTTCCCATTGATTCCTTTGTTAATATGAAAGTAACGCTTCCGGATACCGACACCCCACTTGATATTCTGGGACGTGTTGTATGGATAAACGCCCGGGCAGGCGACAATTCGTTCCCGCAGGGTATGGGCATACAGTTTTACAAGCTTGATTCGGAACACAGAGAGATTATTGATGGGTTCGTAGAGAAATACCGCAAGGAGATTCGTGAGCGGTCTATTTTTTGACAGCTGCTGACGGAAACGCGCATAAGCCTATTTCGGGCTCAGTCAGAGCCTGCAACAACCCGCCGGACGCTGCAGACAAAACATCGAGCAATTCGAGTCAAAAGACTGCGGAATCCGGAAACGGGAAGAATAATCAGCAGGCCGCACGAATACATGGAACAACAGGCGGCTGCAGCGGCTGAACAACAGCCGGCATACTCCCGGTCTACAATGCAGGAACAGTCCTATTACTTCGCGATACTTCTCAGCCTCCTTGTAATTTTTGTCGTGCTGTTTGTGCTTGCCCGCCGGCAGCGGTTTAAAATGAAGGAAATTCAACAGGAAGTGACGTCACTTTCAGGAGTTCCTTTTCAAAAGGTCGATGAACCGACGCCGATGGATGAGCAGGCATACGCGCTCATCGAACAGGAGCGGAAGAAAATCTGGCGAAAGTTTTCTCAGGATGTAGAAATAAGCAGTGATGCAGTGCTGAGCATAGCAAAAGACATGACCGGCAAAATAGCATCGGTGTACTTTCCTGAAAGCCGTGATCCCCTGTATCAGGCTACAATAGACGGTCTGCTGCACCTCATCAGGCGGACGGCAGAGCGTCTGGAGGGGTATCTGAACCGTTTTCCACTGACCATCGTCAGGGACCGGACGGTACGGGAAATTCTTCTGCTGCACAATGGATATAAAAAAGTAATCGACAGCAAATTTGCAAAATTTGTCGGCAATAAATATGTCAACATGGCCCGAAAAATCGTCTGGAATGCATACAATGTTACGAATCCATGGTACTACGGCAGACAACTGGCCTGGGCGGTAGGGAAGGAAGCGGTCGTGCGGTATCTCCTGACCCTGATTGTGACGATCGTCGGTGAAGAAGCGGTGATTGTTTTTCGCAGAGCCCGGGCAAAGAAACACACCTGTGCAGGCACGGGAGGCACATCCGGCCCTGGTGCGGACGATGCAGATTGTCGGGATCACAGCAGTGTGCTGCCACAGGACCCGGCGAGCGGACGGTGACGGTCGTGATACGACTCGGCCTGTGCTGCATATTCAAAAATGAGCCGATCAGTTTCAGAAGGACCACCGCGCGGTATCTTTTTTCAATACCCCCGAAAAAGCGGCGTAAATACCTGTCCGACCTGTGCCTGCACAATGCTGGCATGCTTCTGAAGGCACTGGAGTTCTGCCGCTCAAACGCCATTATGTGCTTCCGGGTCAACAGCCGGATACTGCCGCTTAAAACACACCCGAAGGCAGGATACCGTCTCAGCGATCTTCCGGAAGGCGAACGGATACGTGACCTTTTTAAACAGTGCGGCGGCTTCAGCCGCAGAAACGGTATGCGTCTGTCATTTCATCCCGATCAATTCATTCTGCTGAACTCGCCTTCGAACGATGTCACCAGGCGCTCAATCGATGAGCTGCGGTATCAGGCTGAAGTTGCCGATTTGGTGTGCGCCGATGTAATAAATATCCACGGAGGCGGTGCGTACGGCGACAAGATGCAAAGCCTCGAACGGCTTCAGCGGCGCATAGAGGCGCTTCCGGCGGAAGTGCGATCACGATTGACACTTGAAAACGACGACCGCACCTATACGCCGCAGGACCTGCTTCCGCTGTGCCGCAGCACCGGTACCCCGCTCGTGTATGATGTGCATCATCATCGCTGTCTTGCGGACGGGCTCTCCACAGAAGCTGCGACCCGGCAGGCCGTTGCAACCTGGGACCGCGAGCCGCTTTTCCATCTGTCAAGCCCGCGGCAAGGCTGGGGCAGGGGCGACGAGCGGCGGCATCATGATTATATACGGCCCGCCGATGTACCGGAGTGCTGGCGCGATCTCGATATTACCGTCGAGGTCGAGGCCAAAGCAAAGGAGCGTGCCGTTATCAGACTCGGGAAACGGCTGGTACAAAACGGCTGGCCGGTTCTGACAGCACATGATCGCGCGCGCAATGCAAAATCAGGGCAGTGATACAATTCCTGCTGTCTTTTTTCCGTATCTTATGGTATTTATAAAAAATTTCACCCATATATATATTTTAAATAATTATATAAATACACTTTTTGCACAGTTCAGCGCTGCGGAGATGTTCAATGGCCTACGAAGCGGTAATCGGACTGGAGGTACACTGCCAGCTGCTTACAAAAACCAAGATTTTCTGCTCCTGTTCTACGGAATTCGGTAAAACGCCGAATTCCCAGACCTGTCCGGTATGCCAGGGCATGCCGGGTGTGCTGCCGGTAGTCAACCGGAAGGTCATAGAGCTTGCAATGAGAACCGCCCTGGCAACCAATTGCACGATACGGAACAGCAACCAGTTTGCCAGAAAAAATTATTTTTATCCCGACCTGCCCAAGGGCTACCAGATTTCGCAGTTCGAGCTTCCGATTGCAGAGGGCGGCTTCCTTGAAATTGAGCCTGAGGGGCAATCACGGAAAAGGATCGGAATTACGCGCATCCACATGGAGGAGGATGCAGGCAAGCTCATGCATGAGCTTGACGGTGTTGCCTCGGACAGCAGCTTTGTGGATTTCAACCGCACCGGTGTGCCGCTCATAGAAATCGTGAGCGAGCCCGACATGCGCTCGCCCGAGGAGGCGAAAGAGTATCTGCGGAGCCTGCGCTCAATCGTTCAGTACCTCGATGTGTGCGACGGCAACATGGAGCAGGGCAGCTTCCGCTGCGATGCAAACGTGTCGCTGCGCCCGGAAGGGTCCGACAGGCTCGGTACAAAGGTCGAGCTGAAAAACATGAACTCTTTCAGACATGTGGAGCGGGCTCTGGCCTATGAAATCGAGCGCCAGGAATACATGCTCGATGACGAAGATACGATCGTGCAGGAAACCAGGCTCTGGAACGAGAGCTCGGGGGAGACGTTTTCCATGCGCGGGAAGGAGGAGGCGCATGATTACCGCTACTTCCCCGACCCGGACCTCGTGCCGATCATGATCGATGATGCATGGATCGAGCAGGTCCGTCGCACCTTCCCCGAACTGCCGCGGGATAAAATAGCACGTTTTGTCGAGCAGTACGGCCTGCCGGAGTACGATGCAAAAGTGCTGTGCGCATCGCGGCAGGTAGCCGACTATTTCGAGCAGTGCGTAACGCTGGGGGCAGGGCCGAAACCAGCCAGCAACTGGATCATGAGTGATATCATGCGTCATCTCGAGGACACGAGGGCTGTTGCATCGTTTCCGGTAACACCACGGCATCTGGCAGACATGCTCAGCCTGATAGATAACGGTACGATCAGCGGGAAAATAGCAAAGAGCGTTTTTGAAGAGATGCTCACTACAGGTGCGCTGCCGGACGCCGTGGTTAAGGAAAAAGGTCTGGTGCAGCTATCGGACCGCGGCGAGATCGGCAGAATAGTAGAATCCGTTTTGAAGGATAATCCAAGGATGGTTGAAGAGTACCGGGGCGGCAAGGAGAAACTGCTGGGCTTTTTTGTCGGTCGGGTTATGAAGGCAACAGGAGGAAAAGCCAATCCCACAACGGTCAACGAACTGCTGCGGGAGAAACTGCATGGCTGATGACATACGGGCGGTATCGTGGCATGATGACCATGTCGAGATTCTGGATCAGACCAGGCTGCCCTCCAGCGAGGAGTATTTGAAATGCCGGCAGTATGAGGAAGTCGCCTGCGCTATCGAGCGGCTGTCCGTCAGGGGAGCCCCGGCAATCGGTGTTGCGGCTGCCATGGCGTATGCACGTGCGGCTTTTCAGTCTGAAGCTCAAAGCACCGGGTCGATGATGAACTATCTTGAAACCGCGTATCGAAGGCTGATTGACACCCGCCCGACCGCCGTAAACCTGCGCTGGGCCCTGGAGCGCATGCGTGCCTGTGCTGAAACAGCCATACAAAACGGCGTCAGTGCTGTTCGTGATGCACTGAAAAAAGAGGCGCTGCTGATTGCCAGGGAGGATGTCGAAATAAACAGGCGTATCGGCAGGAACGGCAGGGAGATTATTCCCCGAAAGGCGACCGTCATGACGATATGCAATACCGGATCGCTTGCTACCGGCGGCTACGGTACCGCGCTCGGTGTTGTGCGGGCGGCTGTAGAGGAGGGTAAGGAAGTGTTTGTGGCGGCCTGCGAGACGCGCCCCCTCCTGCAGGGCGCCCGCCTGACCGCCTGGGAGCTGCAGAAAGACGGTATCGCCTTCGAACTTATCGCCGACAGCGTGGCCGGCAGCTACATGGCCAGGAAAAAGGTCGATCTGGTGATAGCAGGCGCCGACAGAATTGCGGCAAACGGTGATGCGGCCAATAAAATCGGCACGTACTCGCTTGCAGTGCTTGCCCGGGAGCATGATGTGCCGTTTTATATCGCAGCTCCGCTCTCAACCGTCGACACGGGCATTGCATCGGGAGATGAGATACCGATAGAGGAACGCCCGGCGGATGAAATAACCCGTGTCATGCAGCAGCCCGTTGCCCCGGCGGGAGTGGCGGTCTGGAATCCGGCATTCGACGTTGTTCCGAACGATTGTATTACCGGCATTATAACCGAAGCAGGCATTTTATCGCAGCCGTATGACCGATCGATACACAACTGTTTTACGCAGACGTAACAGCACGCAAAGGAGAGCAGGCGAATGGAAAAGAGTGAAAAAATATGGATGGACGGCAGGCTGCTGGACTGGGACGACGCCCGGGTTCATGTGCTTACCCACACACTCCATTACGGTCTCGGGGTTTTCGAAGGTATCAGGTGCTACCGCTGCGAGGACGGCACTCCGGCGATTTTAAAACTCCGCGAGCATATCGAGCGCCTTTTCATGTCGGCATCGATAGGTTTAATGGAAATACCTTTTTCACGGGACGAGCTGTGCGATGCGGTGTGTGAAACCCTGCGCGCCAACAAGCTCGAAGCAGGCTATATTCGACCGATCGCCTTTGTCGGTGACGGCGAGATGGGCCTGTATGTAAAAGAGGAACCGATACGCGTGGTCATAGCATGCTGGCCCTGGGGCGCATATCTCGGTGATGATGGTGTCGAGAACGGAATACGCGCAAAAATATCGTCTTTTACGCGCCACCACGTCAATGTCGGCATGACCAAAGCCAAAATCTGCGGCAATTACGTCAACTCGATTCTCGCGAAAAAAGAGGTTGTCCTGGCAGGGTACGACGAGGCTATCCTGCTCGACGCCGAGGGCTATATTTCAGAGGCAAGCGGAGAAAATATTTTTATTATCAAGGACGGAATCATCAAAACCACGCCGCCGACGTCGATACTGAAAGGTCTGACCCGCGACTGCGTGCTCGAAATAGCCCATGACCGCGACCTCAGGGTCGTGGAGCAGCGCTTTACACGCGATGAGCTGTATATGGCGGACGAGTGCTTTTTTACGGGTACTGCAGCCGAAATTACTCCGGTGCGCGAAGTCGATGAACGGCGGATCGGGCAGGGCAGACCGGGTCCGATAACGAAAATGTTTCAGCAGACGTATTTCGATGCCGTCCACGGCAGGATCGATACCTATGAGAAGTGGCTGACGCGTCTGTAATCGGACGGTCGCTGTTTTTTGACGGTATGAACGGGCCTTCGTTACATATGCCGATATCAATGAACGAGGACATCAGACAGCAGAAGGACAGCCTGCGAAAAAAAATCATCTCACTGCGAAGCGGGCTGACCGGTGAAGAAAGAGAAAGGAAAAGCAGTATTATACAGTCCCGGCTGCTGTCGGTGCACGATGTGCGGAACGCTTTGCACATCAACGTCTATGGCGCATTCAGAAACGAAGTGTCGACCGACAGCGTTATCGATGCTGCTCTGGGCTCCGGTAAGACCGTCTCAGTTCCGGTTGCCGATTTTTCAACCATGCAGATGAGCATGTCGAGAATTACCGGCAGACAGATGCTTGTACCCAACCGATACGGTATACCCGAACCGAAACAGGAGGATCTGACGCCGGTGGCGATCGATGATATCGATGTGGTTATCGTGCCCGGCACAGTTTTTTCAGAGACCGGGTGGCGGCTCGGCTACGGTAAAGGTTTTTATGACAGGTTTCTCGCCGGATATAGTGGCATGACGATCGGTCTGGCGTATGAGTTTCAGGTTGTGCATGACCTGCCGCATGACCCGCGGCATGACCGGCCGGTGCATGCAATTATTACCGAAAAGCGCGTAATAGGCTGCATCTGACAATATGTGCAGAAGAAACATGCCATATACGGTATTCAGGGTCTGTATACTGCTGTCCCGCGGCGTAAAAAACTTGCTTTACATTGCTTAACATGATATTAAATAAAATCTTTAATACGTATGTACGTTTGTTTCTTTTTTATGCTGGTGCGCTAAGAAGGTTTTTGTGCATGATGCAGGACAGGAGGACCTGAAGCAGAGACTGGTACAGAGCAGCGTAGTATTCCCGGTATTGTCTGCAACCATCCATTTTTCCTTTTATATTTATTTTTATGCCGTTATGGTTGAGAAAGTCCGCACAGTGCGTCGGGTCTGTTTTCTGTATGTTCTGCAGTGTGCTGATATATTAGTTACTAGCTATGGATAATCGGTTGCCCGGACAGCACCCGGATAACTGATACACCCCAAAACCTATCGGTAAGGAGAAGATATATGCATGTTGTTGTATGTGTCAAAATGGTGCCGGACACGACGCAGGTCAAAATTGATCCGGAGACCAACACGCTGGTTCGCGAGGGGGTCCCGTTCATAACAAATCCCTTTGACACAAATGCAGTTGAAGAGGCGATCCGTTTTAAAGACAGATACGGCGCCCATGTAACTGCAGTTTCGATGGGTCCGCCTGCGGCTGAAAGTGTTTTACGGGTTGCGGTTTCCAAGGGTGTTGATGAAGCGATTCTTCTGAGCGACCGGGCCTTCGGCGGCGCAGATACCCTTGCCACCAGTACGGTTCTCGGCAACGCGATCAAAAAAATAGCTGAGAAACGGCCGGTCGACATAATTGTATGCGGCAAGCAGACGATCGACGGGGACACCGCCCAGGTCGGACCCGGTATTGCACGAAGAATGGATATTCCCCAGCTGACGCTGGTAGATGAGATTATATCCGTCAATCATGACAACAAAACAATCAAGATTCGACGTAAGCTTGAAGGATATCATGAGGTCGTCGAGTCGAAGATGCCGTGCCTGATAACCGTTGAGCGTGAAATCAATACTCCCCGGTACCCCACGGTACCCGGTCGTCTCGATGCCGATGATATCAGAATAGAGGTATGGACGAACGCCTTTTTAAAGCTCGATCCGAACTCGATCGGTCTTCTGGGTTCACCCACCCAGGTGCGGAGGATTTTCGCACCTGAACGTGAAAAAGGTGAAGTTATCGCTGGAGAAGGCGACAAGGCCGGTGAAGCGGTCGCAACCGCATTTACAAAGCTTAAAGAGTGGGATTTTATCTCGGTCGATTAAATTTTTCACTGATTATTCATGCCTGAGGAGGATAAATGGAGCAGAAACCCAAAAAGAAAAAGAAACCGCGCGGGAAAGCCCGGCTGATTGAGGGGAAGTGCATTGCGTGCGGGGCACGCTGCCAGATGTCCTGCCCGGTCGATGCAGTAGACATGAATGAAAAGGAAGAGCCGATCATCAATACTGAAAAATGTATCGGCTGCAGAAAATGCATCAAGGTGTGTCCGGCGGATGCACTCGAGATATTCTTTACCCCGGAGGAAGAGGCATTGCTGAAAGAGCTGGAAGCCGAGGGCGGCTCTGCAGCGGATACCGAACCCGAGGAGGAAAAAGACGATACCGGTGCCGAGTCGGACATCAGTCTCTGGAAGGGCGTCTGGGTATTCATCGAGCAGGTCGACGGTCATGCCCATGAAGTGTCATGGGAGCTGCTCGGCAAGGGTCGCGAGCTTGCAGACGACCTCGGCGTAGAGCTGGCAACGTTCGTGCTCGGTGAAAACATAAAGCACCTGGCCGAAGAGTCGTTCTGCTACGGCGCCGACAAGGCATATTTCATGGATCATGCTTTACTAAAGCATTACCGGACAACATCATATCTGAAAGGCTCTGTAGATCTTATCAATAAATACAAGCCTGAAATTGTACTCATGGGCGCCACCGGTCTCGGGCGCGATCTTGCCGGAGCGGTTGCGACCGATTTGAAAACCGGTTTGACCGCCGACTGTACGCAGCTCAGCATCGACAAGAAGATGCGCATTCTGGAGCAGACGCGACCCGCCTTCGGCGGAAACATTATGGCTACGATTCTCACTGAAACCCGCCGGCCGCAAATGGCATCCGTCAGACCGCATGTCATGCCGAAACCGGACTATAAGAAAGGCAGCAACGGCGAGCTTATCGAAGAGCAGTTCGATATGAACGATGCAGACATTCCGACAAAGGTCCTGGAGATTATCCGCGCTAAAACGGAATCGAGCGTCAATATCGCCGGAGCAAAAGTGCTCGTTTCCGGGGGCCGCGGCATGCTGAGCAAGGAAAATTTCAATAATTTGTTCGAGCTTGCAGAGCTGCTGGGCGGTGAGGTCTCGGGTTCCCGATGCGCGTTTGACGAGGGATGGATAGAACATCCGCGACAGGTCGGACAGACCGGCAAAACGGTCAGGCCGAAACTCTACATTGCCTGCGCCATTTCGGGAGCGATTCAGCACCTCGTGGGAATGCAGGATTCTGATTTTATTATTGCAATCAACAAGGACAAGTCGGCACCGATATTTGAGGTTGCGCACCTGGGCATTGTCGGCGACGTATTTGAAATAATCCCGTCGCTTATCGAAAAACTCAAAGCGTCCAATGCAAAACCGGCTGAGTAATGCGTAAATCATAATCTCATAGCAAAGAAAGGAGCAGCCTTGAGTGTCATAGAAAACGTTCTGTTCATACCCCTGTTCATTTTTGCAGTGCTTTTCTTCCTGCTCAATGTATTTCGTATTCTGGCCCGCATCTGTCTCGGCCGCTGGGAAAACCGCTTCGATAATCTCTGGGAACGATTCGGCAGCATGCTGAAATACGGATTCGGCCAGCTGCGCGTTATCAGCGAAAAATTCGGCTTCAACCATTTCCTGCTGTTCTGGGGCTTTATGGTGCTGGCTTTCGTGAATTTCGAGTTTCTGGTTGCCGGCATTTTTCCGAAATTCAGCCTGTCGTTTATTGGTGAAATTCCGTTCGGCCTGCTGATGTTTGCTGCGGATATAATGTCGCTGGTGGTTATCGGCTGCTGCGTTGTCGCTTTTATGCGGCGGACGTTTTTCAGGCCCGAGCATATCGATCCTACTGCGGATGCATATTTCATTCTGGCCCTGGTGGTAACACTGATGGTGGCTTTTTTCGGCATGAATGCCTGCGAGGCCCATCTCGGTGAGCTTGAAGCGGCAGACTGGATGCCGATCTCAAGCGCTCTGTCGGTGCTGGTTGCAGGAATGAGCGCTGATGCCGTTCATGGCCTGGCACGTTTTTGCTGGTGGATCCATGCATTCGTTCTGCTGTTTTTCCTGAACTATCTGCCGTACAGCAAGCACCTGCATGTACTGACCGCCATACCGGCCTGTTTTTTCAAATCCTCGAAGATTGTTTCAACCGTTCCGCGTCTTGAGTTTAAAAAGGGCAACGTCTTCGGCGTATCAAAGGTGGTGCAGTTCAAATGGAAGGATCTGCTGGATTTTATGGCATGTACCGAGTGCGGCAGATGCCAGGCGGTCTGTCCGGCACATAACACGCAGAAGCCGCTCAATCCGAAGCAGGTCGTGCATGAGGGTAAGCTGAATATCATTCGCAACGGAGATACCTTTCGTGCCACGCGTCCCTCTGATATGCTGGCATCGGCTCCGGATGCCGCGGAGATGGCGGTACCGCTCATAAACGGCAGCGATGAAAGCGTATCGACCGAGGCGATATGGTCGTGTACGACGTGCGGGGCCTGCATGCAGGTCTGCCCGGTGTTCATCGAACATGCACCGAAGCTTGTAAAGATGCGTCAGCATCTCGTTATGGAAAAGGCCGAGTTTCCGGAGGAGCTGATCACTTTCTTCGAAAATTCCGAGCAGCGCTCAAATCCGTGGGGAATGGCACCGACGGATCGCTCGAAATGGGCTGAAGACCTGAACGTACCGATGCTGACGGACGGTGTGCAGGCTGAATATCTTTTGTATGTCGGCTGCGCCGGTGCATTCGATTCGCGGGCGCGCCAGGTTACCGTAGCTCTTACAAAAATACTCAACGACGCCGGCGTGTCATGGGGAGTTCTCGGCAACGAAGAAAAATGCTGCGGCGATTCATTGCGGCGGCTCGGAAACGAGTATGTTTTCGAAAAAATGGTCAGGGAAAATATCGAAGTCTTCGAAAAATACGGTATAAAGAAAATCATCACCTATTGCCCGCACTGTTTCACAACGCTTAAAAACGATTACCTGCAGTTCGGAGCGGAACTGGAAGTTATTCATCACAGCGAGCTTATCGACAGTCTCATCAAGCAGGGCAAGATCAAACCCGATACGAAAACCGACGGCACGACCGTTATACATGATTCGTGCTATCTCGGCCGATACAATGATATATACGAGCAGCCCCGCAGCATTGTGAAGTCATGCACCGGTAGAGCACCGGCTGAAATGGAGCGGTGCGGGGAAAAGAGCTTCTGCTGCGGTGCCGGCGGCGGACGCATGTGGATGGAGGAACTGACCGGCAAGAAGATATATCTTGAGCGCACGCAGGAGGCTCTGAAGAAGGATCCTGCCACCATAGCGGTCGCCTGTCCCTACTGCATGACGATGTTTGAGGACGGTGTAAAAGACGAAAAGGCCGCCGACCGAGTAAAGGTCAAGGATATCGCTGAGATTGTGGCCGAATCATTGAAATAACCGTACTGATGATGTATTTTACAAAGGCGGAGCCGCCTGCGGCCTCCGCCTTTTTTTTTGAAACGTTTTGTGAAAGTGTGAATAAAAGCGGCAGTTATGCTTTCGTGGTCATGCCGGGCCAGCAGTAGGGTGGGTGAAACCCACCGTTTACGGGCCTTGAAGATGTAGTTTGCA
>CAZFIB010000103.1:0-13650 GCA_964518865.1 uncultured Thermodesulfobacteriota bacterium
GTTCACGTCCGGTTCTGAGAGGGCCTGGGGGTGAGATCCCCCCGGGCTACTCACCGCAACGTGTATGTTGGGTCGCGCAAAGCCGGACAACGGGTGCTGGAAGGGTTGCGCAGGTTTCTTAGAAAGCGCCTGAAGCTGCAAGTGAACGATCAGAAGAGCGCGGTAGACAGACCATGGACGAGGGTATTTTTAGGCTACAGCCTGACCTGGGATAAACGGCCCCGGATACGGGTGTCCCGGGAATCGGTGACCCGTCTTAGGTCTAAGCTCAAAGTGGCCTTTCGGCAGGGCAGAGGGCGCAACATTGCTCAGTTTGCCGAACAACTCAAGCCGCTGCTTCGGGGCTGGATGCAGTATTTTCAGCTCAGCGAGGTCAAGGGCGTGTTTGCTGAACTGGACAGCTGGATCCGTCGAAAGATGAGATGCCTGCTGTGGCGGCAGTGGAAGCGGACCTATACCCGATACAAGCGTTTGGTGAGCAGGGGGCTGAAAGAGCCCCATGCCTGGGAATGTGCCGGAAATGGAAAAGGCCCCTGGTGGAATGCCGGGGCCTCTCACATGAACTTGGCTTTTCCTAAGCGTTACTTTGACCAGATCGGTCTCTTTTCACTGTTTGATCAGTTTCTCGTGTTTCAACGCGGTTTGTGAACCGCCGTATACGTGATCCGTACGTACGGTGGTGTGGGAGGTCGGAGGGGGCGACCCCTCCTCCTACCCGATCCTTTTCATACAGCGGTCCGGTGTTGTGCTGTGGGATTATTCCCGCGTCAGGTGCCGGTATTTGATGCGGTGAGGCTGGTCTGCGGCGGCACCAAGGCGCTTTCTGCGGTCAGCTTCATACTCGGAATAATTGCCTGAAAACCAGACCGCCCGGCTGTCACCTTCAAATGCCAGAATATGGGTGGCAATGCGGTCGAGAAACCAGCGGTCGTGGCTGATAACGACCGCGCATCCGGCGAAATTTTCAAGAGCTTCTTCCAGGGCCCGCATTGTGTTGACATCAAGGTCATTGGTGGGCTCATCAAGCAGAAGAACATTGGCGCCCTGCTTGAGCATGCGGGCGAGATGCACGCGATTGCGCTCACCGCCCGACAGCTCACCGACTTTTTTCTGCTGATCGGTACCGGTAAATTTGAAGCGTGCAACATAGGCCCGCGAGTTGACATCGCGCGCACCCAGGCTGATCGTATCCTGTCCGTCGGAAATCATTTCCCAGATCGTTTTGTCCGGATCGAGCACGTCACGGCTCTGGTCGACACAGGCAAGCTTGACGGTATCGCCGATCTGCAGTGTGCCCCGGTCCGGCTGCTCTGCGCCGGTGATAAGGCGGAAGAGGGTGGTTTTGCCCGCCCCGTTGGGGCCGATGACACCGACGATGCCGCCGGGGGGCAGGGATAAGGAAAGATCGTCATAGAGCAGGTTTTCGCCGTATGCCTTGGTGAGGCCCACCGCCTGTATAACGATGTCGCCCAGCCTGGGTCCCGGCGGAATGAAGATTTCCAGATCATGCGAGCGAGTTTCACTTTCCTGCGACAGAAGGCGTTCATAGGAATTGATGCGTGCCTGCGATTTCGTATGACGGCCCCTGGGGGTCATTCTGATCCACTCAAGCTCCCGCTCGAGTGTTTTGCGGCGCCGGGTCTCCTGCTTTTCCTCCCGGGCAAGGCGGTTCTGTTTCTGCTCAAGCCAGGATGAATAGTTTCCCTTCCAGGGAATGCCCTGCCCGCGGTCAAGCTCGAGTATCCATCCGGCGACATTGTCGAGAAAATAGCGGT
The DNA here is from genome assembly GCA_964518865.1 of uncultured Thermodesulfobacteriota bacterium. Taxonomy (GTDB): domain Bacteria; phylum Desulfobacterota; class WTBG01; order CAIYCZ01; family CAIRTM01; genus JANQGV01. The sequence continues at coordinate 1,776 of CAZFIB010000103.1, forward strand.
CGTGCGTGACTGCAATGACCGTGCCCTCGTAGCGCTGCAGGTGCTGCTCGAGCCACGACACGGTTTCGGCATCAAGATGATTAGTGGGTTCGTCCAGCAGCAGTATGTCGGGTTTTTGAAGCAGGAGGCGGCACAGTGCCACGCGGCGGCGCTCTCCTCCCGACAGCACGCTTACCGCCGTATCACCGGGCGGGCAGCGCAAAGCATCCATGGCCATTTCGAGCCGTGCATCAAGGTCCCAGGCATCGAGCCGGTCGAGTTTCTCCTGCACGCTGCCCTGGCGTTCGAGCAGCCTGCTCATTTCATCATCCGACATCGGCTCGGCAAAACTCTCGTTGATGCGGTTGTATTCCGCCAGCAGATCGACGAGTGTCTGCACGCCTTCCTCGACTACCTGCCGGACCGTTTTTTCATCGTCAAGTATCGGCTCCTGCTCGAGAAAGCCGACGCTGTACCCCTCGGAGAGCAGCGCCTCGCCCTCGAACTCGGTGTCGATACCGGCCATAATGCGCAGCAGCGTGCTTTTCCCGGCGCCGTTCAGCCCGAGAACGCCTATTTTAGCGCCGTAGAAATACGACAGCGAAATATCTTTCAGTACCTGCCTGCTGCCGTGATGCTTGGCGACCCGTATCATGGAGTAAATAATTTTATTCGGTTCAGTGCTCATAAGATATTCCCGTAAGAAGTGAATGACTGCTGTGCAGCATACGTCTGCACCATCAGGCTATAAGAACTTGTCCGGAAGCGCAATGTAAAAAAACGGTGGATCAAACCGGAGGGATCGAGGGCGCACCGTTCAAGGCAAACAGGCAGCTCACGAAAACAATCAGGGTAGCTGCCTACTCAACCCGGTAAATACGTACGCCGCGGCCGTCCTGATGGAACTCGCGAACAAGCCTGAATCCGTTCCAGGGAAGCGAATAATACCGTTCCGTAATAACGATAAAATCGAATTCTTTTTCACGGTAGAACTCAGGCGGCATGCCGAGTTTTTCGAGGTCCTGCCAGAGCAGGTAGCGGCGGAAGTCGTCATCACGAAAGCCTCCCGGCTCATACACATACACCAGATCGTAGGAAATATCCGGCTGTATTTCCAGCTGCAGCTCAAGGTGTTCGGCCTTCATGAGTCCGTGTCTGCGGGCGCGCTGCAGCTGACGCTCGATGTTTGCCGGATTGTTGGCGAGCTTGGGTCCCTTGTTGCCGATGTTGTCGAGCAGAATTCTGGAACCGGCAGGAATGTGCTCCTCTATCCACTGCCGGGCCTGCAGATCGATGCTTTGCCGGGAACGGGCGACAGCCCAGTCGACTGAACAGTACAGAGGATGTGCGATCAGAAGCATACAGGCAACAGCGGCAAAGGCCGGTTTCAGCCGCTCGCAAACAAGCGAAAACAGCGCTGCCCCGCATACGGCAAGCAGGGGCAGGGAATGCAGGATGTATTTCGACTCGACATAGCGATGCATCGATTTGAAACACAGAACAGCAGCGGCAGTGATGATAATCGTTGCCAGCTTTTTGGACCGCGTCGCGGCACCCAGCAGCAGGCCGCCGACACACAGCGCACCCAGCGGTATCCCGACGTAATCGGCTGCCAGGCGGCGTATATATACTGCAAGGTTGAAGCCTTCAAACGTGTGCATTTTCCGGAGTTCGAAAGCCTCCCGCAGCGCCGCATCGATCTCGATATAAAAAAACGGGCACGCAAGAAAATGTCCGATCGGAACGCAGGCGCCTGCAAGCCACAACTTCGGGGAGAGTATTTTAGCGGGGATGTCTTCGTTTCCACCCCGGAAGAAATGAGCACACACAAGCGCGGAAACGGCAAAAACACCGTCGAATTTTGTCGCGACCGCCAGCCCGACCGCCAGACCGGCTGCGCAGTAGTCGAGTATGCCGGCGCTTTCAAAAAGCCGTAGGGCGAAATACACTGCAAGCGTAAAAAAAAAGGTCATGGTGATGTCGACCGTGCAGTAGTGGGAGTGAACGACATGCTGAAAGCAGACCGCGAGAAACAGGGCGGCGTACAGGCCTGCTTCCGGACTGCGGACCTGCCTGCCGATGCGGTATACAAGATATACTGTTGCGGTTCCGAAAAGCGCTGACACGGTGCGGGCGATCAGATAAAATACCGTTGGGTCACGAATAAATTCAACAGCGAATTGGCGAACCGAGGAAAGCTGTCCCGCGGCAAAACATACAATGAAATACACCCCATACAAAACAAACAGCAGGTACTGCATGAGCGAGCCGTACTGGAAGCGGTGGGGGTTGAGGTCGCCGTTTCCAAATCTCACGGCATGGTTCACCACTTCGGTTTCATCGCCGTGGCTCATGTCGGGCAGGCCGTAGGAGATACCCCATACGCGCAGGCCGAAAGCGCACAGCAGGACAGCAGGCAGCAGTATAGCGGCGGTGCCTGCGTTTTGATTGCGTGAAGAATCTGCTCTCATTGTCTATGCACTCTATTATATTATTACTGTCTGTCGGATAGCATTTATTATAAGGTGACCGCTGTCAAGAAAAACCTCCTGCGGCCGGCAGCAGCGGTGTTTGTGTTTGCAAAAGGGACAAAGAGTATTCTATAACGTACTGGTGGCGCACACACAGCCGCCACTGGGAGAACTATGAGCCCTGACGTTTCAGTTGTCGTATGCACCTACAACCGTGCCGACCTGCTTCGCGATACCCTGGAAAGCCTTTGCAGCCAGGACTGTGATCAATCCCGTTACGAGGTGCTTGTTGTCGACAACAATTCAACCGATAGCACGAAGGACACCGCGCAGTCGTTCATGCGATACGGCAATGTGCGCTATGTCTTCGAGCCGCGTCAGGGCCTGTCGTGCGCGCGCAACAGGGGCCTGCATGAGGCACACAGCGATTATGTGGCATTTATCGACGACGATGCGGTTGCGCCCCCCTCGTGGCTGACAACGGCATTCCGTGTAGTCAGCCGCTGGAGGCCGGCGGCCTTCGGCGGACCCTACTATCCGCGCTACATCCGCCCGAAGCCGAGGTGGTTCAGAGACGCCTATGCCTCCCAGGGGCTCGGTGATACGGCAAAGCACATCGAGGGCCCGGGCCTGAGCGGCGGCAATATATTTTTCAGGCGCGAGGTGCTTGAGCGCATGGGAGGGTTTGACGAGTCGCTGGGCATGAAGGGGTCGCAGCTCGGCTACGGTGAGGAGACGGCTGTGCTCAAGCGCCTCGGTACGGACTTTCCCGATGAGACCGTTTATTATGAACCGGAGCTTGCCGTGCTTCATCTGGTCAAGCCGCAGCGAATGTCGCTGCGCTGGAGCGTAAAACACAACTTCATAGCCGGCGGCTACTCGTTCAGGTTCCTGGGCCCCGGGCAGGGTGCTCTCGAAAGCCGCTTCGCGATCGTTCTGCGCGATGCCGGCAGGGTGCTGTGCGCGTTGCTGCTGGAAACGCTGCGGGCCGTGACGGCGCGCGATAAAAACAGATACCCGCATATCGAAAATGCGCTGTATGAACGCTGTCTGCCGCAGGTTCGCCGACTGGGCTGGCTGTCTGCTCAGTTGCAGATCAAACTGCGTTGAGTTACATCCAAGGTTTTATTTCCATGAAGCATAATATGCCCGGGGGAGTCTTTTTATGAGCATTTGCAAGCAGGTGCTGAAAAAAACTGGAGCTGTAGTTTTGTTTCTTTCATTATCATCATTGATTATTCAAGTCATATTTATTGCTGCTATGTCGGATGCTGAAAAAAGAAATCAATCTTATGATTATAAAACATACTACAAGCCTGTCGCGGAAAACATCAAAGCCGGCATGGGGTGTGTGCTCAGCGAGGACAAAGCAGCAGTCAGGTATCCGCCCGGTTTTCCATACATACTGTCAATAATCTATAAATTTTCAGATTACCTGGAAATAAAACAACTGAAAGCTGTGGAGTATTTTAATATTCTAGCAACCATTCTTTCTTCCGTGCTTCTGTATCTATGTATTAAAGTGTTTTTCGGTTTTCGGATCGCCTTTATTGCGTCGTGTCTATGGATCTCCTATCCTTTTTACTTGTGGCTGATAAAGCAGCCGAACCCGGAAATACCGTACTTTTTGTTTTTTATAACCAGTGTTTTTTGTTTCTGTCTTTCGCGTTCGAGATATTGCTACTTGCTATCTTTCTTGAGCGGGTTTTTTTGTGGTATTGCTGTATTAATTCGTCCTGCCGGATTGTTTTTAACTCCGCTTTTTGTTTTTTTCAAATTGTTTTTCAGAGAACAAATAAAGTGCAAAATAATTTCCACTGTTTTTATCTGCATCGGATTTGCAATGGTGATGGTACCTTGGGAATACTATGCTTACCGAGAGACTGGAAGCATTATTCCTGCCAGCACTGGAGGGCTGCCGAGCATTATGGACGGCCTAACGTTTGCGATAAAACCGGGAGCTGGCGGTGACAGGGTATCAGTTCCGGATGATGTTTTACAATTGATGGCAAGCATAAAAGGAAATAATTCTTTAGAGTCGACAGGAGATTTGCTGGTTTTTTTAGCAAATCAGCTGATTCATAATCCTGCGCCACTCATAAAGCTTTATTTTATCAAATCACTTCGTGCATGGTATGGAACCGATGAAATGTGGCATGAATCGTTGATATTGGTTGTTCAGCTTTTTTATATTCTACCTTCGGTTTTTGGCATATGCCTAAGTTTTAAAAGGAATAGAAAGCAGATCCTGTATTTCCCCTTTTTTCTTTCTATAATAGTTGCAAAGTGGCTAATGACGATACTCGTACTTTCAATATTGAGGTATATGGTGCCTGCAATGGCGTTTATGATGTTGTTTTACGCGATTTTTATAACGTGGCTGCTTGATAAACTGTATGCCGGAGCGCCGCCACGCAGGGCTTCATAAAACAGGCTGCTTTCAGCGCCATATGCTCTGATGTTCACGCAGAAGGTCGGTGACTGTGCAGATAAAAAAATGTGCTTTGGATACGAAGGATATATGCTCTATCATCGTATCATCGTGCGACGGGTTTCGCGATGTGTGGCACCCCTTTTTTACTCTGTTTTTTCGGTACTGGAGCGACTGTCCGTTTCGTATCTATCTGACCGCCAACCGCTGCAGCTACGATGACATCCGCATACAAACGATTCGCGCAGGACGCGACCGGGGCTGGGCAACGAATATGCGCAGGGCCCTCGAGCAGATTGCAACGCCCCTTGTGCTGTACCTGCAGGAGGACTATTTTTTAACCCGGCAGGCTGACACGGCACGTATCATTGCCCTCGCCGAACATGCCCTGCAAGAGGGGGCCGCCTGCGTGCGCATCTATCCCTGCCCGGGCCCTGATGAAGACCTGGATGAAGCGCGGGGCCTCGGGCGCATATCGCAACATGCCGAGTACCGCGTATCGCTACAGGCGGCTATCTGGAACCGGGAAATTCTGCAGGCGCTGATTACAGATGGTGAAAGCGGCTGGGATATGGAGATGAAGGGCACGAAGCGTGCCGCAGATATCGACAAGCCGTTTTTCAGCGTCACCCGCCGCTATCTGTCCGATGGAACCCTTGACGCTCCGCTGCCCTACCTGTGCAGTGCTGTTGAGCGCGGCTGCTGGGTGCCGGAAGCGCTTGATCTGTGCCGGCGTGAGGGCATCGAGGTTGATACCGGCAGGCGGCCGCTGAAAGGGGATGTGCCTGCCACTGCACGCTGCGGCCGTTTGAGAGGCCTGCTGAAGAAAATAAAAAATATTACTTTCTGAAAAGTTTACCCTTTTTCTTCGGCTTGTTCAGGCGGGAACCTATTTTGCCACCGGAAAGCAATTGTACGAAATTCTCGCAGCGGCGGTAGCCCTCCGGGATTTCAAACAGGCCTTCATCAGGCTCGATTTTTTCAATATTGGAGAACACGGTCGTGTTGCTGCCGGTCAGGCCCTGCGGCGTTGTGTAGTCGGCAACGATTTTCAGCGGAAACCCCTTCAGGTCTTCGGCAAGCCAGGCCAGGCTGTCCACTTTGGTTCCGTTGTGCAGGGTCATAAGAATTCGGGCCTTCTTGCACAGATAGCCCTGCAGAGACTCCTCGCCGAGAATCTCGCGCTTGTCGATTTCGGCCTTGTTTTCGTTAAGCTCCTCCCACAGCTCACCCATCAGCTCGCGGCTGCGCTCGGGATCAAGCTTCATGTAGGTTTTCCTGGCAGGCAGCACCAGATAGGCCCTGTCTTTCAGCGGGAACCTGAGCATATGAAATCCGCTCAGCCTGATCGGCTTATCGGCACGCGGCACATGCACATCGGATCGGGCATCGATCCTGATGCCGCGCAGGCCGAGCTTCTGAACACGCGCCGTTACCAGTGCTTTGCGGCCGAGCATGTCGGTGGTGTTGTGCATGTCGGCGGACAGCGACATGTTGATTTTATCCCAGTTCAGAAATGAGCTGAGGTTTTCGAGGCTGATGCCGGTGAAATCCTCAACAGACCCGGTCAGCCCGAGCTCATCGAGTTTTTCGGCGATGTCACCCGGCTTGAATGCCCGGCAGTTGCAGGGAAACAGAAGCAGCATGATACAGCAGCAAAGGGCTTTTTTTCGCATGACCGCTCCCCGGATTAAAGATTTACAAGAGATTTGAAAAAGTTGTTCGAAAAATCCAGGAATACATCATCAAGAATAGCTTCCCGCATGCGGCGGCACAGGTCAAGATAAAAATGCAGGTTGTGAATCGTCATCAGAATTATGGCTGTTATTTCATCGGCCGTGAAAAGGTGGCGGATGTAGGCACGCGAAAAATGCCGGCAGGTATAACACGTGCAGGCGGGATCGATCGGTGTCATATCGTCACGATAGCAGGCATTTTTAATGCGTAACCGTCCTTCGGAATAAAAACACATGCCGGTCCGGGCGCAGCGGGTGGGCAGTACGCAGTCGAACATATCAAGGCCCGCACCCACTGCCCGCACGATGTCCTCGGGAAAGCCGATACCCATCAGGTAGCGGGGCTTGTCCCGGGGCAGCATTTCAGCAGCTGCCTCGATAACCGGGCGGGCTTCCTGCAAGTCCTCTCCCACCGAAAAGCCGCCGAGCGCATATCCGGGCAAATCAAGCTCCATGAGTTTCTCGGCACTTTTGTTTCTGAGGTCAATGTGCAGTCCGCCCTGAACGATTCCGAACAGCGATGCGCTGTTTTGTCGCCAGGCATCACGTGAGCGATGCGCCCAAAGGATGCTTCGATCAACGGCACGGTTTATCTCTTTTCTGGATGCATGTCCGGGCGGGCACTCGTCGAGCTGCATCATAATATCGACGCCCAGCTCCTCCTGGATTTTGACGACTCGCTCGGGGGTAAAGGTAAATGTCGTGCCGTCGATGTGGGATTGAAAGGTAACGCCCTCATCGTCGACGCGGCGAAGACGCGCCAGTGAATATACCTGGTAGCCGCCGGAGTCGGAAAGGATGCAGCGCCGCCAGCCGCTGAATTCGTGCAGTCCGCCTGCTTTGCCTATGACAGCGCCGCCGGGCCGCAGAAACAGATGGTAGGTGTTGCCCAGAACGATTTGCGCGCCGAGGTCCTCAAGGTCGCGTGTGGTCAGCCCCTTGACGGCGCCCTGGGTTCCTACCGGCATGAATACCGGTGTTTCGATCTCGCCGTGCGGCAGCAGAATGCGGCCGGCGCGGGCGCCTGTTCGGACATCGGAATGTTCAAGAACGAATTTCATTATACGGTACGGGGATGGCAATCGGCAAGCATCCGCTGCTTCGGCGGCAGAGACGGATCCAGCACTACTGTGCGGCGGCTGATGCAGAGCGGGTCCCGGCGCGGGAAACAGCCGAGTGGATCGAGCCGGCAATCTGCTCAAGTGTAAAGGGCTTCATGATGAATTCACGTATTCCTGCAGCCTTGGCTTTTTCTTCTGATATCGATTCACTGAATCCCGTACACAGTATTATGGGTATTTTATGCCGCAGGGCAAGAATTTTTTTCGCAAGATCATAGCCTGTCATTCCCGGCATGGTGTAATCCGTGATTACAAGGTCGAATGCATCGGGATCGGCACTGAAAATCTTAAAGGCCTCTGTGCTGTTTTTGACTGCCGTGACCCGGTAACCGAGCGATTCGATGAGAAGTTTGCCGAGTTCGACCAGTGTTTCCTCATCATCCACAAAAAGGACGGATCCGCTGCCCTGCTGCAGGAGATTGGGTTCATCGTCTTTCTCGGCGGCCTTCTCATCAATGCGCGGGAAATAAAGCGTAAAGGTACTTCCTCTGCCGGGAATGCTGCTGACCGACACGGCACCATCATGGGCCTTTATGATACCGTGCACAACGGAAAGGCCCATGCCCGTACCGGCGCCCGGGTCTTTTGTTGTATAAAACGGCTCGAAAATCCGGTCTATGATTGAAGGGTCGATGCCGCTTCCCGTATCGCTGATGGTAAGCCGAACGTAGGAGCCCGCCGGAATGCCGCACTGTTCGTAAGTTTCATCGGTGTCCAGGCGCTGCTCGTCATGCCGTATGGTTATTTTTCCGCTGTCTCCGCTCATTGCCTGTGAGGCATTGCTGCACAGGTTCAGGACCACCTGATGGATCTGGGTGGTATCGGCCATAATAAGCGCGCTTGTCTCAAACGATGTTGTGATCGCTATGGTTGAGGGAATGCTTGCACGCAGCAGTTTGACGGATTCATCTAAAACCGTTTTGAGCTGCACCGGTCGCTTCTGCTGCTCGGCCTGGCGGCTGAAGGTAAGAATCTGTTTGATCAGGTCTCTGGCACGCTGAGCAGCGCCGAACACCTGCTCGGAATTATAGCGGGCCTTGGATCCGGGCCGCAGTTCATAGAGGTTCATTTCGGTGTAGCCGATAATGGCGGTAAGAATATTATTGAAGTCATGCGCTATGCCGCCGGCAAGGGTGCCGATTGCCTCCATTTTCTGAGACTGTCTGAGCTGCTGCTCGAGCCGGTTTTCTCTGGTCACATCGCGCGCAATGGATACATAGCCTGAAATAGAGCCGGTGCGGTCGCGAATGGGGGTTGTCGTGGTTTCGGTTTCGATGGTCTGGCCGTTCCGGGCCTTGAAGGTAACCTGCCCGGTCCACACATTGCCGCTGCTGATAGTATCCCAGATTTCTCTGTACAGACGCTGATCCATGTTCTCGTTTTTCGTGTAAAACGGGTTTGTTCCCAGGCTGTCTTCCGGCGGATGTCCCAGAGTTTTTGTAACGGCGGGATTTACGTATTGAATGGTACCGCCTGAATCCATAATGACGATCAGCTCGCAAGCCTGCTCGACTGCCGAACTGAGGCGGATGCGCTCGGCATCGGTTTTTTTCCTGTCGGTAATGTCGCAGAATACAGCCATGGACCCGATTTGCTCGCCTCTGGTGTTGTGGATAAACACGATATTGAGCTCGGCCGGTATAAGGAGGCCGTCCCGGCGCTTGAGAAAGATTTGCCAGTTTTTTATCTTTCCTGTTTCAAAAAGCCGCTCGATCATGGCTTGGGCGCTTTCAAGATACTGCTCGGTGATGACAGCCTGCTCACCGGTAGAGGTTTCGTAGGTGCCGGTATCCATGAGGGCAAAAAAGGCCGGGGTTTTGCCGAGCACGTCTTTTTCAGGATATCCCAGCAGGTCTATAAAGGCTCTGTTGACGCGTATAATATGCCCGGTCGTATCACCGATAACGATGCAGTCAAGGGAACTATCGATAACCCGCTCCATAAAATCCCGGGCGTTTCTGACTTCGTCCTCCGCCTGCTTGCGCTCGCTGATGTCCCTGATAACGGCCACGGTTCCGGTCTGCGCCCCTGCCTGATTGCGCAGCATCCTGAGACTGATTTCAACCGACAGCCTGCCCCCGTCTTTTTTGATGAATTCAGCTTCCTGATTTGCGACAAAACCTTTTTCAAAAAGCTCGCGGTCGATTTGCAGGCCCCTGCTTTTTTTGTCTGCATCATCAAGAGCGATGAGGTTGCTGTTTGTTTTTCCGACCAGCTCGCCCTCAGCGTAGCCCAGCATGTTTTCCAGTGAGTTGTTGGCCGTGGTGATGGTCCCCCGCATATCGGTTACCATGATACCGTCACCGGTTGCTCTGAAAATGTTGTCGAGATACTCGTTTGACTGCCGAAGGTCATGCTCGCCGGCAATGAGCTGCTGATTGGCGGCGCTGAGCTGTATATTGACGGCGCGCAGCTCCTGCTCGCGGGCCCGCAGGTCCTGGTTGGCGGCAGTTAATTTTTCCGTCTGCTCTCTGACCATGTCGGACAGGTTGTTTCTGTGGGCCCTGAGCTGCGAGCTCAGGCTGCTCATTCTGCCGACCATGGCGCCGATAAAGATCAGCCCGAGGGTGCCCTGAATACCGGCCCCGGAGACAAACAGACGCTCCCCCCAGTCAACATCGAGCACGATGTACATAAGGATGTTGAGAGGAAGGCTCAGAAGGCCTGCGGCAATCCCTGCAGCCAGGCCGAAGTGCCAGGCAACAGCGGCAACCGGAATGAGGGCGGCAATGCTCATGCCGCGGTTGAAGTAACCTTGAACCACCACAAATAAAACGACATACATCAGAAGCGAAACAAGCACAGGCCTTAAATGCCGTTTGGTGTCTGATTTCATTGCATTTTAAGGAGTGAAAGAGATAATTAGAAAATTATAAATACCTGTCAATCAACATAATAAAATAGTTATTTTTATATCAATGTTTTGCTTTCATATGGCTGCTTTAATAATATAACATAATTTATTAAAAAAATCTTTGCTGCAGCAAGGATTTTTTTAAGCTTTTGTTAAGAAGTTGTACGTATTTTTATTATTACTAAACGGTATGAAACTGCGGGCGGGTAAACCCGTGACACGGAGTTATTCATGCAATGAACATATATATACATGTAATTTGAGAGCAGGTACGGATACCCGTCATTGCAGACAGCTCAATCCATAGCTGGCAGGTAGCATAAAACCAGTAAGCTGTGTTCTATGAGGATGGCAAAGCAGTATCAGTGCCAAGGTACGACTGGTAACAATAGATATGCTGCTCGGGAGTAATGATGGTATTTTCTATAGGCTCGGTTGAGCTGATGGTTGTCCCCGAAAATATTACTGAATTTTTAATTGGTATATCTCCGGTGCAGGAAACGTTGTCTCCCACAACGGCATTATGAATGAGGTCCTGTGAAATGCTCGTTCCGAAGCCGACAAGCCTGTCCGAGTTTCTTCGTTTGAGTTCTGCAAGGTTGATCATCAGAAGGTCTTCAGGGTAGGTGAGGTTCAGATCGTCCTCAATTAGGTTCATGCTTTTGACCTTGAATCCGTCGTCGATCAGTATCTGTATGGAGTCTGTTATTTCGTACTCATCACGAGATGCGGTTCGGGGGGTTCGTCGTACGGCATCGAATATATGCAGGTCGAACAGATACAAGCCGCATCCCTTGAGATTGTTGACCGGATGACGCGGCTTTTCGATTACGCGTCTGACAAAACCGTCGGCATCCATCAGCACCGAAAAATTCCGCTTGATGGCCTCAATGTCGGGCTCGACTTTGGTTGCCAGAACGCCGTGGATGTTTTCGTTGCGGAACGCCTCGACCATGGGCCGCAGACTCTGGGTAATAAAGAAGATATCGCCGAGAAACAAAAGAAAGGGCCGGTCGATCATGTTTTCAAGCTTGCCGAGAGCATGGGCAATACCGAGCGTTTCCCCCTGGTCGACATAGTGGATTTTGACCCCGAACCGCTCGCCGTTTCCCATGATCCGCACAACATCGAATCCGTAGTGCCCGATAACGATGACGATATCCTCAATGCCGACGTCTTTCATCATTTCTATCTGATACTCCATAAGGGGCTTGTTGCAGATCGGCAGCGGAGTTATAACTGAAAGTTGTGTTTGAGAGAAAAAGCGGTGTATCCTTTCGGAT
>CAZFIB010000104.1:0-13373 GCA_964518865.1 uncultured Thermodesulfobacteriota bacterium
CAACTCCGGTGGCTTGCAAATAGTGCGCCTGTGAAATGAGGCGGTGGATTTTGGGAATGTCTTACTGCTTGACACTGTCGGGTAATTTGTGTAGCTTTTTCCGTTAATACGATCAGTACTCTATGAGGTGCCACCATGAGCGATGAACGCATTTCCTCCAGCCTTACCTTCGATGACGTACTGCTGATACCGCGTGAGTCGTCGGTTCTGCCGAATGATATCGATATATCCACGCGACTGACCCGCTCAATCCGCCTCGGCATTCCCCTGTTAAGTTCGGCTATGGACACCGTTACCGAATCGGCCACTGCGATAGCGATGGCCAGAGAAGGCGGTATAGGAATCATTCATAAAAATTTATCCATAGAAAGCCAGAGGCTTGAAGTAACAAAAGTAAAAAAGTCGGAAAGCGGCATGATCGTAAACCCCATTACGGTGGACCCTGATCAAAAAATCCGTGATGCACTCACCATCATGCAAATGAATCAGATTTCAGGCTTCCCGGTCGTCAAGGAGGGAAAGCTTGTCGGCATACTTACCAATCGTGACCTCCGGTTCGAGACCGATTATGATAAAAAGATTTCGGAGGTGATGACAAGAGACAATCTCATTACCGCTTCGCCCGGCATAACCGTTGAAGAATCAAAAAAAATACTTCATAAAAACCGTATTGAAAAGCTCCTTGTCGTCGACGACAAAAACATGCTTACCGGTCTTATCACGGTCAAGGATATCGAAAAGGCTGAAAAGTACCCGTATGCATGCAAAGACGCGCTCGGCAGCCTCAGAGTCGGCGCTGCAATAGGAATCGGGCCCGACCGCGAAGAGCGCACCGAGGCGATCATTTCGGCAGGCGCCGACGTCATTGTGATCGACACCGCACATGCCCACACGCAGTCGGTTCTGGATGCTGTCCGCGACACGAAGCGCAATTTCAAAAACTGTGAGCTTATCGCGGGCAATATCGCAACCGCCGAGGCTGCCGAAGCGCTTATCAAGGCCGGCTGCGATGCGATAAAGGTCGGTATCGGGCCCGGGTCGATTTGCACAACCCGCATTGTCGCCGGTGTCGGCGTTCCGCAGATTACGGCTATCATGACATGCCGGAAAATTGCCGACAAACACGATATTCCGCTTATCGCCGACGGCGGTATCAAGTATTCGGGCGATATTACCAAGGCCATAGCCTCGGGTGCGCACTCCGTCATGATCGGTAACCTTTTTGCCGGCACGGATGAGAGCCCCGGAGAAACGGTGCTGTTTCAGGGCAGAACCTATAAAGTCTATCGCGGTATGGGCTCCATGGAGTCGATGAAGCAGGGCTCCAAAGACAGATATTTTCAGAATGAAGTCGAAGAACTCTCGAAACTCGTACCGGAGGGTATCGAAGGCCGCATTCCCTATCGGGGCAGTCTCTCATCAAATATTTACCAGCTCATCGGCGGATTGCGCTCCGGCATGGGATACGTCGGCTGTGCTGGGATCGAGCAGCTGAGAACCGATGCCCGCTTTATAAAAATTACCAGCTCCGGTCTCAAGGAAAGCCACGTCCACAACATAATAATTACCAAAGAAGCACCAAATTATCAGCTCGAATAGTTTCTATGACTTCCCCGCAGGACAAAATCCTTATTATCGACTTCGGATCCCAGTACACGCAGCTCATAGCACGCCGCGTCAGGGAAAGTAATGTGTATTCCGAGATACACCCCTGCACCGCTTCTCTTGATAAACTTACATCATTCCGGCCCGACGGCATCATCCTCTCAGGCGGTCCGGCCAGCGTGTATGATGATGGTGCGCCGCACATATCCGCTGAGCTGTTCGACGCCGGTATTCCTGTACTGGGGATTTGCTACGGCATGCAGCTGACCTGCCATGTGCTTGACGGCACTGTTGAGCCATACAACAGGCGCGAGTACGGAAAAGCGGATCTTATTGTCGATGACGCCGATGACCTGTTTGCCGGCTTACCATGCGGCGCAGGCATACAGGTCTGGATGAGCCACGGCGACCGGGTCGCACGACTTCCAGACGGATTCGAAACCATCGGCCACAGTTCAAACTGCACGCACGCTGCAGTCCGCAACCGCGAACGCAGGCTGTACGGGGTTCAGTTTCATCCAGAAGTCGTGCACACGCCCCGGGGGCGCCGTATTCTTGACAATTTTATATTTAAAATATGCGGATGCAGACCGACCTGGACCATGGAATCTTTTATCCGGACGTCCGTCAGCGAAATACGTGACCGCGTCGGCACCAGTAAAGTTATCTGCGGCTGCAGCGGCGGTGTCGACTCGACCGTTGCCGCTGTGCTGATAGACAAGGCGATCGGCAGGCAGCTCACAAGCATTTTCGTGGACAACGGCGTTCTCAGAAAAAACGAATTCAAAACCGTATCAGGCCTTCTGAAGGATTCATTTCATATCAACCTGATCGCGGTGGATGCGTCGGAAAGGTTTCTTGCACGCCTGCAGGATGTTTCCGACCCCGAGCAGAAGCGTAAAATTATCGGCAATGAATTTATCAGCGTGTTTGAGGAAGAGGCCCGCAAGCTCGGCACAATAGATTTTCTCGCTCAGGGTACGCTGTATCCCGATGTCATAGAAAGTGTTTCGTTCAAGGGCCCCTCGGCAACCATTAAAAGCCATCACAATGTCGGCGGCCTGCCGGAAAAAATGAATTTACAGCTGCTCGAACCCTTCCGAGAACTGTTCAAGGACGAAGTGCGGGAAATCGGTAAAAATCTCGGAATACCGGACGATTTCATACACCGACAGCCCTTCCCCGGTCCCGGTCTTGCAATCCGTATTCTCGGTTCAGTCAATTCCGTCGATCTTGAGCTGCTTCGCGAGTCGGACGCAATAATACTGGATGAATTCAAGCAGGCCGGTCTGTACCGGGAGGTGTGGCAGTCGTTCGCCGTACTGCTGCCGATCAAAACCGTCGGGGTAATGGGCGATGAAAGGACCTATGAAAAGGTCATTGCCCTGCGCTGTGTTGAAAGCCGCGACGGCATGACCGCTGACTGGGTCAACGTTCCCTACGACCTTCTCGGAAAAATATCCAACCGCATCATCAATGAAGTAAAAGGCGTCAACCGCGTCGTCTACGACATTTCATCCAAGCCGCCCAGCACGATCGAGTGGGAATAGACCGTTGTGATTTTCAATCTATACGCGCAACGTCTCCCCGCGGGAACTGCCCGTGCGACACGGTCGATTCAGGACCGGTCGCCCCCGGTGAAAAACGATAACCGTACGGAATTTCCGGATTCTCGATCGACAGTGCATAAAAAATTACCGGCCACCAGTGGGCTGCTGAACCACTGAGGTTTTTCATGGGGCTGTCCGTAAGATCGACATTGTATGCATTGGGAAGATAGACATTTGTTGAGGGGACCGGGTCATCTGTGTTGATATAGGCCTCTGTAAAATCTGCGTGCATGCCGAAGTTTCTCCGGCCGTATGTCCAGTCGAAAAAGCCGTTTCCCGTGAACGGATCCAGAAACGTCAGGTGCAGTCGTGCGGGTTCGGAAGCGTTTGCAACATAGCTTCTGCAGATGCCGTGGATGACGAACGACCCGACGCTGTGACCGATCAGGTGAATGATTTCGTAGTCATAGTCATCGGATGCAAGCAGCCTCCCGACAGCGTCACCGACCGCAAGACCGTTTTGTGAAGCGCGTGACCTGTCCTCCGAGTATGCGCTCCAGTCATAGGCGACAAGGTCCCATACATCCCCGTAACCCTGCAGACGATCGGCGGCGGCAGCTATAACATCCGCGGGCCAGTCCTGCGCTGTGTCCCCGCTGCCGTGAACCGCTAACAGCAGATACCTGGCTGTGGATCCTTGCGGAGGTACGTTGTGAGGCTCGGCAGGCCTGTCGCAGCCGGCCTCTGTCAGCATGCATACAAAAAGCAGTGCTGTCTGAAACAGTACGTGCGAAACTTCACCTGATTTCATTTATTCTTCGATAAACTCAACAAATTCGTTCTCGACACACCGGCCGCCTATGGATGTAATATTTATTTTCCAGAAATTTGAAACCTCGGGTTTTTTCAGAGTCATCTCCAGCAGGGAGTTCCAGGTACCCTCGGGCATTCCCATATGTTTCTCCATGACACGCACGGCCCGGGTAATAGCATCGGGGTCCGACAGGTGATCGAGCACACCGTCGCAGACAACCGATGTCCAGTTCATTTTTTCCGGGGAACCGAACCCCTCCGGTATCCAGTACACGACAAACGACACCCGCTTGTTTGCGCGTATACAGTCAGCCTTGCGTCCCGTATGCCCCATCGTCAGGTAGACCGCATCGGTATCGTATGAGTACGCAAGCGGGATACCGTATGATGCACTGCCGTCATTCAGGGATAACACACCGACCTTGTTTTTTCTCAGAAAATCTTCGATAGCCGGCTTGTCCATCTGCTGTACATTGCTTTTTGTTTTCATGCATCCTCCATTGCATATGTTAATCAATCAGAAACATAAATGTATACAATTTTTCAATTATTTCAAAATCAATTTCAATTTTTTTCAGCGGTTCATGAAAGTACACATCACCTTGACCGGCATACCTTACAGTGTGAAACGTACATAAATTGGTAGTATTTACATTTTCGATTTAATTTCAAAATACGTCTATATTATTAAAAATGAATAATTTCCTGATCTTTTTGTTGAACGTGTTTTTTGAAACCGAAGCAATCTTCGGAAAATGCACCCCTGAACGATTGAAATGATAAAGGAATTGATCTATGAAAGCTTTTCATCTCATCCCTATCATGGCTGTCGTTATGCTGTTCCTGCCGATTTCAGTGCGGTCGCAGGTGCAGCAGCCTGCTGACAGCGTCGTGCCATCCGGCATTATCGCAACCCTGTACGACGGCGAAGGACGCCCGGTGTCCTCGATAGAATACCTGGCTTCCTCGCACCGCTTCCTCTACGTCGCGCTGCTCGACGCCGAGGGCAACCAAATCGTCGATATCTGGGATACCGCGTATCCGTCCGCCCCGGCTCTTGCCGATTCGATCGATTTCGGCACCGTCGTCAACAGACCCGATGCGTTTTCCCCGGTTGCGATTCTTCCCTTCGACGATACGGTCATCATTCAGGCCAACGCATCTCTCAACATATACCGTCGTAGCGATGGCGGTTCGCTGACATTCCTTGAATCCGTTTCGCCCGTATCCGAATACGGCACCGGACAGATGACACAGCTCTACAGTGCCGGCATGTTCGGCAGTCATGAGCAGGAAGTCGTGGGTCCGGGCTTTTACGAAAACTTCGATATCGACGAGCTGAACCAGCAGGTGTTCATCAACTTCACCGATCCTGAACATCCGTTTCTCATACGATCCCTGCAGAATGAAGGCATGGATAATCTTCTTGCAAACCCCGGTCCGCTGAACGCCGTATTCAAGGGCGAACCGGCAGCCTTTGCGATAGATTATGAAAACAATACGGCGTTGCTTCGCGTTTTTCATCCCGCAATCGACGCTCATATAGACGGTTTCTGGAAAGACGCGTATGAGAATATTTTTCAGGCCTCGTCTCTTGATACCTCACTTGCTTCGACCGTCACCACCGCCCTCGACGGTCTCGACCTGCAGGAACTGTTCTCCCTGGGTGTGGACACCTATGCCTCCGGGCTGGATATCCGCGGGAGCACACTGGAATCGCTTATTCTACGCTATCATGATCGCGATATTCCGCTGTCCGACGTGCTGGCGGAGTACGGTATCGCACCGGGCGACAGCCTGGCCGTTGCACTGTCCAAACTCGCTCATACGGGATTCGATGCCGATATCGAGGCTGAAATCTCCGCAATGCTTTTCGGTGATCCGTTCACGTCGCTGTTCGATTCGATCCTCCCCGTATCTGTTGCCGGGGATATCGAGCAACTGGCCGCTTCAATAGAAAGCAGCCTGAATGCCTACCTGGATGCTGATGTTGCGGGCGGAATTTCAGCTGTTGAACGGTACCTGGTAGAGCGTTTGCTCGGTCCGATGATGGGTGAACCGGCATTTCTCTACATGACTTTCGGTGACGTTATCGCACAGATGGACAGAACAGGCATATGCAATATAATAGAGGTTTGTCTTACCTATCTCGATGGCCCCTTTTCCGTGAACGACGCTCTTGGCTGGGTCGATACGATAACCGGTGGCGCATTACCAGATTGTGCTTCCTTTCCGACCGACTGCGGGGATCTTGTCGATCTGATATTCTACCGAAGCGCCGACATCGATCCCGATGGATACGCGATTATCGAACTGCTGAAGTTCTATCGCTATCTTCAGGGCGATACCGACTATGATGACTATCTCCATGACATAGAGGAGCATCTGCGTACAATGCACGCCGCGCTGGCGGAAAACATCACACGCCGACTTTCTTCGGCCTTCACCACCGCTTCGTTGCGGAACAGCATGCAACGGGTGCAGGCGCAGTCCGGCGACACGTCGCTTTACTCTCTTCTGGAAGAATTCTCTTCAGGCATCTCCTCGCGCCACCTGATTGCGCAAACGACGGCACATCAGCTGATCGCCCGCTTTATCGAGAGCGGCCTCTCCACAGACGCGACCGTCGCAGATTTCCTTTCGCACAACCGGCTGTATCTCGACGGCATCGAGGAGCCCGTAGCCGACATCGGGGATTTGCTGTCGTTCATGTCGGAGAACGGCCTCACCGGCCTCTCCGTCGAGTCGCTTTTCGACGCGGCCGGAAGCGATATTTCACTGTATGAGCGCTCGCTGCAGCAGGTGCTGCGCAGGCACATGCAGACCGTCTTCGGCCCGGCAGATTTTGATACCGACCTTCGCCGGGTCGCGGATACTTTTTTCAGCACGCGCATCGACCTCGCCTCGACCGTTGCCTTCAGCATGGAACAGATTCTCGGCGATATCGTAGATGTTCACATGAACATGCCGTCGATAGGCGGGCTCCTGACGCTGTCGCACGGCGATTTCGATGATGACTGCATAGCGCTCTGGCTGGACGTTCTGAAAGCCGCAGAACTTGTCATGGCGCCACTCGGGCTGAGTGCATACCCGCTTGCGCTCCATGCTGCCTTGACCGAAGGATATGATATGGCCGTCGATTATGTCGCAAGCGTGCTGCTTCACCTGTTCATAAGCGAAATCATGGATGCGCTGACCGGCGACTGGCCCTCCCTGCCCTCACAGATGACAGTAACGGACTACCGTATCAGCTATGACATCGAATCAGACGTGTACGGCAACGTTCTTGATGCCTGTGTCTGGAACAACCGCGTCTGTCTGATTACCGAAAAGCTATCTGTTGCTTTTCCCGGGCAGCGTACGGTCTACCTTCTCGTGTTCACACCCGGTGAGAACGGTGCATCCCCGGCTGCGTACGATCTCGGTATATGGGAGGCCTCTCCGGTTGTGTGCAGCGCGGACGGTGCCCTGTATCTCGGAGGCAGCTTCTTCACGGACAGCGATGATATTCTTTCAAGCGGACAGGCGGTCATTCTCGACATAACCGCCGATGAGCCGACCGCCCAGATCATCAGCGGCAGGGGCCACGGCGACGTGTACAGCGGATCCGCCGTTGCCGCGGCAGGCGGTGGCACGCTGCTTGCCGTTGCAACCTCCTCGCGGGTGGTTTTTCTTCCCAATCCGGTGCATTTCGTCGAACCGGACGACATTCCTCCCACGGTAGGCATGGTCAATGCCAGCAACGGCCTGCACCCCGATCATGTCGCCGTTTCCTGGAGCCCGCTGGCGGGAGATGCGCAGTACCGTGTATACCGTTCATCGACGGAGAGTTCAGACGATGCGGTTGCAATCAGCGCCTGGATCGACGACACTCGGTTCAACGACTCCACCGCTGAAGCGCCGCAGGCAACCGGCGGAGCATGCAAGCCGCCCACGCGTGTTGAGTATTATTATTATGTCAAGGCACGCTACGGTGAGCGTGAAGGCCGGCTCAGCCGTGGCGATATCGGGTGGCGCGGCCGCGCGCTGGACTTTGCCGACAATGCCACGGCCCGTGCGGCTGCATCCGACGGTACAACCATGCTTCTGGTATTCGGGTTCTGCGGTATCCTTTCAGGCAGAATTATCAGAAAAAGGAGAAACAGGTAATCCGCACCGTTTATTGCCGCGTTATTGCTAACAGAGGGGAAAGCTGTGCGTGTCCGGCGTTCAGCTCCCGTCGGGTGGTGCGAAAATGCAGGACCTGCTTTAGCTGCGATATTTTTTAGCGGCCGGAGGCCGCTCTGCCCGGCCATATTATATCGATACATGACACAGACGTATTTTTACTTTGTGTTTTTGTATCGCATGTCGATATTCGAGTTACGTGCTTTTTGCTCTGTTGTCTTTTCACCTCTTGTATCAGGTCAGCACCTTGTGGAAGATTCTGTTCGTCTTTTTCATGCCGATGATCCTGCCGAGCATTTTTCGCGACGAATCGTTTTCAAACATGTTCCTGCAATATGCGGTTTGTGCCCCCTTCACGGCATTTATCTGATGTTCATCTTCTAGCGGCCCGGCCTCATACAGCCTGTCCATATAGACCTGCAGATACTCGAGGGAGGCGTTTTTTACATCATCTATGGCTGATATTTCAGGCAGTGCATAAATCGTATAGGGTGTATGAAGCTCTTTAAACCAGTCGGCGATCTTCGGGTACGGCGGCAGGTGCCGGTATTTCTCATGAATATCCTTCAGGGGCTCGATATGGAAATCCATGCGGCCGGTATCGTGGACCATTGGCACAGAATTGATATAGGTAACGATTTTGTTTCGCATGGCAGATAGATCGTAGATGAAGATCGGTGCATCATACTCATATTTCGGAAAAATTCCGATGCCGAGTATGTCGAGCGGAAATAGTTTCATTGTCATGCGCATGGCATACATTTTTCGTATGCGATCCGATGTCCAGTTATAATAGCGCAGCTTCAGCAAACCGAACGGATAGGCTGTCCGCTCAAGCTCCGAGGCTATCGGAAGAGGCGCAAGCCTGCACTTTTTTTCAATGGTTTCCATTGTGGCGGTTAATAATTCATCCATGTCAGGTCCCCCCTAATTGATGAAATATTCACGGAGCACTGCAACCGCACGCATAACCGGCATACCCCGTTTCAGGCCTGCCTTCTCGGCACAGGAGTTGACGTGTGAAATAAGTCCGCCGGCATAGGTGTCCTCGGCGATACCGATTTCCGAGCAGTCGTGCCGTACTGCAGCAGCGATAATGTTATGTTCATTAAGCTGGTCGAGGCCCCTGATGCCGGCCTTGTTTTTTCCGCCGCCGGCATCGTTGAAAAATACCGCCCCGACCATGGCTTCAATTGCATAGCGTGCCGATGATGTGCCGCCGTGCGACCCGGACACAATAATATCTCCCTGATTGCTTTTTTTAACATATGAAATACTGTCCATCAGAACCGTTTTGAACAGCTTGTCGTCAAAGAGTATTTTCATAAACACACCTTTCGTATACAATCGTCATGTCAGTGCACCCAAGGCAAACTGTTTTGTGTTAACTGTTTTGTGTTAACTGTTTTGTTAACTGTTTTGTTGACACTCTATAAAACATACCGTATACTGTATCGCTTCGGATTATTAGTACGCTAATAATAGCAATAGTAGATTTTATACATAAATTCCACTACTTTATACTGAAAGAGCTCCCGTGAAACGAGATACGATCGACAATGAGAAAAAGCTCTGGCTGCTTAAAAAAATGATCCTGATACGGTTCTTCGAGGAAAAGACTGAAGAACTTTTTTATAAAGAGCTCATCCCCGGCTTTGTCCATCTCTCTATCGGCCAGGAGGCATCGACCGTGGGAAGCTGCGCGTCTCTGCGCAATGACGACTATATTATTTCCACCCACCGCGGTCACGCTCATATCCTTTCAAAAGGCGCTGATCCGCAATACATGTTTGCCGAACTGTTCGGCAAAAAAACAGGCTACTGCAAGGGCAAGGGCGGCTCCATGCACATCGCTGATTTCTCAAAAGGCATACTCGGTGCAAACGGCGTTGTCGGCGGCGGCTTTCCCATCATGGTCGGAGCCGGATTTTCCATAAAGCTTCGTAAAACAGACCAGGTCGGCATGGTCTTTTTCGGTGACGGCGCCTCAAACCGCGGTACATTCCATGAAGCCTGCAATATGGCTGCCGTGTTCAACCTGCCGATCGTGTTCGTGTGTGAAAACAACCGCTATGCATCCACCTCGCCTGCGGAAAAAATGGTTGCCGGCGGCTCGATCGCCAACCGCGCGACCGCCTACGGCATACCCGGCTACATTTCCGATGGCAGCAATGTATGCGATGTATACGAAAAAGTCCAGAAAGCGGTCGATTTCGCCCGCAGCGGAAACGGCCCCTCGATTGTTGAAAACGAAACATATCGCTATAAAGGCCACTTCGAGGGCGACCGCCAGAAATACCGTACCCAGGATGAAATTCATCATTACCGGCTGAGCCGTGACCCGATCGACCGTTTTGAGACGATTCTGATCGAGGACGGTATCCTGACGGAAGAATCAGCAAAAGCGATTCGTGAAGAGACAGCGGCGCTGATAGAAAAAGCTGCCCAGTTCGGTCTGGATGCTCCCCTGCCCGACCCCGAAGATGCACTGAACGATCTGTTCGTCACCCCATAAGGAGACTGTACACATGGGCATACGTGATCTGTCCTGCTCTCTGGCCATGGCCGAAGCACTCAAGGAGGAAATGGAGCGGGATGAAACAATATTCATAATCGGTGAAGACATTGTCGCGCACGGCGGTATATTCGGCCAGTTTCGGGGATTGCCGGCCCAGTTTCCCGAGCGCCTGATCGACACCCCGATTTCCGAAACCAGCATTGTCGGCGCCGGGATCGGGGCAGCCCTTACCGGCATGCGTCCGATAATCGATATGCATTTTGCGGATTTCATCACAACGGCCATGGATGAAATCGTCAACCAGATGGCAAAGCTCCGCTACATGTTCGGCGGCCAGGCAAAGCTTCCGCTCGTTCTCTGGGCTCCCGACGGCGCCGGCCTTCATGCGGCGGCCCAGCACTCCCAGTGTTTTGAGAGCTGGATGGTGCATACGCCGGGCCTTAAAGTGGTCATTCCTTCAGAGCCCGCCGATGTGAAGGGTCTTCTCAAATCGTCAATCCGCGACGACGATCCGGTAATCTTTTTTCAGCATAAATCCCTGTTCCGCCAGACCGGTCCGGTCAGCGAAGACGAGCACATTGTGCCCCTCGGCAAAGCCGCCGTCAAGCGAGCCGGAGACGATATCACCATTATCACCTACTCCCGCATGGTCTATGAATGTCTGGAGGCGGCCCGGGAGCTTGCCAAAAAAAACGTTCAGGCTGAAATCATCGACCTTCGCACCCTGAAGCCGCTTGATTTCGATCTGATTGCAGAATCCGTCAGGAAAACCCGCTGCGCGCTGGTTGTTCATGAAGCGTGTCGCACCTGCGGTTTCGGGGCCGAGCTGGCAGCCCGCATCGGTGAGGAGCTGTTTGAGCATCTCCACGGGCCTGTTGCCCGAGTCGCTGCAAAGGATCTGCCGGTACCCTTCAGCCCGGTCATGGAAAAATTCGTTATACCTCAGATTAAAGACATCCTTGCCGGTGCTGAAAATGTGTTGCGTCACAAACAGCCGCAGAGCTGATCTCAGCGCTCCCTGTCGCACGGCAGCGCCAGGCTTGCATCACACATGCAGGAGTATGCGCCCGACCTCGGATAAGCGGTTCCGATAGTGGCCAGGGTATTCGGGTTTTCCAGGTACCAGTATTTTTCAGTGATAGATTCCAGATCAATAATGAACGGCGGTTTCAGGGGAGTGTCGGCAATAGCGGTCTGATTCTCGAAACCGTCCTGAAAGACGATTTTCCACCCCTCTGCCGTCTCGATGCCGGCCTCGACATCATCGGCGTACACACCGCTCGTGCCGGGCACGGGTTCCGGCGTCGACCTGACGGCATGCACGTAATAGGTCAGCGATCGCTTCTCAACCGGCACATAGTTCGGATAATCGAGCGCATAGCCGCTTATATCAACCGTTTCATCGATGCCCGGCCCCTCGATGTGAAATGTCAGGAAGGTGCGCTCTCCGAAGTCCGCTTCACATTTTATGAGATACCAGGTGCCGGGCTGCAGGGTAATGCCAAGGTCCATCACCTCCCAGATTTCCGCGCCTGACGCCTCTCCGTCCAGCTGCGCCTGCGTTCCGTAGGGGAATCCCAGAATTCCGTTACGGGTAATCGCGACATAGCCCATCCAGGCGGCTCCCTCGAAATGCGAATAGTCGTTCATGCTTTCATAAAACTCATGGTCGACGCCGAAATACACATCATCTGCCAGATCGGCCGGAAATGAAAACCATGCCTGAACGTATGATTTTGCAGGACTGTCGAGAAACCTCTCCACCGCATCGCCGGAATGAACGAAAACGGCGATTGCGCTGTTACGCTCGTCACACTGCTGAGTATCCGGATTTTCCGGGTCGATACTGCAGCCTAAGATCGTTACAATAAATATAAAAACAAGAAACAATTGTGCTTTTGTAACAAGAACGTCAGTATTATTATGTACCTGCATCGCGTTTAGCCCTCCGGTGTAATGAAAAGTATATCAATCCGTCACACTAACATTTCTGCACTGATCGTTACCAATCATTCATAGTCATTACACGGAACAACAGGGTTTTCTCTTGTATATATATTTTTCAACAAAGCCTGTTAGGTGGTAGGCACGTCATGCCGTGCCCCTCTCAGCAACCGATCAGCAGGCCGCATTGCTCACAGCGGTAGCGGACCGGCCGGCTGCTTTCCCCGGGAAGGGGCTCGAAATATGTCTGCCGCACCCCGCTGGTTTCCAGGCACTCCGGACAGCAGCCGCTGCTTCTTTCAAGCTCCGCTTCTGAAAGGGTGAGATGGCATCGGCGGCAGCGCATCCTTCCGGCAGGGGGCGGAAGCAGCGTCAGAATTGCGTGCGGGCAGGATTCCATTGATCGTCAGGGGAAATATAAACAATTCAGCGGTACATCGGTAAAGCGCTCGAACAAAAGACCCGGCAGCCGACTTCGGCTGTCGGAGATACAGACCGTATCAATATACTGCCCCGGCAGATACTTGTCAAACATGAGAGGCGCACTAGTAGTCAGTTCCATAAATAATATAGCAAATATCAGGCAACTGAAATTTCATCCATTTTATAGTGCCATTTGAAAATTACTGGCTCTTCATTGATTTGGCTGATGCCCCGGTAGATGCGCTCAACGAGTTCATCTTTAGTGTTTACTCTAATATGTCTTAAAAAGGACCGGGAAATTTGAGTTATAACTGAAAGTTGTGTTTGAGAGAAAAAGCGGTGTATCCTTTCGG
>CAZFIB010000105.1:0-13241 GCA_964518865.1 uncultured Thermodesulfobacteriota bacterium
TCCGAAAGGATACACCGCTTTTTCTCTCAAACACAACTTTCAGTTATAACTCTCTTTTTCAGTGCCAGCCATGACTCATAGCGAATAGAGAAAGCATATTTTGAATTAACCTTTGCTGTCTTTCCTCTGTAGTGCTCAGGACGAAATTTGAATTCCTCTATATCCTTCACTATGCAACTGGCCTTAATCGCAGCGTCCCGAAATGTCGATATACCGTAATGCCGGAAGTGTTCACCGCCACAGAACCATTCGAGATGATATGACTTAGGCTGCTGTTTGTGCGTGTCGTGTTCGCAGAAAAGGCCGGTAGGATAGAGACGAAAAGGCTTCTTGCAGATAGGACATTTTTCTTTCGTTTTTATTTTGACTTTCATGTCGGCAAGGAACCCCCTTTCACATAACGACTCATCGTTATGCGTCCTATACTTCGTTTCAGGGTTCCTTGTCAAATTATTCATTGATTTGCTGTTTTTCTCGTTCCCGTACCCCGGAACGAGAAACCGTAAAAGTAAAGGAATATCATATATATATTCTCGTTCCCGTTTGTGTTTACATAGCCGGAACGGGAAACGAGTATTTTTTTTCTTGCAAGGACTTCATCGTTCACCAAATAATTAAGTCAATGCTATGGTGTAGACGGCACCATAACATTAGGCGGCCGTTCACCTGTCATGGTGAACGGCCTCATCATTTTGTTTCTTCTTCTTTTGCCTACGGTATAGGTCCCGAGCTTGGTACGAATACAAACCCAGCCGTTCGGCGATCACAGGAAAGCTCAAGCCCTCATCGTCCCGGAGACGAACGATTCTCTCCCGGTATTCGTCTGAGTGTCGGTGCATCTTTACGCTCCTGTAAGGAAGCAATCACAGCCACTATGCAGAGGCGGGTGTAGCTTCGGGTGTGATACGTCCATCGTTTGACCGTCAGAGCCTGTCCATGTCCCGGCATCTACAACAACCTTACCCCGATGCAAAATCTTACCGGAAACGGACGTGCAGAATGGGCACGTACTTTCACCGGCATTATTAAGCACAACTGAACGATTATTGACGTATGCAGTCTCTTGAAAAATTTTGTTTGATGTGGAGGCAGTTTGGTGTCTGCTGATCTTTGCCGCTCTGCGTTTGTCCTGCATCCACTCGTCGGCCCGCTTTAAAATGTCCTCAGCTTTACCGTCCCTGATGAGAGCTTCCATTTGCCCCCGCGATACGTCCGAATGGGTAGCGGCGACTATGCCTATATGCAAAGATATAAAATCCCTCAGAGAGGTCTCAGAGAGCCCCATTTCAGCCTCAGCAGCTCGTTTTATCTTGTTTGCGAACTCACTCAGTACCGGCGAAACGATCGCCGAATGAGTCTTTGAAAAGGACTCGTAATACTCAGTCAACCACTTACTGAACGCTCTCTCATCCGGCATGTATTTATTGAAAGCCTCTCGTATGGCCTCGCTCTCGATACTGACCACACTGTGAATAGAATCCCTGATACGCGGTTCGTAAACGCCGTTAAGTGCTAACCTGTCCTCTACTGCGGAACGGGTTTCAATCGCTCTGTTCTTTTTTTTCACAGGCTGCTCGGGTTCCGGGAAGGTGTCGCCACCCGCAAGCGGAGGCAAATTTTCAAGTTTGCGGACTTCATTCACTGTCATCCATTTTGCCCCGAGAGCTTTCTCATATACTTCCGCTCGCGTCTCCTCATCACCCCTCAGCAAGCTGTCAGCCAGAAATTCAGGATAATAAATCCGCCTTTCATTTTCGGTCAACACCTTGTGCGCGATTGCGTTTTCGATTCTGCTGCAGAGCGGTATCATCGTATGTCTGGCAAAATTCCTGCTCATCTCCCTGATGTTGGAATAGGTGCTGTACTTATTGTACTGAATCATCGCAGGCGGAACACGCAAGGCCCGACACACCTCCTCTGTTGTGAACTGTCGGTTCTCAAGAAGCTGAGCATCAGTATTTGTAATCGCCATTTGTTTGTACTCCAACCCTTCTTCCAGAATCGCGGTTAAAAAGGATTTATCAATGCCGCCATAAGCGGAGCGCCACCCCTTCTTTAATCGTTTCAATGTTTTCTCCGAGAGCTGCCCCGGAGCTTGCAACACACCGGATGGCCGCGCATCGTTTTTGTAAAATGTTGCGGTGTACTCGTCTTGAGCCAAAGCGATCCCCAACACTTGTGACTGGGATTGAATCGGAGACATTCCTTTTATCCCATCCCGGCTCGTGAACTTGACGTGCATGATTTCGGCAAAGCTGAATCTCTTTTTTGTTCCGTCCTGTTGTTCAAGCTCATAGAAGAGTATCCCACTGTCGGCCAACTTCGGTTCAACACGATTTGCAGGAAGAGGCCAGAGGGCCTTCACGTAAGTCTCTTCTCGCTCGACAAAGAAGTAGGCATTACCGTACAGACACAGATGAACGATCAGTAACTCGATACAATCATACTTATTCATAAACGGGTTCCAGCGATCGTGCAGGAGAGGGTAAAGGTAATTGTTGTTGGCTCGCTCTCGACCGTCTTCTGTCCGCTCATACAGTATGAGCGGAAACATTGCGCCGGTCTCTGAAAGCACCTTAACGCATGCGTAAAACGCTGCCGATTTTAAAGCGGTGCTTTCATTTACAGTTACCCCGGAGGCTGTCGGCTGTTGAACATCCTGATACCAAAAATCGTCGAGAGGAGAGAAACTCCGCTTAATGACTTGTCCTAATTTTTTAATTCGATTTATCATTGTCGTTGTCCTTGTAGTTAACGTTGATGGGTGTGGTGCCGGGGCTCCAGAACCCCGGCACCTGAAGGAGGAGACACGAACAAACTGCAGAGGAGCGAAAGAGAGAAACGCTCCAGCTGCTCTTTATGTCAGCAGCCCATCAATCACGGGCTGCAAGACAGACAAAAGGAGACATAGTAACGCTGCTCTTGTACTGAGTGATCGGAGCCGAAACGATCGGCATGCCGTCAACACGGAAAGTACAGCGAACCGCATGCTCGTCATAGAGGAAGCGGACATGCATCGACGTTGCAATCTTCGGTGCCGCTCTTCTGGCGATAAGATACTGCGACAGATCAACAGCGAGAATATCGCCGAGATCACCGAGAGCTGAGCAAATTTCCGTCGGAATTACCGACCGCCCAAAAAGCGAACTGTAGGGCTTACCACTGACGGAACCGCCGGGAAGGTAGCAAGGCCCTCCGCCCGTTCCTACCGTCAGTGACATTGAGTACAGCTGGGTTTCGGCCTCAGGATTTATCAGCCAGACACTGTTCTTGCGAGACCTCGGAGAAAGCCTTGTCTGCATGTTGATGATGTTTTCGAGTTGAATCGTGTCGGCAGTCTGAGCAGTCTCTTTATCGACAGTAATCAAGGCGCCGCTGTTCAGAATACCGAGAGGCTGACCAGCACCCGTACCCCGAATGACTGCATCATCCAGAGCGAAAGCGATTTCCTCGGCGATACCGGAAGTAACGATTTTCGATACAGCGGCAGCATCGCTCATCAGCTCATCCGTGAGATAAACCAAGCAGGTCAGTTTGTGTGGTTGGAGCGTAATGCTGCCAAACTCGGGCTGTGAATCGGTCAGCTGAGAACCTTCCGATTTCCAGTAGGTTCTCAAGCCACCGAACCGTGAACCTGTCGCCCTGCTGGTCTCGTTCACGGTAGGAATCGAAACCCGGCTGGTGTTGAGACTGATCGAATTACAGAGGGGAGCAATTATCCCGGCCTTTTCAACATTCGGCATGATCGGCGATGAAACGAATTTTTCAGGAACGAGATACCCGCCGTCAGTTGAAATACCTTCGGCCAGCCCTGCAGCCCTGAGCCGCGGTTCGTCGTCTTGAATGACTGCCGTGAGATAGTCCTCGAAGTCTCGGAACTGTTCGGTATCGTCTCCGGACTCGATCCTCAGTTTGCTTTCGGGTTCGCCCAGCTCCTCAAGCTGCCGTTTCAGCTCAGCGGTTTCGGTTTCTTTTTCTTTCAGTGCTCTCAGAATGTCATTTTTATCCATTGTTTTTTTTCCTCCGTTTCTCAATATGGTTGCATTATTGTCCAAAGGTACAGCGACAACACTGACCTCCAGTAGTTCCCACCGATCAGCGCGATAGCCGCCTTGAATCGGTGTTTTCTTCAAAACCCTGTAGCCGACTGAAAGTGATCTCACGACCTTGTCGGCCACGTCATTCCATAGTTCCGTTGCGTTCCGGCTAAAACGAAGAACCGCATGCAGCTTGCCATCCTTCGCTTGAATATCCTCGACAATACCCACCGGCAGCTCATCGGACTTGTGTGACTGCAGAAGGGGCAGCGGAGCACGCGATAGGTCTATAGCTTCCGGCTCGTGCGAAAGGATTTCAGTTTGTCCGCCCTGTTTGCAGGGAGCGTCACTCGAAATGATTGCATTGACGGTTCGCTGCTGCTCCGAACGGACGTCTCCAATTTGTATGAATCTTTTTTTCATTTTTGTTCCTCCTGTCCCCGGGCACAAAAAAACGGCAGCACGATGATGCGGCACCGCACTGCCGTTTTCTGTTTTACGCTCCTCCCGACTGGCCGGACGGAAGGAGCAACCCTAATTAAAAAATTAAATTACTTTATAAAACAATCATCTCTCTGCTTTCGTAAATTGATTCACGTTTGCTTTGGTTCCCGGCAAGCTCAAGAGCCATCACCAGCGCCACAGCTGCGTCAATCCTCTCCGTTGATTTTTTTTTCGACAGCTTACAGTTACCGGCTGCGTCTTGTTCGACAACCGCGTTTGACAGACACCATTTCAGGAGCGGGCTGTCATAAACAATGTTGCCGGATATCATCTGCCGTTCTGCGAATCGGCAGGCTGACGCCATTGAAGCGAAGCCTTGACCGAATCCAAGAACCTCAAAGCCGTTTTCAGTAAGCTTGGTCGAGACGTGCGAGGAATTCCACCGATCTATTGCGATAGTGTCGATCTGATAAACTTCAGCCAGCTTTAAGATTTCAGCAATTATAAAATCATAATCTACCACATTACCGGTTGTCGCTATAAGATGACCCTCATCACGCCAAACCTTGTATGGTACTCGATCTTTTGTTGATCGCCGTGTAATTCCCTCCTCCGGGCAAAAAGCCTTTGTGATGATGGTGTACCTTTCCTCCTGACTCAGGGGAGGAAAACACAAACAGGCAACAGACAAATCAGAAACAGTTGATAAATCGATGCCAGCATAACAGGTGCGCCCTTTGAGGCTGTCATAGTTGATGACGCCCTGACACTGTTGAATATGTTGCGTGCCCAACCATGCAGCCGATGATTCTACCCATTGATTCAAGTGCATCATTCGGAAAAGGTTTTGTTCGGAAGGTTGCTCCTTCGCTCTCTTGCCCTGGCGCTCCAAGTATTCAGAAGATACTGAAATGTCTAAATTCGGATTACAGGCTTTCCAAACTTCAGGGTCAGTCCAGTCTGCAATATCATCAGCTGAATAAATTACCGAAAAATAGTGCGGGTCATTAATGATGTTGTCTCTGACTTTTTTTGCATAATCAACCTTGTGGAAGAAAAAACTGTTTCGATCAAAGCCAGCCGTACCAATCAGAACAATAAGCGGGTTTTCTCTGGCGCCAGTACTCGTCACAAGGACATTGAACAAATCCCCATTAGGGAAGGTCTACCCCTCGTCAGCGATTACACAGCTGCAATTGCCCCCATGATAACGGTCACTCTCATGGCTTATTACCGTGTAGACACCGTGAACTGCATCATATTGGATTCTGTTTTTTAACAGCTTGATGCGCTTGAAAATCTCCTCCTCCATTGAAGCTTGAATTTTGCAAGTATCAAAAAGCAGCCTCCCATTTTCTCGATCTCTGGCACAAAGAGTTATCTCGGGGCTGTTCGGGTCTCCGCAAAAAAGCTCATACCATGCGATGGCTGAAGCCATCAGGCTCTTACCGTTTTTCCGAGGAATATGCAGCAGCACCTCAGTGAAGCGCCTGTTGCCTTTTTTGTCCTTCCAGCCGTAGAGGTGCCCATAAAAAGCTTTTTGCCAAGGTTCAAGCAAAAACGGTTCGCTTTTCTTTTTACCCCGCGCATGATGTAACATAGTTTCTATGAACCTGATTGCGCGTCCGCCCTTGTCAACATCAAGCTCGTACCCTTCCGACTGGGTAAAAGGGTCAAAGCCGTTTAATTTAAAACCAACCCACTGAGACTCAATCATTGAAAAATTTTTCCTTCTCTGTTTTCTTCTTCTCAACAATTTTTACTTTTACTCCTCGCGCAGCAGGAGTAAGGCCGAACTGTTTCAATAAAGCAACATAATTATCATGCGCAACTTTCCAGATACTGAACGCAGGATGCTTAACCGGTGCTCCCTGCCTGCCCTTTATCGTCAGCCCTTCGGTAAGCAGCTGATTGTCAGCAATGCACATTTTATCGTATGTCCTGCAAAGCGTAGTGAAAGCGCTCCTGTCGAGCTCGTCAAGAGCACCAGCCTTGATGAGCAAAGTACCCGCTTCTTTCCAGAGACGCCTTCCATCGGCCTTTAAGTCCTTCGGACAGGGCCATAAACGACTAATTTTCACTTTTTGCCTCTCTACAGAAATTGGAAAAACGTTCCTCGCTGCGTAATCGACCACCCCTGCCGGTGCCGACCGCTCCCCTCTGATGATTTCTTAAATCCTCTTCTGCTTTCCTTAACGAAGCATGCCATCGGTTATGACAGGTGACGCATACGGCCTTCAAATTCTCTGGGTCAAGAGCTCCGCCGGGGTCAACCTTAATAGATAAAAGATGATGAACTATCTCCGTTTTATTGACGCCGCACACCTCACACACCGGGTGATCGTAGCGGTATTGCGCTCTCAACCGCTTCCATGCGGTAGAAGAATAAAAAGGGTGTGTGGGCTTCGGCCTCCGCTTGCGCGGCTGCTCAGTACCCGGACGTTTATAGGTTTTGATTCTCATTGGCATTTTAATTCTCCAGCCTCACAACTCTCTCGGGTTCTCTTACCCTGTTTAAAATAGGCCGCCCACCGGAACCATTGCTCCCGGGCAGCCGGTAAATGAATGGGTTCCCTCGTCGCCCCGTACCATCCTTAACAATCCGAGCGCCGAGCGATCTCAAAGCCGCTCTGATACTGCGTGTACTGCCTTCGACTCCCTGCACGATCTCATCCTCCGTCAGAGTCCCTGATTCGTTCAGGACATTCAGAATCTCGTCTTGCAGCCTCGTTGCGTTCTCAGCCTGTACCGACATCCCGATCTCAAACGTTTTTCTTTGTTCATTAAAATTGAGAACTGTCGGCTCGATATTTATGCCTCGGCCACTGGCGTAAAAGGTTGTGCCCCTCTCTGAGCGGTTCATGCTGATTAACATGTCAGCGCAACCAAACAGGCCCGCCGAACCCAATACCTCAGTTCCATCATTCCGGCCTCGATCGGCTTTGACTCGGTGATGCAAACACATGATGTGACAGCCCTCGTCTCTCGCTATGTCAGTGATGCCCTCCATCGCCCGGACAACCGCCGCATAATCGTTTGTGTCCTTGAGCCCCTTGCTGAATTTCATCAGGGTATCCAGCACAACAAACCCGGGCTCGTGTTTTTGAACCATTGACCGGAGCCAGCTGAAGGGATTTCCATCGACCTTCTTGTCAAAAATCAGGAGATTATTTGCTGCCTCGGTATCGTTCAACACAATCATTTCCTTATAATGTTGCTTAATCTCTGCGAGCGAATCTTCCCGAAAGGCGCAGTAAAGAACCCTCGTTTTTTTTGTCTCCCTATTTAAAAAACTGGCCTTTTTGACCAGTGCGAGAGACAACTGCCTTGCGAATGTAGACTTCCCCGACTTAGGCGCACCAACCAATAATGAGACTGCATCCTCGGGAAGCAAGCCGTCGACAATGTCGCGCCTTTCGATCTCGGGGCTCTCCAGCAGCTGCTGAAGACTCATTACACCGTCATCGGCGCTCTGGCATGCCGGTAATGTTTCAGAAAATAGCGCCTCGGCCTCATCAATTCTTCCCGCGTCAAGCAACCGCCGAACCTCAGCAACACGATTCTTTAGCCCCGTCTCCCTGAAATACTTTGTCGCCCTGTCCAGCAGGTACGATACATTTATGTTCCCGTCATTTTCGTACTCGGAACTGATTGACATAAGAAGCAGCCGACAGTCGGCTGCGTCCTCCTCGCTCAGCTCGCGGGCGCGTGCGTGGAACATATCCTCGATATTCCCTTTCGGCGCGTGGCTGTGATTGGAAAAATATTCAGTCACCCACTCAGCCACCTTCTGCGTAACGGGGCTTGAGAACCATTCGGGACGCAACAGGGGCTGAGCCTGCCGCAGGAACTCGTCGCTGACAATAGCAGCCGTCAGTATCTTGCGCTCGGTCTGCGTGTCTGTCTGCACCATACGTCGAATAGGAACTGGCATTATTTCAACTCTCCGAAATTGTTGGTTACAAATTCACGCAGGTACTCAAGATTAATAACAACTGAGCAGGCTACATTCGGGACAGACTCTATCAAATCTATGTCAATAAGTCCCTCAAGCTTTCCCAGCTTTTGCCGATCTTCCCACGGGTGTAGCCACAGCTCCCCTTCCCCGCGGCGCTTTATCACCAAATACTTGATTGGAGAATTCTCCCGCCTTGTGAGAAAATCAATTTGCTCCAGCAGCTCGGGAAGCTTGTCATTAGGAAAAAACCCGCGTACCGACACACAAATGAGCATCTGCAAGATGCCCCTCGTGTCGTACAGCCTTGCGTATCCCGCGCCGCTCGTTTCCTTGACCGGCGCAACAATTCCCTTTTCCGCAAGGTCGGTGATCTGGCGAACCGTCAGCCCTTCAACTTTTTTTGTGATCTCCGTAGGTGAATATATCTGCATCTCCGATCTCCTTTAGTATGTTTACATTATGTGTTAACTATTACATTATATGCGGTCTCCAGTGTAGCGTTGTCAAGGGTTTTTTTTTAATTATTGAAAAAAATACTCGTTTCCCGTTCCGCCTATGTAAACACAAACGGGAACGAGAATATATATATGATTTTCCTTTACTTTTACCGTTTCTCGTTCGCAGAGCCGGGAACGAGAAACCGTAATGTCCATGAATTAAAAAATTTATCTATTAGGAAGAAAAAATACCCGTTTTCTCGTTCCGCAATAGGGGTAAAACGCGAAACGAGAAAGCAGAAATTAGGAGAGACCTCCCCCCGACCTCCCCTTTCGCAAAATAGGCTATTTTTTTATAAGGTATTTCAATAGGTTAGAAGGGTGTAAGGGGGTTCGACTCCCCCCGCCTCCACCATAATTTTATTATGTTATTTTAATAACTTATAAGATTTAAACCGCCTAAAACCACCCAAAACCACCGTCCGTCTAGCGTCCTTTGATTTCTCCAGGAAGAATGGACTCTTATCAGTAGAATTTAAAAGCAAAAGTACTATCAAAAAATCTATCCACCAATCCTATGCAACTAAATATGGTTGCATTATTCCTCAAGATGTTTTATCTTCTTTAGTATGAGCAAGCGACAAAAACTTCTTGAACGCCTCAAGCACAGACCTAAGGATTTTACTTGGGCCGAATTGACCACAGTGCTGACGCAACTGGGGTACCGCGAAACCAGGGCGGGCAAAACCGGCGGATCAAGGAAGAAATTTATTCATCCGGAAGCGCCACCCATCATGCTGCACAAACCGCATCCGGGAAATATCATTAAAACGTATATTATTGATGATGTGCTCGAAATGCTTGTCAGGGAGGATATGCTATGAAAGATATGATGAGCTACAAGAGTTATTTTGGTTCCGTTCACTACAACGATGACGATCAGGTTTTTCACGGTAAACTGGAATTCATTCGGGCACTGATCACTTATGAAGGCACGGATGTCAAGTCGCTACGGAAAGCTTTCAAGGAAGCCGTCGATGATTATCTTGAGCTTTGCAAGGAAGAAAAGACAGAGCCGGAAAAACCATTTAAAGGAACCTTTAACGTTCGCACTGGTGCCGACCTGCACCGCAGAGCGACCCTGTATGCAAAAGACCATGGCGTACAGTTAAACAAAGTCGTCACCGAGGCACTTGAACATTATTTAAACGCTTCAAGATGAAGATTGGCAGAAACGATCCCTGCCCCTGCGGCAGCGGCAAAAAACACAAACGCTGCTGCCTGAACTCTCAGGCGGCACCCTCCTCGCCTGCGGATCCGACAGCCGAAGTAAAAGCTGATTTGAACAGGTTTCTTGAAGAAAAGAGGTTTGACTCGCTGGAGGATCTTCAGGAACATGTGCAAAGTTTTAACCAACAGCGCAATCAGACTCCTAGGGACGACTTCCATGGTCTGTCACCTGAACAAATGTACCGGTTTCTCAATTTTCCTTTCGACACCCCCGAACTGGTCACCTTTCCCCCGGTTCTTTCCCTGGAACCTTCAGCCCCAATCATCACATTGTTCAGCCTGCTGGCAGATGCCCTCGATGAGAAGGGCTTAAAAACAACGGCCACGGGCAACCTGCCGCGAAACTTTTGCCGAGAGGCGGCGCATGCTTACCAGGAAGATGAGATTTACAAAGGCCATAGAATATTGGGGGGCATAAACTCTGAAACCGATTTTTTCGATCTGCACACAACGCGCCTTACTGCCCAGCTTGCCGGCCTGATCCGGAAATACCGCGGCCGGTTTGTTCTGACAAAAAAATGTGCCGGCCTGCTTGCCAATACAGGAATGCAGGGTATCTATCCCCTTCTGCTTGAGACCCATGTCCGCAAATTCAACTGGGCCTATCGGGACCACTATCCGGAGCTTGGTATCGTTCAGCAGTCCTTTCTCTTCAGCCTCTATCTTCTGATCCAATATGGTCATGAATGGCGACACACCATCTTTTATGAAGACTGTTTTCTCCGGGCGTTCCCAATGGTTGTGGAAGAAGTTGAGCCTCGACCGATTTTCTCACCGAAAGAGGATGTGCGATCATGCTATACTTGGCGCTGTCTTCAGAATTTTGCTGCCTTTTTCGGCCTGGCCCAAGTCGAGCCCGTATCTAAAGACATTTTAAATCGTGAATACCGGACAAAAAAGCTGCCGCTGCTTGAACAGGCAGTCTTTTTTCAACTTTCAAATTAAAATGACAAAAAAGAAAAACCAGCAGGATGTTTTAACGGAGTTGCTGTCAGCTTCACCGCCTGAGACTTTGAGAAATCTCGTCCTTCGCTTGGCTGCCTCCCGGCCAGAAGTACGACGTGAATGTTTTACCTACTTAAAAAAACGTGTCCCCCTTTCCAATAAACAAAAAAAGAACTCGGAGGGAGAGGCTATTCTATCATTGTGGGCCGAGCTGTCTCCTGACCTGGATGAGCTTGATGAGTACGGCGGGGGCGATTATAGCCTTGTGGACCATGTGGGCGGTCTGCTCTTTGAAATCCAGAAAAAACTTGATGGAAAAGACGTCCCGGCTGAGTACCGTTACGATCTTATTGATAATCTGCTTCCATACATTGAAAGCAGCAACGCCGGGCTGGATGATGAGCTTTACGGCGTTGCATACGCTACATGCTATAACGATGATGACTGGAGAAGTCTGGCGGAAGCTCTTGAAAACATGCAGGACAAGTGGAAGGTCGGCTGTGCCCGGTCCATTTACCGCGAAATCGGTGATCGTGAAAAATATCTGGAGCTTCGACAGATGCACATGGAATATGGTGCCGATTACCATGATCTTGCCACCTTTTACTGGGAGGCAGGCGAAAAGGAAAAAGCAGTGACTGTGGCAGAGAAGGGCCTGAAACAAGGCACCGGACGGATGGATGAACTGCGCGCTTTTCTTGCCGAAAATGCCAAGAATACCGGTAATCGTGAACAGTATCTGACCCTGCAGTTTGATCAGACAGTCGATCATCTTACCCTGGACAAATACAAAGCCTTTAAAAAAATCTGTTCAAGTGCGGAATGGAAGCTGTATGAAACGAAAATTCTCGAAAAAATGGATGCCGCTTGGGTCTCAGAACAACTAAAAATATACATGCACCGCAAAGAATATAAACAAGCGGTGGGCATTCTCGCCGAAGAAAAGTACCCCACTCATTCATGGGATGGCACAGAAGAACTCAAAGCAGCAAAAAAACTTGAAAGCCGGTTCCCCGAAATGATCCTCAAATATTATCTTTCCGGGCTTGGCAACCTGAACATGAATGCTACACGCAAAGAATATGCCCGCAAAGCAAAGGTAATGGCTAAGGTCCGTCACATGTATGTTGATATAATGAACAACGATGAACAGTGGCAGGCATTTGCCAGCAAGGTAAAAAACAGTAATATCCGGCGACCGGCTTTTCAGGAGGAGTTTTCCAGGGCTGTGCCGGGCTGGAATAATATTCCTTGAACCATACCTTTTAGGAGAATAACCTTTTTTGAGATTTTGGCAGTAACCGTCCGTCGACCGTCCGTTGATTTGAGCGATTGCTTTTTTATGATGTTATTTCATATATTTACAAGGCAAGAATAGGGTTCGACTCCCCCCGCCTCCACCACTAATTATTAAGCCATTACAGACACTTAAAGAATAAACTCCTCCAAAAACACAGGTCGTGGCAGGCTGCGCCGCAAAAGAATTAACATCAAATTTTGGAAATGGGTACTTGCTCACATCTATGATGGCCCTCAGGTTTAGTCTGACGTTCACTCTACCGTGCTAACACGGTAAATTTGTTCTGGAAAATTTGTGTGGGAAAAAGCCGATGGTATTTTTTCGACGCTCTCGTAAAATCAAGTACTTGCGAGCAGAACAAATTTATCCTGACCGTGCTAAAAGAACACCTTGACATTGTAACCATTCTGGTTACAATACACATATGATCGTAGACTTTTTTGATCAAGGCTCCGAGGATATTTATAACGGAGTAAATTCAAGGCCGGCCCGTAAAATTTTACCCGCCGGCCTGAAACAAATC
This sequence comes from uncultured Thermodesulfobacteriota bacterium, assembly GCA_964518865.1. GTDB lineage: Bacteria > Desulfobacterota > WTBG01 > CAIYCZ01 > CAIRTM01 > JANQGV01. The sequence continues at coordinate 12,935 of CAZFIB010000105.1, forward strand.
GCCTTGCGCAAACTGTTTTTTCTTGACCATGCAATAAACCTCACGGATCTCAGGGTCCCGCCCGGCAACAAACTGGAACGACTTCACGGAAACCGTGAGGGGCAACATTCAATAAGAATCAATGAACAATATAGAATTTGTTTTATCTGGTCGCAACAGGCACCACGGCGAGTTGAAATCGTCGACTATCATTGAAGGGACTAAAAATGCGACTTCCTAAAAACCGCCCCCCCATTCATCCCGGCGAAATCTTGCTGGAGGAATTTCTAAAGCCCCACGGTATAAGCCAGACAGATATAGCCCGCAG
>CAZFIB010000106.1:0-13008 GCA_964518865.1 uncultured Thermodesulfobacteriota bacterium
CAGCTCCTACATGCTCGCACCACCAGGCGGGCAGCAGAAAAATGCTCTGGAATAGAGATCGGCAAACCCGTCATTGCAAGGTGTACGCCAGGGCGGGATAACGCCCCGTCCTTTGCAGTAGCTTTGCTGCGGAGGGTGGCGGCAAGCTCACCGGATACGGGTGCGATATTGGTGGAGCATCTTCTGTAGGAGACCGCTGTGCGGGCGAATTTCGCGACCGGAGGTCGCTCCTGCAAATGAAAGCACGAAACACATAATTCGCTAATTGAAATGCCGGATGGTTTAGGCCCGCATTATCGTCCGGCTGCTCTTTACCACTGCTCGTCCGCTGCCGGATCGATCAGCACCACAACATCGATAGACACGTTGCGCAGGCCTATATCCTCCAGTGACAGGCGAATGTGCGTTCCATGCCTGACATGCGGTGGTATGCTCAGCGAAAACTGCCGCTCGGTGCGCACGCGGCCGCGGCCGTAACAGCCGGGGCAGAAAAAATAGTCCTCGAATCCGGATGCGCCGCATCGAGGGCAGGGTTCAAGCACCGGCAAAGACAGCGGGAAAAGGCCTCCCTGAAACGCCTCGGCTTCGGAAAGGATCACCTCAAGATACAGGTCTTTGCCCCGGGGTCGGCTCTTTTCAAAGTAGTCCGGGAAAAATCCTGAAACAAGCCCCTCGAAAAACTCATCGGCTGCCGAGCGGTAGGAATCCATTTTTCTGTATGCGGATCTTCGTCTGCGGATAAGCTCCGGGGCGCGGTTTATTCGCAGAGGCGAGTGCTGCCGGGCCAGCTCCCGGTCATAGGCCTGCCGTCTGCTATCATCTGAAAGCGTTTCATAGGCATTCTTGATTTCCATGAATTTTTCAGATGTTGTTTCTGTTCCGCTTGCATCCGGATGCTGTTCTTTGGCGATTCTGCGATAGGCTTTCTTTATTTTATTTGTGTCCGCCCCTCTGCTGACTCCCAGAACAATATAATAATCCTTCTGCATCATATACCTCCTCTCATGTCAGAGAATACGCCACAGACGGAGATCATCTGCCTTAAAAGCTTTACGCTTTATATGTAAAAAATAATAAAAAAATATTCGCAGTCAAGTGGTCAAAACGTTTTTCAAGTTTTAGAATTGAACTGCTCCCCCGACTGCACGTCGGCTCAAGAAAAACATTACGGCACTGAAATTCTCACGAGGGGTTACCCGGTTGAAAAACCGCGCTGACCATGCATACTGACGTCTTCGTCTGTCGAAAATCCCGACCAGTTGTCGGGGTCGGCGAAGGTTTTGATTTGCACGCCGATACTGCGGGCCTCCCCGCGTGAGACGATAAAACAATCGGGGTGTACAGGACAGCTTTTCATGAGCATCAGACGAAGCATACCGCTGCCGAAAAGACTGCTGTATAAGCAGCGGCGTACAATCCATCTGCTTTTCCTTTGGTTTTTTTTGTATTGTATTTGGTCAAATAGCCAAAAAAGCGTTTTCTGCAAAATCTTCCCGGCCTGCGCGTGTGTAATATGCTGATATATCGGTTTTAATTTTCGTTCTCCGTTTGGTATTAATCATGCTACTATTAAATGCTTAAAACAATGGGGGGATATTTCTGCTGACCGGAGCCGAACACGCTGCGGTGCCTGAAAGCTGACTGAGTGAATAACAAACCATTTTTTGAAGACGCTATCGCCGTAAATGGATTGTGCGTACAAGCATGATCCGCCTGGTCGGTGCAGGCCGGTTACGCAGGCTCTGTGCTATACTCTATCATCAGGCCCGGCGACGGACAAAAAACCGATCCATTGAGCGACAAGGATAGATACCATGGCTTCAGAACAATCGCAGCAGTATCTGAACGAGATACAGAAATTGTATCCCGAAAAGTTTGCTTCTGAAGAAAAGATTTTCAAGCATATTCACCGCGGCCACAGAATTTTTATCGGTACGGCCTGCGCCGAACCGCAGCACCTGGTGCGGGCCCTGACCGAATACGTCAATAAATACCCCAAAGCATTTTTTGACGCTGAAGTATATCACGTCTGGACGCTTGGCGTTGCACCGTATGCCGACGCAAAGTTCAAGCGCAACTTCAGACTGAATTCGTTCTTTGTCGGCGACAACACGCGCACAGCGGTCAACGAGGGCCTGGCCGACTATGCACCGGTCTTCCTGTCAAATGTTCCGTCTCTGTTTTACCGCGGCATCGAGCGCATGGACATCGCTTTTATACAGCTTTCACCGCCGGACAAGCACGGCTACATGAGCATGGGTATCAGCGTCGACATTGTAAAGGCTGCGGTCGAAACCGCTTCCATTGTCATCGCTCAGGTAAACGCCTCCATGCCCCGGGTTCACGGCGATACCTTTATTCATATCAACCATGTGGACTTTATCGTTCCCCACGATGAGCCGCTGCTTGAGTACAAGCCCAGCGTGCCTGACGATATTGCACACAGCATCGGGAAATACGTCGCCCAGATAGTTCAGAACGGAGATACCATACAGGTCGGCTACGGCAGCATGCCCAATGCCATCCTGGCAAGCCTCAAAAACAAGAAGCACCTTGGCGTGCATACTGAGCTTCTCTCAGACGGCATCGTAGAACTCATGAAAGAAGGGGTTATCGACAACTCGAAAAAAACGCAGCGTCGCGGCAAAACAGTCGCCTCGTTCTGTATGGGAGAAAAACAAACCTACGACTACCTGCATGATAACCCGGCAATCGAATTTCACCCCATCGACGTCACCAACAACCCCCTTACCATTGCCGCCGAAGACAACATGGTCGCCATTAATGCGGCGCTTCAGATAGACCTTACCGGTCAGTCCAGCTCGGAATCGATCGGCCGTGTTTTTTACAGCGGTATCGGCGGGCATGCCGATTTTATGCGCGGGACAACGCTGGCGCACAACGGCAAAACGATTCTTACGCTGCGCTCGACCTCCAACGACGGAAAATACTCCCGCATTGTTCCGCTGCTGGATGAGGGGGCCGGCGTTACCCTGACACGGGGGGATATTCACTACGTGGTGACCGAGTACGGCATCGCCTATCTGCACGGAAAGAATATCCGTGAGCGAGCCATGGATCTCATCGCCATAGCGCATCCGCGCTTCAAGCCCTGGCTCATCGAAGAGGCCAAGAAGCAGGGGCTCATTTACCGCGACCAGGCGTTCATCCCCGGCAAGCGCGGGGAATATCCCGAAAACCTTGAGGTTATGCGCAGGACAAAACAAGACACCACCATACTGCTTCGTCCGGTAAAGATCAGCGATGAGCCGCTGGTCAAGGATTTTTTCTACTCGCTTTCGGATAAAAGCCTTTATCGCCGTTTCATATCGAGCAGACAGGACATGCCCCATGAGCGGCTGCAGGAGTTCGTCGTCATTGACTATACGACCGAGATGGTCATTTTCGCCATCGATACCGGAGACGAGCAGGAACGCATCGCCGGTATCGGCCAGTACGGCATCGACAGCGCCACGCATACGGCCGAGGTCGCGGTTGTGGTGCGCGATGACTGCCAGGGTAACGGTATCGGCACAGAACTTTTATCCTACCTCACCTACCTGGCCAAGCGCCAGGGCCTCCTCGGTTTTACGGCTGAAGTGCTGGTGGAGAATCGTCCGATGATGGGACTTTTCGAGAAGGGCGGCTTTGATATTGAAAAACGCAGGAGCGAAGGCGTGTATGAGCTGAAGCTGGCATTCAGGGAATCATGACAGGAGATATGGAATGGATGATGATGTAAAGTACCTGTTTGAGCCGAGAAGCATTGCGGTTGTGGGCGCCTCGCGCGACCCGAAGAAGATCGGACATACTGTGGTGAAAAACATTCTTGCAAGCGGTTTTTCGGGATCCGTTTACCCCGTAAATCCGGGAGGCGGTGAAATCATGGGGCGGGACGCGGTCAAGCGCATAGATGATATCGAAGAGCCGGTTGATGTCGTCTGTACGACGATTCCGGCAAAATATGTTTATGAATCGATAAAAAGCTGCGCCGACTGCGGGGTTAAGTACAACCTCATTATAACTTCGGGATTTTCCGAAATCGGAAACAACGAGGAAGAACGCAAAATTGCCGAATATGCCCGGGGGCGCGGCATGCGGGTTGTCGGTCCGAACATATTCGGGGTTTACTCGGCCGCCGCCAGCATGGATGCCACCTTCGGCCCCGGCAACATTCTGCCGGGCAGTGTCGCGATCATTACGCAAAGCGGAGCCCTGGGCCTTGCGATGATCGGCAAAACGCTGGTGGAGAACATCGGCCTGTCCGCTATTGTGTCGGTCGGCAACAAGTGCGATCTGGATGAAGCCGACCTGCTGGGGTACCTGGCGGAGCAGGAGCGCACCAGGGTCATTCTTATGTATATCGAAGGAATCAAAGACGGTCGGCGTTTTATCGAAACAGTGAAAAACGTCACCGCCCGCAAGCCCGTTGTGGTAATCAAATCAGGCCGCTCGGAGCGCGGAGCTGTTGCCGCGGCATCCCATACGGGATCGCTTGCCGGATCCGATGAAATCGTCGATGCAATTCTCAGGCAGTGCGGTGTTCTCCGGGCGGACAGCATTCAGGATGCATTCAACTGGTGCAAATATCTTGCGCATGCTCCGCCGCCGACAAGCGACAATGCCGTCATTATCACTAACGGCGGCGGCATCGGGGTAATGGCTACGGATGCCTGCGAGCGGTACGGCATTGAGCTGTATGATGACGGCGAGTCTTTGAAAAAACTGTTTTCCCCGGTTACGCCCAGCTACGGTTCGACCAAAAATCCCATAGATATTACCGGCGGGGCGGCCGGTGACGAGTACAACGCCGCACTGGGTGTTGCGCTCGAACATCCCGGGATGGGATCCAGCATAGCGCTGTACTGCGAAACATCGACGTTTCTCGCCGCCGATCTCGAGCGGGTTCTGGAGCAGAATTATACTACCTATCAGGAAAAGGGCAAGCCGCTGGTATTTGCCATTGTCGGCGGGGAGGACATTGAAAAGGCCATTGTCACGCTCGGAAGAAAAAACGTTCCGGTGTTCGGGGATGTTTATGAGGCGGTCGCCTGTCTCGGCAAGCTGTATGAATATCACGGCTACCTGAAAAACCGCTCGACACGCTTTGAGGAAGTTGAAATAAATGCGGCGGCCGTAGAGTCGATTTGCCGCAAAGCGATAGCCGAGAAGCGCTATTTTCTCCTGGCCGACGAGGCACGCCGCATCATGCAGACAGCCGGCATACCGGTTCCTGCAAGCGCGATTGCCCGCAACCTTGATGAAGCGGTCAAAAGCGCAGAAGATATCGGCTTCCCGGTTGTAATGAAAATCATTTCAAAGGATATTATTCATAAAAGCGATGCCGGAGGCGTTGCTCTGAACCTCCTGAACCGGGAGGAGGTTATCGACGCCTGGCAGGCTGTTATGCTCAGCTGCCGGGAGTACAAACCGGATGCCCATCTTGAGGGCGTGGAAATAGCTGAGATGCTCGATCGGGACGTGGAAACCATAATCGGCGCACGGCGCGACGCAACCTTCGGGCCGGTCGTTATGTTCGGGCTGGGCGGCATTTACGTCGAGGTCATGAAAGACGTTGCTTTTCGCGCGCTGCCGCTTGACCGGCGCGGCATCATGGATATGATACAGCAGACACGCTCCTACCCGCTTTTGCTGGGTGTCCGTGGCGAGGGACAGAAGGACATCGAATCCGTAGTAAACGTTATTATCAAGCTGGGATCCCTGATTCGATCGTGCAGCATGATCTCGGACATAGAAATCAACCCTCTGATGGTGTATGAGCAGGGGACGGGCGCCAGGGCCGTTGATGTCAGAATTCTACTTTCCAAAGATGAAAGGAGCTAACATGAAAACCGTTGTTGTAGCATCCTTGCGGAGCAGTGCCGGAAAAACCAGCTTTATTATAGGGCTGGCCGAAGCGCTCGGAAAAAACGTGGGATACATGAAGCCGTTCGGCGACAGACTGCTGTACAGCAAAAAGCGCCTTTGGGACTACGATGCAGCCCTTATCGCCAACATCTACGCCATGAAAGAGCTTCCCGATGATATGAGTATCGGCTTTGATCACTCAAAGCTTCGCTATATGTATGATGAAAACAGCATACGCGAGCGGCTGAGCGGGCTGGCCGACAACATGGGGGCGGGCAAGGATATATTGCTGGTTGAAGGCGGCAAATCCGTTTCATACGGCACCTCGGTGCATCTTGATTCCCTTTCCCTGTGCCGCGACCTTGAGGCCCGGCTTGTGCTTGTTGCCGCCGGAGACGACAATACCGTGCTCGATGACTTGGTGTTTCTGAAAAAAAGCATCGACTGCAGCGGCATAGAACTTGGCGGCATTATTCTCAACCGGGTCCGCAATATCGAGGACTTTACGGAAACGAGCCTGCCGGAGATAGAGCGCCTGGGAATTCCCGTTCTGGGGATTATTCCGAACCTGCCGGAGCTCTCATATTTTTCACTCTCATTCCTGGCCGACAGGCTGTTTGCAAAAATATTGACCGCGGAACACAACCTGCATCGAACCGTAAAGAATATTTTTATTGGGGCCATGTCGGGCAACGTCGCGTTGCAGAAGCCGCTGTTCAAAAAAGAAGATAAGCTTATCATAACCGGCGGCGACAGAAGCGACATGATTCTTGCTGCGCTGGAAAGTGATTCTTCAGGCGTGATTTTGACGAACAATATTCTGCCGCCGGCCAATATTTTGTCAAAGGCCGAACAGAGCGGAACACCGCTGCTGCTGGTAACACCGGACACCTTTCAGGTAGCCGCCCAGATAGACCGCATGGAGCCGCTTATGACAAAAGAGGATTCGGACAAGATATCCCTTCTCAAGGAAACCGTGCGACAGACGATCGATCTTGCAGCATTTAAAGCAGGGTAGTCAGGTACCGGCTAGGGCGGTTTTTCGCTCACAGCGGGACTTTCACCAAGGGCCGTGCTTTTGTGGTTTTCCATGATTGAGTCGATTTCATCCTGACTTTTGATCTCCGGTTCGCTGATACCCAGCGCTGTCATGCAGATATCGATCCGCTGATCGAGGACGGGTATTTTTTCTTTCGACATTTCGAGCGCCTCAATCGATTCGAAGCATTCCGCAAGCACACTTATAACCAGATTCAGGTTGCTGATCAGTATTCGGATGGTGATTTCTTTTGTCTGCGCGCACTGAGCGGCAAGCAGCGATGTTTTCCTGGAGAGCTCGGCAAACTGCTCGAACCCCATTGCGGCGGTTCCGCCGATAAGACGGTTCAGTTTCTGAGCAAACTCGTTCAGGCGATGCGATTCTTCATCGCTGGGAATGCCGACAAGCTTGAGAGACTCACCGATTGATTCCAGTTCTCTGAGCAGTGATGCGCTTTCATCGAGAAAAAACCCGAGCAGCTCGTCGTGAAAACCCCTGTCACCCTGATTTGTTACCGAAGCCCGTATATCCTGAAAAGCCGGAGCAGGCTTCGGCAGGTCCTGCAGACCCTGCAGCTGAACAGCACCCTGCCGCAGCGCTGCCGTTGTGTCCCGGCCCCTGTCAGGCAGTACACAGCGCTCCAGGGCGGCCTGTGATGTGACTTCCAGCTGCCGGGTGATCGAGACAAAAAGCCGCTGGGTGAGCTGTGGATTTTTATAGATGATGTCACTTATCATATCGGTATGATATGAGGCCACCCGCGCAGCGGTAAACGCACGGGCCGTCAGGCTGTACGGCTGCTGAAGGTAAAAAAACTCCATGCCGAACACATCGCCTTCGCCGACAACCCGAATGCTTGTATTCTGATACAGTATTTCCACCTTCCCGTGAAGCACCACATAAAAAAGATCCGGTGCTGCGCCGGACGAGACAATAATATCCCGCGGGCGGTATTCGCATATGTCGACCCGGGAAGATGATTGATTACGGCTCATATGTCGGTGGCCCCTGCCGTCGTGCTTTGTATGCAGCTTACTGTCGGTAATGATCGTGAAACGTTTGATACGTTTTTCGGCACGTTTTCCGGCAGACTTTAACATTCTCATGGTTTAGTGTTATAATTTAAGGTACCATGACAACGTCTTTCATGCAGACAGAGGATGCAACCGTTACCCAGGGAGAAAAACGCCGTGTTTTTTTCGAGCAGACAGCAGGAAATCATGAAAATCATAGCGAAAACAGGATGTTTCAGCAGACCACAGATCGCCGTGCTTCTTCCCAGCCTCACTGAGTATATCATGCAGGGTCACGAAGATGTATTTCGCCAGCTCTCACAAAGATACGGCGGACGTGTTGCGGATATTCTCGAGGGGCTTGGTTCGGAACTGCTTGCCGGGGACGAACAGGCGCGCGAGCTTTTTGAAATTATGGTTTCCCGGACCCGCAAAGACAACTGAGACACCTCAGCACAGGGAGCACACACATGAATGTATCCGAAGCGTGCCGGCAGAGAAAAAGCATCAGGGCGTTCACCGAAAAAGTGCCCGAACGCAGTGTTATTCTGCAGTGCCTTGAAGCGGCCTGCTGGGCCCCGAATCCCACCAGCCAGCAGCCCTGGAAGTTTATTGTTCTGGCCGGCACCTCCCTGCAGGCGGTATGCGCAGCCATCGAGGAAAGCTTTGCCGGGGCACAGGCCGGCCGGGCACAGCAGAAGGCGCCTGCACTGAGTGATGAAATCGCCGCGCTTCTTGACGCGCGCAAGCAGGAAAACTTCAACGAGATGATAGCATATCTTAAGCAGCACCGGGTCGACATGCAGGCGATCGGTCAGGGAAATTTCAACTTTCACCGGGCGCCCATGGCGATTATCTTCGGCACCTACCCCTGCAGGGACCAGAACTACCTGAAATCGACCGTGGCCGCCATGGAAAATTTCATGCTTGCCGCAGCAGCGCAGGGGCTCGGGACCTGCTGGGCAAATGCTGTTTCCATCTGCCAGGATGCCGTCAAGCAGCGCCTTGATCTGCACCCCGACCTTATACTGGTCGACGGGATTGCCGTAGGCTATCCGCAGAAGGAGGCGGCGCTGAACAGCGTGCCGCGGCACCGCCTGCCCGTGGATGAGGTTACCTCCTGGCTGGACTGATGAGCAAAACCGTTCAATATCTCATTTTCTACGGTATCTTCTGCCTGGTGATGCTGGGAATGCATGCCTATGTGTATGTGCGCCTGAAAAAGCTGTTCGGCTTTTCCTTTTCACGGCAGCACCTGCTGTATACCGGTCTGCTCGCTTTGCTGTTCCCGCTGAGCACCGTGTGCGAGAAGTTTTTTACAAACACGCTCAGCATGCTGCTCTACGCTGCGGCCTCGACCTGGCTCGGCATCGCCTTCATGCTGTTCGGGATTCTCGTCCTGTACGAGCCGGTACGACTCCTTTTTAAAACCGATTCGCGGATTGTCGGCCGCCTGATCGTGCTTTCGGTCGCAGCACTTGCCGTCTACGGCCTTATCAATGCACGCTTTATCAGGGTCCGCACCCTCAGCGTGCCGCTTGACGGGCTTGCGCAACCCGTTCGCATTGTGCAGCTGTCAGACATTCACGTGGGCACCATCCACAACGCCGGCTACCTGGAGCGGATTGTCAAAAAAACCAATGAGCAGAATCCCGATATCGTCTGTATTACGGGAGATATGTTCGACGGTATCGGACCGGTCACCCGGCATACGGTTGAGCCGCTCAAACAGCTCAGGGCCGAGACCTTTTTTGTCGGCGGCAACCATGAAAAATACGCCGGCCCCGCGGCGGTTGCTGAAATTCTTGCCGGCACCAGCGTGCGGGTGCTCAGGAATGAAGTACTGCGCACCCACGGCATTCAGCTTGCGGGCGTCGACTATCCCGAGCGTGAAAACCGGAAAACAAATCCTGAAGTTCGCCAGCTGCCGATTGATCCCGAACTGCCCTGTGTGCTGCTGTATCATTCCCCTGCAGGGCTTGAGGATGCCCGGGCTGCCGGTGTCGACCTGCAGCTCTCGGGCCATACCCACGCGGGCCAGCTTTTTCCGTTTAACCTGCTTACCATGCTGTTCTATCCCCGGCTTTCCGGACTGTACCTCGTCGATGGCCTGTATCTGCATGTTTCACCGGGCACCGGAACATGGGGCCCCCCGATGCGGGTGGGATCGAACAGCGAAATAACCGTTCTGGATGTAACACCTGCGGGATGAAATGACATGAAAAACATTACCGGGTCAAATATCGAGCGGCAGGCACGGAAGCTTCATACCATGTGGCTTGCCGCGCACCGCGACTATGTGGAGGACTGCCGGAACAAGCCCCGCATTATGAGCCAGAGTCATGATTTTCATCGTGCGGTTGCCTGGAAGGACCTGCCGGAACACTGGAAGAGTCAGTACCGGCGCGAAGCGCGAATCGCTCTGCTGACCTCAGGGTAGGGTTCAGCTCGACCTGCTTTTCGCAGTGCCGTTTCTTTTATTTCGGGCGGCGCCTTCAAAGTCGAGCGTCAGCTGCAGCCGGGTCCGCTTCCACTGTACATAGCAGCGGCGGCAGAAGGCATTCTGTTCTGCTTTCTTTTTGCAGGCTTCAGCCGGGACATAGGTTTCTTTTTTTTCACACCACCGGTAGCGATGGTTCGGGCGTCGGGTTTTCGCGGGCTTTTGCGGCATGCGGCGAACTTTGGGCAGAGTCATCGCAGAAAAGTATATCACAGCTCCCACCGTATGCCAGCGATATGTTAAATAAATATTTACATCGGTTTTGCGCTTGTTCAGCAGTTATCACCATGCTATTATTCAATCAGTTTTCGTCACTTTATGAATCAAGGAGGCTCTTATGAAACGTTTGCTTGTTATGCTCATAGGTCTTTCGCTTGCAGCGTCCGGCTGCGCAAATATGAACAAAACCCAGAAGGGCGCTGCCTGGGGTGCGGCCGTAGGAACCGCGGTCGGAGCGGGGGTCGGCTACGCAGTGGGCGGCAAAAAGGGCGCGGCCATCGGTGCCGGCTCCGGACTGGTTGTCGGCACACTGAGCGGTGCGGCGATCGGCCGCTATATGGACAACCAGGAGCGCGACATGCGGGCGGCACTTGCCGGTGTCGAGGCTGCAAGCATTCAGCGCGAGCAGAACATCCTGGAGGTTACCTTCAAGTCGGATGTCATGTTCGACGTCGACTCGGCTGTTTTGAAGCCGGGCGGCTATGATGAGATCGACCGCGTGGCCAGGGTCCTGAACCAGTATCCCAAGACCCGCATACGCGTTGAGGGGCACACCGACAGCTCGGGCTCGGAGGAATACAACCAGAAGCTTTCGGAACGGCGTGCAGAAGCGGTTAAAAACGCTCTTGTGGTCAGAGGCGTCGATACCGGGCGTTTAATTGTTATCGGGCTCGGCGAGGGCAGCCCGATCGCCGGAAACGACACGCCGGGCGGCCGTCAGATGAACCGCCGCGTGGCTTTGAGAATCATGCCCATTACGGGATAGGCGGAAACATACAGAATAGCGTCCCAAACGAAAATAGCAGGCGCTTCACCAGCGCCTGTTTTTTTTGGGCCATGCCAGGGACAGTCACCTGTTTAAACCACTTGGTTCGCTTCAGCGGTATATATCTTTTCGATGACCAATCGTTACAATCCATATGGTAAGTTCATCATCTTGTATTGAATAAACAATTCGGTATCGCCCCTGGCGAAGGCGATACCGTTCTTGTCCGGTCAGTTTTTCGCAACCAGGCGGTCGAGGATAACCCACAAGGGATTTTATGCGTTTAAGGATTCGCCCTGCCTCTTTTTTGGGGATATCGAATAGATCCTTTTCAACTGATTTTCTGAAAAATATGCTATATTCGGCCATTTTTTTTGAGCCTCTTCACCATTTCATCATAGCTGAGCAGAGGCTCTTTGGCCCGGTTTTCGAATGCTGCAAGATCTTCGGCATCTTCGGCGAGAGATTCTTTAACGGCTGAATTGACAAGATCAGAGATGGTCCGTGATGTCTCCAAGGCTTTTAATTTAAGAGCCTTATGAACAACTTCATCCAGATAAATTGTGGCGCGTTTAACAGTTGTTTTTATAATCTCACCTCCATTCATTTAAAAACATTATAGCGCTAGAACGTCTGGACATCAAAATGTTTTTTAAAGGTAAATGGGTCAGATTTTACACTTCTTCGGCCTGCCCCTGCCGCGCAGCTCTATTCTTCTACCAGGCTTCTTTTCGATTTCGTCACTAAAACGACAAATAAATAATTCCCCTTTAAGCCTTATGCCTATTCTTCGTATAATATTGCATCCAGTATGGCGAGAACTTCTTGGACGATTTCGGGAAATAAGAGGGACGTCCATGAATAAATGAATTAATAGGGAAATGTAAAAGAAAGAGAATGCATTTTATGGTTCGAACAGCCAGATTTGATCGTAGCTTTTACATATAATATTTATTGATATATTCATGGACGTCCCCTTCCCTACTTCCCTAACGATAGCTTCTCAGCAAACGTCTCTGCCAGTAAGGAAAGCCTCGTACATATCCGCCCTGACAACAATCGCACGCAGGATGCTCTGTAAATCGGTTTCCGGTAGGTTGTCGATGAAGAGACGTTCGCAAAAATTCAATTCACCATCTCCGTTCACATGTAAAAATCCTAAAGACAATTGCTTGTTTTGATCGAGACACCAGTTTTTTATACGCTCAAGGCGGTTTCCGTCCGCTCCAAATTGGGATTCGTCAAGATCGTTCACGTGGGCGACCTGTGACACGATAAGCAGCATGTTTTTATAAACGTATAGATTCGCTGACTGATGCGTTTGAGTGAATCGAAACTGCAACTCCGCTTTGTGTGGCTTAACCCATTTCTGCTCAACAAGAGCGTCAATAGGCTCCAGGCATCGCTTAACTCTTTCAAGTCGGATTTGGTCTTTTTCAGATGATATGTGGTCAGCACTGAGATATGACGCGACCTGTGTAAACGTATTCAGGATGTTTTCCGCAGTCGGATCACGCCGAAAAATCATCTTATGGGTTCGATAGAATACCCCTGATTCACCATCTAAAAAATAAAAAAACTCGTTGGCCCCTGAAAACAGGGA
>CAZFIB010000107.1:0-12994 GCA_964518865.1 uncultured Thermodesulfobacteriota bacterium
TATGGTTGTATTAGCCAAAATTTATGTGAATTTATTTTTTCGCCAGCCCTTAGTATTGGTAATAATTTCCTTGTTTGTTATATAGTACTGCCATCACTATGCCGGAACACGTTAAGAGCATCAGTGACAAATTGTTGATTGAAGCTGCAAAGCACTTTTTAAGGAGATATACGAATGAAATGCTCTTTCACCCTGGATTACTGGCAGGACGACAACTGGTACGTCGGAAGAATCAGAGAAGTGCCCGGTGTGTTCAGCCAGGGAGAAACTTTGGACGAACTGAAAGAAAACATTATCGATGCTTACCGTATGATGATCGAAACCGATATCGAACCGGTGCATGAGGGCGTGCAAACGCTGGAAATCGAGGTCGACGTTTGAAACGGGACAACTTCATTCGTTCTCTTGTTAAACGCGGGTGTTACCTCCAGCGGCATGGGAAACGGCATGACATTTACTCCAATCCATCGACCGGTCGAAGAGCACCCGTTCCCAGACACCAGGAAATTAAAGAAAGCCTCGTACGCCTTATCGAAAAACAACTCGGACTTGAAAGCTAGAATAATCGTATCTTCCGGCATTAAAGGCAAGCCGCAGAATCTGATGTATCTCTTAGACGACCGGTGCCGCATGCTCTCGATATCCGGCAGAAGGAGGACCGCCCCTGTGTCTCATCGAATACGCGTTATCCGCACAGTGCTCATTGCTCTTGCGTGCCTGCAGGTCTGCCTTCCGAATGCGGGGTTGGCGCAAAACGATACGCAGGCCCTGTTCGAAGCTGTTCAATCGAACAACGTTCCTGAACTGAAGCGTCTTGTAAAAAACGGTGTCGATGTAAACAGCAGGGACGACATCGGCCAGACGGCGCTCATGCATGCCTGTACGCAGGGATACAAAGAAAGTGCCGCCATTCTTTTGAGCGCAGGGGCCGACATCGATGCTCAAGATGCTGTCGGGGGAACCGCGCTCATGTATGCCGGACTGGAGGGCCGTGAAGACGCGGTCAGGCTTTTGCTGGACAAAGGTGCCGATGTGCATGTCAGAGACGTCATGCAGAACACGGCGTTGATCAGGGTCGCGGCCCGGGGACGGGCAGCGATCGCACAGCTTCTGGTTGAAAACGGTGCGGATGTGAATGCCAAAGGAGCATACGGTATGGCCCCGCTGATGTGGGCTGTTGCCCAGGGAGACAGTGCGCTGGTGCTTCATCTGCTGCGCCGCGGTGCGGATGTGAATGCCGCGGCCAAAGACGGTATAACCGCCTTGATGATTGCCGCTGGTCCGGTCAGGATCGAGGAAAAAGGCCCGTATGGTTCGACCGGTTCTGTTTCCGTTGACGGCGGAAACGAGAACATGGTAAAGCTTCTCCTGGAACACAAGGCAGATGTAAATGCCGGGGATGCACGCGGCAACACGGCGGTGTTTTACGCAAACAAAAAAGGTGACGGCCGTATCACCTTGCTTCTTCGCTCCCATGGGGCTGAGTGAGAAGAGAATAAAACATCACCACCCGCTGCGCTCGAGACAAGGGATCAAAAGGATACTTCCCATTTTTCAATAAAACATGAGGGGGCAGGACCCTGCTCGTAAACCGCTTAATGGATTCCCGCCTGCGCGGGAATGACACTGCGGCAACTATATTACTTGCACGTAACAGCATAAAGCAGGCGAATACTATTTTAAGAAAACAAGGGCTCTTTCCCGCAGATTTACCGGAATGAAGAAAACGTCAGAGAAGAACCTCGAAGAAGTACTGCAGTCCGCATCCGACCGGCTTTTTCCGGCCGAGCCGGGCGAGGCGAAGGTACATCTTGACAGCAGAAGCTGTGATGGCGACACGCCGCTGCATGTGTTCATCTGGGCCGGTGAAACAGAGAACGCGCTGTTTCTCATTGAAAACGGCATCGATATCGATGCCGCGGGGGATATGGGGGAAACAGCGCTTCACGCTGCCCTGCACAAGAAGAACAGGGCCGTACTACAGGCCCTTGTCGACGCCGGTGCGCGGACGGATATCGTCTCCGAGTTCGGCAAAACCGCGACCGATCTGGCGGAAGAACAGGGCATGCGTCTCGTCAGGAAACGCTGAGAGTGCCGCGTCGCTTGCGCTCCTCCCAATGAACATACGCTAAGCTGTTGATTCTCCACAACGTCATTTCTACGAATACGCCTGTCATCGCGAAGCCGACGCCCGTGGCGATTTCAGAGATGCCCCGCAACTTGCGCAGCTTGATTCGTTTTTCCGACAAACACATCCGGACATGAAACGGTGACTGAGGCTTACCTTTTGGGAATGCATGCTGCATCGGGCAGGTGCTTCAGATTCTTATCCGAGGTGATAACCGGGCAGCTGAATGAGCGCACAGGGCATCAGCTCCTGTCCGGGCGGGATAACCGTAGCGGTCCTCTGAAACCATGTAATCAATCTGCATTTTACAGATAGTTCAACAATGTTGTGAGGCTTTTTTTGACTGCGGCCCGGTCGGTTTCCGACAAGTGACCGATTTTCCTGATGATAAACCGGCTGTCAAGGGTAAAAATTTTCATCCTTACAACTGAAGCTGCCGTCAGCCCGGGTTGACGCCTGTTCCTGACTGGTATGTCCAGGGGCCAGGGGTCGTTTTTCAGGCTGGTTATCATTGCTAAAACAGTATGCCCGATGATACTCCCGAATTTTTCTTTTTGAGACAGTACGAGTGCCGGCCTTCTTCTCGCCCTCGATGAATCGGTAAACGGAAAAGGAACAACCACAACGTCAAAGGGTTCATAAATCACTATATGCTTCCTCATCATTTTGCGATTCCCATTCACTCATAGTGGGGACAAGTGCGGAACTGAACGCTATATCGATGGGCCGGGCCTTTCGAAGTGTAATACTGTCTTTATCAATATCAAAGGCTATGACGTCGCCTGCTTTGAGTTCGAGTATCTTCCGCACCGTTTCAGGAACAGTTGCCTGGTATTTTTTTGTAAGTTTGCTTGTAGCCGTATGCATGGTACACTCCTGAAATGTATTACATGTAATACTAACATTACTAGCATGATACGTAATACCAGTCAATTGGCACGTAAAACGTCACCCTACTCCCTGTCTGCATCAGAAACTTTGCGCAGACGCTTTATCCTGCTGCGAAAGCGCTTCAGCTCGAGGCGGCGCTTTTTCGAGGCAGCCGGCGTGCCTGTCGCGAGGCGCGGCCGCGGCCTGAACGCCGCCTGCCGGATAAGCGCTTTCAGCCGATCGAGCGCATCCCGCCGGTTCTGCTCCTGCGAGCGAAAGCGCTGCGCGGTGATAACGATCTCACCCTGCGCGGTTGCCTGAGCGCCCCCGATACGCAGCAGCCGCCGGCGCACCTCATCCGGAAGCGACGGTGAGGCTGCGGCATCGAACCTGAGCTGCACCGCGGTCGAGGATTTGTTCACATGCTGCCCGCCGGGCCCCGATGAGCGGATGAAGCTGAACGCAAGTTCCTGTTCGTCGAGCGCGATATCGCCGGTTATGCGGATCATCGTGTTTGCCTGCCGGTATGGTTAGACTGTTATCGGTAATAAAAAGCCTATCACATGAAGCCGGCACTGACGAGGACAAAAGGGTGGATCCCCCCTTCGAGGAAATGACATAAAACCGCTTCCCTTGAAAGATGCAATGATTGCACTTGACGCGTGCGGGCTTCATTTGTAAGGTTATTTACAAATGCTTACATTCAGGAAACAGCGCATGAGCCTTGCAGATATTTCGCTTTCCGACTACGGCCGGGCATCCAGCACGCCCTCGCCGGTCAACCGCATGATGTCCTCGTTTGCATCCGACTTCAGGCCCGGAAGGGACATCAACCTGGGTGTCGGATACGTCAATGAAAAAACCATTCCCCAGCACCATATCATCACGGCATTGCAGGAGGTGCTGTCGCGTCCCGATATCTACAAGGCCGCCCTGAACTACGGCGGCCCGCAGGGCTCGGCCAACCTCATCCGGTCGCTGCAGCGCTGCTGCCGGGAGGGCGGACTGCCGCAGGATGTTCTCGAAAAGCGTGAAATAATCATCGGGCCCAGCGGCGCGACAAGCCTGCTCGAATCAGCCGCCCATGTGCTGAAGCGCGGCATCGTGCTGACCCCCGATCCCATGTACTACATATACTGCAACTTTCTGGAGCGCCTCGGCTACGAGGTCATAACCGTTCCGGAAGACCACCGGGGCATACGGCTCGATCTGCTGGAGCAGACGATCGGGCACCTCGGCGACCGCGCGGCAGACATCAGCTTCATCTATGTGGTGACCGTCAACAACCCGACCGGAAGCATCCTGGCCGACAGCCGCCGCAAAGACCTTGCAGAAATCGCCACGCATTTGTCCGGGCGTCTGGGGCGCAGGGTGCCCCTGCTGGTGGACACGGCATACGAGGACCTGGTGCATGACGAATCGGTCGGGCCGCTGCGATCGCTCCTGCTGCACGACCGGCTCGGCATAGTGTTCGAGATAGGCACCCTTTCCAAAATCCTCTCGCCCGCGCTCAGGGTCGGCTATATGATCGGCAGCCCCGGGCCGCTTATGCGGGCGATGGTGCAGAAAACAAGCGATGTGGGTTTCAGCGCGCCGATGATCACGCAGGAAATCGCAAGCTACATGCTCGACCACCACATGCGTGAGCAGGCCGGGCAGGTCAACCGGGGCTACCGGAAAAAGGCCCTGAGCGTCGGCCGATGGATACGCGATCGCCTGGGCGCGTATCTCGAGGACATCTGCGGCGGGCAGGCGGGGTTTTACTTCTACCTCACCTTCCGGGATATCCGCACGGACGAGTCCTCGGCGTTCTTCCGCTACTGCACGAGGACTACCGGCGACCCCGCCCTTGACGGCCCGCCGCATGACAGGCAGGCGCGCGTACTGTACGTGCCCGGCGAGTTCTGCGTGCACCCCCGGGGGCCGCTGGCGGAAACGGGAAAGCGGCAGCTGCGGTTTTCATACGGATTTGAAGAGCTCGAGCAGCTCGAGATCGCTCTGAAGATTATGCAGGAAGCGGCCGGGTACGCTGCGGGCAAGTGAGAACAATCAGGGTCGGGTTCGCGTTTCGTAGGAGTTCAACGTCGAAGACTATCGGTATCGAAAGAAGCGTTAAAAACGACCCCGATAGCGATACCGCCGCCGATGGATACAAAGCGGTGGACAGGTCCCGAGGCTGTCGGGGCCTTGCCCGCCCTGCATCCTATTATCCCGCATCAAGCATCAGCCCCTACAGTCCGTCCAGAAAATCGACCGTTGCATCGACAACGCGGTCCTGCTGATCCTGCCGGGATATGGCTGCGGGGTTGTCGCCTTCCTGCAGGTCGTCCCCGGTTTCACCGTACCAGCCGAACTGGGTGTGATTGCCGCCTCTGATTTCGACAAACTGCGTAAAGGACGGCAGGTGCAGATGCGACTCCTCGATCTCGTCGAGGGTGGTAAGCCCGTCGCGCTCGCCGTAAATCGACATGCAGGCAAGCGGCGTATCGTCGATCCTGAAATACTCGGACGGGTATGACGCCCACAGAACAACACCGTCGATATCAGCGGTATACTCACCGCCGTAGCGGCAGGCCATAACACCGCCGAAGGAGTGACCGCCCACAGCCCACGTCCTGATTGATGCGTGCCGCTTTATAATACACTGCGCCCGGTCCCAGCCGAACACGGCAAGATCAAACGGCATCGGCACCAGAAACACCGTGTGCCCCTGCTCGGCAATAGCCCGCAGGTGCGGTGCATAGGCCCGCGGGTCCACCAGGCCGCCGGGATAAAAAATAAATCCTGTTCCTGATTTTTGCACAACTGGCTCGAACACGTAATAGCCGTCGAACCATTTAAGAACGCACCGTTTGCTCACACCGACCAGCGCCCCCGACTCCAGGGCATCCAGGGCCTGCGGCAGGGGCGGTGCGCTTTCAGCGTAGACATTCCACGCCGTACACATGACGAGCGCGGCTGTTATGAGTGCAGCAACTTTTGTCTTTTTCATGCACATACCCTCCGTGAATAATTGTAATGTTTTAGATTATCTGCGTACCCGCAATAAAATGTCAACCCTCCAAAGCCGGGCGGTGAAATAAAAGTTCTTGCCCGCTGCAGAACTTCATTGTATAAAAAGCAATAATGATTTCTATATTTTATTGCAAAGGATGTAAAGCCATGCAACAAATACTAAAAAACGCGGCGGCGCTCATCGCTCTGAGCCTGACATTTGCAATTGCACCCGCATGCGCGGAGGAACAAAAAACCATGGACACTGCGAAAAAACAGGAAAGCAAAAACCCGCACATCCTTTTCTCTACCAGTCTCGGTGATATCACCATAGAGCTGCTGCCTGACAAGGCACCGGTAACGGTTAAAAATTTCATCGATTACGTCGAGTCCGGGTTTTACAATGATACGATCTTCCACCGGATCATTCCCGACTTCATGATTCAGGGCGGCGGCTTCGCTCAGGACATGCAGCAGAAAGAAACCCGCCCACCCATCAAGAATGAAGCGGATAACGGCATGCGCAATGCCCGGGGCACCGTTGCCATGGCCCGTACCCGTGATATCAACAGCGCAACAGCACAATTTTTTATCAATTTGAAAGACAATACCTTCCTTGACCACGGTGTGCGCGATTACGGTTATGCTGTTTTCGGACGCGTTATCGAGGGTATGGATGTGGTCGACAAAATAGCCGCCGTGCGGACCACCACCAGGAGCGGGCACCAGAACGTACCGGTCGAGCCGGTTATTGTAAAAAGCGCCGCAATCAAGTAAAACCGAAGAGACTCTTCTCTCGATATGAACGAAAGAAACCTGAACAGCCTGTCTGCCGAGCTTGCAAAGCTTCCCGACATCACTCCCGAGGCGCTCGATGCATTCAGGCTGCACCTTCCCAAGCTCGTTATCTTTGCAAACGACCGCTTTTCCCTTGAAAACAAATTCGCCGGAGAATCATGCACATGCCGCAAGTCGGGCCTTGTCGAGCATTTCAACCTGCATTTCGGTGAGCTGCTGCTGGGCGTCTATGAGTTCAGCCTGTACGGGCAGCTCGCAGATGAGTTCATGCTGCAGGTACTGGCGCTTGACTGCCGCGGGCTCGATCGCTCATTTGTGGAAACAGTGCTGAAATCCTGGATTATGGGCATTCAGTCGGGCCTGAATCAAAAATATGCTTCCGTGCTTGTGCCGCCGATACATCTGCTGCTGGGCAGCCTGCCGGTACTGTATGACTCTTCCGATGCCGCCATTGCCGAGCCGGGTGAGGACGTGCGCCGGTTCATGGAGTTCGTTCTGCAGAAAAACCGCAAATTCGCGGCTGAAACCCTTCTGGCTCTCATCCGCGAGGGCAAATCGATCGAAGATGTCTACGCCGAGGTCATGCTTCCCACCCTGCAGCATATCGACATGCGCTGGCGCAGGAATGAAATCAGCGTTGCCGACGAGCATGTTGCGACGGATATCTGCCGTTATGTAATGTTCAGGATTATCGACAGCATCTTCGGGGAGCGCCGTTATCCGTTCAAGGCCCTGGTAACCTGCATGCCCGGTGAAACGCAGGTCCTGACAAGCGAGATATTCGCCAACTACCTGGAGATCAAGGGCTGGTCGGTCTACTTTATCGCGGGCATGGATTCCGCTGACGACATTTTGAATGCCATCCGTAAAAACAGGCCGCAGGTTGCGGTGCTGTCGGTCGCCTCCATTGCCTGTCTGCCCGCGATGCGGGAGCTGATCGATCAGATCAGGGGGCTCGACCAGCAGGTCAAAATCGCCGTGGAGGGCAAGGCCGCCCGCTGCGCCGGCGATCGTCTCTCGGCACTCGCCGACTGTACGGCTGACTCATTTGAAGGCGGCCACAACAGCATGCTTGCAATGGTGATGCCCGATGCGTAGCACGGTAGCGCTCAAAATACTGCTGCATGACAAGGCCACCACCGCCGGATCGCTTATCGGCGTAATCGCCATCGTATTTCTGGTGGGGCAGCAGATGTCGGTGCTCTTCGGCCTGTTCACCTACATGTCCGTGCTGGTTGATCACAGCGGCGCCGATATCTGGGTCTGCTCGAAAAACACGGTCAACATCAACTCGGCCGGCTCCGTGCCCGTCAGATATGTCGACCGCGTCAGCGCGCTGCCTGAGATATCCTGGGTCGAGCCCCTGCTGTTCGGAAGCGGCACCTTAAAAACAAAAGACGGTCGCAACGAGGGCGTGCAGGTTATCGGCCTGCGCTTTCCCCGGGGCGCAGCAGGCCCGTGGGAGTTCACGGACGGCTCCATCAGCAGCATTCTGGAATATGAAGGCGCATCACTCGAGCTGCAGGATCTTTCAAAATACGGCGATCCGAAAACAGGCGACATTTTCGAAATCAACGACATAAAAATAAAGGTGACCGCCATCACCAAAAACGTTAAGGGCTTTTCCGGCCGCATGGTCTTTACCAATATGGTCAAAGCCCGGGAGATTCTTAAAAAACCGCCCGGCAGGTGCAGCGCCGTACTGATCAAGCTGCGCGACGGAGTGCGCCGCACGGCAGCCCTGGAGCGCATCCGGGAAATTCTGCCCGACGCCGAAGTGCTGACCTCGTCGGAGCTCTCCCGCAAAACACGGCTGTATTATGTAATCAATACCGGCATGGGGGGAAGCTTCGGCTTCTCGACCCTGGTCGGCGCGATGGTGGGCATCATCATTATCACGCTGACCATGTACACGGCCGTACTGCAGCGCCAGAAGGACTTTGCCGTACTGCGGGCCCTTGGAGCGCGCAAAATAGATATTTTTATCGTCGTGCTGTCGCAGTCGATGATCATAGCGGTTGTGGGCATATTCATCGGTTTTCTGCTGCTTGCCTGGTTTCTGCACGGTACGCTGAACTCACCCCTGCCGAGCTATATGCCCCGCCAGGTGGCGCCCATGCTCGCGCTGGGCACCCTGGCCCTGTGCATGGCCGGTTCGCTGCTTGCCATGCGTAAGGCGATCAGCGTGGAGCCGGCCTCGGTGTTCAGATAGCCGGGCAGGAGTAGTATCGACAATTGTTGATCCCACTGCAGCGCAGCCGGGTGCAGCGATTTCAGGCCAAAACAGGGGTCGACATGTCTGAGCCCCGCTTTCAAGAGGCGGGTTTGTTGACCCGCCGCTGCCCGGGGCGCAAGCGAGGGTACCCGCCGGAGGCGGGCCGGGCAGACGGGTGTTGTTTCTTTGGCTCTGCCTTTCTCTGGGAAAGCAAAGAAAGGCAGTAAATTATGACAGTTACCATTGTCATTCAGGCTGTCAGGGCAGGAGCGACCTTCGGTCGCGAATTTCGTCCGCACAGCGAACTCCTACAGTTACCAAAGGCGTAATAGTAAAAAGTAAACTGTCATGACCGAACCGATCCTCACATTACAGGGCATCGCCCGCGACTTCTCGGACGGAGTTCGCATGCGCCGGGTGCTGAACACCACGGATCTTAATTTCTTTCCCGGAGAGTTCAGCATCATAGCAGGCCCTTCCGGCAGCGGCAAAACCACCCTGCTGACCATTATCGGCCTGATCCTGAAACCGTCCGAGGGAGATATACGCCTGCGGGGCAACTCGGTAAAAACGTATTCGGAAAGCCGGCTGGCATCGGTCCGGCTGCACAATTACGGCTTCGTATTCCAGCTTGCCGAGCTGCTGCCTGCGCTGAACGTCCTCGAAAACGTCGTGGTCGCAAGCGGCATCCAGGGCCGTCCCGTCAAGGGCGACCTGAAAAAAAAGGCCAGAGAGCTGCTCGAAAGTTTCGGCCTGCAGGAATGTCTCTCCATGATGCCCCTGCAGCTGTCCGGCGGTCAAAAGCAGCGCGTGGCCATTGCGCGCGCGCTTATAAATGAGCCGGCAGTCATGCTGTGCGACGAGCCTACGTCTGCGCTGGACTCCGAGTCAAGCGAAATCGTTCTGGCTGCACTCAAGCGCCTGTCGAAAGACCCCAGCCGCTCCATTATTATGGTAACGCACGACCCGCGGGTTTTTCCCTACGCCGACCGCCTGATAAAAATCGAGAACGGCAGTATCGTATCAGACTCAAAACAGATTGAGGGGGGTACCGACCAATGATGAATAAAGCAAAACTGCTGGCTGTCGTGATCGCCGTCGCGTTCGGCATGCTGTTCATCTTCAACAGCTTCAGAAATTCATCCGCACCGCCCGCCGTTGCCGAGCCGCCGAAGGTCGAGCAGGCACCGGCCCGCGTATACGGTGTCATCGAGCCGGCGGGACGTGAGGTGTTCGTCAGCCCGCCGCTCACCAGGCAGGTCACGGCCGTCTATGTCACCGAGGGCGATACGGTCAAACCCGGTCAGCGCCTCTGTGATCTGGAAAACAGCGTCGAGGCGCAGCAGGTTGAGCTGGCGCAGGCAAAGGTGGCGCTGGCGCAGAAATCCCTCGAGCTGAGCATCGACGATCTCAAGCGCACCAAACGGCTGTATGCCAGAAAAATAGACTCGGAGTACAAATACACCCAGGCGGTCATCCAGAACGAAACCGAGCTGAAGCGGCTCAAGGTGGCCAAACACGAACTGCATGTCGCCAAGGCCAAGCTCGAACAGACCGTACTGCGCGCGCCGGTCGAGGGCATTGTGTACAAGTTCGATGTGCGTCTGGGTGAAACCCTGTCATCCGGTGACAACTCACGCATTATCCTCGGCTCCGCCGATCTGTGCGCCCGGCTCTACGTCGAATCGTTCTGGAAGGACCGCGTGCGCGAGGGCATGCAGTGCACGGTATTCGATTCCGAAACCGATGAAAATCTCGGCACCGGTACGGTCGTCAGGCGCATGCCGTACATGGGCCGCCGCGACTTCCGCACCGAGGACCTGCAGGAGCGATTCGACACCAAGTTCCAGGAGGTCATCGTTGCGCTGCAGCCGGCGCGTGAAGAAATACCGATCGGTCTGTCGGTCGTGGCGGAAATGAAGCAGTAATGTTGTTTAAACCCTTCCGGACGCGATGGACACATCCCGTAACCTTCATCAGGCAACGTCAGTGCGAGCACGTGACCCCGGACAGAGCCGGGGTTGTTCGTGCAATGAACGCAGGCAGCGTACTACGTAAGATAAACCGTCATTGCGCATCAGCGGATGTCCACCGTTTTGCCTTTGAGTCAGTCTGCTAATACCCCGGTGGAGGCGTCGTGCTCAGTCTGCTCAGAGAGCGGCGGGTCACATAGGGCACATACCCTGCATCGTATGATTTTTCGTAGGCATCATCGGCATAGTTCAGAGCATACTCACAGCTGAACACCGGCACGCCGGCCGCAAGGTACCGCTGCAGGTGGCCGGTATAGTACTCCACCAAATCCTGTTCGTTTATCCAGTCATAGCCGTCACTATCCAGCCAGTCATCGGTTGCATTGCCGTCATACCACACAGCCTCCTGGGCGATGGCGTCGATAACCCCGAAAAGCTCCGGGTGCCCCTCGGCAAGCGCTGCGGCGTTCTGCTGAATGATCAGAAAGTCGGGGTTGCGCTCCGCGGCATAGTCGCGCATTTCCCCGATAAAGGCGATCATCTCCTCGGCAGGGTCGAGATCCGCTTCGCGGGCAGCCTGAATAACGGTTTCATTTTCAAACGCTTCGACCCAGTCGAGATAAATGCCGTCGAACCCGTCCCTGATCACCTCATCGATAATGCTGACGTAGTCCCGCTCCTCCGTGACGCTCTGGTTGTCGCCGTAGATAACGATATCTTTCCAGTCGTCGTCCCAGTACGCAACCGGATAGTTGCCCTCCCAGCCGTCGGGATCGAGCGCCAGAATATACTCCGGCCAGTCATCGGGAAAGGGCGCACCGGGCGTCCAGTCTTGTGACCATGTCCAGTACCAGCGCCAGTCCTCGGCCTCACCGATGTCGATATAGGCGATAATGAGCTTGCGGTGCGAGCCGTCATTCGCCGCGGTCTGCTTCAGGCGCGCAACCATGCCGGCGGTGTCGAACTCCTTCGTGTCCGAGGACCAGTCGGTACGGGTGGGCTCGAGCACGAGCATGTCATAATCGGACGCCGCCAGCCGGTCGACGGCTCCCGGCGAATCGACACCCTGAATCTGGTAGCCCCAGAATTCGATCTCGTCAAGCTCCGGGGGCGTATCGCTGACGGGCAGTTCACAGCCCGCAGCCAGAAAGATACACAAAACAGCGACAGCCTGAATGCACACCTTCATAGCACACCTTTCTACCGTCCGAAAAACATGTCCAGCGCACGCTCTACCCCGCCCTGTGCACCGAAAAACATTTTGTAGATTTTCACCGCCGGATCGTGATCGATAACCGTAGTCAAAAACTGCTCATAATCACGCCGGGCCGTTTCAAGCGCCGCTCCCTGCAGCGGCGCAGCCGCATCAACCATATCGAGAAAAACATCAAGATAGTCGTGAAACAGGGCAAGCGCCCGTTCATCCTGCTCTTTGGTAATTTTTACATAGCAGAACGCTTTTGAAAAGGTCTTCTGAATTTCCCCTTTCAGCTGCATCTGTTCGCCCATGAGATCTCCGTATTTCCCGCGGATCGAAAGCAGCCGCTCATACAGCGCCGTGTCGTCGTGGCGGTCGTAGCCGCCGCGCCGCTGAACATCGACGAGGAACATGCGTTTTTTCCCCATAAGCATGCTCTCGGAGGAAAAAACCGGCAGGTCCAGCTCGGTATTCGGGCTCAAAAAAACAGACCGCACGCCGCGCACTGCGGCAATACTCGTTTTCAAAATAAGCACCCGTGAAAACTTATCAGCCGTGCAGATTCTGCCGTCGATATGTACCAGGCCCAGCATGCGCCACGAGCGCTCGGGAAGCGGGTGCTTCAAGGCAACATCGCGAAGATTGAATCGATTGCTTATTTTTTCATAGACGATTGTATGAATGTCATCAAGCTGCGGCATGGCCTCCCCCCTGAAATCGACTGTTATCCCTGAAGTTGTATTCTACATATATCCGATAGCATGCACTAGTAGTCAGTTCCATAAATAATATAGCAAATATCAGGCAACTGAAATTTC
>CAZFIB010000108.1:0-12667 GCA_964518865.1 uncultured Thermodesulfobacteriota bacterium
AACTTTTCATCCCCGTTTACAAAACGGGGTATTCAAGTTTTGTTTTTCATAAAAGTACCGCCCCAGTCCGATGGTATATATAAAACACCCGTACAGCGCATGCTCGAAACACACGGCACACAGCGAGCGTGTCCTGTCATAGGTGTGCGCAAACAGCGCTCCCCCGGCAAGCGCAAGCACGACGGCCAGGGGATTCCGGAATACCGCATGCATATAGCCGAAGGCAAGGGCGTTGGCAATAATCATAAGCCTTCTGTCAGGCAGAATCGTCGCGTAGCGGTGAAAAAAAACGCCCGGTATACAAGCTCCTGCGGATACACCGACACGGCCGGGTACAGCAGCATGACAGCGGCCCACATCAGGGGGTAGCGCCTGATAAAATTTAAAAAGAGTTCCGGCTCATACAGCCCCACATACAGCCCGATCAGCAACCCGCCGGCAATAAAGAAAAGCACGGTTTTTTTTGCACGCTGCCTGAGGGCGTCCGTGTTCCACAGCTGCTTTCTGTCAAAACGCGTATCACGCAGCAAAACCGCCGCGCAGATGATCGTAACGACAAGCATGAGCAGCAGCGGGTTCAGCCATCGCGGCATAAGGTCAAGAAGATACAGGGTCGGCAGAAAAAAAAACAGCAGGCAGCACTCAAGGGCTCGCAGAGCATTCTTCATGGCATGCATCGCTTCACAGCAGAACTGCGGAAATCCGCCGCGCGGGCAGACAGCTCCTATACTATACCAGCGGGCAAAGCACGGTCAATCCTGTTTCAACACCGAACCGCCTCCGGCGCGCACTTCTTGAAAAGCTTCTGCCTGGTTTACCAGATGCTGTAAACAGCGCCGTAGCCGACATTGGGCTCCGGCCTGAGGGGTTTTACGTTCGGCCGCGCTATCTGGTCCCGGTAGATTATCTCACGAATATCCAGGCCGTCTTTATACAGGATGCCGTTTACGGTTACGGGTTCCTGCTCGCTTCGTGCCCAGTACAGCAGCAGCTCCGCGTCCCAGCCGGGACGTATGCGGTAATAGTGGGTATAGCAGCGAAGCCTGAGGCCGTTGTCATTGAGCATAATATACCAGGTCCAGTAGCTCCGGGACCCGAAATACTCGAACGGTGCAGTGATCTCAACATATCTTCCGCGGTACCGTTCATTCCTGCTGAGAATGTCCTCTACTGAAGCGGTGAGCACAACTTCTTTTTTTTCATACTGTTCCGGGTTCTGCAGGTAGCTGTCAAGGCTTGTGCGCACGCGCTCCTTTACGGCGCAGCCTCCTGAAAGGACCGCCGGAATGATCAAAATTGAAAGTTTTTTCAAATAATTACGTTTTCCCTGCACAGCCCGTATCCTCTTCTTCAGTTTTATTTGAATATGGCTGTGAAGCATTCTACAGGTATCTAATTATACCACGGTGTATCTGCCGTGCCACCGTTATACGTGCACGTTCAGGAGGGCCGGGCCATGAAAATTTTTACCGTTTTTGTGGTCTGCGCTGTTTTTTTGCCGGCCTGGTGTACCGGCCGGCTCAGCCCGCTCGCTGCACCGGGGCCGAAGACGGCACCTGGTCGGCAGAAAGGTTCACCTGCTGTGCTTTCGTACATTTTGACGGCACAAGCCTGCAGGAAGTCGACCGCATGGAAACATCCGAAAAGTGTTTCTTTCTGGGCAGGCCCGGACGGCTGATACTGTCCGGCACGGCTTCACTGCACGAAAAAAAGCTCATTCAGCAACCGTGATGTTCCGGCTGCTTGCTGCTGTGATTTCAGGGAACCATTGCAAACTTTCGCGGCTGCACCAGCCCGTCCTCGCTGATTGTTGTCGTCTGACCACCGGGAGAAATAACACCCAAATAGCCAAGCTCGGTTGCCGCAAACACATATCCCGAAGCGTTGACCTCGATATCGCCAACATGGCTGAGGCTGCCGGCAAATGTGCTCAGGGTTCCCTCCGGGCTGAGCCGGTACAGACCGTCCTGCAGGTAGCCGCTGAAGTACATGGTACCGCTGGTATCGGCTGCGATTTTATCCGGCATGAAATCCAGCTCCCAGTGCCGGAGAGAATCATCCGAAGGATCGATCCGCACAATCAGGCCGGTCTCGCTGTCAAGGATGCCCACCGTTACATACACCCTGCCGTCGCGGCCGGCTGCCATATCCTCGATGGTATAATAGCTCAGGCCGTAATCGACAAGCGTTGTGGAGGTACCCTGTGTGCGGTCAAAACGCATCACTATGCTGCCGTTGGCTGCATACACTTTCCTGTTGGGCGTTACGGCCAGATGCCACAGCATATCCTCCCCGAACAGCCGATAAATTTTCATTTCCTGCAGATCGACTTCATACAGCCCCTGACCGCCCCAGAGCGAATCTGAATCGACTGCGTACAAATACCGGCCGCTTGCATCGAATTCAAGCTCTTCCGGCTCGTTTGGAATGCTGCTCAGAACATACGGGCCGTCTTTCGGGTGCAGCCCGATAATCCCGCCGATCTCTTGGCTTTCCTCCAGGTAGCCGTCACAGGCGAAATATACCGTTCCGTCCTCGCCGACCGCTATGCTGTTCATGTCGGTAAAACCGGCAACCATCTCGCCAAGCTGATCGATGACCTCAGGGCTGTCAACCGGCGGCAGAAGACGGCCGTCCTGCGATACGCCGAACAGGCCGCCGCTTGAGTAATAGTAGCCGAACCAGTCGGTGCCCCAGTCATTCGTGCCCGGCCAGTAGTCGAATGCTCCTGAATCAAGCAGAAGCATGTCCCCGGACTGCAGCGCGGCAGGCGCGCCCGGCCTGTCGCACGCGCACACGTGCAGCAGGCACAGCGCAGCCGCCAAAGCCGTTAGAACAGAATTAAGCTGTTTCATACCCTCTCCTTGCTGTTCTTGCCTCGTTGCCTATACATATCGACGAAAGCAGGCCGCCCAATCTCGCAGGCCCCGGCAGTGTAAATACTTACCTTCAGCCCTGCGACAACCTGTTGTGCGCATCGCGCGCCGCATCCCGCGCAACTTCCGGCAGGGCCGGGTGAATAAATATCATATCCAGCAGATCGTCCAGCGTGCCCTGCTTTTTCATCAGCGCAACAAACAGGTGGATCATGTTTGAGGCCTCCTCGCCCGTTATGTGCGCGCCGATCAGGCGCCGGGACGGTTTTTCAACCAGAATTTTAACAAGGCCGCACGCAAGCCCGCGTGCCAGCGCCTGGTTGCTCTCTGCATACCGGGCCCGCCCTGCGGCATAATCGATGTTTTTTTCGCGGGCCTGCTCCTCGGTCATTCCCACCCCGGCGATCTCAGGGTGCGTAAACACTGCGTAGGGGACCGGGCCGTAGTCAAGAGGCGGAGCAGGGTCGTCTGAAAAGGCGGTTTTCAGCAGATAGGCTGCCTCGTAATTTACCGTATGCCTGAAAAAGTAGTTCCCCACCACATCGCCGAGCGCATACACGCCCTTGACGCCGGTGCGGAGATACGCGTCAACGACAATGTACCCGTTTTCATCGGTCCGGATACCCGTATTGTCAAGCCCGAGGCGGTCCGTGTCCGGCACAACTCCGGTTGCCGCAAGCAGCGCATCGGCTGTCAGGTCGTGCTGCCGGCCGTCGCCGTCGGTGCAGGTAAGGGTGAACATCCCGTTTTCATACGCTGCGGCTTTCGGTGAAAAGCCCCGGTGAACCGTGCAGCACTCTGAAAAAACGCGCTCAAACTCCCCGACCGCTTCACGGTCGAGCGAGCGCAGAAACCTGCTCCGCACGACATAGTCAACCCGGCAGCCCGCTGCAGCATAGGCACAGCCGATCTCAACCGCAATATAGCCCGCACCGATAACGATCATGCGCTGCGGCAGGCTGCTGCTTTGCAGTGCATCGGTGCTGGTCATATAGGGGGTTCCGGCAAGGCCGGGAATGCCGGGCACGGCCGGGCGCGTACCGGTTGCTATAAAAATATACTCGGCGCTGAGCTCCCGCTCACCGACCCGCAGGCTTTTTTCACCGGTAAAGACCGCCTCTCCGGCGATAAACTCGATTGCATCCGAAGAAGAAAGGCTGTCGCGAAGCGAGCTGGATATATCTTCGACCGTCGCTGAAATCCTGTGAACCAGGCCGGAAAAATCGACACCGACATCCGCGCCGTTCTGCACATTGATTGCGCCGGCCTTCCGAACGGTATCTGCAAATACCGGCGGGTAGACCAGCATTTTTGAGGGAATGCATCCGCGGTTCAGGCAGGTGCCCCCCACCGCACCCTTTTCGATAAAAGCCACGCGCTTTCCCATGGCTGCGGCCCCACGGGCGACAAGCATGCCGCCGCCGCTGCCGACAACCAGCACGTCGAAGTGATTATTCATTGGCCTCGAGGTCTTTTACGTGCTGCTCGGCCATGTCCTGTACGCCGCGCGCCTTGTTGAGCGGCGTCTGGATGTAGTCGACGGCCTCGTCGGCCGCTCGCTTGTTTATCCTGTCGACAAAGCCCTGTTCTTCCTCCTCGTAATACTCATCCTCTCCGGCATACTCCTCATCCGGAGCTTTAGAGCAGGCCGAAAAGGTGCTGCCGAGCAGCATCAGTGCAACAAGCAACCATTTAAGTGCCGGTTTCATAAAAAGCCCTCCCCTGTATGTTTTAGTGTTTTATTATAAATTATTGTACAGTCAGGAACCCGACGCAATGCCGCCGAGCTTGTGCAGCGGCAGGCGATAGAGGCTGAGCGATCCTGTGCCCGTCGCGATTTTGTCCGCCCGCTCCTCTATCGTCTTTTCGTCCAGGCCGAGTTTTTTATAAATAATTTTCAGGCAGTATAGAATTTCATCCCGTTCACGCAGAATTTCGGCCCGGGTTTCCACAATGGCGGCCCTGAAGTTTTTACCCCGCATGTCACCGTCGCACAGCTTGAACGACGCGACCGGATTCTTTTCAATGCAGCGGTTCATGCGGCCGCCGTTTTTCGTGCCGGTATACAGGTGGGTTTCATCCGCTGCAAAGGATGTTTCAACCGCATACGGCTGACCCTCGTCGACGGCGATGAGCGTTCCCCATTGCAGATCGTTCATGAGCTGCCGTATTTCCTGCTCGCTTATCTTTTTCACGGGCACCTCCCTTCAGGTTATGCGGGCCGGCTGTATGCATGGCTCCGCTTGAACTGTTTATGAATCCACCAGTACTGCTCAGGGTGCCTGCGGATCAGGTCCTCAAAGCACCGGAAATACCCGCGCGTCACGTCCCGGGGCGCATCGCCCGCGCGCGGGGCGGGTACGATGCTGTGCCTGGTAAAGAGATATCTTCCTGTTTTCCAGTCGCGAAAAAAAGCTCCGACAACAGCGCGGCAGCCTGTCTTGAGCTGCAGCAGGGCCGGGCCGGGTGCCACGCTCACCATCCGGCCGAAAAACTCGCACGCAACGCTTTCATCCCGCTTGAAGTGCTGGTCCGGCACCATGCAGACAAGGTGCCCGCAGTCCAGCAGCTCTGCAGCCCGGGACACGGCTCCCTTTGCCGGCAGCATCAGAGTGCCGCGGCTTTCCCGCAATACTTTTACGACCGCGTCAGCCGCGCGCGCGTGAAGCGGTCGGTACACGCAGGCCAGCGGTATTTCCAGCGGACAGAGACCCGCAACCGGCTGCTCCCAGCAGCCCGCGTGCGGCAGGACAAGCAGACCCCCTGCGCGCAGCAGCGCCAGATCGTCGGGCTGTATGACAAACCTCTGTTCGAGCTGCTTCTTTGAAAGCACCGGCATGCTCAGCAGTTCGAGAAACGACAGGGCGTGATGCAGCAAGGACAGCAAAAACACGCCGAGTCTCCAGCCGCTTGAGCGTTCCTCGAACACCAGCCGCGCATTCTGCAGGGCAACCGACAGCCGGGACGGCGAAAAAACGATAAAAACAAGCGCCAGAACCGCTGCCGGAAGCAGCCGGACCGGATAGGGCAGCACCCTGATAATCCAGCCGGGAACCAGCAGCATTCTGAAAAGCAGCCTGCCCGTGTCCATGCGCTCTCCGATGTCTCAGCAGCTGCCGGTTCAATTACCGGCCCGATCAATCCCCGCTATGAACTATAGGGCAGCCCGTACCGGCTGTCAAGATTGGGAAAGCTTGTGTTTGAAAATGCCGCTGAAATGGTGTATGAAGAAGGTTGTTTCTTTCGGCAGCAGTACGACCAGTTTAAATCTCTTTACGGAGGGGACCGGCATGTTCAAGTCCGTTATCGGCCAGCAAATGTATGACAAAGTATCTCAGAAGATAGACCTGCGTCCGCTTGATGAATTTCAGGACCTCGACCCCATCGTTACGCCGGACGGGCGCGAGGTCGGTTCCCTCAAAGCCTATTGCGGGGAAAAACTGAAAAAGTTCACGGTTGCTGAGTTCAGCCTGGTGCCGGGAATGGATTATACGAACTGCACCCTCAAGCCGGAACCGCGCTACAACATTCCCCGCTTTTCGGTAAACTACATGGTGCTGCCCGATAAAATCCAGTTCGACGTTGACCTGTATCCGTCGGTAGACATAGCAGTGCGGCAGGACTATATCGACAAATACTATGAGCTGCTGACCGAGCTGTACCTTCGTGAGAAGAGCGCGCCGCACTTCGACTGGAAGGTCTCGGATCGCTCCTGGGTGCGGGTTTCCGCTTCCCCGTATTTTTTCATGTCCGCAACCGCCCGGGAAAACGAAGACAAGGTGCATGCGCTGGTGCATGCCTACCTGGATGTCGCATTGAAAATATTCGCTGAAGAGCCGGAAGTTTCGGATGAGGATGCGCGACACATCGAGTCCCGGACCGAGTACATAACAAAAATGCTGCTCGAGCGCGAGCCCGAGCGCCACCTGCTCGAAAAAGCGTTCGGCCCGGAGCTGACCGAGCGTCTCGGCCGCGCAATGGTGTAAAGCTTTGAGTGCCGGTGTCCGTAGCCGGCTTTCTATACATTTTACCCGGGTTAGGAGGGAATTATAATGGCAGAAGAATACAGCTTTCCGGCATACGGCGAAGAAATACAGAAGATGGCCGAAGAGCAGTTCGGCGGAAAGAAAATGGAAACCTACCAGGGAAAGGACGTCACACCCCTGTGGGATCTCAAGGGCGGGCCGCTGGTGTGGAGCTATAAGTACCTGTATGAAGTTCCGAAGCTCGATAAAATCGCGCTGACCGTCCAGTCGTTCCGGGACAAGCTCATGACGTACGCCTGCAACATCTGGCCCGACGACGAGCACGCCCTTCCCATATATTCATCCTTCTGGGCTGAAAGCGAAAAGGGCAGCTACTTCATCCTCGATTTTTACCCAACCGCGGACTGCATCTGCGACCTTCCCTACATGGAGCGCTACCTCGAGCCGCTCGAGGATGTATACGGCCGCGGCAAAAAAATGTTCCCTGATGTTTCGGACCGCGATCCCAACTGGTTCCGCGCCATGGTATCGCCCTACTACATCAACGCTGACTTCCACCCCAGCACCAAGCAGAAGCAGAACGCCCTCATGACGCTGATCCTTGACTACCTGAAGGTGTACCACAGCCTCTGGGAAAAGGACGAGCCCCGCGACCCCGACTACATGAATCGCATCATCGAGCGCCGCCAGGCTATCCGCTCGAAAATGACAAAGGACGACCCCGGCGGATACATGATGGAGCAGGCGGTGGGCGAGGAGATGGCCGAGCTGAGCCTCTGGGCTATTTTTTGACGATACGCTCTTGCAGGCGTACCGCCCTATCGAGCAGCCGGGTTGGGTTTCATTACATTCACAGCTGTTTTGGTAAAAAACCTGCAGCATCGTAAAATCAATTACTCTACCACGCTTTTTTCATGGGCCATAACGATATCCTGCAGTTCCCAGCCTTTCTGTTCACTGAGCTCGATAAATGCACGGCGGAAGATAAGCTTTACATCGACATATACTGTTTCGGAATCCGGGGAATTAAAGATATAGCCGCTCGTATCTGTCTCCAGGGCTGCGATGCGATTGTCGCTCACCAGGCGGGTATGGCTCCAGTAGGCACCGGTCGGCGAAATTCCCGTCCATAGTTCTTCGAGTATTTTGGCAAAGGCTTTTCCCGGCCATCCGGCATACTGTCCATCGGCCGTCTCGTCGTCTCCGCACCATTCCGGCACCACTGAGCCGTCTGCAAGCTCAAGATCATTTCCGTCGTGATCGAGGGCCCGCACCAGCAGAATCAGGTGGCGCAGGGGTGAATCAGTGGGAATATGGTGGCCCGTGTTATCATTGGTAATTGAAACCGTTACCGTAACCGCTTCGTCCCGGCGCTCGGTTGCCACCGTCATGGTGAGTGCGTCCCGGAGGAATGCTTCATCAAGCGCTCCCAGCTGCAGGTGCGCGCGTATTGTGAGGGGATCGCGCTCTACGCCGCCGTTTTCAGGTGCAATGTTTGTCAGAACGTCACCATCATATTCGGTCGGCGCCGGCATGTGGCAGTGCTGACAGGTTTTGCCGGTCTCGGGATCGCTGTAGGGGCTTTCCAGCCATTCGCCGTATGAATTGTAGATCAGGGTATCCCAGAACCTGCCGAAATGGCACGGTGCACAAAAAAGGCTTTCCTGCATAGCCGGCAGATACGAATCCCCCTCTGCTGCATGCGGGTCGTCGAACGGCCCGAAAAAAAGCTGCCCATGCCCCGATTCATCCGTAAACGGCCGCCGAATATCGGTTGAGAGCACACCGGGCATATTATCCTGAGGAAGGCCGGTAGCGTTATCAACAAATACGCCGGCAACCTTGTGACAGTAATCACAGTGTATGCCGTACACATCAGCCCCTGAAACCTCGTTCGGGTCCGTGCCGTAGGGATCGTCGATCGCGGCTCCCGGATTATGACAGCAGGCACAGTTGCCCATGGTGTCGGGGAAGTCAAGCTTATAGCCGGGCCCGTAGTAGGGCAGATTCGGATCAGGTGGAAGAGGTGCTCGACCGTAATCTTTTCGATCGATGTAGCGTGTCAACGGGCTTTTGTTTCCGTAGATATCTGTTCCGTTATACATGGTCAGAAAACGCTCATTCACCGCGGAATCGGCATGCGCGTTTTCCTGCCAGATATCGGTTATCTGCGGGTGGCACGCTGAACAGCCGTCCGTTCCTGCCGGAGAAAGCCACTCATACTCGGGGTTGTCGTCTGTCTGGTACTGCTCGAGGGTTATGCGAACCCCGCGCCCGGGGGGGGTTACGTGTTCCACAAGGCCGCAGTAATACCCCTCTTTCCAGGCGTTTATTGTTACCGGCACTCCCACCTCAAGTCCGGTGAGGGTAAAGGCGCCGTCAGAATCGCTCAGGGTTGCATTGTCGGCCGCCTGAACACGAACCGTTGCTCCGGCCAGCGGTCCGCTGCCGTCACAGACCACACCGCTGATACTGCCTGTTTCCCTGCAGCCATGGAGCATGAAAAAAGCAAACAGCACTACCGGCAGCAGACGAATGGATGAATAACCTGTCATTGCCTTCCTGTGTACGACCTTACCTATGGACTCGAAGGTGTGCCCAGCCTGAACACACCACCCCCGATGGTAGCGGCATATAAAACACTGCCGTCTGCGGAGAGCTCCAGTTTGACAACCGCCTTAACGGAAAGCCCGTCATTAAGCGCCTGCCAGGTCAAGCCTTTATCCGTTGAGTAGAAAACACCCGCATTCGTTGAGCAGGCATATACAACACCCGGATTGGCGGCATCAAAAACAACTTCTACAACATTGGTTTCGGGACTCATGCCGCTTGAAGACGCCGTCCAGGTCGTGCCCCCGTCGGAGCTGAGGGCGATGCCGTTGTTGTGAAAGCCGGCAACAAGGTAGTTCCGGTCGGCAGGGTCGACCGCAACATAAAAATGTATATCTTTCGTGTCAGCCGCATTCAGCGGATTGGCGTTTGCCCGTGTCCAGGTCTCGCCGTCATCATCGCTGCGGTAAAGCCCTTTCGAGCTGACAGATGCATACAGGGGCCCGCCAGTGTCCGGATGAATGGCAAGTGAGACGGCATTGCCGGTTGTCAGACCGGTAGCCGTCCAGGTTTTGCCGCTGTCGCGTGATACGATAATGCCGCCGCCGTCGCCATCAACGCCCAACTCACCCCCCATCCAGGTACCGTGATTGGTCACCAGCCCAAAAAGCGTTTTCGCATCGCGGGGTGAATAAATTATGTCGGCAATCATCCGGGTTACATCTGTCTGGGTGGTGTCGGTAAAGCCGGTTGCAACAACCGTCCAGGTCAGTCCGCCGTCGGTGGTCTCTACCGGCTCCTCGGGGGCGCTTGAAAGCAGAAAAGCATGGCTGCTGTCGGTGGGATCAACCGCAACCCCCCCGCGTTCCAGATTGGTGTTTTCATAGTTTCTGCCGAGCCAGTCGGCACCGCCGTTTGTAGTCATAAAAACACCTGTCCGGCCGCTGGCATAAACAAGGCCGGAGTCATCGGCTGCCAGGGCGATATCGGCCATACGCGCGCCGGTATACCCCCTGGAAGCGGTTTTCCACGTTTTGCCGCCGTCCTCGCTCACAAAATTCCCGCCGCCGTAGCCGTTCACAAAAAGCCGGTCGGAATCCCGCGGGTCGCACTGAATGTCAATTGCTGTTCCGGGGTTCACCCCCGGAGGACCCCAGGGGTGCTCATCAACAACAGTCCATGTCTTTCCGCTGTCCGTGCTGCGCTGAACACCGCCGGCGATCGCATAGGCAATGTCGGGGTCGCCCTCGCAGATTTCTACAGACGTACAGGTCTGGTCCAGCACTTCGGTCCAGGTATCGCCGCCGTCCTCGGTCAGGTACACGCCCCCGTAAAAAAGGTCTATGCTATCATCATTGAACGGGGCATTGTCCGCGCCGGCAAGCAAAAAGTCGGAGTCCTCCGGATGCATGTAGAGTGTTCCGATATAGAGTTCATCTGCATCGAGGCCGTTTTTCTCGTCAAGCTCCTCCCAGGTCTGACCGCCGTCGGTGCTTCTCAGGATGCCGACTCCGCCGGGAGTTTTGGTGACAGGATCACTGTTGGCTGCCTCCCGGTCAAAGATGCCCGTTGAGACAAAGATCCGCTTATGGTCATCCGGATCAATCCAGACATAGCGGGCCAGGTTGTCTCCGTACCAGATACGGGTCCAGTTTTCTCCGCCGTCTTCTGACTTGTACACAACACCTTTGGTACGATCGAATTCCAAGCCGCCGAGTTCAACGCCATTGTTCCACTCCATGCTCCAGACTTCCCCGGCCAGGTAGACAACATCGGAGTTTCCGGGCTCAACCGCAAAACCGCGAAACGTTGCAAACTGTTCCTGGATGCCGGTCATTTTTTTCTCCCAGGTCGCGCCCTTGTCATCGCTTCTATAGACATGGCTGTTAAGTGCCGAGCCTATCCATATCCTGTTATAGTCGTTGGGGTCGATAGTCAGACAGAAGACCGAATAGTTATCTCCTGCATCCCCTGACGGTACAATGCCGTTATTGATCGCGAACCAGTTTTCGCCGCCGTCCGTGCTTTTAAACGCCCCGGCACCGTCATCCGTCACATACATAATATCAGGGTTGTCCGGCTGCATGCGAACGTCATAGCCGAGGCCGCCGTAGGGCCCACCGGTGGAAATCCAGCTGGTATTCTGGTAGGCGGGAACCCCGGGAACGACGGTTGTCGTTGTGGTCGACCCTGCTGTGCTCGTTGTTGTCGATGAGGCGGGCGCCAGGACGAAACCAACCGGGTTTTCGACTCCTTCTGATACTTCTACTGTCTCCGAGGCTGTTTCATACCCTTCCAGAGAGGCGGAGACCACATAGGTTCCGACTGCTACATCGGCAATAAGAAAACTTCCCTGGTCATCGGTTATAACCGTTTCCGTAGCTGGCTCGGTTGTGATTGTGACACCGGCCAGCGGGGTCGAGCTGACGCTGTCTGTCACCGAACCGACGATTACCCCGAACCCTGTGTTCTGCTCACAGGCCGATGCAAGCAGCACGGCAGATAACAGGACAACGCCAGGCTTCAAATATGCTGAAAAACGACGAAAAGATGTCTGTTTCATACGTCTCCTCCCCCGGTGGTGTAGTTCATAAAACAATACGGAACTAGATTTATACGCTTTTAAGTAAGATACCTGGTAACCCTGTATACTCAAGGCGTACTACATGTGAGGAGTCTTTTCAACCGGGTTTTCGACTTTTTTGAGAAAAATCAATGATATAACAATAAGTCGCAAACTTCCCGCTGCCCGCCTTCTACCGGCACTGCATTGGCACACACTCCGTCATGGGATCTTCCTTGTCGGAGGCTTCCCACAGTGCCCGGGTAACACAGATTTTAAGCGCATGGGACGAGCCGGTGGCACCGGAAACCGCATCGAATTGAGGAGACTGGGCATCCAGAATAAAATCGCAGCCGAATTCCAGAATTTCTTCGCCGGGGCCGAGGTCATAGACGTACCGGGATACGAGGAGGTTCCTGATAGCGCAATCTGTAATCATATTGTCTTCCACAAGAATTTCGACTCTGCCCGTGTCCAGGCCGCATCTGACGGACCCCGTGTAGGTACCGTCATGCAAATCACCGAATGCTCCGCGCTCCGGGAAGTAGTAGGTCAGATGGTCCTGCTGTCCGGTCAGTTCGGGAACAAACGGCCGGCATAAGAGCTCATTGTCGCAGCCGGCAAGGCCGATACCGCACAGTGAATTACCCCGCCTACAAGGCGGGGCTTCAAAAACATTAAAAAATCTTTAA
>CAZFIB010000109.1:0-10697 GCA_964518865.1 uncultured Thermodesulfobacteriota bacterium
ACCGACCGGTCTTTTGTTGACAATCACCTTTGCTGTTTTGCTGGTATGTTTTTACAGTGCATGGTGTCGCATGCCTGACTCAGTCAACGACATCAAAAGCAAACTGCATCTTCAATGCCCGTAAACGGTGGGTTTCACCCACCCTACTGCTCTTTCGGTTACCTTTGAGCGGTTCACCAAGTCTGGAGGTTTTCTTGTATTCCCGCATATGTCATACATTGTGATTCCTCCGGCGGAGCCGGGTGACGACATTCAGGGAAAAATCTTTTGGTCTTCCTCTTCGTGACCTTCGTGCTCTTCGTGGTGCATGCTTTTATCTTTTATTTTTCAACCACCGAGGTGGTTGATCGTGCTCGCTGGTGCGGAACCGAACGGTTTGAAGAGATACTATCGTCTGGCAGGGATGGCTGACCCCGGCACCTTCATGTGCGATACTAACAGCGGCCGCAGGCCGCCTCTTCGTGACCTTCGTGCTCTTCGTGGTGCATGCTTTTATCAATTCGGTGCGCACGGCGCACCCTGCCGTCTTTCCCGCTTTATAACGGCCGCAGGCCGCTCATCTTCCGCCGACCGTAAAACTCAGCGGATCGGTGAACACCGCATCGTTTCGCAGGCCAGCCAGTATGTCCGTGAAAAATAACCGATCAGGAAGACCCCCGACGCGCCAGAAAACAACATCGCGCCTCCTGCCCATCGTGTTCAGCATGCTCCACACCACAGGACCCGGCCGGTACTCGTCGTTTATCACAAAGGCGGGCACGGTCTGCCCTGCGGCAAATTCCGGGGTGTAGGAAAACTGAATCAGAAAATTGGTGAAGCCGTCCCCTACCCATGAAAACGAGTCACCGCGGTCGATCACCGCCCTGTTTTCCGGTGTTTCAAGGTAAAACTCGCATACTTTGAACTTTGTAGCCGGATCTCCCAGAAAAATAAACTGATTGTAGGCACTTTCCGTTATCCACCCGTCCTCGTACGCGGATTTTTTTGCTTCAAAAGCAGCTTTACCGAGAACCGTATTGTTGTCGGAGAAGAGCTCGAGCAGGAGCCGCCTGGCGATTTCATGGTGCTCGAACGAGTAGCCGGCAGCGACAGGTGCAAAACAGGCCAGCGCCCCACCGTCTTCCACTCTCAGGAACTCCTCCGCCAGGCCTTCTTCCGTAGGATGTGAGAAGTGGCCGTTAAAGCAGTCAAGAGTCATTAAAAATAACGGTTTATTGTTCGGTTTTACCTCAGACAGTGCTCCTGTCGATATGATTCCGTTCCATCCGGTAATATTACCGTGTCCGGAATAAAAAACCATCGCCCTTCCGTAGTTGATATTTTCTATAACATTTGAAGGACTCTCTCCGCCGGATCGAAGGTGGTAATCGACCGAGTAGTTAAAAGGAAAATATTGTGCCAGGTCATCATTTATATCTTCAAAATACGGATCATCGCCGGATACAAAAAGTGCTTGACGCATCCAGGCCACTCTAGTGCTGTTTTCATAATCAATTATTTTATCGATAATATTTTTCAATTGTGCATTCGTTTGTACCGGAAGCCTTGCTATCAAAATATCCTGAACATTGTCATCGCCGTACACATCGCCGTACCAGCTGTCGTCAGGGCCGCTCCCCTCTGTAAAAGTACTGTCCATCTTGACAGGAATATAATTTTTATTTCCAAAATTAAGACGGTCTGTTGCATCGGTTGAACCGTCGCCAACAAGGAGCACAAATTCCGGGAAAGGCTGTTTCCAGGAGGAATACACATATTTCAGGAAATCTCTTATCGCCGAAGGATGCACTACACCGTAATTGAAGGCATCGTACACATCCTGTATGGTCACCGTTTTAACAGTGTATCCGTCGTTTTCACGATATGATGACAGACGGACGATTTCATCTGAAAAATCTTCATGAATGATAATAAGATAATCCGCCTGATTGTCGGTATTCGTTAAATCTGATGCTGCGTACGGTTCAACCGATACCGGTTTTTTCATGCTTTGTTCAGATAAAGCATAATAGGTTTTAGATCCTTCAGCATCGTTTCCGAAGAGCAGTTCGTTTTCCCCATCGGATTTTACTGTTTCAAATAACGAAACCGCTTTTACATCAAACGGATCGGTTATATCGAACAGCATAAGGCTGTCATTACTGAATCCCCTGATGCGAAACGATATCGATTTCTCTGCCCCGGCGGAAAACAGAAACTCGTTCTCTTGGGCGACACACTGCCTTTGATACGCAATATCGATCCAGTCAAGTATAATCAGATCATCAAGCGCGGATAGGTCCATCATATTTTTTAACACAATATGATTATCAAACTCCTGCAGAACACCGGCAGTAACAGTCGACTCATAAATATCAGTATTCCAGGCTTCAAGATAAACATCATCCGACCACACACCGTTCACCGAAACACGCATATGATGGTCAGGATTAATGTCGGGAATGTCATTACCGCCTTTTAGCTTAATGCGCAGCAGCGCTTCCTGTAAATTATCAATCTCTACAAGATCGCAGCTGAATTCATCAGCAAGCGGATCGCTTCTTTCGGTATCATCATAATCGGGGAACTTTTTCCAAAGAAAATAATCGATATGGCTTGTGCTCATGATCCTGTCTTCTTCCATGCGCACGGTCTCGGTTACGGTTTCTATCATATCGGTTTCAGAGTAACTCGATGCTATCTGCTCCATTCGCAGACCTGCGGTATCGCCTGCTGACAGCCAATAGACATTATCCACCGTAAATTTATTAATCGCATTTTCATGCGTCATATCGCTCTCAAAAGGCTCGCCGTAAAAAATAAAATAATCACCCTGATTGAACAATCCGTCTTCTTCAACGTAAAACAGTATCGGCACATCCTTGCCCTGCGAGCTCAGCTGCAGATTCTGCGGTTCGATTGATGCGGGGCTCCAGCCGGCATCCTCAAGGTCACGGTATGAAACGGAATACATTCCTTTCGAGCTGACGGTTATTTTCAGGTCAGGGGTCGTCTGACAGAAAACAGGCAGAACAGACAAAAACCACAAAGCAGCGGTTAGTATAATTAAATGCTGTTTAATCACGACAGTCGCTTTCATGTTCTAGTTTACGTTCATTTTTATAGATATATTTTACCATGAATAAGGCAAAAATGCTTATGTCATACTGCAACGATACTGTCTCAGCAAAGATGGCCTTATTTTGCCCGCTGCCGCTCGCAGGAAAAAGAATTTTTTACCACGAAGGACACGAAGAGCACGAAGGTGAAAAATATGGTTTCCCGCTTACGCGGAAATGACCACCTTGATGTGATATGATGTACACGGCCGCAAGCTTACCTTCTGTGATATAAACCTGCAGGAGCACCTTCAGGTACGATAATAATAGCGGCCGCAGGCTGCTTATCCCTTTCGTGCTCTTCGTGTCCTTCGTGGTGCAATATTTTCATTCAGTGCACACGGCACATCCTCCCATCTTTTTAACTTCAGACACTTTAGTGCACTTTGA
The DNA here is from genome assembly GCA_964518865.1 of uncultured Thermodesulfobacteriota bacterium. GTDB lineage: Bacteria > Desulfobacterota > WTBG01 > CAIYCZ01 > CAIRTM01 > JANQGV01. Next base: position 3,489 of record CAZFIB010000109.1, read on the forward strand.
ACCTTTTTCTTGACCGTTTTATCGCTGCCGAAGATCATATGCCACTCCGATTTTGTAATTCTCTAATTACGTTTCACCACTTCAATCAAGCCCTCTTCCCGTACAAGTTTATTGGCAATATATTCGGCAATCAGATCAAAGCTCTTCTTTTGGTAATGTACATCATCATAAAAATATTCAAGTGAACGGGGAACCGCTTTTTCAAGATCGATTAATAAAACACCGGTTTCGCCGGCAACATCTCTGACGGCCTCTGAATACTGACGCATTCCGCTCAAGGCGGTCTCATATGCCCACTTCTTGTCAGGCCCTATCGCCTCATGCTGCAGCATGTGCAGCGCATTCAACTCTTCCGGCGTCATTTCATCCTTGTAAAGATTGGGCTGTGTCATCAGTACGACAACCGTATTGTCAAGCCTGGCCGTTTCGATGATCGTTTTCAGATTCCGCTTGAAAGGCTCGATGCCCGGAAAACGATTCGTCACAACCACATCACGCGGCTTGTGATACCACATCGAACGCAATATAAAGAAAAGGGTCTGTAAAGCTGTTGGTCGATTGATCAGACGGTACACGGGCCCATGAAAATGGCGGTAATCGTTTTGAAACGGTGCGAAACTGAAATAGCTGAAATCAGCGTTGTGCAAAAGGTCATTGATCGTGTGCATCACGACAATGACATCAGGTTTGAAGCGACGCAGATTGATGAGATAATTAATCAATGAATGCTGTGTCGTGTACCACTCTCTGCCAAAATTAAGTACGGTAAACGCCTTGCCGGGCATTTCCTGCTGCAGTAACTTTTCTACGCGGGCGGGCCAGCCGTTACCCTGTTTATCAGTATACTGTGTTGTGGAACCTCCGAGGCAAAATATCTTCACCGTATCTTTTTGTTCTCTTTCGTCTTCCGTCCGGTACGGCGGCGGAGAAATCTGAAGATAGGGATGAAACTCCCGAATTCTCTTGCTGATAAGTTTTGCATCATGAATGTAGGAAACAACAGGGTACAGAATAAGAGATGACAGAACAATACTTGCAATCACTAAAATGACGGCACCTGCGTTGCCGCCCGTCCGCATTCTGTATGATACGAACGCCACAATCAAAAAAAAGAGCGGGAAACCGGCACGGGCCGCCAGGATAAAAACCCGCATCTTGCCGGTCAGCTGTGGGTCCGGAAAATAAAAACCCGTATAAAAATAAGCTGCCAACAATGCTATGGCACTGTTGAGTATAATGAAAGCCGATCTTTTCATGTGCAGTTTATCCCATGTGTCTGTAGCAGAAAGATCCGATGCGTCGCAGAAGAAAAGGCGGGGAAATTTTACACAAGTATTGTATCAGCCTGTATTTTGCCGAATTCTCTTTGCTTGTGCCGCCTTCAATTTCACTCTTCGGGTAATAATAGTACTTCACATCCACAACCTGTGAACCCCAGCGCTTTTTGAAGTCAAGCAGCGTCTGATTGTTTTTTGATGTCAACCCGAAATCGAATATGTCATATCCTCCATCAAAGGCCCGGTTGATAGCCTGCCAAAACAGAAAATGATTCGGGCTGAACTGCTGGTAGTTTTTATCGGACACGGCATATTCCGCGGAAACGCGGTTTTTATATTTCAAAAGTATCATGCCGGCGATAACAGTTCCGTCTTTTTCAGCGAGCAGCAGTTCAAGCATATTCAATGGATGAAGCATACGCCAGAGCGACCGTATGAAACTATAGGGCTGGGGCGGCAGCAGTACCCGTTTTCGGGTTATAACGTACAGACTGTAAAACTTTTGTAAATCCTCTTCATCCGTTCCGATCTTCAGAGTGATATCGCTTTTGAGCGACCGGTTTATTCGTTGCCTGATACAGGTGCGGTCGAACTTTTTTTTCAGAGCATCCGGCCCGTCCTGCAGCTTCAGATAATGATGACTGTAATCCGCAGTCACACCGCACCGGTCCTGAATGCTTAAATCGGCATGGTGAAAAGTACGCAGCTCTATGTGTGACGCTTTTGCAGAAGCGTAAAGTTCCTGTGCTTTTGCAAACAAATACTCCATACCCTGATCATCGCAGACAAGGGGATCACACAATGATGCAAACGGCACGCTGACTATCCTCGTGCCGGTTAATCGGCTCTTAACCGTATAAAGCGGCAGACCAGCATCGATCGATTCGTTGCTTTTCAGGACAAGCGTTGAATTGGAAATGTGTGAAAATGATTGTTCAAGAATTTCCTGCCAGCACGAAAGATGGCATATCCATCCTGCAGGGTGCTCTTCAACAAAATCGTCCCAATTATCTTTATCCCTGGCACTAAGTATAGATGCTGAACACATAACAGAAGATGTGAAGAAAATGTTAAAATTAATGAAAATAAATTTATTATATTATATTATTGTTATGGTTTTTTTCCTTATACTTGTGAACAAACAAGCACATCAAGACATATGTCTTCAAAAATAGCGGCCATCAATCCGTTCGAATACAATAACTGGAATGACTTGATTGCATCCTTTGCCGGCTATTCGATATTTCATACCGTACAGTTTGCCCGCGTTATCAATGAAACCTATGGATATCGGCCATGTTATTACGGCAGTGTTCGGAACAATGAATTATCAGCGTTGGCGCCCCTTATGGATATTCAGAGCCGGATTACCGGCAGACGCGGCGTATCCCTGCCGTTTGCCGATTACTGCGATATCTGTCCCGGCCGCTCTCAGGAATTACAGCCGATTATAAACCAAATAATAACGTTTGGCAAAAAATGCGGCTGGAAATACATCGAATTCCGCCCCTCCGGCAGTTTTCTGCCCCATGCCGAACCGTCAACATCGTTTTACCGGCATACGCTGCATCTCAATAAAGACCCCGGAATCACACTCAGCAGCATGCGCTCAAGCACCAAAAGAAATATTAAAAAAGCTCTTTCCAGTGATGTCAGCGTACTTTTTTCAACAGATGCCGATGCAGTTTACCACTATTACCGGCTCCACTGCATCACCAGAAAAACGCAGGGAATCCCTCCCCAGCCGTTTCTTTTTTTCAAAAACATTCACAGGTACCTCATAGAGCAGAATCTCGGATTCACCGCACTTGCTTCCTGTAAAGGCCGCCATATTGCCGGAGCTGTTTTCTTATATGTCGGCCGAAAAGCCTACTATAAATTCGGCGCAATGGACAAACGATTCCAGCACCTTCGCGGTTTCAATCTCGTTATATGGAAAGCCATAGAGCATTTTGCCGAACGTGGATTCGAATCATTGTGCTTCGGCCGTACCGATCCGGCAAATGCGGGCCTGCTCCAGTTTAAAAACGGGTGGAACACAACACAGGAAGCATTGCACTACTTTAAATATGATCTGCGCAACAACCGTTTCGCGCGTGATAAAAACTTCTCCCACACGGCTCTTACATCGATTTTTCGCTGCACCCCGGTACCGGTCTTGAAGGTGATCGGCAGGTTGTTGTATCCTCATATAGGGTAATCAGTTCATCTTGAGAAACCGCATACAGGCGTATTTCACCAGACTCCGTGCATCACCAAACCGGCACTTGCGTCCTCGAACCGGGGCTAGACCGTTATCGCTAGACATCTTGGCGTGATTATAGGATGTTATGTTTTTATCAGCGCCCGGCATCGTCAGCCCCGCCGCAGCGGCACACTGCTTAAGATCACAATAAAACGGTTTCTGTTTATTGCCGGGATCGTGGCAGTCTATTCGTGAATTAGGATACAGAACATACCTGGCCGCATGATAATCAAGCGAAACAGGATCAGATGCGGCCAGTATTGTTTTAGTATGCGCTGCAGGGGCCTCTGTTCTGGATGCCAGGCCGATCCACTCGGCTGAAATGATGTTCAGATCAGCTTTACGGACATGCTTCATGAAATAACCGACCGCTGCACCGAGCATGCCTCGAACAGGACCCGGGGCCCATTTGTTCAGAGCAAACGAATGAAAATTGTAATACGGTCCGGTCATCCGTCCGCCGTTAAACGGGTCGGATCCTCCGCTCAGGTCGGTGATGCCAAAATAATTTTTTACCGAACCGGTTACTCCGCAATAGATGCTGTGATGGTTGAGAACGGATAAATTGATAAACTTAAGGGGCTGCTGCGTATACACCCCTTTTGACCATACTCCGTTTTTGAAATCGACAACCGTACCCCGCCGGGTCTCCATAATCGGATAGGACATGATCACTTCCCGATAATCATTCCCTTCGGCTCCGTTGCCCACCGCCAGCAGCGGCACACCTCCCGTTCCGTCGCAGTACACATAGCCTGAACCGTCGGCCGGACCGTATACCCGCCTGCCGCCGGCACCAACATCGATCCAGTGACAAACGGAAAAGCGGTCGCCGCACCGCTTTTCAAGATAACCCGCAAGATCGTTCAGAGACGCAATGCCGGACATGTCTGCGTTACGCACGAAAACATGCGCCCAGCCTGACGCAGGATATTCCCACGGCCGGCATCCCCGATGACAGTTTTCACCAAGGATAACTTCACCGGAAAATCCGCGCGGTCTGTTCATGATGAGATCGATCAGCGTCTTCACTGCCAGAAGGTTCGGCCCGCCCTGGTTCCACCACTGGGCATTCGGCTTGATAATGACGATATCGTCCGTATTAACAAAGCTCTGGATACCGCCCATCAAATCGATGAGTTTGATCATGTTTTGATCCGGCGTTCCGCCGACAGACCGGTAGACCCTGTTGTCACTCATCGATATGAACCCTGAAAAGCTATTTCACCAAGAAGGACACGAAAAGCACAAAGGTAAAACACATGGTTTCCCGCTTACGCGGCAAAGCCCTCATTGATGTGATATGATGTCCACGACCGCACCCTCCCGTCCGAGATATCAACCTGTAGGAGCACCTTCAGGTGCGATACTACCAGCGGCCAAAGGCCGCTGCTTCGTGCTCTTCGTGCTCTCTGTGGTGTAATCTTTTTTTTCACTTTACCTTGCCAAAGGCCGCCCCGCTTCGTACCCTTCATGCCCTTCATGGTGCATGCTTTTATCTTTTACTTTTTTAACCACCGCGGTGGTTCATCGTGCTCGCTACCGCTCGCAGGAAAAAGACTTTTTTTACCACGAAGGGCACGAAGAGCACGAAGGTGAAAAATATGGTTTCCCGCTGAGGCAGTAAAGACCGGATTGAAAAGATATAATGTTCACGGTCTCCCCGTCATTTGCCATCTGACCCTGTAGGAGCTGCTTCAGCTGCGATTTTTTCGCGGCCAAAGACCGCTGCTTCGTGCTCTTCGTGCTCTCTGTGGTGTAATCTTTTTTTTTCACTTTACCTTGCCAAAGGCCGCCCCTCTTCGTGCCCTTCATGCCCTTCATGGTGCATGCTTTTATCTTTTATTTTTTTTAACCACCGCGGTGGTTGATCGTGCTCGCTACCGCTCGCAGGAAAAAGACTTTTTTACCACGAAGGGCACGAAGGTGAAAAATATGGTTTCCCGCTTACGCGGCAAAGCCCTCATTGATGTGATATGATGTCCACGAGCGCACCCTCCCGTCCGAGATATCAACCTGTAGGAGCACCTTCAGGTGCAATACTACCAGCGGCCAAAGGCCGCTGCTTCGTGCTCTTCGTGCTCTCTGTGGTGTAATCTTTTTTTTCACTTTACCTTGCCAAAGGCCGCCCCTCTTCGTGCCCTTCATGCCCTTCATGGTGCATGCTTTTATCTTTTATTTTTTTAACCACCGCGGTGGTTGATCATGCTCGCTGCCGCTCGCAGGAAAAAGACTTTTTTTACCACGAAGGGCACGAAGGTGAAAAATATGGTTTCCCGCTGAGGCGGCAAAGACCGGATTGAAAAAATATAATGTTCACGGTCTCCCCGTCATTTGTCATCTGAATCTGTAGGAGCTGCTTCAGCTGCGATACTAGCGGCCGCAGGCCGTTGCTTTGTGACCTTCGTTGTGTAATCTTTACTTTCTTCTTTTAACGATTTTGCGGTGATTCGCTAAACCCGGAAAAAACGCACACCGTATCTTCTCAGATACTGCACCACCTCTTCTCCCAGATCATTTCCCTGTCGGGGCCGTTCTTTCTGCTCAATGTCGATCCACATACTGCCGCGGTCATTGAGTTCCTGACGCATGTCCGATCCGATCGCGCACAAGCTCACGACAACATCTGCTGATGTATCAATATCATGAACTGATGTAATCGGTTCATAGCAGACCTGCAGCTTCCACTTTTTTACCGTCGTTTTAAAGATTCCCCTGTTTTCCTGAAGAACTTCAATAAAACCGTCGGGTTTGTATTCACTTGGCAACCCGTATCCGGTAAAATAAGAAATCATTTCATCAACAATACGGCGCAGTATTGTAACTTTCTCTTCCGTGGTGACTTCCGCCGGAAAATCAGGGTACCGGCTTACTACACGCGCGGGATAGCCGACAGCGAGGCAGCGGGGAGGAATTTCGCGGTTGACGAGGGAGTTTGCCCCGACTACCGCACCGTCACCGACTTTCGTGCCGGGCAGCACAAAAACCCGCCAGGCAATCGAGACACTGCGGCCGATTTCAATCGGCTTAAAGTCTACCGGGTAGCCTTCGAACCGGCTGAGCCAGGAATTGTGACCGAAAACCAGACAGTAGCCGCCGATCCCGGAATCATCGCCCATGGTGATGGACCGGGCCGGATTGATAAAGGTCATCTGCATTATCTGGCAGTTCCTGCCGAGAGTCAGTTTTGAGTCCGGGAACTGCAAACCGCCCACAAAAACCTGTTCGTTGATTTTGCTGCCGTCGCCTATTGCAAGATGCGGTGTGTCAAGAAACGATGTGGAGCCGATGCTGACATGGGAGCCGATCGATATTGATTTTCCGCGGATGATCGATAAAAAGCCTATGGAGGTATTGTCGCCGATCGAAACATCGCTGCCGCACACCACAGATCCCATGCCGATCCGGACGTTTTTTCCGATCCGATACCCCTTCAGGCGGTAAAGGGCCTTTTTCAAAAATCCCGGCAGAAATCCGTACAGGATAATATCTTTGACAGGGAATCGGTCTTTTTCAATCAGCATGGCAAACTGTCTGTCTTTTCACCTTCGTGACCTTCGCGATCTTCGTGGTGAAATCTTTTCTTTTCTCTTTTTCCCGGCCGTAGGCCGCCGCCCCCTCCTGCTTCGTGCCCTTCGCGATCTTCGTGGTGAAATCTTTTCTTTTCTCTTTTTCCCGGCCGTAGGC
>CAZFIB010000109.1:10797-12358 GCA_964518865.1 uncultured Thermodesulfobacteriota bacterium
CGCCGCCCCCTCCTGCTTCGTGCCCTTCGTGCTCTTCGTGGTGAAATCTTTTCTTTTTCTTGGTTTATTTTTCTTACGCAACTATCCCTGCACCGCCGTCGATAACGAGCGTCTGCCCGGTTATACCGCTCGATGCATCCGAACAGAGAAACTGAGCCGCACAGGCGACTTCTTCCGCAGTAACCAATCGGCCGATCGGGGTTCTGTCGATCGAATCCTGAATTCTTTTTTCTTTATCCGGCATTGCTTCCCATGCATCGGTCAAAACGCTTCCCGGGGATAGAATGTTGACACGAATACCGCGGCCGGCAAGCTCAGCCGCAAGATGACGTGAAAACGATTCGAGCGCCCCTTTGGAAGCCCCGATCACCGAATAAGACGGCACAGCGCGAAGGGCACCCTGTGATGATACCGCTATTATGCTTGCGTTGTCTGTAAACCCTTTAAGGCAAAGCTTCACCAGCTCAAAAAAAGCGCGCACATTCAAGGCAAAGGTCCAGTCAAAATGCCGCGTCGACATCTCCTCGAACTTCATGTGCACGCCGGTGGCGGCACAGTAAACAAGCCCCGAAAGCGATTCACCAATCTCAGTCAGTGTTTGGTCAAGCCGCTCCAATCCTTTTTTCCCGGTCAAATCGGCCCGGCATACAGCGATCGAGAGTTTCTCTTGTTCGGCTTCCTCCTGAAGTGCTGCGGCTGCGTCATCATTGCGTACATAATTTGCAATCACCTGCGCTCCGGCGCGTGCGCATCGAAGTGATACGGCGCGCCCGATACCGCGCGTACCGCCGGTTACCAGTATCTTTTTGCCGTCGAGACAAAAAACCTCATTCATGCCGTTCCCTCACTCCTTGACAGAAAATCCTCCAGAACGTCATCGATATATTCCGGGGCAAATCTTTCCAGAGGCATAAACGCAAAAAACAGTTCCGCCTTACAGACGGTTTTATCAACCACCTCTACCCGGCAGGAAGCGGTTGCATATTTATTTTGATTATTTTTAATATCAGCGTATACGACCGCCCGCTGACCGGGCCGCACCCAGTCGCGAAACGCGGCTGATTCGATTCGCGCAAGCATGGCTTTGCCGCGCGGTTTTTTTTCGGCATCGAGACATTTCCCAGCAGCCTGTGCCATCATCTCAGTCAGCAGCACGCCCGGCACCACCGGAAATCCGGGAAAGTGATCCTGAAACAGTTCTTCATCTTCCGGCAGCGTTTTATGGGCGACAATATGCTGTCCGGGCGACATTTCCAGAATGCCATCAATCAGAATAAATCGCATGTCGGATCAGCCCCCTCTTATCAAAAAAAGATTTTACCACGAAGGACACGAAGGTGAAAAAAATGGTTTCCCGCTGAGGCAGTAAAGACCGGATTGAAAAAATATAATGTTTACGGTCTCCCCGTCATTTGCCATCTGACCCTGTAGGAGCTGCTTCAGCTGCGATTTTTTCGCGGCCAAAGACCGCTGCTTCGTGCTCTTCGTGCTCTCTGTGGTGTAATCTTTTTTTTCACTTTACCTTGCCAAAGGCCACCCCTCTTCGTGCCCTTCATGCCCT
>CAZFIB010000110.1:0-12178 GCA_964518865.1 uncultured Thermodesulfobacteriota bacterium
CAGGAGCGGCCTCCGGCCGCGAAAAAAGATCGCAGCTGAAGCAGCTCCTGCATGCCCGCACCACCAGGCGGACAGCAGAAAAATGCTCTGGAATAGTGTGAAGTGCACCAGGGAATATCAAAGGCTTACCGTATTATCCTTAGGAGCACGTGACCCCGGGCGGGACCGGGGTTATTCATGTAATAAACATATGGGTGCAGGAGCGGCCTCCGGCCGCGAAATTCGCCCGCACGGCGGTCTCCTACAGAAGATGCTCCACCATATATCCCACCAGAGATGGTGCGGTGTTCATGGAGATTGCTTCGTCTCGCCACGGCGTGACTCGCAATGACAGAATAAATGACGTTATGGAAAATCTAACAGCTTACCGTATGTACATCAGGAGGCCGAAGGCCGCGGCGATCTCGCAGATACCCCGTGCGGGGTAGTTCATCAATAATTATTCCCGTAGCATTGCTGCAGCACACGCCCGCAGTGCTGTAATGCGTTGCCGCTCAGGAAAGGAGTCTGTTGTGACAGGTACAAAAGCCAGGAAATATTGTTTTGCCGGTTTATTATCGGCCGTGTCTCTTTTTGCAGTGATAACGTTTCTGCCCCGGGCGGCCGGCGCTCAGAGCGCCGGTGACTGGTACCGGGGAGACCTTCACTCCCACTCCCTCCACAGCGACGGCGACAGCCTGGTTGCGGATGTCCTTGCAAACGCACAGGTGCGCGGTCTTGAGTTTTTTGTCATTACCGACCATGACACCGACATGAACGGTACCCCGACTCACTGGGACGACCCGGATTACGTATCAGAGAAAATGGTGCTGCTCTACGGGGTGGAGTGGACCTCGGAAAAGGGGCATGCCAATGTGTGGTCGGCGGAGCCCTTTGACTATGATGCCCTGTGGGAGGCCAACCGCGATCTCGACGCGCACGGTGCCGTGGATGCCGCCCATGAGCAGGACGCACTCTTTTCCATCAACCATCCGGCGGCGTTTGTCTGCTGTCCCTGGGAATACACCGTTCCCGAGGGCGTCGACTGCGTCGAGGTATGGAACGCCATGTACCGCCTGCCGAACTTCAACCGCCATGCCGGGCATACCTTCTGGGAGACTATCCTGCAGAGCGGCAGGCGTATGCCTGCCGTGGGCGGCAGCGACAATCACCAGGTGGCGGGCTTTCAGTCATATTTCAACCCGCACGGCAATCCGACCACCTGGGTGTTTGCGGAAGACAAAACAGCAGAGGCCATTCTCGCGGGAATAAAAGCCGGACACGCGTCGATCAGCTACGCCCCCTATGCGCCGCGCCTCGAGCTTTCAGCCGATGCCGATGTCGACGGCGTTTTTGAGATAATGGCCGGCGATGATATTGAAGAGGCCGGCAAGGTCGTATCGTTCAAGGTCGAGCTGCACGATCCCGGCCTGAAGGAAAAAGGCATTTTCGGCAGCAGGCTGTACAGGGCGGTGGTGTACAAAGACGGGAAAATATTCAAAAATCAGATTATGTCGCGAAAAAAAAATATGTTTACCTTTCGGGACACACCGGGCCGCCTGAGCTATTACCGGGTGGAGCTTCACGGCTATACCGAGGTCGGGGCGCTGCAGCACAGCATGTACGGCAGCCTGGTGGCCATGACAAATCCTGTGTATATCGCTTTTGAAAACAAGTAAGCGCATAATCGATTTTCTCGATGCTCTTCTGGAAAGCCTGCAGCTTTCACCGGCAAGCGGGGCAGCCGACATTCGTCCCGAAGACCTGGAGTCCGCACTTGAAGAATTCCCTCCCGTGTGTGACGGGCCTGATGTCAGGGCACGGCCGGCAGTCAGTGAAAGATCATACTGCGGAAGGGGGCAATCCCCCGTTTCAGTGCATTTTTCACGCTGCTGCGGCCGTTCTGTCATTTCGAAGGAGCCCGGCGACTGAGGAGTCCCGGGCCCATGAAGATATTTCTTCCTTGGGTCGAAATAAATGTAACCTTTCCGGCGCTGGCCCGCTCTTTACCAGTGAATACCGCGGTATAGGGTACCGGCAGAAAAACAACAACTCGAGGAAAGGAGATTGCATCATGGCACGGAAACGAAGTAGTGTAGCGGTGGTGGTTATGCTGATCGGACTGATACTCAGCGTACCGGCGTTTGTCGGCGCGATGCCCGGGGAAGGCCCGTCCCCTGAGGGGTCTCTGCACAGGCCCTTCGGGAGGCTGATGCGCCTTTTGCGGGATTTTGACCTGACGGATGACCAGAAAGCATCCATCGAGGTTATAGCAAACGAGACCCGCGAAAGCATAGAGCCGATTGTCGAGCAGCTCAAAGGTCTCGGGCTCGACGAGGCCATGTTCGCAGAGGAGATCGATACATACGATGTCGAGCAGAAAATAGACAGCATGGTCGATCTGCGAAGCCGGATCATATCGATCAAGGCTGAAGCGGTTCTTGAGGTGTCACAGGTTCTGACACCCGAGCAGCGCTCGATCGTTCTTGAGCGCATCGACGAACACCGGGAAAAGCGTGGGAAAATCAAGGAGATCATGCAGGGCTCCGGCAACTGAACGAGAAACAGACGCGCTGCGGAAGCCGGGCATGCCCGGCTTCCGCTTTTTCTTGCAATGCGGCAAACAGCACAGCCCCGGTCTTCCGGAATACGTGTGGTACGATGCAGGCTGACGACAGCGCTCTCATAGAGCAGACACTTGCCGGTGACAAAAGAGCTTTCGATGAACTGGTCGCTCGTCACGGCGACCGGGTGTTTCGTATCGCTCACCGCTTCTTTCGTGACCGTCAGGAGGTGGAGGACATCGCTCAGGATGCGTTTCTGCAGGCATACCGCTCGCTGGGCACCTGCAGGAACAGGCAGTCGTTTTCAGGCTGGCTGTCGGTTATCACCGTGCGGATATGCTATCGAAAGCTGCGGGAGCAAAGGAAGCGCCCGGAAAATTCGGCAAGCTCGCTGCAGCAGGCCGAGGAGAACGTCATGGAACGCTTTTGCAGCTCGCCGTGGTCGTCGCCTGCGGACGACCAGGAACAGCAGGCGCTCTGCAGGGACCTTGCCGACAAGGTGCTGCAGCGCATGACATCCAAGGAGCACATGATTCTTGTACTGACGGAAGTTGAAGGGCTCAGCATCCGCGAGGCTGCCCGGCACCTGGGGATATCGGCCGTCAACGCAAAAGTATCGGCATTTCGCGCCCGCAAACGGGCGATGAGTATTATCAACAACCTCATGAGCACACGCCAAAGCACCTCCGGGGGGAGATGAGATGAAGGATATGAACTGCAGGGAATTTCAGGCAGCTGTGCGCGCCGGGCGGGCGGGTCAGGATATCGAGGACCACGAGCTGCACCGTGCCCGGCAGCACCTTGCACGCTGCGACAGCTGCCGCAGAAAAGCATACGAACAGGGTTTTTTACAGCTGCTCGACCGTGCATACGGTGAAAAGCCGCCCGAACCCACGCCGGCGTTTCATGCGGCACTGCGCACCAGACTGGCAGCGCAGGAGTGTGAATCGGCGGAAGATGCGCTGCAGGTGCTGCTGCCGCGCCTGGGCGTGCGGCTGGTTCCGGCGCTTGCCGCCCTGGTGCTGTTTGCGGCCGGCGCAGCGGGCTTTATGCTTCGGTCGCCCGCTGAAGCCCGCAGCGCAGCGCTGGACGAGCTTGTTTTTTTCAGCGACTCACAGCTCAGCAGTGATGCCGTTGCTGCGGCGATATTTCAGGACGAGGAGGCGTCATGACACCCGGAAAGAGTGCCGTCAAGGCGGGAGCCCTTGTTGTTATCATATTTATCGTCGGTTTTTTCACCGGCATAGGTACGGTTGCGACTTTTCTGTATTTCAAAAATCCGCCGTTGCCGCCGCCTGAAATGGAGGGGCCGCCACCGTTTGCGGATCCTGCCGCCCGCATGAACCGCATGGCAGAGAAGCTCGGGCTTGATGCGGGGCAGCGGGAGCGCATAGAGGACATTATCAGGCAGACCCGGGACAGGCTGCACGACCTGCGTGCGGAACACCGCCCGGAGATACGGAAGATACTCGAGGACAGCCGTCAGGCCATCAGGATTCAGCTTGATGAGGGGCAGAAAAAAACATTCGACAGCATGGTTGAAACAACAAAGGAGCGCTTCAAAAGCATGCGCTCGGCATTCGACAAAAAAGGCGGCACGTTTCCTCCCGGAAAAAATGCTCGGCGAAGCGGCATGCGGCCCCCCGGGAAGCGGTTTCAGGCGTTTCTGGATGAGGCCTCAGAAAGGCTCAGGCTCGACGCCGACAAGCAGGACAGGCTGGAGGCGGCGCTTCAGGACTATTTTCGCGGACAGCGGAATCTGGCGGGGCGCATGCGGTCTGCTGATCCTGATGAAAAGATGGAGCTCGGGGATGCCATGAGAGAAAGGCGGGATACGCTCCGGCGGCAGCTGCAGGAGTTTCTTTCCGATAAGCAGATCGAGACGCTTCGCGAAATGATGGATGAAGGGCGCGCGAAGCTCCGCTCGTTCAAAGGCCGACGAGGCCGACCAGGACAGGAGCAGTGATATGAGTAGTTACCGGATAATTCACAAGAATGACGTTATGACGACAGCACTGTTTTTTCTGATCGCACTTTCAGTCCCCTGCGCCGCGCAGCCCCGTGAGGACGCCGGTCCGGAGAGTGATCGCATCATGCAGCTCGTAAACGCATGTGTCGAGCCGCTGAACCTGACAGCTGAGCAGAATGAGGCTGTGATGACTGTAGTGAAAGAGCACGGCAGGGTAGTGCGCGAAATCATGGAGCGCTACCGCGGCCGGGGACGCGCGGGCCTGCGGGCAATGAGAAGGGATCTGCGGGAGCAGCGAGATCAGACAGACGAGAAGCTCGAAAAGCTGATAACAGAGGATCAAATGAAACTGTTTGTCGACTGCCGCGACGAACAGCGCAGAAAGATGCGTGAAAAAATGCGGCAGCAGATAAAGAACCGGTGAAGATCGCCGGAATGTTCCGGTATCCAGGGCGCGATCGCAGAGACGCACAATGCTGCGTCTCTACACGGGCGGGAATATATCCCGCTCAGGAGAGACATAACCGGCAGTTTGCAGGATGGGCCGGGTGCACGGCTTGCCTGAATGAATGGATCCCCCCGCGTCGTGGCCGTTACGTTCATATCGGGATCGGTATCGCTATCGGAATCGGTATCTAATGCAGTGTTAATAAAAAGACGACACCGCCGCTCGCTTCAATTGTTCCCTCAGAAGGCGACTATGCCTCCTCCGGCGGTTCGCCGTATCTGCGGTAGCTTGCCGCGACCTGCTCGATAACCCGTGCAACCGGCTCGAGCTCGGCGGGCGGGAAGCCCATGGTCAGTTCATCGTCACTTATGCCGGTGTATTTCCGCCAGGCGACATCGCTGTAGCTGAACGATGGCTTTTTCGTCACATAGGGGTACTGAATGAGAAAGGGACAGCCGCCGTTGCCGCCGAATCCCGCTATCGCCCTGCCGGTTTCGTAGGCATATGACCTGCTGATAAGGTCGGCTGCTGCCGGGCGGCAGAATATAAGCACAACATCCGGATCGGGCACGTCGCAAACAGGACCGATCTGGGTCACCTCGTTTTGCTCAGTGACCGGCGGTATGCAGCGCTCCATCTCGAAATGGTAGGCCTCAGCCGTTGCCAGGTCGCGGTAATCGTTTGTCAGCTTGAGATGGGCCTTGACGATGGCCAGGGCCTTCTTCCGGTTCGGCCGGGGAAGCAGGCCCGTTGCGATCGAGCCCCCGGTGCAGAAGTGCGCCCCGGGGGTCGTGTAAAACGTCCGGCCGCCTGCAAGCGATTCGCCGATCTGGCAGCACATCCCCGGGAAGGCATTGCCCTCATAGGGGGGTACGTTTTCGGGTGTTTCTTTCCAGGCCCGTATGGCTGAAAACGGTTTTTGTATGCCGGCGGCCCGGCGAATGGTTTCTTCTATGTTCGTCAGTTTCACCGTCCGTCTCCTCGCAGAAAAAAGTCATGTTTATTTATCTCTATCACAACCTGCACTGGTGGTGCGACTGTACAGCTTTAAGCGTTTCAGGGTGAAATAAACCGGTTGGCAAAAAAGAGTCAGTGCACTAATTTCATACTTTTCTTTGCTTGCCCAAAGAAAAGTATGCAAAAGAAACGGCACCCGGTTTGCCCGGCCCGCCATCGGCGGGTACCCTCGCTTGCGCCGTGTGCAGCGGCGGGCAAAAAACTCGCTTCGTTCAGACAGTTTGGCCCTTTGATCCGCAGCACACGGCGCGGTCAAAATGGGACCAAAGGACTTGATGGCCCCCTCCGTGGACCATCCTGAAGCCTCGCCCGTTGGACGAGGATAATTACTCTATATATGCAGTCCTCCGGCCGGGTCAAGAAATAATATCCGATTATTTTATTGATGATGAAAAAGAACAGCTGTGCTATATGGTTCAAAACGACTGATTTTACGAAGGCATGCAATTGTCGAATGCAGTCGCAGGAAGGCTTCGAGCATGACGGCCTCAGCCGAAAAAACAGGTGTTCTGTATGTGCTGCACGGGGGCATGGATAGTTCAAAGCCGCAGTACATGTGGGATGCGGCCGTGCAGATGTTTTCCTATGACCCCAACCACCCGGTCTACGGCATGGTCATCTGGAACCCGGATGCGTGGTCCATGGTGCTGCAGACCGAGTTCGCCGTCAAGTTCATCAGAAAATACGAATTCGAGTACGAGCGCATCGGCGGCACGGACCCCTTCCACCGCTACTCAGATGCTCAGGCGGCAGCCATGAAACGGGCGCTTGAGGCCGGCAGTGCCGCCTCGTTCGAGGTCGACTGTGCCTGCTGGATGCGCGGCGACCGGCCTGAATACTACCCCTATCCGCGGTTTCTCTACAACGGCCCTCCGGAGGCCCAGGCCCCCTGCACCTACTGCGGGCAGGATGAGCCGGAGGGGCCCTGGGAGGGCTGCAATCCGGAGCGGTACAATGTGGACGGCCCGGTAGAGCGTCTTCTGAAAAAGGGCGTCGACAGGATTCTGGCGGTTGACATGACGGTCGGGGGAGCACGCTTTTTCAAAACCTATGATGTCGTGCAGATGAGCCTTCGTGCGCTTGCCGACTGGAACCGCACCCGCGGTACGAACGTAACGCTTTCATGGGTGAATGATCCGACCGATCTGATGCAGCGGGCCTATCCTGCCGCGCCGGCGGGCTGGACTCCCATGCTCGGCGAGCCCGAACAGGCTCCGGCGGTGTCGCTTGAGGAAAGCCCCAACCCGGTTGTGAGCGACCCGGGGCTGGCCGAGCTGCATGTCGACGGTATTGAAAAGCGATTCTCACCGGATGCTGACGATTCCCTGACGGGTGTTGTGCTGTTCAACCACGGCATATTCGACCCGATGCGGCGGTATTTCGACCCCAAGATCGACGATACTCTGGTTCTGAACAGGGCAATCAAGGCCCTGCTGCTGGAGCGCCACCCCGACATGCAGCCCGGCTGCATTGTCGGCGCCTACGGCGGCGTGCGGCAGCGCAACCCTGAAAACGGCCTTGTCGAGCGCACGCGCGAGATGCGCGGTGAGGACCTGGCACATGCCTATCTGTTTCGCAGCGCCAGCGACATGCCTTCCGGCGAGTGGGGTTTCCGCTACTGGGACGCGCTCGATTTTTTAAAGAGCAGGGGCGTGCGGCACATCGTCGTCGGGTTTCCGCAGGTGGTGTCGGATTCGGTACTGACCATGGTGGAAGTCTACAACCAGATCGCAAAGGAAATCGGCGTGAAGACCTGGATGCGGCATGCTGGGGGTGATTTCGAAAGCTATCCCGCCGCGGGCCACCCTTTTGCCGACTACTGGGGAAACTGGGTGGACTGTGACAGCCGTCTGGAGCCGGGAACCCGGGTATGCCTGACCATGGGGGAGGAGGGGTATCCGCCGCAGCGCCAGACACCGCCTGATGCGAAGCGCGAGGACATGGACCCCTCGCTTGCTTTCGATTTGAGCGACTACGGTCATCTCGGCTATGACCCCGCACGGGGCAGGCCCGATGCCGGTTGCCCGGTTCAGCAGCAGTATCGCGGCACATGGGACGTCTACGTGCCGCCCAATGATGACCCGCGCCTTGGCGAGCTGCTGGCGCGGCATGTTCTCGCAGCGCTCGAACACAGGCGCTGATTCATTTCCCGCGCAGGCGGGGCTCGCTTTTTTCAGAGGCGGCCATTGTAAAAAATGCAGGACTGTCATGAATATCTCATTTGCCGATTTGATCGACACGGTCGACGAGGGAATTATTCTGCAGGAGTCTTCCGGCAGAATAATCATCTGGAACAAATTCGCTGAAACCGTTTTCGGGATTCCGGCGGAGGACGCTGTCGGCAGAACTTCGATAGACGCCGAATGGCATACCATTCACGAGGACGGCTCGAAGTTTGAAGGAAAAGACCACCCCTCGATGATCACTCTGCAGACGGGGAGGTCCTGCCGCGATGTCGTCATGGGTATCCGGCCTCCGGACGGTGACGTGCGCTGGATATCCGTCAACACACGCCCGGTTTTCAGCGATGCGGCGACAGCGCCCTCGGCCGTTGTAATAACGTTTTGGGATATTACCGAAAAGCGCCGAACGGAGAAAGCACTCGAAGAAAGCCGCCTTCTGTTCAAGTCCTTTGCCGAGTCGTCGCCTGATGCCATTTATATTACCGATGATAGAATGACCATTCTCGACTGGAACAGGGCTGCTTCAGACATGTTTGGCTACAGCCGCGAGGAGATTATCGGGCAGCCTACCGCACGGCTTGTGCCGGAGGAGCAGCGGAAAAAGCAGCGGGAGCTGGTCGAACACCATAAAGAGCGAAAGACTGTAGGCGCCATTTCGCCGGTTGAAACCATCGGCCTGAAAAAAGACGGCACCGTTTTTTCCATTGAAGCTGCGCAGTCGGGCTGGCAGAGCGAGGGAAAATCGTTTTACTGCGTTGTTGTGCGCGACATCACCCGGCGAAAACAGCAGGAGGCTGCGCTGCTGGAAAGCGAAAGCCGCTTTCGCTCTATTGCGGAAACGACATCGGATGCGATTATCACAACCGATTGCGACCTTAATATAATTTACTGGAACAAAGCCGCCGAGCACATGTTCGGCTACAGCGCATCCGAAGCTCTGGGGCACCCCCCCGACTTTCTGATGGTCGAAAGGGAGCGGGAGCTGCATGACAAGGAATTCGGGCAATTCATGCAGAGCGGATATTCGGCGTTTCTCGGCAGCACGATGGAATCATATGCGCGCCGCAAGGACGGTACGGAGTTTCCCGTCGAGATTACCCTTTCGCACTGGGAGTCCGATAATCGCATCTACATGTGTGCGATGGTCAGGGATATCACCAAACGCAAGCAGCAGGAAATCGCACTCAGCGAAAGTGAACGGCAGTACCGCTCACTGGTGGAAACCGTGCCGGAGGCGATCATAAATGTCGACGGTTCCGGGAAGATCATACTGTGGAACCGGGGTGCGGAGAGCATCTACGGTTACAGCCGCGAGGAGGCCATCGGCCGGCACATTCTGTTCGTGACGCCCGAGCGCGACCGGGAGAAGCACCGTGCACACCTCGATCAGGCGGTTGCACGCGGCATCGAGTATGCATGCACCGCCCCTGCCGGGGGAGTGGGGCTCAGAAAAGACGGTACGGAATTCCCGGTGGAGCAGAGCATGACGATGTACAGAACGCCGGCGGGCGTTTTTTTCAGCACAGTCGTGCGTGATATAACCGAACGCAAGGAGATGGAGGAGCAGCTGCGCCAGGCCCAGAAAATGGAAGCAGTCGGCACGCTTGCCGGCGGTATCGCCCATGATTTCAACAACATCCTCGGTGCGACCATGGGGTTTGCCGAGCTGATTTACGACGACGCCCCGGCGGGAAGCTCGCTAAAAAACGATGCCCGGCAGATTCTTCAGTCGTGCACCCGGGCCCGCGACCTTGTCAGGCAGATACTGGCCTTCAGCAGGAAGGGCATGCACAAAAAAAAGCCGGTGCCGCTGGTACCGCTGGTACAGGAAGCTGTTGCGCTGCTGCGCGCCACGCTGCCGGCGTCTATTGAGCTGCGCTCAGCGGTTTCATTCGGCGGCTCGGTCTGGGGCGATGCCACCCGCCTGCATCAGGTACTGGTAAATCTGTGTACCAATGCCGCGCACGCCATCACGGATGCCACCGGAAGTATCGACATAACCGTTGATTCGGTCGATATTCCCGAGCGCGTCTTTATACACTGTCATTTCGTCGAAGCCGGGAGGTATGCCCGCATCACGGTGCAGGATACGGGCACGGGCATCGAGGCCGGGCTTATTGAAAAAATATTCGAGCCCTATTTTACCACCAAGGAAAAAGAGCGCGGAACCGGCCTGGGCCTGGCGATCGTGCACGGTATCGTGCTCGAGCACGGCGGCGCGATCCAGGTCGAGAGCGAGCGCGGCGGGGGGTCGGTATTTTCGGTGCTGCTGCCGTGCCTGGAGGACGAAGGCATTGAAACGGCAGGGCCTGTGAACCGGGACGGTGAGCAACCGCGCGGCAGCGAGCGGCTGCTGTTTGTCGACGATGAGCAGGCTATCGCTGTTATGGTGGAGCGGACACTGCAATCCTTCGGCTACAGCGTGACAGTGGCAACAGACAGCCGGGAAGCGCTCGACAGGTTCGCGGCAGACCCGCAGGCATTCGATCTTGTTATCACCGATCAGGCAATGCCGGGTATGACCGGTTATCTGCTCGCGCAGAGCATTCTCGAAATTCGCCCCGGCATGCCGATTATTCTCTGCACGGGCTACAGCGACGTGGTTACGGAGGAAAAGGCCCGTGATGCCGGTATCAGCGCTTTTCTGATGAAACCGGTTGAACGCGACAGGCTGGCATGCACCGTCCGGGAGGTGCTGGACGGGAGCAGACAAGAAAAGTGAAGAGGTCGTGTGGCAAACAGGTCAAAAGGTAAAGAGGTAAAACAGTGCAGGTCGGAGTAAGAACCGGGAGGATACCTGCATGCCCGTATTATTGCCGGACACGCTGCGCTTAGTCCGGCCTACAGGGACACTGCCGCAGAAGGTTCGAGTCCGGCTTTTGTCTCAACAGGAATTATGCGGTGTTTATGGAGATTGCTTCGTCACGCCCTGGCGTGACGAAGCAATGACAGTAAAAAACCTGCCAAGTAAAATCAATAGCCCGCAGGGTGCGCCGTGCGCACCGAATCGATACATAAAAAACAGTACCGCGAAGATCGCCAAGTGCACCAAGAGGGCCTGGCGGGCCACGCTCCGTCGTGGCCTTCAATCACAGCACAGGCACTGCAGCAATAAAAAAGGCGTCCGTACTTGAACGGACGCCTTTATGCTTGTCACGTAAAAGATTTACTCGATAGTAACGTTTACCGCCACGGGTCCTTTTTTCCCCTGCTCGATATCGAAGTTGACACGGTCGCCTTCATTGAGCGTTTTGTAGCCGGTGGAATTGATGGATGAATAATGCACAAAAACATCCGGTCCGCCTTCCTGCTCGATGAAACCGTATCCCTTGCTGGAATTAAACCACTTTACGATACCGTTGGCCATAGTGACAGCCTCCTTTCGTTAAAAATTTTTACCTGGTTCCAAACGTGAGGTTGCCACTACATTACAGATGGTTCAATTTCCTCAACACGAAACCCTGCATGCCGAAACATTCGGCTGTTTGTAATTATAAAAAATGTATACTATATATAATGCAACAAATCAATATGTTTTTTAAGTAGAGTCGTTAAAATTAATAAATATTTAACCATCGGGTTTGTTCAGATTGTATGACGTATTTTGTGATAGGATGTTATTATTTTTTATGAAAACTATTCCTGCCGGCCCATTGCGTAATAGACAACTACCCCCAAAACAGGCAAGAACAAAACTATGATTATCCAGGTAATCTTTTGCGTTGTTACTTTTGAACTTTTTATGATGTCAACGATAGCAATTATATCCAGGATGAGAATGCCTGTGCTCAAGAGTCCTCTCATGCACGCCCCCTTTCTGTGTCTTCGGTTTGGATACGAAAGCTGTTTTCGGAAAACCCTGCATGCAGGATTTTTTTTGAATATTTAAAATTTTTCATGACGGGTTGTTTCCGGAGTGCCGGTTGTTCTTCGATCACCACAGCAAACGGCACTATATAATTATTTGTAACCGTTCACAGTTTTGATACATGAAAAGAGGAAAAAACTCAAGAGAGGA
>CAZFIB010000111.1:0-11852 GCA_964518865.1 uncultured Thermodesulfobacteriota bacterium
CCGGTGGCTTGCAAATAGTGCGCCTGTGAAATGAGGCGGTGGATTTTGGGCTCCCGATTTGATTGACATATCCATCATTATCAATTATATTCTTTTGTCCATCTATCGTTATTTTTTACACTAAACAGCACACTTTCACTTTTTATCGATACCCGCTTGTGAGCGTGCCCGACCTCCGGTGCATCAACTGCGGTGACAAGCGAACCGACAGGATAGAGTAAGTGATTTGTATTTCCATAATCGCTGATACGACCGAAACAGCCCTCGAGCGCATGGATCGTGCGTCGTTGCTTGCCGACATCATCGAAGTTCGTCTCGATTATATCCGCAACCCGGACATTGCAAAAATCATGTCCTCCAGACAACGGCCGATTATCATTACCGTCACGCCGGCACATCAAAACGGTCGTTTTGCCGGCACGGAGCAGGAACGCTGTGAAATGCTGCTGGATGCCGTGCGTCTGGGCGCCGAGTATATCGACATCAATGACGGCTGCCCGTTTATGGATGAGCTGCTTGCGCGAAAAGGATCGACGAAAGCAATCGTCTCATACCATAACTTTACCGAAACGCCCGGAACCCTGCCTGATATATACGACAGGCTGGCATCCTCGGGCGGAGACATTGTGAAAATCGCCACCTTCGCGCAAAAGCCGGGCGACAATGCCGCTATGCTGCAGCTTATTCAAAATGCCTCGCTCCCGATAATCGGAATCTGCATGGGTGCGTTCGGCACGCCGACCCGTCTGCTGGCGCCCCTGTACGGCTCATACCTGACCTTCGCGTGTCTCGAGCAGGGCATGGAAAGTGCTCCCGGGCAGGTGCCGGCCGCGCACATGAAGGACATCTACCGCCTGGGCGACAAACGCCCCGGCTGCAAGATATACGGTCTTGTGGGAAATCCCGTCGACAAAAGCAGGGGCTATCTGCTGTTCAACAGGCTTTTTCATGTTCATGATCTCAACAGCATCTATCTGAACCTGCTGGTCGACGACATCGAGGAGTTCATGTCGAACATGGCCCCGCTGCTCGAGGGTTTCAGCGTAACCATGCCGCACAAGCAGACTGTTATGGACTGCCTTGACGATATCGATCCGTTCGCTGAAAAAATCGGTGCGGTCAACACCGTGGTCCGCAGAGACGGCAGACTGGCGGGATTCAATACCGATGCTGCCGGTGTGCTGGAACCCCTGCAGAAACGACTGTCCGTCAGGGACCGCCGCGTAACGCTGCTGGGTGCGGGCGGGGCTGCGCGCGCCGCCGCCGTCGGCATCGCGGATGCGGGCGGGCGTCTCTCCATACTGAACAGAACAGCATCCAGGGCAGCAGGGCTTGCCGGGGAACTCGGCTGTGCATGCGGTACGCTTGCCGATTTCAACCCTGCAGCCACCGATATTCTGGTCAACATGACCTCGGTCGGCATGAGCCCGGATGTCGATCGTATGCCGGTGCAGGCCGAGGACCTCAGGGACATGCTCGTTTTCGACGGCATTTACAACCCGACGGAAACCATGCTGCTGCGCGAGGCGGCTAAAAACGGCTGCACGGTCATTCCGGGACTTGAAATGTTCGTGCACCAGGCAGCCGCCCAGTTTCTGCACTGGACCGGCATAAAGCCCGACACCGGGCTCATGAAGGAGCTGCTGCAATGATACTTGAGGTCAGCCGCACTGAAAAGCTTGCCGGATCGGTAACGGTCCCGGCTTCCAAATCCCATACGATACGGGCCATTATCATTGCCTCGCTCGCCGAGGGCACCTCGGTCATAGATAATCCCCTGTCGTCCGGCGACACGACAGCCGCCGTCAACGCCTGCACGGCCCTTGGCGCGAAATTCAATCAGGACGGCTCGAGGCTTGTCGTCGAAGGATTCGGCCGCCGCCCGCAGCAGCCGGACAGGGCTCTTGACATGCTCAACTCCGGAACGTCGACCAACCTCATGATGGGGATTGTTGCCGGGCTCGGCCTGCGCGCCGCATTCACCGGTGACGCCTCCCTGCGCTCGCGTCCTGTCGGACCGCTCGCCCGGTCGCTGCAGGCGCTCGGATGCCGCATAGCATACGAAGAAAAGGACGGGCTGCTGCCGCTGACGCTGCAGGGCCCGCTCGAGGGGCGGTCGGCATCAATAGACGCCGGCAAATCCTCCCAGTATGTTTCAAGCCTCCTGCTGGCCTGCCCCCTTGCCGGTCATGATATCACAATCGACGTGCACAATCCGACCGAGCTGCCCTACATCGACATGACCCTGCGCTGGATGGACGAGCAGGGCATCCGCTACGAGCGCTCCGGATACGGCAGGTTTACATTGTTCGGCGGCCAGTCGTACCGGCCCTTTCGCAAGAGGATACCCGCCGACTGGTCCTCGGCGGCGTTTCCCCTGAGCGCGGCTGCGGTAACCGGTTCCGAAATAACACTTCACGGCGTCGACACGGCGGATGTGCAGGGCGACAAGAAGATTGTTTCGTATCTCGAAAACATGGGGGCGTCATTCTCTGCCGGTGACGGCTCCCTGACCGTATCCTGCCGGTCGGGGCTGACCGGGCAGGATATCGACATTAACGACACACCGGATGCGCTGCCGGCCCTGTCGGTAATCGGCTGCTGCGCCGCCGGGACAACCCGGCTGCACAATGTGGCCCAGGCGCGCGTCAAGGAAACCGACCGCATACGCGTTATGGCGCTGGAGCTTTCAAAAATGGGGGCTGCGGTCCGGGAGCTTCCCGACGGCCTGCTGATACGCAGCAGCCGGCTTTGCGGGGCATCCCTTAACGGGCATCACGATCACCGGGTTGTCATGGCCCTGGCCGTTGCAGGACTGGCTGCCGAAGGACGCACCACGGTCGATACGGCGCAGGCCGTATCGGTAACCTATCCGGAGTTTGTCGCATCGATGCAGGCTCTCGGAGCACATTTCAAAACACACACGGAGGAAACGGCTCATGCTGGGTAATACGTTTGGCAGATTGTTCAGGGTAACAACAGCAGGAGAAAGCTACGGAATCGGCAAGGGAAGCGGCCTTGCGGTCATCGTCGACGGCGTGCCGCCCGGCCTGTCCCTGACCGATGAAATGATCCAGGCCGAAATGGACAAGCGCCGGCCGGGCGTCGGCAAGCTCAACTCGCCGCGGCTGGAAACCGACCAGTGCCATATCTTCGCCGGCCTCGGCCAGGACGGTGTGACGACCGGTGCACCGGTCGGCATCATTATTTATAATGTCGACACGCAGGACATCCACGTCCAGCAGTACCGCGACTACAAGGACCTGTGCCGACCCGGCCATGCCACCTATGCCTTTTATAAAAAATACGGTGAGCATCAGGACTGGTGCGGCGCCGGACGTGCATCGGGAAGGGAAACGGTCGGCCGGGTTGCCGGCGGTGCGGTAGCCAAGCACATACTGCAGCGTGAAAAGATCGATCTGATCGCCTACACCGTGCAGTGCATGGATATCTGCGCCCGCGAAATGTCATTTGAAGAGGCAAAAGCCAACTACCGCAGGAACGAGATCAACTGTCCCGACCTGGAAGCTGCCGAAAAAATGGAGAAACGCGTGCTGGAGATAAAGGATGAAGGGGAAACGGCCGGCGGCATAATCGAGCTCAAAATCAAGGGAGTGCCCGCAGGGCTCGGGGAGCCGGTTTTCGACAAGCTCAGCGCCATGCTCGGTCATGCGCTGTTCTCCATCGGTGCCGTAAAAGGCGTTGAGTTCGGTGCGGGCTTCCGCGTCGCCAACATGAAAGGTTCCGAATGCAACGACGAGTTCGCTGAAAAAGAAGGCGCCATAGGGTTTGCATCCAACAACGCCGGCGGCATTCTGGGCGGTATCAGCAACGGCGATGAAATAGTGATACGCCTGGCAGTCAAGCCGACACCGACGGTCAGCGTGCGGCAAAGCAGCGTCAACATGCCGAAAATGCAGGTCGAGGAGCTGAGCCCGATCACACGACGCGACCCCACGCTGCTGGGCAGAATCTATGCCGTTGCCGAAGCAATGGCCGCCGTCACCATGGTGGATGCCCTCATGATGGCGCGCGGTTATGATAATACATGCAGAATAGACAACCGGTGGCGCGAAATATGATGCTCCCCGCCTGCAAGCGGGACGTTCGGGTACATTCGCGCCTCAGGGGGGAACAGCGCCATGCTGACGGATAAGGAAACGATGCGTTATCAGCGGCAGATGCTCATTGCCGGCTGGGGAGAGCAGGGACAGGAAAAAATCCGTTCGTCCCGTGTTTTTATCGCGGGCATCGGCGGCCTCGGCTGCCCGGCAGCCCTGTATCTGGCCGCAGCGGGCATAGGCTCCATGAAAATCTGCGACCCGGGCGAGGTATACATGACCAACCTCAACCGCCAGGTTCTGTACCGCGAGTGGGATGTGGGAAGGCGCAAGGTTCTGGCCGCACGCGAAGCTCTCATGGACATGAATCCGCACGTCGATATCGAAGCCGTCGATGAAGCGATTACCACTGAAAATGCAGCACGGCTTACTGAAGGCTGCGCACTCATACTGGACTGTCTCGACAACTTCGAAACCCGGCATATTCTGAACAGAGTGGCTGTGGAACGTGACATTCCGTTCGTCCACGCCGGCATCGAGGGTCTTTCCGGACAGGTTGCCTTTATCCACACGCCGGCAAGCCCGTGCCTGTACTGCCTGTTCCCGGGATCACCTCCGCCGAAGTCCGTGTTTCCGGTTGCCGGAATGACCCCCGGCATTATCGGCTCGCTGCAGGCCTGTGAAGCAGTCAAGCATATTACGGGAATCGGCAGAACGCTTCAGGGAAAGCTGCTTGTGTGGGACGGCGAGCTGATGCGGTTTGAAACACTGGAAATAGCCAAAAATCCGGACTGTCCTGTTTGCGGCGGGTGATGCGGGCGAGGCATAATCGACTAAAAAAGGGCCCGCCGTTATTGCGGCGGGCCCTTTGCCTGTCTCGACTCACTGCTGCAGGGCTTTTCTGCCCGGTGCGGCGCAGGGCCGCTCCATAACAATCAATCGCAGTCCCTTACTTCTGCTTGTGGCTGACCTCCTCATACCGCGCGGCATAGTCGAACGGCTTGAACGTCGGGCTCTGTTCGTTGTGGCATGCGCGGCAGCTTTTTTCATCCGGTTTGATGATCAGCCCGGCATCCACAGCCATTGCGCACTGCTTTTCGGGATCTGCTTTCCATTTCTTTTTGTTCATGATCATAGCGCTGCTGTACTGTTTTCCGGGACCGTGGCAGGCCTCGCACTGAATACCGGGAAACAGTGTGCTGTTGCCGGTCGTATGGCAGCGAATGCACTGGGGGTCTGTTGTGTAGTCTTTCTCCGGGTCGAGTCCTGCTTTTTTCTTTTCTTCCGCCTTGACACCGGGATTCAGCGCATCGAACGCGGTTGCATGCGGTGTTTTTTTCCACGATTTGAATATTTTAATATGACAGATCTTACACTTGTTGGCACCACGGTATTCCTCCGAGGTGTAGGCAATAAAGGGCAGTCCGAACAGGGCCAGTCCCACAATGAGGTACAGCAGTAGTTTTTTCACAGGCACTCCCAGATATTATTTGTACGCTTACATGTATCGTTTCGAACATTTTCGCTATTACTTAACAAAAAGCACCGAAGAATGTCAAATATATTTTTATATATTTTTTTACTCGTCTGTTGCATACTTTCTTTTTTTTTGTTATTTTTTAACACTATCTTACTTTTTGACCGTTAGGGAGCTTTACGCAACATGGCTACCGACAGGCATTCGCGGCTGCATGGTGTTTGGCGTTTTTTCATTTCGATACGACTGACCATAGCCCTTCTGATACTGCTGTCCATTGTGTGTGTTATCGGTACGGTGATCCCCCAGAATGCATCGACCCATGATTACATACGCATGTACGGAGAAACGACGTTCCGCATTCTCAAAGCTGCCGGCATGCTCGATCTGTTTCATGCCTGGTGGTTTGTCGCTCTTATGGTTTTGTTTGCCTGCAACCTGATCGCCTGCTCGATCAACAGACTGCCCGCGCTGCTGCGGGCGGGCCGTCAGAAAAGCGTTCCATCGCCAGACAGCCTCCAAAGCATGAAGCACTCCGCATCCTGGCGCTTCAAACAGTTCGATGAAACCGGAATGCAGCGATGCAGTGATGCCGTTGCAGCGTTTCTGGCGCGGCCCGTCAAAACAGTGCAGGACGGCGTTACCTGCCTCGCGGCCGAAAAGGGCATCTATTCACGCTATGCGTTTTATCTGACGCATATCGGTGTTCTCGTTATTTTAGCAGGTGCCGTCATGGGATCGTTCGGTTTTAAAGGCTACATGCAGCTTTTCGAGGGCGAACGTTCCGACACGGCAATCCTGCGCTCGTCCCGCTCGGCGGAAAAACTCGATTTCACCATTCGCTGCGACTCGTTCGATGTGGAATTCTACGACAAAAAAGGAATGCCCAAAGATTACAAAAGCACCCTGACGGTCATCGAAAACGGCGCCGAAGTCCTTACAAAAGTCATCGAGGTCAATGATCCGCTTATTTATCGCGGTATCTATTTCTATCAGTCAAGCTACGGCACCGCATCCGACCGTGCCGATGTCAAGATAGGCGTTACCCCCCGCGGCCCCGGTCCGTCAGAAACATACGAGGTGTCCACGGGCGGGAGCTTTGTGATCGGTGAAAGCGGCGACACGGTCACCGTCGGCAGATTCATACCCGATTTTACCATGAACAGCGCAGGTAAAATCATCAGCCGCTCGAACCAGCCCAATAATCCGGCCGTGCAGCTGCGCATCGAGCCTGCCGTGGGCGATCCCTACAGTGCCTGGATATTCGCCCGCTTCCCCTCGTTTCATAAAAAGCCGGATCAGCCCTATGATTTCTCGCTGCAGGCCTATCAGCTCAAATTCTACACCGGCCTCGAAGTAACCAGAGATCCGGGCGTCTGGGTGGTGTGGGCCGGCTGCATCATTATGGTTATAGGAATCTACACGGCATTTTTCGTTTCCCACCGCCGGGCATGGCTTGTGATATCACGACAGGACGACGCCTGCAGGGTCGTGCTTGCCGGCAGCAGCAGCAAAAACAGCCTTGAGTTCGGGCGCGAATTCGACAAGCTGTGCGACACGATACAATCAATCGGAAAGGGCTAGGCAATGCAAAGCTCCATCTTCCTCGGAATCGCGACGTTCACCTACCTGGGCTGCATGGCGCTGTACTTCTGTCATCTCTTTTTCAAAAACAGGGCGTTCGGCAGGTTCATAACCGGTCTGACCTGCGCGGGACTTCTGGTTCATACTGTCGGGCTTGGGCTTCGGTGGTACGAGTCCTATGAAATCGGCTATGGTCACATTCCGCTTGCAAACCTGTATGAGGCGCTCGTCTCGCTTTCATGGACCACCGTGCTGCTGTATCTCATAATCGAGTACCGTTACAAAATCAGGCAGCTCGGCAGCCTGGTGTTTCCGCTCATTTCACTGTCCATGGCCTATGCATCGCTCTCGCCCGGCGTGGATTCCGAGATCCAGCCGCTGATACCGGCCCTGCAAAGCAACTGGCTGACCTATCACGTGCTCACCTGTTTTCTGGGATACTCGGCGTTCGCCGTTTCCTTCGGCGCCAGCATCGTCTATCTCTTTAAATCGCGGAGCAGTGCTTCAGACAGAACCTCGAAAGAGTTCATGCCCGACATGGAGACGCTCGATGACATAATTTACAAAACCATCGCCATAGGGTTTCTGCTGCTGGGACTGGGCATCATTACCGGCGCGGTGTGGGCCAACTATGCCTGGGGAAGCTACTGGAGCTGGGATCCGAAAGAGACCTGGTCGCTTATCACATGGTTCATTTACGCGGCATTCATCCATGCCCGCCTGTCACGCGACTGGCGCGGCAAAAAGGCTGCCGTGTTGTCAATTATCGGCTTCATATGCGTGCTGTTCACCTTCCTCGGGGTCAACTACCTTCTTTCAGGCCTCCACAGCTACGCCTGAGTTGCTGTCCGGCAACCGTCACGACGCTCAATTTAATCGCCGAGTGCCCGACCCTGCAAACGGCCACGACAGAACGCGGCCCTTCACGCTATGGCGCATTAGTGCACTTCTCACAATACTGTAGCCATTCTGTCATTTCGAAGGAGCACGGCGACTGAGAAATCTCAAGCCTCTGAAGAGCTTTATACCCTCGGTCGAAATGACAAAAAAACAGCTGTCTGCAGAGAGCAGAAAACCGCGCTGGTTCGTGAACTGCCCCGATTCGGAGGGGCGCGCTCCGTCGCGTCCGGACAGATGCGCAAAAAAAAACGCCCCTTAAACAAGAGGCGTTATTGAGTCGTAAAAATTTCAGTTCTACAACTTGCCGGCAGCCTTGCGTTTGGATGCTTTCAGCGCGTTGATGACCTTTTCCTTTTTGACCTCGCGCTTGACATGCGTTGCAAAATTGCAGGTTCCGTTTTTCCACTTCAGGGCCGGGTTGGGATACGCGCTGCAGTATTTGCCGCCCGCGTACTCTTTGATCTTTTCACAGCCTTCGCACTGCTCGACTATGGGCTGGCAGGTGCCGCCGTTATAGGTGCAGCCGTTCTTGCTCATAAAGTGGCAATCATCACCTTTTTTGGTTGTCTGACAGATCATCCTTCTTCCTCCTTTCATAGCGTGCCGGGTATCTGCACGCGCACTGTGCCGTGATGAAAAAAATCGGATTGCAGATCAGTGGATTGATGCTGCAATCCGATTTTCTTATTGTAATGTTTTAGGGGCCGATGTCAAGTGTTTAATGGCAGCGGCTGGCGTCCGGTCAGGGCAGTTCTCCGCTCTCCACGATCCCGATACAGGTATCGACAGTCTTCTGCAGCGGTTCGGTAGCGCAGGAGCGCAAACGCCGCAGCACACGCAAAGCTGTTTTTCGCTGCTGCAGGGTCAGCTCCGGCGCAGTGCCGCGAACGAGCTGTACGGCTGCAGGAATCAATTGCCGTACGGCGCGACGCACATCGGCCCGCAGCTCCGGCCTGCCTTGAAAAATACGGGTCAGTTCGGGCGAGTGGGTATAGTACCTGTCGACAAGCTCACGCCCGCCGTCGGCCCCCATGAGGACGGCATCCCGGAACAGGCGCAAAAGGTTCAGAGCATTGTCCGAGAAACCGAGAGATTCAAGAGCGCAGGTCGTATTCCCGCTCACACCGGTCGTCAGAATCAGGTTGGCCTCCACTGAACCGCCCGACATCAGGCTGACCGCCTTGGAGGCGGGCGCGTAATCAGCGTGCGAGGCGGTCACCGTAAATGCGCCGGCCGGGCTCAGCAGCAGATAATAGCCGTTCTGGCTTGCGGTTGTCCCGCCGATGCTGGTGCTGACGGTGACATCGACCGGGTCGCCGGTTTCACCGTCGGTGACGCCGCCGAACACGACGCCGGTGCCGGCGGTGGTGGTCATGATACTGTACTGGCCCCCGGATGATGCTGCGGCCCTCATCTCCGCGTTGCGCCTGCCGAGGGCAGGCGGGCAGTCGACCGTTACTTCGTAGAACCAGATGCCGTCACGGGCATTGATTATCTCGGCGGTCGCCCCCTCATTGGAAACATCAAAGGGGCCGAAAATCTCCCCGTCGGGACCGGTAACCCACAGGCTTGCAACAAGCCCTGCAGGCCCCTCGAGAATAGCATAGCTTAAAATGAGGCTTTGCCCGGCTATGGGGTTTTCGAACTCGAAGGTGTTTGTGTCGCCGCACAGGAAATCCTCTACAATACTCGAATTTACGATAACGGTCACGACCTTTGAGGCTGTTGTGCCGCCGGCGTCGGTGACGTTTACCTGCAGCCCCTGGGGCCCTACGGGGTGATCCTTGGGGATGGTCAGCAGATAGGAATAGGTGCCGTCGCCTGCCTGCTGATCGCCGTTCGTGCCGTCGTCATACATGGCTGTGCCGCTCGAGCTTTGACCGATCAGCGAGAGCGTTACGCTTTGAACCGCAGATCCAAGCTGTTCCACCTGCGCGGTAATCAGCGTTGTACCGGTGCCGTCATTGTTTACTTCAGCCGGGTCGGCATCCACTGCGAGCAGCGCCGGCCCGACAACCCGGGCAGCGAAGTCGACATTTGTCAGGTCGCTGCGGCGAACGGTGACAACCGATATCGGCGGATCAAAGCGCATGCCCTGCCGGTAGGGAACCACGTGGTACTCGCCGCGGTACAGCCCCCGGGCGCTGTAGGTGCCGTCGCTTTTCAGGGCTACGTCCCACTCCTCCTGCTCGCCGCGAATGAGAACCTTGATACCCTCCTGCACGTCACCGGCAATTGTTCCGGAAAGCGTGTATACATCCTCATCCGGGCCCACGGCATACAGGCTGCCGTCCATACCGGGAATGTACAGCACCCGGCCGGGGCCCAGCGCCATGGAAGCCTCGACGAGCAGGTTCGTGCTCCCGTCCAACTGCATCTCATGAAATGCAAACGGCTCCGCCGCGGGCTCGCCGCCGTCGATCGTGACCGCATAGAGCGTGTTCATCGATCGTATGTAGAGCATGCCGCTCGCGTCGACGATCGGTGATGAAAGCACCGTCGCCGGAATGGGATCCATCAGCGAGGGCTCTTTCAGGGTGAGGGACCACTGCTCGCTCCCGCCTGCGTCCAGGCAGTGCAGGTCGCCCAGCACCCCCCCGATATAGATGTTTCCCTCTTCATCCAGCGCGGGCGAGGCGGCGGCAAACCCCGACTGCTCCTCCATGCCGAAGAGAGAGCCCGTCGGGGAGAATTTCCACAGAAAGTTTCCGTCAAGGTCGAGAGCGCTCAAAACAGTAGCGGTCGTTACCAGAATTTCGCTGTTCGGGGTAATGACCGGCGACGAGATGACCGGGTCCTCGAACTCGTAGGTCCAGCGCCTGCGGCCCTGGCCGTCGAGAGCGTACAGGCTGCCGTCGTCGCTGCCGATATAGGCATTGCCGTACTGATCGACGGCGGGCGAGGAATAGGTTATCTGACCGGTCGCATAGCGCCAGTAGACATCCCCTTCGGGGCCGATGCTGTACAGGTAGCCTTCCGAGCTTTCGGTGTTCGTGCCGACGAAGATACTGCCTCCCGGCCCGATAGCGGGCGCAGATGTCGGTATCCCCTCGAGCTCCAGGCTCCAGACAGGCGTACCGTCGGTCTGCACGGCATGCAGCTTACCGTCATTCGATCCGAAATACACAACACCGTCATCGGAGAGCACCGGCGTCGAATCGACCGGTCCGCCGGTACTGTACAGGCACTGCGGCGTTCCGTCAGGCGCGACGGCATACAGGCAGCCGCCCTGTGAGCCGACATAGACAGTACCGTCGAAATCGAGCACGGGCGAGGAAATGCCGGTGTTGATGTCGGCTGAAAAACGGACCTCCATGGCGTCGGCTTTCGGGCCGCGCTTGATGCTGTGCCCGGTATGGAACATATCGTGCTGCAACATGGGCCACGGGGTTTCGGCGATGTATGCAGCGGCACCCGAAACGGTGCATGCCGCGGCAATTACAGCAGCACATGCGGCTTTCCACATCTTCATGTACAGTCCTCCCGCATACGGTGTTTTGGATAAATCACAGTTTTTTATTCCTGTCTGCAAGGATATGGAATTGTATTATATTTATAATAGACTTCAGAACACGCAAATTCTTTGAGAAGAGCCCGAATAAAAAAACACCTAAAACACTATCCGTAATCACTGAAAATTACAAGCCTAAAACAGGGGGAAAGAGAAGAGCAGCGCGGCAGTCTAGAAGTAGCTGTCTGCTATGGAAAGAACCTTGCGGGCATAGTGCTGCGAGGCGTACCTGCTTCCGCTGTTATATGCGCTCAGGCCGCCGACAAGGCCCCGATTCACCACCTAAAAAAAAGAAAAACTCGTTGGTTCCTGAAAACAG
>CAZFIB010000112.1:0-11636 GCA_964518865.1 uncultured Thermodesulfobacteriota bacterium
AGTTGAAAGGATCGCCGCCTAAGCTCCTAAACACAACATTTGACAATAGCTCCCGGCTGGGGCTTGTGCTTGCGGGAAGCGTTCCCGGCGCCATGGCCAGCAACGTGATTTCCTATCTTGCCCGGGCCGACACTGCCTACTCGATCGCCATCACCAGCACGGCAACGCTTCTGTCGCCCCTGCTCACCCCGGCCCTGACCTATGTCTATGCCCGCACGATCATCGACATACCGCTGTGGGATATGGTTATGAGCATTGTAAGCATCGTCATTCTGCCGCTCGTCGTCGGCTTTGCGGTGCGCTATGCTGCCGGACGCGCGGTAGAGAAAATCAGCTTCGTGTTCCCTGCGTTTTCGACCTTTTGTATCGCCTTTATCTGTGCCATGGTCGTGGCGCTCAACCGCGACGTGCTGCCGGAGATTACCGCCGTGCTGTTTGCGGCCGTGTTTCTGCAGAACCTGCTCGGCCTCTGTCTCGGCTACGGGGCCGGGGTGCTGTACCGGTTCGATCTTCGCAGGCGGCGGACCCTGTCGATCGAGGTGGGCATGCAGAACGCCGGACTCGGAGCGGTTCTGGCCCTGACCCACTTCGGCCCCCGGGCGGCGCTGGTCCCCGCGGTGTTTGCAACCTGGTGCGTCATCACCGCATCGATTCTGGCCGAGCACTGGGCGAAAAAGAGACACGGTGAGTAAATCAGGATGTTGTCATGGTAAAGCCGGCCGGGGATTACATATATATCAGTTTCGAAGTATTTATTTTTTTTTTACCATGAGGGGCCTTTTTTGCGCGCACCGGCCCTGCCCCGAGATGACGGTTTTTTGCAGACAGGCTTCATGGAGGTTATCAGGATCGCAACAGCCGTCGATATATACTGTCCGAGTTTTGCTGTAATCTGTTTGCAGTTCCTGTGATGGCACCCCGGGGAGGCGGCCGTTTCTGCGCATCCGTACGGCTGAGCGCACGGTCGAAGGCCCACAGGCCGACATGCTTCAATATGAAACGGCAGGCAATCATTTTAGACAGCACTGAGGCATGTATTTTACGGCTTTTTAATTGACATACAATCCATACCCTGCCTATACTTTCGCAGAACGTGGACAGAAACTGACAAGACCACCGCACACCGATGATTGCCGGATCATGGCATGTGTCGTTTAACACAGACGTTCATCTCTCTGTATTCATCGGAGAACAAAAGAGACTGTTTTTGTCCTCCTCCCTGCTGTTTCTTATATATTAATTACAGCAAAACCGAACTGCTGCCCCGACACGTCGGGATAACTTCACCCCCGACTGCACGTCGGCTCAAAAAAAATATTACGGCACTGAAATTCTCACGAGGGAGTACCTGCTCGATACACTGCACTGATCGTGCATGGTAGCGTCTTCGCCTGTCGAAGATCCCGACCGGTTGTCGGGGACGGCGAAAGTTTTGATTTGCAAGCCGATACTGCGTGCCTCCCCGCGAGAGACAATAATTCCAAACCCGAACTTCAACATTCTATGCTGGAAGCTTTCATAATAGCTGCCGTATTGTGTGGATTTCTGGGGATAATCCTTAAAAAAAATCTTTTTATGAAGATCATCTCCATGGACGTGATGAGTACGGGGGTAATCGCGTATTATGTCCTTGTCGCTTCGCGGGAAGGCGTTTTTACTCCTATCTGGAACCACGCTGCAGGCGGCCGCTTTGCTGACCCGGTTCCCCAGGCAGTCATTTTAACCGCCATCGTCATCGGGTTTTCCATTCAGGCATTAATGCTGGTCGCTGTAATGAAGCTTGCAAAAGACAACCCCACCCTGGAAACTGATGAAATAGAAAAAACAACACTCAATGACTGAACCGACGATAGCCCTGATCACCCTGCCGTTTATTCTGGGGTTTATTATCTATCTGTCCCCTGGCCTCGACCGCTGTCTGGCTTTGGGGGGTGCCATTGTTACCGTTGTCTACTCTTTTTTGCTGTTCACTAGTGAAGCACCCGTTACGCTGAAATTGCTGGATAGTTTTGGAGTTGACCTGGTAGCGGATGAGCTGAGCGGCTTTTTTATGCTCACAAATGCCCTTGTGACAATGGCCGTTATCCTGTGCTGCTGGCAGACGGTTAAAACAGCATATTTTTATGCCAAGGTTGTCATTGTTCACGGAAGTGTCAACGCAGCTTTTATCTGTGCTGATTTTATCAGTTTATATGTGGCCCTGGAAATACTGAGCATTGCCGCTTTTCTCCTGATTACCTATCCGCGTTCCGGCAAAGCCTTTTGGGTCGGCCTGCGCTACCTTTTTGTCAGTAATACGGCAATGCTGTTCTACCTGACAGGAGTGGCCCTGGTCTACCAGGAGCATCATTCATTTCATTTTTCCGGTTTGCAGGGGGCTGCGCCTGAAGCACAGGCCCTGATACTGCTGGGATTACTGACCAAGGGCGGGATTTTCGTCTCCGGGCTGTGGCTGCCGTTAACCCACGCTGAAGCCGACCCCCCCGTGTCAGCTTTGCTGTCGGCAGTAGTAGTCAAAGCGGCAGTGTTTCCGCTGGTCCGCTGCGCCCTCATGCTCGACACGGTGGAAGCCATTGTGCGCATCTTCGGGGTGGGAACAGCAGTGCTGGGGATAGCTTATGCTGTGTTTGAGAAAGACATTAAGCGAATGCTGGCTTTCAGTACCGTTTCTCAATTAGGTTTTATCCTCGCCGCACCTGCAGTGGGTGGAGGGTATGCCCTGACGCACGGACTGGCAAAAGGAGCCCTTTTTCTTGCTGCCGGCAAATTACCTGCCCGCAACCTTGATGAGTTGAAACATAAACCGGTTGATATCAGGGTGTGGCTTTCATTAGCACTAGCCGGCTTCTCAATCGCCGGCTTTCCGCTTCTTGCCGGTTTCGGGGCAAAGGTGGTGACAATGCAGCATCTCCTTTCCTGGCAGGTTATCGGCATGACCTGCGTGGCTTTGGGAACTGCTGTAACCTTTGCCAGATTTATCTTTTTGACCCGAGGCGGCCCGACGGAAAAACCGGGGGCAGGGTTCTGGGCGGGGATACTGTTATTGCTGACCGGGCTGGCTGTAGCCAACTGGTTTTACTATCAGACCTATACACTTGATCAAACGATCAAACCCCTGGCCATTGTTTTTGTGGGTTGGGTTTTGTATGGGATCATTTTCAGGCGTTTGGATATCAAGTTTCCCCGAACGCCGGAAAATTTCGACCACCTCATCGGAGTAATGAGCCTGGTCTTAATTGTACTGTTCTGGATGGTATTGGCATGATCCTGCATTTGTTTCTGCGCTTGACCATCTGGTTTTTACTGACCGCTGACCTCAGTGTGCCCAATATAGTGCTGGGGATCGTAATCGCTGTTGTTCTTCCCCGCGGCTATCGTTCGGTGGGAACCTTGAGGGAGTGGGCCGGTATAATGAAACAAATTATTATGGCCTTTCCGCAAGCGTACTTTGAGGCCTTCCAGATGATTGTACAGCCCCATACCAGAGAAGAGGTAACCATGAGAAAGGTTAAAACAGGGCGGTCACCTGCCCTGATCTTCCTTGATATTTTCCTTATTACCTTCACCCCCAAGACAATTGCATTGAAGTATCATAAGCAGGACTGGTATGAGGTCCACCGGCTGGGAAAGGGGAAGCGCTCATGAATATAGTCTTGATCGCTATGTTCTTTGCCCTGCTGATCCCCGTCTACACGGTAGGGCGCGGCGAAGGGATCTGGCAAAAAATGCTTTCATTGGCAAGCGTCTCCATAAAGGCCTCTATAATGATTGTTGTTATATCCGTGCTGCGCGATGATTGGATGCTCGGTGTGGCCGGGGTAATCAGCCTCAGTGTGGGAAATGCATCGCTAATGCTTTTGGCGCATATTCTGAAACGATTGCAGGGGCATCAGCAATGATTGACTGGTTGAGCTATGGCTGTCTGGGAGCCGGTACTTTCTTATGGTTCTGGGGAACGCTTCCCATGCTTGGTAAACGCTCGGTATTATACAAGCTTCATACCCTCTCAGTGTCGGACACACTGGGATCAATGAGTATCATTGTGGGACTTTTGTTGAAAATACCCAGCGAATGGCCCCTGCTGCTCCTGGGGATACTTTCACTTGCCATTTGGAATACGATGCTGGGCTATGTTCTGGCATACTGTTCAAGCAGGGGAAGCAGTAATGAATGATTTGTATCTGCCGTTGATTGTTGTGCTGCTGCCATTGGTTGCCTGTATGCTGATAGGGCAAAGCAATCCCTACCATGCTCTTGTAATCCGGGGCGTACTGGGAGCGGTGGCCGCCCTGGTATATGCACTTTTGGGAGCTGCAGACGTCGCTTTGACAGAAGCGCTTGTTGGAACAATGCTGACAATTACCCTGTATGCCATAGCTGTCCGCTCCTCTCTTGTATTGCATCTGGGGGTGCTCGAAGATGAGTCTTCGGGAATCGCGCAAATCCTGGAGCGCCTGAAGGAAATTTTCAGCAAATGGCATTTGAGACTGGAGCTTACCTATTACAGTGATCCCGGGGAGCTGCACCAGGCATTGATAAAAAAGGAGGTTCATCTCACCTGCATCTGCTCACGTTCAGATGAGAACGCAAAGTGTCTGTACCATGCTCAAACCAGAATCTCGAGAATCCATGAAATACTCCAAAAGGAACTTTCCGGACCGGAGGTAACGATACAGCATGTAACTGCATTTGAATCAGGGGGGAAACCGTTATGAAATGGCTCTATATCCTGGCCGTGGTCGCCCTGTACCTGAAGTTTCTCTTCATGCCCCACCCGGCACCAGATCTGGCTGATGTTTCCATTGTGGAAACTGTTGTGCGAGACAGCGGTGTGCCCAATGCGGTTTCCGGGATAATTTTCCGCAACCGTCTCTATGACACCATTTTTGAAGTAGTGGTGTTCACCCTGGCGATAGCCGGTGCTACCTTTCTCATGGCTGATGAGAAGCCAACCCGGATAATCCATCAGTTTACAGACAAGCCCTCTATTGTTTTAGCCAGGTTGGGAGCCACCATTACCGCACTCGTAAGTATTGAGCTGGCGATCCGCGGGCACCTCAGCCCCGGCGGGGGCTTCGCTGCCGGAGTTGCGGGGGGAACTGCAATCGGTCTGGTTGCTATTACATCCAATCCGGAGCTGATGCAGTCTGTCTATCAGCAGTGGAACGTTGCTTTCTGGGAGAAATGTTCCGTGCTTATATTTATCCTTTTGGCGGCAGTCACCCTGGCAGGCCTTGAGCTGCCGAAAGGGGAACAGGGTACCCTTCTGAGCGGTGGAAACATACCTGTTCTCAACTTTCTGGTTGCCTTGAAAGTCGCCCTGGGTTCCTGGGCGGTTATTCTGGTCTTTATTCGGTATAGGGGGCTACTGTAACAAGAACGAATACCGGGAGAAACAGGGGCCTTTATGAATATGGCCGGTATGGCGGCATATTCTACCCCTGTTTTCCATGTCCCCTATCTTGTTTGATTCACATGCCGCTTAAGAAGTTACGCATTCATCCAAAACCGCGTTCGTTTCATCAAGGTCAAAGCTGCCCATATCAACGGAATCTCCGATCCACTCTTTTATGTCATCATGCTCCGGATGCCCGGGATCGGACAACACCTCAAGCATATGGTAATACCCGTATACTCCTCCACAGTCTTCGGGAGGACAGCCCCCGACGCCTTTCAAACATTTTATTTTCTGCTGCTTCTCGCAAGGCGTTACTTTTTCCAGAAGTACGTCATGCACCCAGTA
Source organism: uncultured Thermodesulfobacteriota bacterium (assembly GCA_964518865.1). Classification (GTDB taxonomy): domain Bacteria; phylum Desulfobacterota; class WTBG01; order CAIYCZ01; family CAIRTM01; genus JANQGV01. The sequence goes on from CAZFIB010000112.1 coordinate 5,744, forward strand.
GTCACCGAAGTCGTATTCATATATAATTTTACTTTTCTCTTTTTTTAAAAACTTCTTTACCCTGACACCCTCTTCATCTTTGGCTCCGGAAGGAAATTCCGGGTCCGGTACGCCGTAGGCTGTATCCCCGCAAACGAACTGATGCAGGTGTGTGTCCGTCCAGCCCATGCAGATCTGAATAACCTCATGCAGGGTGTCAAGCGTTATATCTTCAGGAACCAGTACCCTTCTCCATATGGGAGGCTTGCTTCTCCTGAGGGTGATTTTAATCTGAAACGCTTTCGGCATGTTTATACTCCCCTCTGAAGTTGTATGATTGTGCCGGAGAAACTGGCGCGCCCGGAGGGATTCGAACCCCCAACCCTCGGATCCGAAGTCCGATGCTCTATCCAGTTGAACTACGGGCGCGCAGGGGAAAAAACACTTTTCATAATACGCATTTACCCCTCTTTTCGCAACCTGAAAAAGCGCGCACTGCACACCGTTTAACGCAAATAGGCCTTTACGAACCGGCAGGGTGGTATATAATCAAAGAGTATCGCGCAAATAATTCAGAAAACACTGTATGGAGCATGAAAACCGGCAGGCCCTTATAGATCATCTTGCACAGTTCATCAGCGACAGGAAAAAAAAACGCATCTGCAGGGTGCTCGAAAACCGGACACGCTATGTCTGTCTTGTGCTCGAGGATATTTACAAGGCTCAGAATGCCAGTGCCACCCTGCGAACCTGCGACGGGCTGGGCGTACAGGACGTACACGTTATCGAGCGCCGCAGCCCCCTGTCGCTCGACAGGGATGTTCACCTGGGCTCTGCCAAGTGGGTGACCCTGCATCGCTACCGGGACAAAACCGCGGACAACACGGCCGCCTGCTACCGGCGGCTCAGGCGGAGCGGCTACCGGATCGTTGCCACAACACCCGGCCGGAAAAGCGCCGGCCTTGAAACCCTGTCGCTCGAGCACCCGATAGCCTTCGTGTTCGGCAACGAGGAAATGGGGCTGAGCCCCGAGGCTGTAAACAGCGCCGATGCCTGCGTGCGGCTTCCCATGTGGGGCTTTACGCAGAGCTACAATATAACGGTCAGCGTCGCCGTAACGCTTTTCCAGGTGCTGCAGCGCCTGCGCACCTCCGGCATCGACATGTGCCTGAGCGATGATGAAAAGCAGGAGCTGACCCTTGCGTGGTATAGCACCTCTGTCAGGGGAAGCGCGGCAATCGTGAAGAAGTTTGCGGCCGACTCTGAGAGCGGCGGCAGCAAGGCTTAACAGCCGAGTGATTTTTTGTTATTGAAGACAGATGACCGATGTGCAGATAACAGGCAGAATGCAGTGAAAATAACGCTTGCGCAGCTCAATCCGTTTATAGGCGACATCGAGGGAAACCTCGCGAAAGCCGTGCAGGCCTTTGACCGGGGCGTTCAGGACGGAAGCGACCTGGTGGTGCTGCCGGAGCTTTTTCTGACCGGCTACCCGGCGCGCGATTTTCTCGAGCGGCCGCGATTTATCGAGCGCGTCCGAGCAGCCCTGCAACAGCTGCAGGAGCACTCGTCGGCATCCCCCGATACCGGCATTCTCATCGGGGCGCCACTGCCCACCGGCGATTCATCAGGCCGGGGCCTGTACAACTCGGCAGTACTTGTCTGCGGGGGCGAAACGGTTTTTTCTCAAAACAAGTCGCTGCTTCCCACCTACGATGTTTTTGACGAAGCCCGCTATTTCGATTCCGCGCCTGACATCGATACGTTTTCATTCAGGGGCCGGGTGCTGGGCATTACGGTCTGCGAGGATGCCTGGAACAGCCCCGCTGCGCACGCGCAGCGCCACTATCGCACGGACCCCGTCGAGGAGCTGGCCCGCAGAGGCGCATCGATTATCATCAACATTTCCGCCTCGCCGTTTCATGTGGGAAAAGACCGGCTGCGCTGCGACATCATCAGCGCCTGCGCCCGCACCCACGGCGTGCCGGTAGTGCTGGTGAACCAGGTGGGCGGCAACGACGAGCTTGTTTTCGACGGACGCAGTCTGTGCGTTGACGGACGCGGTGAGCTGATCGCCGCGCTTCCGGCCTTTCAGGAGCAGGTTCAGACACTCGATACCGATGTTGCCGGCGCTGCCGGCGCCTACGAGCCCCTTGACGAGATCGCCGCTATTCATGATGCCCTGGTGCTCGGCGTGCGCGACTACATGCGAAAGTGCGGATTCAAGACAGCGGTGCTGGGGCTTTCAGGCGGCATCGACTCGGCCGTCACCTGCAGCCTGGCGGCTGCGGCCGTGGGCCGGGAGAATGTGCTGGGTGTTGCCATGCCCGGCAGGTATTCGTCCGAGGGAAGCGTGCGGGATGCCCGCAGCCTTGCAGACAATCTCGGCATCCGGATGGAGACCATACCGATAGCAGAAATATTTTCCTCGTTTCTCGAGGGCCTGCGTGAACCTTTCGCGGGGCGCGAGCCCGATCTGACCGAGGAAAACATCCAGGCCCGCATCCGCGGCACGCTTCTGATGAGCCTTTCGAACAAGTTCGGCAGCCTGCTGCTGACAACAGGGAACAAAAGCGAGGTGGCGGTCGGCTACTGCACCCTGTACGGCGATATGTGCGGCGGCCTGGCAGTGATTTCCGACGTTCCCAAGACAGCGGTATACCGTCTGGCCCGCCACATCAACCGGGAGCGCGAGATAATACCCGTCGCCACCATCGAGAAGCCGCCCTCTGCCGAGCTGCGGCCCGGCCAGACCGACCAGGACAGCCTGCCGCCCTATGACGAGCTCGACCGGATTCTGTATCATTATATCGACGAGGGCCGCTCGATGAAAGATCTGCTCGGCATGGATTTCGACGCGCAGACCGTGCGGCAGGTGATCAGAATGATCGACCGCAGCGAATACAAGCGCCGCCAGGCAGCCCCGGGCCTGAAGGTCACCAGCAAGGCCTTCGGCATGGGGCGGCGCATGATGATTGCCGCAAAATACGACGACTGAACAGGAGGCTGCCTGGTATGGCGGCGGAAAACAAATCGGGAGCACTATGAAAAAGGCATGGTGGATCGGCGGCGCTGTCGTTGCCGCCGCAGCTGTTATATTTTTCGCTACGCGCGGAGACAGCATCGACTATACTACCGAGACGGTGAGCCGCGGCACGATCCGGGCGTTCTGCACGGCGACCGGCCGGGTCAACCCCATTACCACGGTGCGGGTGGGCACCCAGGTATCGGGCAGAATCAAGGCCCTGTATGCCGACTACAACTCCCCGGTCACCGCGGGCCAGCTTGTAGCCGAGATCGATCCCGAGCCGTTCGAGGCCCAGCTCGAGCAGGCGCGCGCCAACCTTCTTTCCGCGCGCGCCGGCCTGCAGCAGGCGAAGGTGACGCTTGAAGAGGCCGAGCGGAACCTGGCGCGCAGCCGCAAGCTGTTCGCCGACAGCGTCATCGGTCAGAGCGAGTTCGATGCGGTCGAGACAAAGCGCGATGTTGCCAAAAGCAGCCTGGGGGTGGCCCGCGCCCAGGTCGTGCAGAGCGAGGCCGCGTATAAATACGCCGAGACAAACCTGAAATATACCAGAATCTATTCGCCGGTCGACGGTATCGTTATTTCCCGCGATGTGGATGTGGGGCAGACCGTTGCCGCCACCTTTCAGACACCGACCCTGTTCACCATCGCCGAGGATTTGAAAAAGATGCAGATCAACACGAACGTGGATGAGGCCGACATCGGGAAAATCAGGGAGGGACAGGATGCCGAGTTTATCGTCGATGCCTATCCTGACTCGCCGTTTTACGGCAGGGTCGAGCAGGTGCGCAACTCTCCCGAGGTGGTTCAAAATGTGGTAACCTATGATGTGGTCATTTCGGTCGACAACGACGAGCTGAAGCTCAAGCCCGGCATGACGGCCAACGTCACGATTATCACTTCCGTTAAAAAGGATGTTCTCAAAATCCCGAATGCCGCCCTGCGGTTCAAGCCTGAGGATGAAAAGGACACGGTCGAGGGGACAAACGTCTGGGTTCTGAAAAAGAGCTCGCCCGTGCCGGTCCCCGTCACCACAGGTATCGACGACTATGAATATACCGAGCTCGTTGAGGGGGATATCGCAGCGGGAGAGGAGGTCCTCGTCGGGCAGGTTAAGAAAAAATAAGATAAAACCCGGCTGCAGGGGGAATGCCCCCTCTTTTTACAGTGTTTCTCCTGCCGTTATTCCTGTGGAGACTGAAATCCGTACCGAACCTTTAAAGTAACCCGCCGCACTATGCACGACACAGCCCTCATCAGCGTCCGGAACCTCACCCACATTTACCGCCTCGGCGACAACAGCATCAGGGCGCTGGACGACATTACGCTCGGGATCGGCCGCCGCGAGTTTGTGTCCATAATGGGTCCTTCGGGTTCGGGCAAGTCGACCTTTATGAACATCGTCGGCTGTCTCGACACGCCTACGACAGGAAACTACCTGCTCGACGGGCAGGATGTCAGCCGCCTGCACCGGGACGAGCTTGCCGAGATCCGCAACAGGCAGATCGGGTTTGTTTTCCAGGGATTCAACCTGCTGCCCCGCACGCCGGCCATAGAAAACGTGGAGCTGCCCATGCTCTACAACGGCTCGGATGTTTCCTCGCGTCACAAAAAAGCGCTCGAGGCGCTCAGCGTTGTCGGCCTCGGCGACCGGGCCGACCACCACCCCAACCAGCTCTCGGGCGGACAGCAACAGCGCCTGGCCATCGCGCGCGCCATCGTCAACCGGCCGGCGATTATTATGGCTGATGAGCCGACCGGCAACCTCGACAGTAAAACCAGTGAGGAAATCATGTCGCTGTTCGTCAGGCTCAACAGCGAGTCGGGCATTACGGTGATTTTGGTGACCCACGAGCCGGACATCGCCCGGTATGCCCGCCGCATTATCAGGTTTCGCGACGGCCGCATCGTCAGCGACGAACACCAGGAGGCTTCATGATAAGCGTGCCCGCCACCCTGCGCATTTCCCTGAGGGCCCTGCGCGCCAATAAAATGCGCTCGGCCCTGACCATGCTGGGCATTATCATCGGTGTGGCCGCGGTGATCGCCATGCTGGCCATCGGCTCAGGGGCGCGGCAGCGCGTTGCCAATGAAATCGACTCCATGGGCAGCAATCTGATTATCGTATTTTCAGGATCGACATCATCAGGCGGCGCGCGCATGGGCTCCGGCACAGACCCCACCCTGTCGCTGCAGGACGTGGAAGCCATAAAAAAGGAGTGCCCGGCCGTGCTCGATGTCGCCCCGATTCACAGCGGAGCCGGGCAGGTCATTTACGGCAACCAGAACTGGTCGACCATCATAATGGGCACCATGCCCAGCATTCTCTATATCAATGCCTGGGAAATCGCCGAGGGCAAGCCGTTTACCGAGCAGGACGTTCGCTATGCAACCAAGGTGTGCCTGCTCGGCCGGACCGTGGCGGATGAGCTGTTCGGGGCGCTCGATCCGGTAAACAGGATTATCCGCATCAAGAAGGTGCCGTTTCGCGTGCTCGGCGTGCTGGGCCGCAAGGGGCAGACCATGACCGGCCAGGATCAGGATGATGTCGTGTATGTGCCCATAACCACCGCGCAGAAAAAGCTGTTCGGTTCGAACATCCCCGGCATGGTGCGCTTTATGATGGTCAAGGCCCGCAGCGTGGACGACCTCGAACCGGCCCAGCAGCAGATAACCGACCTGCTGCGCCAGCGCCACAGGATCGGCCTGAACCAGGAGGACGATTTCACGGTCAAGAACCTGACGCAGATGATGAAGGTGGCCATTACCCTTGCCAATATCATGACCATTCTGCTGGGGGCTATCGCATCGATTTCGCTGCTGGTGGGCGGCATCGGAGTTATAACTGAAAGTTGTGTTTGAGAGAAAAAGCGGTGTATCCTTTCGGAT
>CAZFIB010000113.1:0-11527 GCA_964518865.1 uncultured Thermodesulfobacteriota bacterium
ACTCCGGTGGCTTGCAAATAGTGCGCCTGTGAAATGAGGCGGTGGATTTTGGATATTGCATAATATTTTTTTTATACTACAATATGTAGTTGAGGATCAGAAGGAAGGGACCCGAACATGAAGAATATAATAATAGTAGCTGCACTGCTCGTTACAGCTTCCTTTTTTGAGCGTCCGGAAGATCATTCGTTCAAAACACTGCAACCGGATGTATCTTTTGTCGAAAAAACAGATCTGCAGGAAAGTGTATCAGGTGACCATGCAACACCGGATGCAGCACGGCATGCCGCACCGGGCATTGGAAAAAAAAGCACCCGAAGCATTCATATCTGAGATAATTCAGGATACCTTCTCAGTAGTAGCCTGCCTCTTTAAAAAAACCTGCACAGTCGGTGCAGGTTTTTTTTATTCGGTTTCATTGTCGGATGACGCTGCAGGGTCGACAGGCAGATACCGGCTGCGGCTGCAGGGAACGGCACCGAGCGTGATGAGTGCAGAATATGCCCGAACAGCATCCTGCTGAGTGGGAAACCGGTATCTGTTTTCGTGATGTCCTTCAAGCTGTTCTTGAACTGTCCGGTGATCGCAGTCTGAAGATGTGACGATTATATACACTACTTTTTTTCTGCCGATCGTTGTTTCAGAGTGTTTGAACATGCGAAGGCGGATGTCGCTGAAGCCGTACATTTTTCTTGAAGCCCCGCCTGAGCTCAACAGGGCCAGTCCATACTGCGTTGCATTGAGATTACGACGAAGGTAATCAAGAGCGTTCTCTATGGAAAGCGGCTTCTGCTCTTCGACATCGATTTCCTCTGTGCGCTCGAATTCGGGAAGCACGTCGCGCGGGTCCTGCAAGGGTAGATAACTGCACCCGACTGCCGCGAAACACAGGAAAACTGCTGCAAGCAGAGGGGCGAAAACTGCATTTATAGCCTGTACCTTTTTCATGCATTAAAACTCTGCAGTATATACGTCTCCAGATGCACCGATAATTACGGCACCGCGCTGACATTTGCTCGCGGCGGTCAGCAGACCGCACTGCTATCGCAAACCGCCCGGTTACGGGCGGTTTTACAACTTATCGAACTTTTGGCAGGAAACTTCAGTAATTGGATGTGTTTATCTTGGCGTATACTCTTGAGCGGCAGGCAGCACTATCATGTACCTGAAGGCCTGATGTCGTCGATCGCCTGGGGGTTGCACAGGTTATTGCCCGACCCCGCGACCCTGCCGCAGTTCAGACACATAAACCTGGGGTATTTTATCGCTTCCTTGATTTCAACATGTTTCCCCTGTTGTGACAACTCACAAATATGTATTGCATGATCTCCTGCACACGGTTTGTCTGCCATAGCCCGCCTCCATAGAGAAAAGTTGGTTGAAAATTTTCGTTTATCCCCTGCTGTGCTGCATAACCGCCTTCCCGGCACATCAATCCTTCGTATCCTTACGCATGCCTGACGTTTTGTCAATAAAAATGAAACGTGCAGCCGATTGTCCGCCTTTGCCGGTTTGCCTGAAGGTGTGCAATGCAGCTGCAATGAGTGCAATGCATTGCACAACTTTTGCTGTTCTCATAAATGGCTTCCTGCCCGAAAATGCAATTAAATGATGATATATCAATATCTTATAATATTTTTTCTATTCGGCACAGGCCCTGCAATATAGAAGAACAGCCGGTAGAAATAAAACAAATGTTAAGCAGCGCTGCTTCGAGAATGACCCTCTTGGAAGTGAAAAGGAGAAGTGCGATGAACAGCAAAGATATTTATACGCTGCTTAACCTGGGGAAAGATGCTTCAGAGGAAACCGTAAAAAAAGCCTACAGATTGTTTGCCCGGCGCAACCACCCTGACCTGTTCCCGGATGATCCGGCACGCGAAAGCCGCTTCAAGGATGTGACGTCTGCATACCAGAGCTGGAAGCTCATTACTGCAGCAGTCGGTCAGATCAAGCGTTTGAGAAAAACCGAAGCAGCAGGTGCGGGCAACGGATTCCAGCCCTGGAGTGCAGGATATACCGCAAGCCGTGCATATGCCAAGTTTCGTCCGTGGCGTGTGGATGTGTGGGCATAGGTACAATATTTACGTGAGCGCATGTAATCGAACATCTGTGCAAAGTGTGTCCGTTCCTATCGGACTGTCCGTTTATGTAAGACACGCATGTTGTCCTGTAGGAATGTCTGTCCTGGGATACGGTCTGTAACATATCGAAAATCAGCCTGAAATTATTGTCGCGGCGGCCGGGCTCTTTTGGCATGCTTTATGTACTTCTAATCTGTCGGCAGCAAAACAGGGTTTGTACTATCAGAAATCTAATCATATTGCATGGTAGTTGCAGAGAGGCGGCATCACCATGGCAGAGCATATTCTCTTGATTGAAGATGAGCTCGATGTGCTCGAGATGCAGAAGAGGATTCTGGAGCATCTCGGTTTTCAGGTGACCGCCCGGCTGAGCAGCAGGGAAGCGCTCGATGCTTTTGAAATTAATCCGCAGGAATATGATCTTGTCATAACCGATCTGCACCTTCCCGGCCTCAAGGGAACCGACATCGCAGAGAGCATCTCCGCTATACGGCCCGATCTGCCGATAATTGTCTGCACCGGATTTGTGGATGACGGCCAGCATGAAGTACTGAAAACAAAAGGCATCAGGGGCTGTCTTCACAAACCGTTTTCCATGCGTGAGATGCATAACGTTATTCGAAGTGTATGCGACGGCAGGCAGGAACGGTGCTGATGACGGTGATTATAGTACAGGTCATGGGCTATCACTCCGGGTGCCGCTAAAAAGTGGTATCGAGCAGGTATCAAGTACGATTTTCATTTTTTCGGCCCCCGCCAAACCGGGAAAAGCACGTATGTACGCTCCATAATTTCCCCGGAAGACCTCTACAAAGGCGAGAGGATTCAAACCTCCGATATGGCAAACCTTATAAAGTTTTAACAAACACTTATACGATTTCAAAATTTCTTACTGACGGTTTACTGACGGCAATCAGATGTCTGTTATGAAAATTTTTTTATAACTGTTTGATTTCGTGCAGAACAATGGGCAGATGTTTGCGGTAATGAATAAAGTCTTTGTCTGTAGTGAACACTGAAACGTCAAGACGTGCAACAACAGCACAGATTAGAAAATCAGTATGCGATCCCTGCACGCCTTGCTGGCGGCATTTGTTGGAAAACTCAGCGGCCATTTCGTAATCCGCGCCAAGAACAGGTGTGTTTTCGAAATAAACCAGTTTGTCTCGAAGCAGATCAAACTGCTTTTTATTGCTATAACCTGAGAGAACCTCCTGCCGTATCGGCCCGATGATCAGGGCCTGATGGTCTTTGATGAGTCTGACCAGTTCATCGGTATGCTGCTTGAACCGATGACTATGCGACCGCAAGGCATAGGACCAGATCGGAGTATCAACAAGCACACTCAACGGGAGCGCCCTTTTTTGTAGTCATACCCCGGATCGGGGTCTGTCTTGCCGAAAAGGCCGATGATTTCCTGCTGCTTGTGCCGGTTGATAAACTCGCGCAGAGCCACATTAACCGTATCCTTTTTGGTTTTCAGCCCGCCGACAGCAAGGGCCATGTTCAGCAGCTCTTCATCTATTGCCAGATTGGTTGCCATATTTTACCTCCTGACAAGGAGAATATTACACAACGCTTTGTGTGTCAAGAGCAACATTGAAACAATTGCGGTTTGCTGGCGGTCGTATTGTTGTTCTGTGAACAGAGCGCAAATGCCAAGAAAAACATCAAAACAACATGTTGACCGATTAAATATTTTATGTTAAATCAGTCAATATGTACTGGCCGCGTCTGCTTGAACAAACCATTCAGGAAACAGAAAAAACGTTCCCGGTAACGGTGATAACCGGTCCCCGACAATCCGGAAAAAGCACACTGCTGCAGCACCTTTTTTCATCCCGCAACGCCTCGTTTGTTTCGCTTGATGATCCTGGATTCAGGAACCTGCTCGAAGAGGATCCCCGCACCTATTTGGAAAAGCAAAAAAAGCCAGTTGTTATTGATGAAATTCAGTATATGCCGCAGCTGGCTCATTATACAAAACTCCTGGTTGATAAAAACCGACAGCCGGGGCAGTGGTTTATTACCGGTTCACAACAATTCTCGGTTATGAAAGATATTTCAGAATCACTGGCCGGTAGAGCTGCTGTACTTTCTCTACCGACTTTTAGCCTTCAGGAAAGAAAAGACAAGATCGATATCGGCTCATTTCTCATGCAGGGGACTTATCCTGAAATCGCGGTAAACAAAAAAATCAATCCTGCTATTTGGTACTCAAGCTATGTCCAGACCTGTCTTGAACGAGATGTGCGTGCCATTATGAATGTAGCAAGCTTGCGGGATTTTGAAAATTTTATTCGTCTGCTTGCCGCTCGTACTGCCCAGGAGCTGAATGTTTCTGCACTGTCCCGTCAACTGGGGGTGAGCGTTCCGACGGTGAAACGATGGGTGTCCATTCTTGAAGCAAGCTATATTGTTTTTTTGCTGCCCCCGTTCTATGAAAATTTCGGCAAAAGAATCATAAAAGCCCCAAAAGTCTATTTCTACGATGTGGGACTGGTCAGTTACCTGGTCGGAATAAAGGATAAAGAATTTGCATTGAACGGTCCAATGAGCGGAGCTCTTTTTGAAACTGCCGTAATCTCAGAGATCATTAAAACGGAATATGCAAAAGGAATTAAGCCTGAGCTGTATTTTTGGCGCTCACAAAGCGGAGTCGAAATAGATCTCATCGTTGCCCAGCATTCCGAATATATCCCCTGTGAGATCAAACTGGCAAGCACCATAAAGCCAGAATTCTATAAAAACATCAATACCTGGCTTGATTTGTCTTGCCGCCAGAAAAGAAAGGGCGTTCTCATTACAAACTGCAATCGAGACGTCCCCCTGCCGGATCATATTGAGAACAGGTACTGGAAGAATCTGTAAGGTGGGATTGGTGTGGTGGGATTGGTGTCAAATCTTTATCTTGACACACGAAGCGTTTGTTTTATCTGGATCAGTATTTGACCCATTTTACCGGCCGTGAGTTTATATCAAAGACAAAGGACAGATGGGCTGTTTTGTATAGGCCGGTGTGCGCATCAAATCCCCAGTTTCTTAAACATGTCGTCGGCATCCCTGCAGACAACGACATCTTTGCCTGCATCGGTATTGTCAAAGGTTTTTTCCGTCAGCTCGTTGGGGATCACGATATATGCGGGACAAATTGTGCGCAGTAAAAGTAACACGCCACACTGGCTGAAAAGGGCTTTGCTTGTTGGGGTGGATAGGGGATGTCGGTTTAATATCCACTTTTGGTTAGCTGACCAAATCTAGGATTTGGTGGCTGAATGGCTGGGGCATGGCGATAACAACACGATTAACAAGTACAGCCATGTCAATCTGGAAGGTATGCGCAAAGTCCTTGATGAGTGAGCAAACTGGCGGTTTATGGAAACATTCATATGATCAATTTTTTTTGGCGGCTGTCTTAAGCCTCACACAACAGTCGGCTCCGCCCCAATCGGACAGTGCGGTAACATTGTAATAACCGGCAAACAGCATACATACTCTGGTTATGAGATCCGTTTTCAAAACAGGGCTTCTTTCCCGTCCTCATCAACAATTTTGAATCCATATGTATCAAAATTTTCTACCGCATAGTAAATCGCCAGGGGCGTTGCTCTATGGTTATTCCATGCAAGTATTTGTTCCTTGAAGTCAGGTTCAGCACTGCAACCGAAAATGATACCTGATAGCACACCGTCCGGTATAGGCCTGTCCTCACAAGAGTTGTCTACGAACAATCGATATTCCTGCTCATATTCCCAGTCAATAAATTTCCTGCAATAAAACAGCTTACTGTGTGCTAAAGCGTCATCTTTAACGACAATATCAACATACTCCTGAAGCGTTGGAAACTGTTCACAATAGTCGACTTTATGGCATTTGTCCTCCCCGCTTTCTTCCTGCAGGGCGTTTTTTCTGAATTGTAAAGCGACCCCTTTATTCTTATGGGCATAATGAGACCACATCAGAATATTTTTGGGATCAGTGGTAAGACAAAGAATCCTGTATGAATTTCCGAATTTGTTGACCTCTTTTTTAATTCCTTCAGCCCATTGAGAATGATTTTCCGGTTTTCTATGCAAGCCCCTCGATATACCATGTTCCGCTTCATCGGAAATGCCTTTTTCAGTATGGTTTGTCCCGCGAAATGTATATTCGTGTCTCATCAAATAATGGTAATACCTTTTCAAGGCTTCTTCTTCGGTGCTGCTCAAGTCAACTGGATCCGGAAACAGAACGGTCGTTGCGCAGTCAAAAGCGTCGTTAAATAAAAGAGGAGACGAAAAATGTATTTTGTTGTTGACGATTATCGCCCCTATCCTGTCAAGGCGTGGGGGCATATATTTGTACAAGTATTTCATGGCTGCCGGCGGCATAATGCAAAAATTGTAAATTAAATCAGCGGCTAACAAGCTTCCCCTGATTTCGGGCAGCAGCGATGACGTTTCTGTTGGCCGTGAAGACCTGAATGCCGGAAACGCTGGCGAAGTCGCCGTCATCGGTGATTATCTGTGCCACGCCATTGTTTTTCATTGCTTCAAGAATGAAGAGATCATACCCGTCGACTTTTTCAACTTGAAGACGGGCAAGGGCCGCATTCGTCGTATCGGCATCGATCGTTAAGTCAAGCGGCGCTGCAAGGCTTGTAACCTGCCCCCAGGATGACTGAATTTCCGAAACGATGCGGGAGCGTTCAGTCGCAAAATTGTGCCGGAATTCTTTTGGCCTGACTGAAGATGATCTCGATCTTTCTAAAATTTCACGCTCGGTTTTTTCAATGATATGGGAAAGCTCGGCAAGTGACAGGCCGCTGTGATGAATTCTGGAATTAACCCCGAGGGCCCGGTTCAAATATCCCGGATAGTCGGTAATCTGGCTTGGCACAAAGGACGTAGCGTTCGGATAGGTCATCCAGTACCAGACATTGGTGTCGACCAGAAAGACATCTTCTTCTTTCGGCGTATCGGCCGTAATGTCAACAATCGCAGCCTCAATCGTGTAGTTGACAGCCATCATTCAGACTCCTTTGCCTGCTGCTCAAGGATATCATCGACGATTTTGCGATAGTCCTTATCGCCGTGGTAACGGGCAGCGTTCTCAATCACCCGCTCGATCACCATCGTTCCGGTTTGATTCAGATGTTCGATCTGAAGCAGCCGTCGAAGGTCATCTTCCTTTATGTCCTTCAGTAGCTGACCGATGGCAAAATTGAAAAACGGTGAGGCGAATTGGGCCACTCCTTCGAAATCAAGCGAAACCGTTTCCCCGTTCAGTAACGGCGGGTGGATGGCTTCAAATATTTTCTGGCCGTCTTCCTTGATAATGCATCGCGGCCCGATGGTTTCTTTAACGGCAATTTTCATGATTATATATCTCCCTTTCAAAAAGGTTCGTCATCTTCATGTTTGAAGCGGTAAAGGTTTTCGTCACATCGCAGCGTAATGTGAACCACCGTGCCCTCAAAAAAAATGGGCCTGTTTTGATATCGCTCACCGTTCTTATCAATAATTGCATAGCCTTCGTTACTGTATACTTCCATCTTGCCCTGATTGAGCCGAATGAATTCCTTCAGCAGATCAAGGCCAAGGCCTCTGGCAACCCCTTCAGTGCAGGTGCTTGTGCCGCGCTGAAACGCCCATCTCAAACATCCGGCACCGGTTAATTGTTCTGCCCTCGAGTCGGAATTGAGATAGTTTCTTACTTTTGCTGGAATTCCCTGCCCAAAATCTACAACCGAAAGAACAAGCTCATCCGTACGCGGGAAGTGCTGCCCGCAGGTAAATACACCGATCTCGCTGCCGCTGTGCTCGAAGGCATTGTTGTAAATTTCCCACATTCGGCCGACAATCGCGTCGCGCAGCAGTTCACTCACATGCACCCAGCCGCGCCCAAGCCAGAAATCCGTCAGATAATCCATAATCCCGTTCATGTCGAGTGTTGCGTCTTCACGGTACGGAATGGACTCGCCCGTCCAGCCGGATGACCGGTGGCCGAACGTGCCTGCAAAACCATTCTGGCGCATATTTGTCATCACTTTATCATTTTGCAGGCTGCCCCAGTCAAAAGCAACCCTACCCATGCGCGATTCGACCAGCCGTGCAAGCCCGCCGAGAAAAGCAACGGCATTAGGCCTCAAAAAATCACAGCCTGAAAAATCGAACCGCACATCCTCAAAATAATCATTAACCTGCGCCCAAAATCCAAAAAGACGTGCAAAATCAGAAGCATCGTCATTGATTCTGGGGATGTGAATTGTTTTTTGCATCACGAATTATTTCTATGGTTCCAACCAGCAGGAGGTGTTTTCCATTTTCCTGTTGGCTTCAAGGTACAATGATTAATGCACGCGTCGCTATCAGTGATTTCAGGTTGATTGTCAGCGGGGTAGCATCCACAGGGTAACCTGCCTTGGCAAATCAATTTCTCAGGGTCGGCTTCAATAAAAGCAATTTGCGCCTGAGGTTGCCCATGAAGGTGCAAGACCTGTCGGTGGTATGTTTCACCAAAAGGCATGTAAAAATTCGAGCCGCCAAATTGGCCATTGTTTACAATGACAACACCCTGATACATATGATAATGCAGACTTTCAGCCATACGGTCGAAAGTTCCGACATCTTTGTTAAGCGCACATACGATAAAAATATCTGAACGGGATTTCAAATCTGCAGCCAGAGAAAGATCTGTAGAATCATAGCAGATTGAAGCGGAGAGTTTGAGAGGGCCTTGGTTTATTTGCCAATCGTAATTTATGATCCATTGAGCCGGCCTGAATGGAACTGGCGCGGGACTAAAACGACGCTCATCTTCTGTCAAATGCCACTTTCCCTGTTCAATGCGGCGGACCTGCAACCCCTGGTAACTGTCCCACTCCGGAATCAGCCACATCGCGGAATTTATCAAGGGGGCACCGGTGAGCATGTTTTCCGGGTGATAAACAAGACCTGCCAGTATAATGCAACGATGCCTTCTTGCAAATGGAACAAGTATTGTATTCACATCTTGCGGATGAACAGAAAGTTCAGGAAACACCAACAGGTCGAGAAGTCTTTTGTCCGATCGATCATTTTCTATGTGTGTTTCCCTGACGCGGAGCATCTGCTCAATACCTTCGATCATGGCTACAAGGTGCCGGCGATGTCTTGATCTTATAGGGGACTCTGATAATGTAGGATTTCTAGAACCATTTGACGTTGCAATATCTTTGAAGACATCATAGTCTGGATACACACTCTGTGCAACACCAATTCGAATGGGTCGTCGCCAAGACTTCTGTATTGTTTTGAACGGCAATGGTGCTGCTTGCTCAAGGAAAACAAGGCCTGAGGCATCGCCCTTTTAAACCTCAAGTTCTTTTTGCCGCTCGTTGATTTTTATCTTGATATCAGCGAATGTTGCCTTTTCTTTAGAAAGCCCACAGCCCGGCCAGCGCAACAGTTCAAATATCAGGTTCTCCATCCATGATGAAACAGGTATCCATTCCGGTGCAAAAGCAGTTCGACCATGATATCCACCATGTTGCAGTTGTTCCCAATGCGAAATCGGGGAAGTATAACGATAGGGGCTTTTCTTTTTTTCAATCTTTCTACCGCGATAAAAATCAATCTCACCCCGCAGAGCAAACCTCAAAAATATACCGAGCTTATAATTTTTTTGGACGTCTTCCGATAGTGCCCAGTCGGGCACAGAAAAGAATTCAGAAGCAACAGGGGGATAATTGCCGATTTCTATCGATTTGATTTTCGGTATTTGAAAATTCTTATTTCCTGACTGGCCCTCAATCTGGCAAAAAATCTGCCACGGCGAGTTCAGATCATGCTCAGTCAAATGCTCTGCAACCTTAATTGCAAGGAGCAACAGATTCTTCTCTTCCCAAAACGGGTTTGGTGAATGGGAAGCAATTTCAGGTAAGTTCATTCTAGGATCTGACGATTGCGCTATACTTAAGCCGCACCGTCTGGCTGCTTCCATATGACGATTTAGGGCCCCTTCTTTTTTCATTTCCCACAATTTACCGGCAACAACAGGGGCAGTAAGTGCCAGTTTCCGTATGAACTTCTCGCTGAGCTTTTGCTTTTGAAGAATTGCCTCATTACCGAACGCAGAGGCAGCTAGGGCTGAAAAAACGCATCTCCGTTCCAAATCGTATTGAGGTTCGCCATTCAGAAATCCAATAAAATTCTGATATAGCGAAAGCATGCTATGGCTTCTCTTTGATGGCAGTTTAATGCCGATTGTTTCATTTCTGGCTGCCAGATAAAGATAAACCTGCTGCATCAGATACCAGGCAAATCGATTTCCGGAGGATCCACGTGAGGAATACCCTTCTAAAACGCTTTTGGCCTCTTCGGTTAAACGAGCATGATACTGATTCAGGTCAACACCGTTCGGTAAACAGTCATCATCAGCAACAAGTCCGGTTTCGGTTGCCCCCGCTCGGAACAACTCCGCAAGACAATACTGTTTTACTTCCTTACGGTGAGCTTTGCATCCCCCGACCTGCCAACCATCCCGAAGCAGATTTAATATTTTTTCGAGAAAGCCATGTTCGGGATACATATCCAAGGCAATGCGCAGAAGCCTGACATTGGACGGATTTGTTACCCATTCTTCAATCAGCATTGCGGCAAACAGCTTACCGCGTTCGTCAAGCTGTTGTTGCGAAAGCACAAGTTTCGGCAGTGAATATGAACTGCCATCCTCATCTTCCTCTTCATCATCCTGTATTTCCTGGCTGTCATCCAGTATTGGCCTCAATGATCTGAATACACGACGGAATTTCCCTGCGGCAAATCGCGCGGCGGTATCATCCCGCAAGTCTGAAATGCCCACAAGAAAACCTGCCCTGCCAGTTGCCTTACTTTCTTCCTGAGAATAACGCTGTTGAGTGTGAAAAAAACCTTCGATTGCTCCAATCAATTCACTGCCGTGCAGCATGTCGAAGGTTCCTGAAACATCATGCTGAATCCGTGCAGCGGTTTTTGATTGCGCAACCAAAAAATGTTGCTCACGACCTTCTACAGTCACTTTGGTCTTTTTCGTTTCAATCAGCAGACCTCCGGCATGTTCATCTAATAAATTATTCAGCCATTCCGTGACGTAAGTTTGAATTTTATTTTCATCAGTTCCCTCTGGCACTGTGAATACCAAGCGCATATCATCAACATACCGGCAAGCATCATGAATAACAATATTGCTTCGGGTCGGAATGGCCTTGCCAAAACTATTTACAAGTGCCCGGTCAAAATCAAGAAGAACTAAATTAGCGAAAAATCCCGCTGCAACAAGTCCCTGTGGTAAAGCTACCGTCTCAAAACCGATTATGGGATGTTCCTTGTCGGCGGTAGAATATTTTTGAATCCAGCTTGTATCACGCCAGGACCAGTTGAATAATTGCTCTAAGGGCTGGCGAAAAAATAAATTCACATAAATTTTGGCTAATACAACCATAA
>CAZFIB010000114.1:0-10887 GCA_964518865.1 uncultured Thermodesulfobacteriota bacterium
CCGAAAGGATACACCGCTTTTTCTCTCAAACACAACTTTCAGTTATAACTCTTCACGTTTTTCAAGCCTACGGCATTGCCGGAGGTGTCTGACTAACGATAGCAAAAGTAAGAGAAAAATGACGGAATCAGATACTCATACTGTGCTGATTATCGAGGATGACGAGGGATTGAATCGTTTGATTCAAAAACGACTTTCAGCCGAAGGGTATACCGTTCTCAAAGCGTTTAACGGAATACAGGCTCTCGACACTTTCGAGCAGACTGATGCGAAAATGCTTGTCCTCCTCGACTATCTTCTTCCCGACATGAAGGCGGAAGAGATTATTGAAAAGCTTCAGCAAAAAGAAGGATCATCTTTTATAATCATGACCGGTCATGGAGATGAAACCATTGCCGTGGATATGATGAAGCTTGGTGCAAAAGACTATCTCGTCAAAGATACGTCGTTTCTGGACCTGCTGCCTGCAGTTGTAAAGCGTGCTTTTGATGAGCTGACAACCCAGTACAGGCTGACGGGTGCTGAAAAAGCACTGCGGCAGGCAAATAAAATCCTCAGCTCGGTCGTCGGCGCATCGCCTCTTGCGATCATCTCGCTGGATAGTGCTATGCATGTGAATCTGTGGAACAAATCAGCAGAACGGATATTCGGATGGGATGAAGCAGCGGTTTTAGGCAGGGATATACCGTTTTTAACTCCTGAAAGCTATGACGAATTCAATCATCATATACATAGTGTTATGCAGGGAACCGGGGTGAGCTGGGAGATAATGGAAGCCAGACGGCAGTGTGGTTCAACAGTAGCTGTGCGCATATACAGCGAGCCGATCCTCGGGGATGGGGAAAGCATAGAAGGTGCCATGGCGATAATTGAGGACATAAGTGAAAAAATAAAAGCGTCCCGTGACAGAAAAAATTTGGAAGATCAGCTTCTGCGTTCTCAGAAGCTTGAGGCCGTCGGCACGCTTGCCGGAGGCATCGCGCACGATTTCAATAATATCCTGACAACGGTGCAGGGCTACAGTGACATACTGTTGATGAAAATAGATGAAACCGACCCGATGCACCGCGATGCAAAACAAATACGGCTTGCCGCCGGCAAGGGTGCCAGCCTTGTCAAGCAGCTTTTGATTTTCAGCAGAAAACAGCCGATGGAGCTGCAGATTCTCAGCCTCAATGCGGTTATTGAAAATCTTCTCAAAATGCTGAAGCGGCTTATCGGTGAAGACATAAGTATAAAGACCGATCTCGACCCGGAGCTGCTGTCTGTCATGGGAGATGAGGCGAATATAGAGCAGATTCTTATGAACCTTACAGTCAATGCACGCGATGCGATGCCGGAGGGCGGTGTCATAACCATCCGGACGGAGAACAGAACGGTAGCGTACCATGATCTGCAGGGTATTCCGGAGGCGTATGAGGGGTTATTTGTTTGTTTGCGTGTTGCAGACACCGGTTGCGGGATGGATAAAGAAACGCTTGAGCGGATGTACGAGCCGTTTTTTTCGAGAAAGAGGCATTCCGGCGGCACAGGTCTCGGCCTTTCGACGGTATACGGCATCGTTACGTATCACAAGGGGTGGATCGCGGTTGACAGCGCGGAGGGCTCAGGAACAGAATTTTCACTGTATTTTCCTGCAACCGTGCAGAAGGCTGAAGTAAAGCTGGAAAAAAACATATCGCTCGATTTGTATCAGGGCCGTGGGGAGCACATACTGGTTGTAGAGGATGATCCTGCGATACGGGATGTTGCTTTAACGATACTTGGCGATAACGGTTATAGAGCCACAGTCAAGAGTACTGCAGAAGAAGCGAGAGAATTCATAGTGAAGGCGCAGGACCCGGTAGATTTGATTATAAGTGATGTCGTTCTTCCCGGCATGAGCGGTCTTCAGTTGATAGAGGACCTGACAGCCGAAAACAATGCATTGAAATTCATACTGTGCAGCGGCTATGCTGACCAGAAATCTCAATCAGACGTTATACAGCAGCGCGGATACCCGTTTATTGCAAAACCATATACCATTGCAGATTTTCTGAGAATAATTCAGAATACGCTGACAAAATAAAAGGACGATATTGCACGCTGTCGATTTGCGTGTTATCAGAAGTATGTACGGCAGTGTTCACCACCATTGACCGGGAGCTGAAACGAGATGAAAAAAGAAGTTGTTATACTGATTGCGGAAGATGACGACGGCCATGCAGCACTTATGGAGAAAAATCTGAAACGAGCCGGTGTGGGCAATGATATAATTCATTTCAAAGACGGCCAGCAGGTTCTGGATTTTCTGTTTATGGAGGGAGACGGACCGGTACGGGAAAGCGGCAAAGCCTATCTGCTGCTGCTCGATATACGAATGCCCAAGATAGACGGTACTGAAGTGCTCCAGAAGCTGAAACAGGATGATGAACTGCGTAAGATTCCCGTTATAATAATCACCACAACGGATGATCCGGTGGAAGTATCACGCTGCTATGGCATGGGGTGCAGCCAGTATATTACAAAGCCGATAGATTACGACAAGTTTGTCGATTCCATCAGAAAGCTGGGCCTGTTTCTGATGGTGGTCGAAATACCGGCGATCAACGGCGCATCAGCTATTCCCCGATAATTTTCACGAGCACACGCTTTCTGCGGCGTCCGTCGAACTCGCCGTAAAAAATCTGTTCCCAGGGACCGAAGTCGAGTGAGCCGGATGTGACGGCTACAACGACTTCGCGGCCCATGACCTGCCGCTTCAGATGTGCGTCGCCGTTATCTTCGCCGGTACGGTTATGGAGATACTGTGATACCGGCTCGTGGGGCGCCAGCTGTTCGAGCCATCGATCGTAATCCTGGTGCAGTCCCGACTCGTCATCGTTGATGAAAACAGACGCTGTGATATGCATGGCATTCACCAGTATGAGCCCTTCCTGAATGCCGCTTTCCCGAAGACACGTTTCAATATCAGGGGTAATGTTGATAAAAGCCCTGCGTGTCGGTACTTCAAACCATAGTTCTTTGCGAAAATTCTTCATTGCCGATGCATCCTTTCCGGGTTTGGTGCCGATGATTGTTTTGTCTGTAAATAATTACTGAATCATTCATACTAAAATAAATGCATTCTTTCAAGATCTTGCTTGCACGGCATATATGAGTGTGTTACACATAGCTTTTTTTACTTGATGCGCAGGGTTCATTAGTATGATCATAGATATACACAATCATATCACTCATTCAGCAAGTCCCTATTCACTCCCACCGGAGGCATATATCGATGCGATGGATGAGAATGGTATCGAAACGGCAGTTATACTCGGCAAAGATCACGGAGATCTCGGCGACAGGCAGGGGGTAAATATTCCTGATGAAGATATAGCTGCTTTTGTGCGCCTGAACCGGGAACGTTTTATCGGATTTACGGCTGTGCATCCCGACCGCGGTTCTGAGAGCATGGTTGCACGGGTACAAAAGGCAGTGCATGACTTCGGGTTCCGGGGTATTAAGATGAATCCGGCATCCGGATTTTACCCGAATGATGTATTACTGTATCCCGTATACGAGAAAGCGGTCGAATTGTCGGTACCGGTTCTGGTGCACACCGGATTAAAGCCACCGTCAGAAGGAAGCCGGCTGAAATACTGTCGACCGCTCTACCTGGACGATCTTACTGTAGACTTCCCGGATCTGAAAATCATCATCGCTCATGCAGGGTTTCCCTGGATTGATGAGACGATACTGGTCTGTCTGTATGACGAAAATGTGTATGTCGACATATCAACCCTGAACCAGATAGAAGAGGTGATGGGCGAGCAGGTACTGCTGCAGGTCATGAGAAAACTTTTCAGGTCACTCGGGTCGGGAAGGATAGTATTCGGATCAGACGGTATCTTTAATTACGGACCGCTTGTGCGAGCGGTAGAGAAAGCCGAATTTTTAACCGGCCGTGACACAGAGAACATTTTTTTCAGAAATGCTGCAAAGATTCTCGGGACGGTGTAATAACATGGTGCACCATTCTGCAGGGAGAATATAATGGATTATTCACAGGAGCTGAAGACCGCATGCGATGCCGTGGAAAGAGCCTGCAGATTGTGTGCCGAGGTACAGAACAGCGCAGCTGTACGATCAGTCGAGAAGGAAGATAAATCGCCGGTTACCATAGCTGATTTCGGGAGTCAGGCGCTCATATGTTCAACCTTGCATAAAGTATTTCCGCACGACCGGATTGTCGGAGAAGAGGATGCCGGTGTTTTGCGGCAGAGCACATCTCTGGCCGATGAAATTGCGGGACTTGCAGTCAAGTATGACTCTTCACTTGCAAAAGACACCTTGATTTCATCAATAGATGCTGCATCCGGAGAAGCCGATTATACGGGCAGGTACTGGACGGTTGATCCGATCGACGGTACAAAGGGATTTTTGAGGGGCGAGCAGTATGCAGTGGCGCTTGCGCTTGTTGAAAACGGCCGGGTTGTCCTGGGCATTTTGGGCTGTCCCAACTACGTACCTGCACGTTACGGCGGCAAACAGGGTGGGTCACTTTTTTACGGGGTTATGAACGAGGGATCGCGGCTGATGAATCTTCATGATCACAGCACCGCTGCAATACAGGTTGACGGCATTACCGACCCGGCAAGCGCCAGGTTCTGCGAGTCGGTTGAACGTGCTCATGCTTCTCATGAAGAGCATGCAAAAATATCGAATGTCATCGGCCTGCAGGCAGAACCGTTCCGAATAGACAGTCAGGCAAAATATGCTGCGGTTTCCTGCGGGGAGGCGTCATTGTATTTACGCCTTCCAAGAAGCAGTTCGTACCGGGAAAAAATATGGGATCATGCTGCAGGTTCCATCGTGGTTACAGAGGCAGGCGGCAGAGTCACCGATTTCAGCGGTCGTCCTCTCGATTTTACACTGGGAAGAAAGCTCGAGGATAATTACGGCATACTTGCCTCAAACGGATGCCTGCATGAAAAGGCACTCGCAGCAATCGAAAGCACAGTAATGTAAAAAAAAGCGGTGACGAGCACCGCTCTTTTTTTTACTGATGTGACTGTCGGAAAACCTCAGTCAAGCATACCCTCGACAAGAGGCATTACGGCAGTAATGCAGTATTCTGCGAATGCAGCAGCAGCCGGGCTGGCAGAAAACAGCTCATTGATTGTATCGGCGTTGCCGTAATAAAGTTCGACGATCGTTTTGCCGTATGCGCTGTTTGCAAGAACGGTATCTCTAAAGCGACACAGTGTTTGTACTTCCGGGCTGTTTTTGCCGAGTATCGAGGAAGCAGGGCACGGACCGCCGTCATCATCACTGTCATCTCCGTCGTCATCGTCATCATCACCGTCATCGTCGCCCGGCCCCACGACGACGACGATATCCTGTGTTGTGGATCCGGTCAATCCCTCGGTATCGGCAACCTCGCATGCGATCGTGTAGGTGCCTGATTCGGAATACGTGTAGGATGAAAGTTTATCGGTGCTGTAGGATGTATCCCAGGACCCGTCATTTTCCCAGTCCCAGCGAACTTTCAGATCATCTATGGAATCTTCAAGATCGGAACTGTCAGAGGCATCAACCAGGACTTTGGCCGTATCATCCGAGCTGATTGTGGCGGTAAAGGAGGCGGTCGGCGGGGTGTTGTCTTCGGTGAGATCGGTTGTTTTACGAAGAATCAGACCGTTGTTGCCGACAGCATAGGCTTCCTCGTCGTCGAAAGAGATGACGCTTTTCAGATTTGTTGTTGTACCGCTTTCCAGTTCGGTCCATTTTGGAGATGCATAATAATAAATTTTACCCTTGTCACCAACTATAAAAATATTTGGAGAATCGGTGCCGTAAATACATGATAAATCATTTTTGGGCACATAGTCGGGTGTCCATGAAGATCCTCCAAAGCGAACAATGGTTCCATCATCACCGACAGCGAAGATATTATTTTGGGAGTTGCCCCATATGCTGAGAAGGTCGGCGTCAACGCCGCTTGTCATATCATCCCAGATTGTTCCGTCGTAATGAAGGATGGTTCCGTCATATCCGACAGCATAAATATCGTCTGATGCAGATCCCCAGACGCTTTGAAGGTCTGAATCTGACCATTTGCCGTCACTGTTGCAAGCGCTGCTCGTACACGTAAGTATTTCACCGTCATCGCCGACAACGGTTGTCGTGGTGCCGTCGGGATGCAGCCAGATATCGTTCAAATTATTGGATAGTCCAGTGGATATACTTTGCCATGATGTGCCGTTGAAATGCAGAACGGTACCGGATTCTCCGACAATAAAAATATTGGAGGAAGATGTTCCGTCGATAGCCTGCAGCGTATCGGTGAACGTTATAATACCCAAATCCATTTTTGTCCACGAGGATCCGTCGTAATGCAGGACAACCGCATCCTGGCCGACGGCATAGACGTCATCCGAGGACAACCCCCAGAGATCCCTGAGCGATCCGGTAACGCCGTCAGGGCCGGTCATCTGTTCCCAGTCGGCGGAAAAGACCGCAGGCGTGTAAAGGCACAGTATTGACGCCATGAGTGCTGACATAAGGAGTATCTGTTTGCGGTTCATGATTTTCCTCCTGTGATTAAATAATCATCGTGATATGAATGATCTTGGGTAAAACTGGAATATTCAGGATCGATCCGGTACCGATCACCCGTCCGGTGTATTCAAATATATAGGGGGATAGTGTGCATATTGCAAGTAAAAATTAACCATTGCATTCTGGGCTGAATATGAAAGCGGGCATTTACTCATTGACACGTAAAAGTTATTTAACTATTGTAAATAGTAACATTTCCGGAGAGTGATTCGTGGGTGCACAGAAAGACACAAACCTGCTTGAAAACCTGCTCAACGACAAAAAACTGGTCAAGCAGATAAAAGAATCACCCTATAATATACTTATCGAAATTCTGTATGAATATCTTTCACAGAATATTTCAACTCATTTTGAAAAAACGGTTGAAGGACTGGAAACGCTGCATGAGTCGCTGACGAACCGGCACAATGAACATATGGAGATACTGAGACGCCTGGAGGCGTTGGAAATCCGCATGTCACGCATTGAAGAACGTTTATACACGCCTCCTGAACCGGCTGCACAGCATGCGGAACCGCTGCCGACCGACGATGCTTGATGTTTCCCACCATGCCCCTTTCATGAAATGCTTACCGAAACGTATTTTTCACACTGCGATACATTAAATCATCTGTGACACCATGATGCTGAATCGGCTGAGGGCATACGTAACCGACAGGTTTAGAAATCTGCGGGGAGATCCGCACTATATAGCTTTGGGCATGGCGGTCGGTGTGTTCACCGGTGTTACGCCGACGTTTCCTTTTCATACCGCTATTGCAGTCGGCCTGGCGGCATGTGTTCGGGGAAGCAAGCGGGCGGCGGCGCTCGGATCATGGTTCGGTAATCCGCTTACCATGCCGCTATTCTACATAGGAAGCTATAAGACCGGTATGTGGCTGTTCGGTAATACTGTTTCATTTCGAACCGACACCATGTCTCTTGCAAACATTCTCGAAACCGGCATCGATGTTACCTGCATAATGCTTAGCGGCGGTATACTGCTGGGACTGCTGCCTGCGCTTGCTGCCTATGGGGTGACCCGATCCATGATGCGAATGTATCATCAACGAAGGCGGATGTCTGAAAAGTCCGGGGCGATGCAGCCTGCATGCAGTTTGAACAGTATGCCGGTTACCCCCGGCTCGCGGACCACCGACTCGGGCGGGAGCCGAATTGTCCCCCTGTCGCGGTAATGATCACAGAAAATCGTTTGACGTGTTGATGCTCAGACCCATTGATTCGAGCATGACCGGAATCTGATAAAAATCTCGAATCGCTATGCTGCTGAAGTAGGGATTTGAGCAGGCGTTATTATGCTGAAATATAATGTCATGCAATGGAATGCTCTGCTGGCTGAAGTCCAGAACAAGAACCGGCAGACGGAGCTCGCGGGAAAGACATTCCAGACGAGTAAGGGCCGGAATGTCGGATGGGCCGCCGGACAGGTAAATAACAGGAGTCGGCGTGTCTCCTTTTGAAGAAACGATATCATCGATCATACGGTCTTTCTTTGTCGTAACCCCGCTGTCTGAAAAGTCGCTATACGGGCCGTCGATGTGAAAGGCCGTTCTGAGAGAGCTGTCTGAGAGAAGCTTTGTTCTTCCGGCAAGCAGTTGCATGGCCGGAGATACGATACGTTCGACAAGGTCGATAAATCTAAGAGGGATCGAGGGAGCAAGGGTCCGCTCCAGGCAGTGCCTGATAAAACAAGCGGGAAAGCAGGAAGTGATATAAAAAGATCCGAGAATTTTCAGGCTGAAAAAGAGGAAATCGTAAAAGCCGGGTCGCAGGGGGGTCGACGCGGCAATGTCCATGAGCATGCTTTCGGAATCAGGCAGCAGATACACGAATCTGTTGGTACGGTCGACCGCCTCATCGCACAAAGACTCGAAGGTATCGCCGAAAACCGCAGCATAGATACCTTTGTTCTGTGCAGAAGTATCATCCGGTACGATAGGCCCTTCAAACGAACTGATAAAGCAGATGCCTTCGAAAGCATGTGCAAGAGACGATCCCATGAGTTCAAGGTTTTCGGACGGTACGGAGCGCAGGACGCGCTTGCGCTGCTGCCGGCAGTACAGGTTGTAAAAATCATAGGGAGTCGTCTGAAGCTTGAAAAGCTTTTTTGAACGTCTGACAGCCTTTCCGTCAAGAGTGATGATCTGGTCGATGGCAAAATCACCCATCACCTTCTGAAATGAAAAAATACGGCGCTGCATCATATATGAAAGAAGAAAAAAAGTTTCGTTGCGCTCGATGACTTCTCTGAAACCCGAAGCTTCCAGCAGGGAATTGAGGGTGTGCTGATCCAGGTCACTGGTAATGACGACATCTTCACCCTGGTGTCTGACGAATTCTGCGTATCTGGTGAAAATTCGACGAAGCGCTTCATACCCTTTTTCTCGTGGTGCAACTCCGAGATAGGACAGCTTTCGGAGCGGATAGCGGTCGTACTGAGGAGAGAGCGCATGAACAAAAGCGGCGCACAGCCGGCTTTGTTCATAGTACAGGATGACTTCATGGTTCGGCTTGCGCATGACTCGCCTATACACGCCGGGGGATGTATCGGTTGCAACAGGGTTCCGGTTGTCGGGATGCTGCTGCCAGCGCGAGTATGATTTGCTGAGCAGTTCCGATGCAGCCGAAAGCTCATCGGAACTCAGATGTGTCCCGAGCTTTATTGAAAAATGATAGTGTGACATAGTTGCTAACGTATGGGTGCGTTATTTTCGTTTTGGAAGTATAGGGCAACGTGCGGGCAGAGTCAATACGCAGATGAATCGGGGAGCGAAGTATGAATGCATCGTATGATACACTGAAAAAGGCGGTTCTGGATTACCTTGATTTTGCAGCCGAACACAAGGAACTGGCAGAGACTATAGCAAACGAAACTGCCCGAACAGTTCTGGAAGATCTGAAGGAAGCCAGGCGCAGGGAATCCCGTCTCACGATTGAGCAGCGGATAGCACTGGCGGCCAGGGCGCACATACGGCATGCCTACACAGCCTATGATGATGTTCTGATAGAAAACACCATTGAACAGGCACAGCTCACCATGAACGCCGTGTTTGAAGAAACCGGCGGGGAATCAGATGACGATGTTGCCCGGTTTATAGAACAGCACAGAAAAAGCGCATGATACAGTAAACTGTGCAGGTACTGCACGACCGCAAACCAGCAGCGTGCACGTCGCTATGCCCCGCAAAAAAATCCGGACCTGTGTATAGGCTGCTTGAGACAGCAATGTAACTGGTCCGGATACTGACCTACAGCTCCAGGCCACCGCTCAGCGTGCGGGAATCATCACTACGCGCACATGTGAAACAGGGAGCGCTCATCATTGCAGCCGTCATCTCTGGTATCTGATTGATCGGCTGAAGTGATTTTCACTTCTGATGCATCAGACTTTTCCTGCTGCCGCTCTTTGTCGATGTTTTGTATCATTTCCCGCGACTGAAGCTGAAGGAGTTTGAAACGCAGTTCCCGGTATTCCGCCGGTGTAATGGGCCCCATCAGATAGCGCCTGACGAGAGATATATCGTCACGGCTTAACACATAGCGGACATCTGGTCCCATTTCGCAGTCAACGATTTCCTCAAGGCCTTCCTTGTTCTTGAAGCCGTTTTTCAAACGTTCAATCGACTGCCTGCCCATTTCCGAATAATCCTGCTTTTCTACAACAGAAATATCCATAGAAACCTCCTTGTTTCTAAGTGATATTTAATAGAATTGTATAAACCGTATCTTGTTGACGGATATTGAGCTGCTTATGAATACGTAAGCGCTTTTAAAAGACTTGTGCTGCAGCTCATAGCTGTACCGGTATCGGGAGGAATACCAGTGAAATACTGATATAGCGGTAGTTGACACCACGGCATGTACATTTCTTACTACAGCGGCACAAATGTCACAATTTACCTCCCTGTAAACCGGACATTTTGTATAGTTCTTATCGGCACAATGAAAAATATATAAACCCCGGCGTGTGATGCAAGTAACAGGTAAATGAAAATATAATTAATAAAGTAATAACGGTATATAAAGTGATAAATATAATAAATAACATTATATTAATTTACACACATTTAATAAATAACTGCTTTTATGAAAAAAACAGTCTATACGGAGGCATCATTGTACCTTGTGCGTGAGTACAGTCGTGCCGGCAGCAGCATGTCACAGCCGAATTTTGCGTGAATATCATCAATAGCTTTTGAGAGGGATGTTGCTGTTAGCTGCTTATAATCATCAAAAAGGCAAACCTGGGAGTTATAACTGAAAGTTGTGTTTGAGAAGAAAGGTGGTGTATCCTTTCGGGTG
>CAZFIB010000115.1:0-10837 GCA_964518865.1 uncultured Thermodesulfobacteriota bacterium
AGTTGAAAGGATCGCCGCCTAAGCTCCTAAACACAACATTTGACAATAGCTCAATAAGAATTCTTAGCGGCTAGATAATATTTTGATAAAGTAATTAGACAAATAATTCGGCAAAGCAGCCCGTCGCCTTCATTGTCTGAAGGACGAACGTTATAATGATCACAAGTTACACCACCACCAGTCGTTTACAGCAAAATCATCTCCAAAATACCAGGGGAAGCTCTAAATATTCAAATACGAAGACAGCGCATCGATATATTTCATTGTGTTTTTTTGAGAATAGAAATTATCGGCGGCGTTGCGACTGTTGATTTTATAACGATCCAGCCTCTCTTCATCATCATGCAATTCTAATATTGCCTTTACCATCGCCTCGGTATCGCCCGGTTTTATAACAACTCCGCAGTCATGTTTTATGATCGTCTGGGCAGCTTCACTATTAATGTCGCATAGTGCGATCAAAGCAGCACCTGAAGCCATAGAATAATAAGTCTTGCTTGGAACGCTCAACCCTTCTGAACCAATATCAAGGGTTATGATTGAAATATCAGCTGTTGTAAGTGAATAGGGTAAGGTTTCTTCAGGTTGATACCCCAGCACTGTCATGTTATGCAAATCATTTTCAGATTTTGCCTTATCAACAAGAGGCCTTTTGGCTCCTTCACCAATTATCATAAATGCAATGAACTCATTACCTTTTAACTCCCTTGCAGTTTCGACTATTGTCTCAATGTCGTGCGATTGGCCAAGGTTTCCAGAATACATTACAGTTAGCTTTCCGACCTGGTTATATTGTTGGGCGAACTTGTTTTGCCTTTTGGCCATGGGCTTGATCCAATCAGTATTTGCCCAATTTGGTATTACGATTACCCTGCCTGCAGAGGTCCTGCTGGAATCAAACATCGTTTCAAGATTTTCTGCCATCTTATAACCTATTGTAAAGACAACTTCAGCATTTTGCCAGGAGAGGCGATTCATCTTCCGCCATAATCTTGAGATCAATCCCGACTCATTCAACGGCCCGAAATTTATCAGCGTATCAGGATAAATGTCATAGATCAAAATTGCATATCGCTGTCCTCGTAGACGCTTGAAAAGAAAAGCCATAAAATCCAAAAACGGCGGCAGAGGCACGAGAAAGATGAACGACTTTCTATTGAGAAACAGATACCTGAAAAACGCAAGAACAAGATAGTGAGTCCATGACAACAACCTGACAATGTAATTGTCGCGTCTGTACATCGGTCCTGCCACAATACGAAGAGCATCTGTAGGGTCAGTTTTAAGCGTGTCAGGGTGTCCGGTGTAAAGCTGACCAAAAGGCCACTGCTCTGAGATATCTTCTGCCAGTTCTCTAAATAATGGACCAGCCATTTGATTAAAAAAGACTATGCGGGATTTTCCGGATGATTTCTTCATATCTTATTGTCTCACTCAGGGAGGCACGCAGTATTGGCGTGCGAATCAAAACCCTCGCCTTCCCCGACCTGTCGGGGATTCCTCATGATTTAGCGAGCCTTGCCTCTGGGCATTTTTGAACGGCCTGGAAAAAAATGACTTTTTCAACGACCTGTTAGTATGCACGAGCAGTGCAGTTTATTACCTGTGTAATACCTCGTGAGAATTTCAGAGCCGTTTTGTTTTTCTCCAGCCGACGTGCAGTCGGGGGTGAATCTATCCCGACGTGTCGGGGTAGTAGTTCAATTCAAGAATACTCCCGGGACATGTTTATTGTGACCATCTGGCAAGAGCCACAAAGTCTCCGGAGTGGGGGGCACAGGCTGAGCCGTTACTCCAATGCCTGACTGCGTTCTTCAATCTTGATGATTCTAACGTCGCCAGGGGGGACATCTATGGTGAACGAATTACTGCGATGTTCTTTTGGTACGGTTTTCTGCCCACTCAGCTCTGTGATGGTCTCAGCCTTGATGTTCCTGAGGAAGACCTCAACCCGTGCGATTTTTGACATATCCAGGCTTTGCGCTTTGTTTGTGAACTTAGTCACTCCCTTGTTGTTGATCAGATATACTATCCAGCCGTCATCCAGTTTGTTCATTCCATATTGGATGTCGCCCTTGATTTCTACCGGAAGTGTTTCATGTGCGAATTGACTCAGGAAATACTCAACAAACGGAAATCTTTTCTCATAAACCCGCTTGATCAGATAATACCCGCCTTTGCCGACAGTATCGTCTTTAGGCACCATCCAGTTAACTGTTGATACAATAACGTTACCAGCACCAAACGTGTTCTTGCAGGCCAGGACTGTTCCCTGTGAGTCCTTCAATAGGGGTGTGGCGATTGTCATGGTGACGACTGCGCACTCGTATTCGTCGGGAAGATCGAAAGATTCTCGACCGCACGCCGAACGAATGGTTCCGTTCACCGTGGTCATTTCTGCATTCTCCCGATTGATTCCAGTGAAGGTTGCCGGAAAATACTCATTGAGTTGTTCGACATTTATTAAAAGGGTTCCGCCAGTTTTTACATACTGCATAAGCCGTTCTGCGAGAGACTTGCTTTTCGGATATCTGCCCAGCATGGCTGCCGCCTTGTAGTTGTTCAGTACATCTAGAGATACCGTTTTTTGGGGGGTATCTGGAACAATTACATCAAAGACATCACCGTGTTTGCTATTGGCCATGGCGCCCTCATCACCGTCTTTGGTCACCGGAGCATGCGGCATGATTGTGTACATAAAGGCGTCTATCATCCAATCGGGGCGCCCATAGTCAAACGTATTCCACGACTTGCCGCCGTAATTGGGGTACCCCTGCGCAAAAGGAACCAACAAAGCCACCGGAGCATAGCTTACCCCCCGGTCAGGATTCTTTCTTGTAAACTCAAACCAGTCCTCCCAAACCTTGCCCAGGGGTGAGGATAGATCATATGTTTTCTGACCATCCTTTTTCGTCACATTCATGTAACCGTGCCAGCTTTCATGCTGCACAAAACTTGCGCCGCTCAAGTATGCAAGGAACGCATCTCTTTTGAGCAGGGATGGTGATGCACCGCAGTCCGGTCCGTGATAGCCGCCCCTACCGCTTCCCTTTATTACCTTATCATTCCTATAGTCCGGATCGCTGTGCCCCCAGAACTCACCTTTGTCGTCATAGCCGTTATAATACACCGCAATGTACCAACCCCACTTCTTGTTATACTGCCGGGCCGCGCCCCTGGTGAAGAACAGCGACGGTCGATGGCGGTAGTTCCTCACGCCATTCGGGCTGGCGGTGTTGGTGGTTTCCAGCCATACCATACCTGCACCAGACTCGTAGAAATAATGGTCGTGACAATGCGCTGCACGCATATAGACCGACTTGTCGGCATCATCGAAAAAGAATTTCTGAAAGGATTTGCATGCCTTCATATATTGGGCCGCCAGTTCTTCCCTGGTTCGGGGTTTGGGGAACTCCCTCTCAATGGTCTTGATTAGTTTATTGTCGAATGTGTTCTTCTTCTTTGGCCACCAGTAATTCTTCCAAGGAGCGGTGGCCATGAAATCATTATCTGTCTCTCCATTCACACATCCCATGAAATTGGGATGGGCATTTTTCCACGACTTATAGCCTTCATAGTCACAATCAAAATCTTTCATCAGCCTGTAGATTGGACGGATGCCGTGTGGCATTATAAAGAAAGGAGCGTTGGGTCTGGCATCGATGAGAGATAGGTACTTCTTGGAATAGCGGGCTGCGTCGGCAGGAGAAATATGCTTGTAATGTGTTGCCAGTTCCAAAGCCATGGCTGAGATGGATACCTTATTGGAATCGGGAACAGTAATGTTCGCAATAGAACTATAATTTAGTCCGCTTTCTTTGAAGAGAGGTCTGTCAATCAATTCCCGAAATCTGGTGTGAGCCCAACTGCCTTCATCAGGATGGCTATCCATGGAAATCCCAAGTATATGCCAGAAGTCTCTTCCCATGATCTTCTTCGGGCGCCAACCCTCACCAACATCAAAATCCCTTCTTGCCACGATACCTGCGCCTCCTGGTTCCTTCTCCTCTGCCCTGAGCAGGCACTCACCTTGTTTTCCGAAAAAACCGGGAAGGAATACAACCATGCAGACAAGACATGTAATCACGAGACTTTCATTGATGCTCGCCATCATCATATTTTTTATCATAATGAATGCCATTTCTGTTTATCAAAACTCTTCAGTACAAAGGGAATACAGAAGCCCCCGTGTGAAACGGGGATAGGGGGGGTGGCTTTTAAGACAATCTACCAGTAAGTAACGGTAAAACACAATATTTACCACCGTAGTATCAAACGTTATTTTTGCACATCTTCCGGCAAATAGATTACCTCACGTTCAAGGGCGACGCCGAACTTTTCAAAAACTTTCCGTTGCATCATATCAATAAGTGTTTTTATGTCGCTGCTTCGGGCACTGCGTGTGTTAACGATCCAGTTTGCATGCTCCCTGGCTATCGATGCACCGCCGATCCGCAGACCTTTCATGCCGCATTGTTCGATATACCAGCCGGCCGAATGTTCATGGTTTTCGGGATTTTTAAAGACCGAGCCGAAGGTTTTCGGGTAAGGAGGATGTGACATCCGGCGCTGTGATCTCAGTTCTTTCAGCCTGCGTTCTGCAATTGCAGACGGACCCGGAACCGGTAGCCTGAATGAGGACTGAAGAATGATCATATCGGAATTTTGCACGGAACTTCTACGATAACCAAACTGCATTTCTTCGAGCGAGTAGTCGATAATGCTTTCAGTGCCCCGGCAATAAATACGTGCGGAAAGGAAGTCTTTACTTATACAGTCATATTCATTGATTCCCGCATTCATCCTCACTGCGCCTCCGATTGTGCCGGGTATGACACCCATATAGGCGAATCCATCATAGCCTTTTCGTGCAAGCAGCTTGCCAAGACTGATGAGCGAAGTGCCCGCACCCGCAGTAATGAAATTAAATGTATTATCACAGGATATTTCTGCAAAACAGCCGGAAAGCTGCAACACGATGCCCTTTAAATGGCCCTCGCTTATAAGTACATTAGATCCTGCCCCGAGTACATAGAGCGGTACTGTCTGCTGATTGGCGAATGCAATAACTTCATGTAATTCTTCATATGATTTCGCAAGAGCATAATATGAAGCCGTCCCGCCGGTTTTCACTGTATTAAATGGTACAAGGGAAATGTTTTCTTGTATGTACGAAGGAGTGTCTGCGCACATTATAATCATTTGGTTGTTTTTTATATTATTATTCTATTCATTAATAACATATGTTACTATAACATTAAAAATATTTATTTTGGAGTCATGTCTATCATGAACAGCGATTTCAATATTTTGTTTACCAGTGTCGGAAGAAGAGTTGCTCTTATTAAGCACTTCAGGAATACATTGAAGACGCTTAACCTACACGGTCAGGTGATGGGTGTCGATGTGTCTGATATGTCCTCTGCTTTTCATATTGTGGATAAAGCATTTGATATCTGCGAGATAGAAAATCCCCGGTATATAGAATATCTTACAGATATATGTATGAATGAGCGGATCAAGCTTCTGTTCCCGCTCATCGATACTGATCTACTTATCCTTTCTCAGCATATTGATGCTTTTAATTCGGTGGGAACGAATGTGGTTATTTCCGATCCGTCGATCATCGAAATTGCACGCAACAAATTCAATACCTACCATTTTTTTGTCGCAAACAATATCCCTACCCCCAGGGTGTTTGAAATCGATGATGTGCTCAGCGGGAAGGCCTCCCTGCCGCTTTTCATAAAACCGCTTGACGGCAATGCCAGCAAGGGGGCGTATAAAATCAATGATATGGGTGATCTTGATTTTTATAAAGACCGTGTGCAGCGCCCTATTCTTATGGAGTATGTCGACGGCACTGAGTATACTCTTGATATTCTTTATGATTTCAGCGGCACGTTGCGCTGTGTGGTTCCCCGCAAGCGTATAGAAGTCAGAGCCGGTGAAGTCAGCAAGGGCGTGGTTGTGGATACTCCTGAAATAGTTGAGGCCGGCTGGCGTGTCGGTAGACTGCTGAAAGGCTGCCGTGGCTGTATCAATATACAGTGCATTTGTGCCTCTGACGGGACAACCAAATTCATAGAGATCAATCCGCGGT
Source organism: uncultured Thermodesulfobacteriota bacterium (assembly GCA_964518865.1). Lineage (GTDB taxonomy): Bacteria > Desulfobacterota > WTBG01 > CAIYCZ01 > CAIRTM01 > JANQGV01. The sequence goes on from CAZFIB010000115.1 coordinate 6,104, forward strand.
TCGGAGGCGGCGCACCCCTTTCGATTAAGGCCGGCGCCGACTTTCCCCTTTGGATAATTCAGATGTTCAGGGGTAAGGACCCGGGTGATATAAGCACTGCATTCAGAAGGAATGTATACATGCTGCGATATGATGATGCAGTGTTTTTGGACGGTAACAAGAGACGGAAACAAGCGGTTATGGTATTCGGAGCAGGAGGACACGGAAAAGTGGTGATAGATGCATTGGAGCTCAAGGGGGAGTATTACGTGGACTGCGTGCTTGATGATAAAAACAAACCGGATAGTTTTTTTGATTATCCACTTCTGGGCAGCATGAAGGATCTGGAAAAAGTTATTGCCCGGGGAGTTCGTCATGCCATAGTTGCCGTGGGAGATCCTTTTGTGCGGGATCTCAACAGCAAAAAACTGATCGCTGCGGGGTTTCAACTTATCAAAGTCATCCATCCCGAGAGTGTTATATCCAGAAACGTCAAGATCGGTAACGGTTCTGTTGTTTTCGCCAAAGCAGTTCTCAACTCGGGTACCTCTATCGGAAGAAACTGTATCGTCAATACCGGTGCGCTTATCGAGCATGATAATAGTATTGGCGATAATGTGCATGTTTCTCCAAAAGCCGTACTCGGAGGTGAGGTCAAAGTGGGAGACAATACCCATATCGGGATAGGTGCGGTGGTTATCAACGGTCTTTCTATCGGCAGCAATACCATTATCGGTGCAGGATCAGTGGTAACCAGAGATGTTCCTGATAATGTCATTGCATACGGTATACCGGCCCGGGTACGCCGGAACAGGAACTGACAGCTGATGCTGTTCGATGACATAGAAACCGTTGTCTTCGACCTCGACGATACACTGTACCCGGAAACAGAGTATGTAAAAAGCGGGTTTAAGGCAGTCGACAGATATCTGGTTTCCCGGGGCGTGGTAAAAAGCAGCATATATCGCTCGTTATGGGATCTTTTCAGCAGCGGCCTGCGCGGCACGATTTTCAATGAATCTCTTGTCAAGGCTCGTATTGATCCGTCTCCGGAACTGATTCAACAGCTGGTTTATCAGTATCGTACTCATATTCCCGACATATCTCTGTACCGGGATGCAGCCGAAGTTTTACAACAGCTCAAGGGAAAAAGAAAAATGGCTCTTTTAACAGACGGGTACGGTGAGGCTCAGAAAAATAAAGTGACAGCACTTGGAATAAAGCATTTTTTCGATACAATCATGTATACTGACGATTTGGGTCGGGAATGCTGGAAACCACACACTTCGGGCTTCATAGCCATTATGAACAAGCTGGAGGTCGCAGGTAGCCGGTGCGTCTATATAGGAGACAACCCTTCCAAAGATTTTGCTGCGCCACGGTCGCTGGGATGGAAATCAATCCGTATACAACGCGCCGAAGGACTTCATGCCAACATGCAGGAAAACAGCAACGCCCCGGCCGATTTATGCATAAAGAATCTTTATCCACTACTTGACATGGTATCAGGAACATTTCAATAAAAGAGCTCAGATGAAGATACCACTCTCTAATCCGGACATAACAGCCAAAGAACGACGATACGTGCGTGAGGTTCTCAAAACACCCAGCTTAAGTCTGGGACCGCGGCTGCCCGAATTCGAACGCCGGGGAGCTCTGGCAGCAGGCCGGAAATATGCCGTTGCGGTCAACAGCGGAACCAGCGGCCTGCATCTTATCATCAAAGCCCTTGGCATAGGCAAGGAAGATGTCGTTATCACCACGCCGTTCAGCTTTATTTCTTCTGCAAACTGTCTGCTTTTCGAAGGTGCCCGGCCCCTGTTTGTCGATATCGACCCGTATACCCTAAATATATCGCCGGACAGTATACGGGCATTATTGCGCAGAGGAAAAAACAAAAATATAAAGGCCATACTTGCGGTTGATGTCTTCGGTCATCCGGCAGACTGGGATGCGCTGTATGCCATCGCCGAAGAGTATAATCTCCTGCTCGTTGAAGATAGCTGCGAAGCCATCGGGGCACGCTATATCAGCCCGCAGACCGGACGCAGGCGCTGGAAATCATACCGCCCCGCCGGCTCGTTCGGTGCAGCCGGTGTGTTCGCGTTTTATCCCAACAAACAGATAACAACAGGTGAAGGCGGACTAATCGTGACGGACCGTAAAGATATGTATAACCTGTGCTGCAGCCTGCGCAACCAGGGAAGAGGCAGCGGTGCAAACTGGTTCAATCACGAGCGGCTCGGATATAATTATCGTATCAGCGACATCAATTGTGCGCTGGGTATCGCCCAGCTTGAACGATTGGATGAAATACTTGCTCGGCGCGAACGCGTTGCACGCAGCTATACGAAACGTCTTTCATCGATCGAGGGTATACGTGTGCCGTACTGTGCTCAAAATATCACGATGAGCTGGTTCGTTTATGTCGTTCGACTGGCTCAGGATCTCAGGCGCAAAGATCGGGACACGGCCATGAAGCTTTTGCGCGACCACGGTATTGCATGCAGTAATTATTTTGCACCCATTCACCTGCAGCCGTTTTACAGAAAAATGTTCGGCTTCAAGCGCGGAGATTTTCCGATTACCGAGCATGTCGCCGATAGAACAATAGCCTTGCCCTTTTACAGCAGACTGCAAAAAAAAGAAATTGAGTATATAGCAGAAGAACTTGCGCGAAGCATGGAGAAGGTGGGCTAAAGACAGGTCGGAATTTAGCCTGACTGTTTTTCACCGCTTTTGTGGTTGTTGATGATGGTGGCTTCGGGTACCATGGAGCGCATAAGCTGAAATATGCTCTCGATATTGTCAAGCGCGCGCGGCATGGCCCGCTCCAGCTTTGACGTCTGGAGCTTGTAGTTCAGCAGGTTGAACCTGGTTCTCGAAAGCTTACGAATCTTTTTTTGGGCTGTCGGCAGAATGTTTTCTCCTTCCCAGTAAAGCTCTTCGTGCAGCTTTTCTCCTTCGCGCAGACCGATATACTTGATTTCGATGTCTTTGCCGGGTGTGAGCCCGGATAGCTCAACAAGGCTTTTTGCAAGCTCGGCAATGTTGGCTGGCTCGCCCATGTCGAGCAGAAAGATTTCACCGCCTTCCCCCATGGTTCCGGCGAGCAGCACCAGGTGAACAGCTTCGGGAATCGTCATGAGAAACCGGGTTGTCTCAGGATGCGTGACGGTTACCGGCCCCCCTTCCGCAATCTGTCTTTTGAACAGAGGAATGACGCTGCCGCTGCTTCCGATGACGTTCCCGAAGCGAACGGAGATAAATGCAGTAGGGCTTCTGCCGTAGGTCTGCAGCAGTTTCTCCGTCATGCGCTTGGTGGTTCCCATAACGCTTGAAGGGTTTACGGCTTTGTCGGTTGAGATGAAAATAAATTTATCAATTTCAAACTGAACGGCCAGGTCGCTTATTACTTTTGTGCCGATAAAATTGTTTTTAACCGCCTCGATGGGGTCATGTTCCATGAGCGGTACATGTTTGTATGCGGCTGCATGATAGATGATGGAAGGCCGGTAGGTTGCGAGAACGTATTCGAGTTTTTCCCGGTTCAGGATGTCTCCGATAACCGATACGATTTTGAGATGTGAGAATTTTTTCCTGATCTCAAGATCGATAAAGTAGAGGCTGCTCTCTGTGCGCTCGAACATAATGAGGCATTCCGGATTCATCTCTGCAATCTGGCGGCACAGTTCCGAACCGATCGAACCTCCCGCGCCCGTGACAAGAATACATTTGCCGTGCAGCGATTTCTGTAAACGGTTTTTTTCGCTTTCAAATGTAACTGCCGGACGACCGAGCAGCTCGTCGGGATTGACGTCGCGCATCTGGCTGACAAACGTTTTTCCCGAAATGATTTTTGACATTCCGGGCAGGGCTTTATATGCTATGCCGGTGCCGTCACAGATATCGAGAATTTCTTTCAGCTTGTTGTATGGAGCGGATGGAATTGCGATAAGAATCTCGTCGACATTATACTTCTGAACCAGTTCGGGTATCTGTTTGCGGTTGCCGAGGACCTCGAGGTTGCGGATGCGAAAGCCCAGCTTTGAGGGATCGTCGTCGACAAATCCAACGGGTTTCAGGTTGACTTCAGGATAGTTTTTGATTTCGTTTAAAACGGTTGCACCCGAATTGCCGGCACCTACTATTAGAACATTCTTGGAGGCTGTCTGAATCGACTGCCGTATATCGAAGCGCTCCCGTATGATTTTGGTGAGAAAGCGAATGGCGCACAGCATGAGAAAAATAAGAAGCGTATCGGTGATGAAGACCGATCTCGGGTATCCCTCGAGGCCGAAGATAAAAACAACAGATGTAATGAACAGAAGCGAGCTGAGAAGAACCGCATTGCCGATTTTTATAATATCTTCTATGTTTACATATCGCCACCATCCGCTGAACAGGTCGACATAGTAGAACATGAGCAAGCGAGCGGCGATAAGAAGAGGCAATGTTTTGAAGTAGGGTAAAAGAACAAGTTCAACATCGATGTAAAAATCGAATCGCAGCAAAAAGGCAGTGAAATAGGAAACGGGGATGAGCAGCGCTTGAATAAGTATGATAAGTATTCTGCGCTGATTGCCGCTGATTTTAAGAAAAAGACCGGAATCGCTCATGTGATTTTGCAATAAATATAATAATAAATATAATTTTATAAGCTTATCTAAAATTAATTTTTTTGTCAAACGAATATATTTCTCCAAAATCCACCGCCTCATTTCACAGGCGCACTATTTGCAAGCCACCGGAGTT
>CAZFIB010000116.1:0-10753 GCA_964518865.1 uncultured Thermodesulfobacteriota bacterium
CCTGTTTTCAGGAACCAACGAGTTTTTCTTTTTTTTAGGTGGTGAATCGGGGAGAAGCAGCCGTTTGCGGCCTCGGCAGGCAACGCAGGTAATTCAGCTGCCCACATGTCAGGCCCACATGTCAGGTTGTCCGCCATGTCAGATCATGCTACAATTATTCTCTTATTTACTGAAACAGTACTGATGTTACTGTTTGCCGTGCAATACTGAACACCGTTTTATTACTTCTCACCACAGAGACACAGGGGACACAGAGACGGATCATATTCCTCTGACGGGAGATGCCGGCAAAGGAACCGGTCTGCACGGCTTCGCCGATACGCGCCAAGAACCTGATGCCCGAATGGCCGTGTGATTTTTCAGCACAGTACCATGAATCGCTGTACACAAAACCCAAAAGGCCCTTGTGTCGTAATCGAGCGATGGATAAAAATAATTTCATAGACAGGCTGCTGCCGTTTGTCGAAAAGGCAAGCAGATATCTCGGCAGCGAGGTCAACAGTGTCAAAAAAGACCTTTCTTCTGTTGATATCACGTTTGTCCTGGCCTTCCCTGATGTCTATGAAGTGGGCATGTCCCACATGGGGCTTCACATCCTGTATCATGTGCTCAACCGGTGCGACCGGATCGCCTGCGAGCGATCATTCATGCCGTGGCCTGATATGGAACGCCTGATGATAGAAAAAAGTGTTCCGCTGGCAACACTCGAGTCGTTCCGCCCCTTGAAAGAGTGCGACATTGTCGGCTTTTCGCTTGAATACGAGCTTTCATATGCAACCGTTATCCGCATGCTCAACCTGGCGGGCATCCCTCCCCGCGCCTCGGCACGCGATGAGACCGCTCCGCTCATAATCGCCGGAGGTCCGAGCACATACAACCCCGAGCCGGTCGCTGATTTTTTCGATGCCTTTATCATCGGCGAGGGTGAGGAGACTGTTGTTGAAGTAAGTGATTGCGTCGCAAAAGCCAAAAAAAACAGGGTATCAAAGGCCGAGCTGCTGCACGAACTCAGTGGAATTCCGGGCGTGTATGTACCGTCTTTTTTCAGCATCAGCTACACACGGGACGGCCGGATCAGAGAAATCGCACCTCGAAAAAACGAGTATTCCCGCGTCATGAAGCGGGCGGTTTCTCATTTTTCCGGAGCACCGTTTTACTGCGATCCCATTGTCCCCTACATGCAGATCATACACGACAGGGCGGCGGTGGAAATCGCGCGCGGCTGCAGCCGCGGATGCCGCTTCTGCATGGCCGGCATGATATACCGGCCCGTCAGGGAAAAAAATCCCGACACCGTATGCTCCCTTGCCGGGAGCATACTCGAAGGTACCGGTTATGAAGAACTGGCGCTGGCATCGCTCAGCTCGGGAGACTATACCCGTATTGCAGATCTGCTCGGCTCACTCATGCACCTGTGCGAAGACGGCAAAATCGCACTCTCGTTTCCGTCCCTGCGGGTTGAAAGCCTGACGGCGGACCTGATCAAAGCGGTAAAGGCCGTACGAAAAACCGGCTTTACCATAGCGCCCGAGGCCGGCACCCAGCGCCTGCGTGATGCAATCAACAAGTGCATTACCGAGGAAGCCGTCATTACGACCGCCCAGCGTGTCTTCGACGCCGGCTGGAACCTGATTAAGCTCTACTTCATGATCGGTCTGCCGACTGAAACCGATGAAGATATTGACGGGATTATAGCCCTCAGCAAAAAAATTGCCGCTGTCAAAGGCCGCAGGCAGGTCACCGTCAGCCTGTCAACGTTCGTACCAAAGCCCAACACACCCTTTCAATGGGAGTCCCAGATACCGACGGAAAGGATACAGGCCGTGCACAAGCACGTCATGGAACGCCTCACAAACAGAAACATTAAGGTAAAATGGCATGATCACCGCCTGAGCTTTCTTGAAGGGGTATTCTCACGGGGTGACCGGCGTCTCGGACCGGTCATTCTCGAGGCTGTCCGCCGCGGTGCCGGCTTCGAAGCCTGGTCGGATTTATACAATCACCGTGCCTGGGATGAAGCGTTCAGGCACTGCGGCCTTGATCCGTCAGTGTATCTCCGCGGACGCGAACTCGATGAAATACTGCCCTGGCAGCATATTTCATGCGGTATAGATACGGATTTTCTCAAGGCTGAGCTTGGGAAAAGCCGGGCTGCCGAAACAACGCCCGACTGCCGTACAGGCACCTGTACCCGGTGCGGCGCCTGCAGTTCGCTGCAGTCCGCCCCGGAGCTGTGTGCCGACCACAGCGCCGATTCTGCAGTCCCGCATACGCATACGGACAGTTCCGCCTCGGCGCTGTATCGCTACCGCCTCTGCTTCTCGAAAACAGAGGCCGCCCGCTTTCTCAGCCATCTTGAAATGAGCACGGCGTTTGCCCGCTCCATGCGCCGTGCCGGGCTGCCGCTGCGGTACTCTCAGGGCTATCACCCGCACCCGCGCATTGTTTTCCACGAAGCGCTGCCGGTGGGCATGGAAAGTCTTCAGGAATACTGCGATGTGGAGCTCACCGCGCAGTGCCCCCCTGAAAACATCATCACATCGTCAAACCGCCAGCTCCCTGCGGGTCTTAAAATACTGTCGGCTGAAGAAATCAGATTGAAATCAAAGCCTGCTGCTGATAGAATGAAAAAGTATACTATAAGCTTTCCATACGGCAGCTCGCTCTCATATCCTGATACTGCCCGACTCCGGGGCATGGTTGATGCTTTCTCGGCATCGGCATCGTGGCCGTTAGATTTTGTAAAAAAAGGCAAAAAACAGCAATGCGACGTGCGATCCATCGTTCACGGACTTGCAATCACGGACGGATCCGTTGTGCTCGAACTGCTTCCGAACCTCCAAACGATCCCCCGTATACAAGAAATAATCGGCTCAATTCTGAACCTTGACACCATTGAACAGACAGCCTTGAAAATCGTAAAACTGCAATGATTTCAGAACTGGTTATCAATGTAACGTCTCACGAAACCCGCGTAGCCCTGCTCGAGAACGGTATGCTTGCCGAGATGCACATCGAGCGCGAATCCGACAAGGGTATTGTGGGCAATATCTACAAGGGCAGAATACAGCGGGTGCTGCCGGGGATGCAGGCCGCTTTCGTTGATGTCGGACTGCCCCGCTCTGCTTTTCTCTATGTCGATGATGTTTATGACAGCACGGCCGAGCTCGAGACGATGCTCAGCAGCATCCAGGATGAAAACGGTGATATGGAAGTAGCCGATACAGAGGATTTTCGCACCCATGCGCCCTCGCCACCGATTGAGGACATGCTCACCGACAACCAGGAAATACTGGTTCAGATAATCAAGGAGCCTATCGGCTCAAAAGGTGCCCGGCTTTCAACGCACATCTCCCTGCCCGGACGCTACCTGGTGTTTCTGCCGACCCTGAACAATATCGGCATCTCGCGCAGAATAACCGATGAAGCAGAGCGCGAACGGCTCAAATCCATTGTCATGGACCTCAATCCGGACCGCAGCGGTTTTATAATCAGAACAGCCAGCGAGGGGGCGACCGCTGAAGAGATTGAAACCGATATGGACTTTCTGCGGAAATTGTGGAGCAGCATCCGGCAGCGCATGGAAAATGCGCCGGTACCGAGCCTGCTGCACGAAGACCTGAGCATATCCCTGCGGGCCATACGCGACCTGTACACCAAAAATGTCCGCAAGGTAATCGTCGACTCGCACGTCGCATATGAAAGCATCATCCATTTCATAGAAACATTCACCCCTCAGCTGAAATACTGCGTAGAGCAATATCAGGGCAGCGAGCCGATTTTCGATGCCTACGGCATCGAAGTGGAAATCAGCCGTGCGCTCGGCAAAAACATATGGCTCAAATCCGGCGGCTATATCGTCATCGAGGAAACAGAAGCCCTTGTAGTCATCGATGTCAATACCGGAAGGTATGTCGGCAAGGGCAATCAGGGTGATACGATACTGAAAACAAACCTTGAGGCCATCAAGGAAATAGCCTACCAGGTCCGCCTCCGGAATCTCGGAGGCATCATTATTATCGACTTCATCGATATGGAGAAGCAGGCCGATCGCGAAACCGTTCTGAACACGCTCAGGGAAACCCTGAAAAAGGACCGCGCCAAAACGAACATCATCGGCATGTCCGATATCGGCCTGGTACAGCTGACCAGGAAACGCGTCAGGGAGAACCTGGGCGGCCATATGTGCGAGGCCTGTCCTCACTGTGAGGGAAAAGGACTCATAAAATCAATCGCAACCATATCATATGACATAATACGCACCATCCGCAAGGAAGCCCTGTCGACCGCGGGCAACCAGATCACCGTAACGGTCCACCCCGATGTAATTTCTTTTTTGTATGATGAAGAACGGTTTGCGATCGAGGACCTTGAAAAGGAATATCAGAAAAAAATCATAATCAAAGCCGACAGCAAATACCACCAGGAAGAATTCAACATTTTCACCTGATGCGGTGATCCCGAGGCGTATCCGCCCGATGGACAAGCACAACCACTCTCCCGCACATCGGGAGAACGCCCTTATCCTCATGATCTGCTTTGCCCGCTCGGGTGGCACGCTGCTGAACAAATGTCTCGGCTGCCTGCCCGGCGTCGTTATCATGTCGGAGGTGAATCCGGCGGGGGGCGGAGCCGGCCGGGGTACGGCGCTCCGCACGATCGGCGAGCAGGCGCGGGAATGGTACGGCATTTCCCTTTCCTCTCAGAATTTCACCGATTCCGTTCTCGAATTGCACGATATATGCCTGCAGACGGGCAGACGCCTCATAATCCGCGACTGGACATTTATAAATTTTTCACACACGGGCGGCCCCGGGCGGCTGCTCGCCCTTGAAGCGCTTCAGGAAAAAACAAACATCATACCGTTTGCCTTTGTGCGTGACGCCGTGGATGTATGGATATCGCGCGGCATGCCCGCAGCGGAAGAGTTCTTTACGCTTTATCTGTGCTATATCCGCCGGATTCTCGACCACGGCATACGCTGCTTCAAGTACGAGGATTTCTGCCGCAGCCCGGAAAAGGTGCTCGGTGAACTGTGCGCCATGACGCGGCTTGTGTTCAGTGCGAATTACAAAAAGTATGCTTCATTTTCAAACGTGAACGGCGATGTTCAGACCGGAAGCGGTTCCCGCGGTATGCGGCAGCGCGCAATCGCTCCGATTTTGCGCCGGCGCATACCTCAGAAAAAAATCGATGAGGTCAACGACTGCCTGCAGATGAGCGAAGCGAATCGGCTGATGGGATATCCACACTACTATGAGGGACGGCCTGTCGAATCACGATTTCACATCCTGAGGGATACCGCCAGAAAATACCTGCAAAGACTGATAGCGCCCGCTGTTTTTTAGAACTTCGGCGGGCCTTCGGGGATCCTCGTGCCGCATTTCGGGGCATACCGGCTGATCGCAGCGCAGGCGCTCATATTTTTTCGACGGTCTCTTTTTGCACCCAGCCTTTTTTTCCGTCACACAGCTTGATCTTCACCCACCCGTCACCCTCGTCCCGCCATGAAAAAGCAGCCCCTTCATGCAGCTTGAACAGCACGGTGTCATTGATGCTCTTACCCGAGCGGACCATAATTTCGGGTGCGACAACGATACCGCTGTGATCGAACAGGAAAGCATAGGCCTTGACCGCTGTGCTTGCCCCGACGATGGTTGCCAGAAACAAAGCCGCATACAGAACCATGAGCAGCAAGTCGCGCTTTATGAATATCCGTGCTGCCAGCACAAGCCACAGCAGAGCATTGACACCTATGAAAAGCATGGTCAGCTCGCTGAGGTTCATCCGTGAGTACCAGAAACAAAAGTCCGATAAAAATGCCGGCGCCTGTCGGCACTCGATCTCGTCCCGTGTCTGTTCCCGGACATAGGCAATGTTTGCGCGGATGTCTTCGTCGCGGGGGGCTATGCGCTGAGCTCTTTTAAAGTTGAGCAGGGCTTTGCCGACGGCCCCCTGCTTCAGATAGGCATTGCCGAGATTGTAATAAATATCGCTGCCTGCACTGCCTGCCGATATCAGCTGTTCATATCCTTCAACAGCCACGGCAAATTCACCGTTTTCGTAAGCCGCATTGGCGTCCATAAACTGCCTGGCCGCATCGTCGGTGCTGATGCCGTCTGCGGCAACAGCGGCTCCCAGAATAACAACCGCACAGGTACAGGCTGCAAGCCTTGTGCAGCACAGCATTATAGCTTTGCGTTTTTTAGTGTTTTTGCGCATGCTTTCATTTCTTCCACTATGGCCTGCTTTTCTTCAAGCGCGTGGTCGACAACCCCGAACTGCCCCTCATCAAAAAAATGCATGATTCTGCTCACACGGCTCCGCTCCTCACAGGACACACCTGCATCTGCCAGCAGCCGGTCGAGATCACGGACCGTGGGTTCCGCAACCGGCGCGGAGAACCTGTCACGTATAAAGTTCTTGAATGCCCTGGAGGCGTTTTTGTAATAGTCGGCTCCGCTGTCTGTCATGTTTTTTTCAATATCCGAAAGGTTTTTTTTAAAACTTTTATATGCCGTACGCGATTTTAATGCTGCAACCTCTCCCTGCCGACGCTTATGCAGCAGCACCGAAACATACAAAGCCGTAAAAATGAGCGGTGGCGCCAGCAGCAGGGACAGCGACATAAACGAAAACGGGCTTATTGCGCGTCGGCTGAGCTTGTTGAGCGATGTATGAATCGGCAGAATATCACGGCCGATAATCTTGATTTTCTCCTTGGCCGGTGCCTGTGCAGGAGCAACGATCTGAAGCTGTTCTTTTTCTTCAGCCGGCAGCGCTTCAAGGATGAAGGGCCCGGCTGATGCCGTGCGATAGGTTCCGGATGACGGATGAAAATACGGTACCGAAAATGCGGGTATTTTCAGAGTTCCCGGAACGAGCGGCACAATGGCCTTTTTTATGGTGAGTGTTCCGCCGGCCATACCGTCGTGCACTGACGGCGCAAAAACCGGCTTGTCATCGTATGCCTTGAAATTATCCGGTATTGCAAGGTCGATATCCTGCTGGTTTTTCAGGTTGCCCGCTCCCGAGAGCGTCACGGTCAGCGTTGCCGAGTCGCCGACATGCAGCTTTGTCGTGCCGATTTCCGCTGAGAGGGAAAAGTCACCGACAAGGTTGCTGAACCCCTGCGGCTTACCGCTCTCAGGCAGCTGCTGCACCATCACCGTAATCGGAGAGGTTCGCAGCCGCTTGGGAACGGTTTCGGCAAAGCCGAAAAAAGGATCATCGAACAGACCCCGCCGTGTGCGGCGCCTGCCCACAACCACATCGCACTGCAGCGCTGCCGGCTCGATTTCATGGACTCCCGTTTTAATCGGAAACAGCACCTGCCGTATCTCCGTCACAACAAAGTTCTGTCCGTTTATAACCTTTTCATACTGCTTTTCCTTCTCAGCCTCCTCGGCCAGAAAGCCCTCGAAGGAAGGCGTTTCGGTCAAACCGGCGTTTGCCACCTTGACCTTGCGGTAAAACGAAAGCGTATACACTATCTGCTCGTACAGATAGGGCTTCTCATTGCTCACAGCGGCTGTTATAAATACGTCCCGCGACGGCCCTGACGCCGACGAGCCTTTAGCTACCGTGACTGATATTCTGTTGCTTTCGATCCTCGATCCGTCGTTCTCGACGTAAAACGGTCCTATTGTGTATGTGCCCTGCTTTTGCGGATACAGCAGATAGGTGTATTCGACACTGGCGCTCATGCGGCCGTTGACTATGCTGACCTGAGAGGAGCTGCCCCGGGATGTGACGGAGAAGCCCGGAATACGGCCGACCTGCGGCTCGCTGCGAGCGCCCTTTACCGATACTCTCAGAACTATAGTGTCCTCCATGGTCGCCTCGGTTTTATCGACCGTTGCAGTCACTGAAACGTCTTCTGCAGGCAGCGGCGCGGCAAACAGCAAAACGGCGCCGGTGCACACCGCCATAAGTGCTGCTGACCGGCGGGCGTAACGGAACATCAGGCAGCCCTCCATTCTGTCGGTATATCGAGCAACCATACTGTTACCAGTCCTTCTCCGGCCGGTAGGAACCGGCTCCTCTGGGCCTCGTGCCTGTATTTTTCTGCATATCCCTGTTTTCATGAAGGCTGCTGAGCCACTGCTCAGCCTCTTCGGGGCTCATGTCACGGGCCTGGGCCGGCCTGGCGGCGGTTCCTTCCTCCCCCGATTGATCCTGTCCGGCATCCTGCTGCTTTCCCGCAGACAGCTGCTCATCGCCCTGCCGGCCATGCTCCTCCCCGTCGCCGTGCGGCTGATCCTGCGCCCGGTCGTTCCGCCCGGCAGTTTGCTGCTCCTGCTGACCGCCACCCTGCTGCTGCTCACCGCCCTGTTGCTGCTCACCGCCCTGTTGCTGCTCACCGTTTTGCTGCTCCTGCTGATTGCTGCACTGCTGTTGCTGCTGTGCTGTTTTTTTTGCCTCCTCCATACGCCGCTTGATTTCTTCGAGGACGAATTCGAGATTTTTCTGCGCATCTTCATCCTTCGGATCAATCTCCAGCGCTTTGCGGTAATAGGCAACCGAGTCCTCCAGCTTTCCCTGCCGGTACAGGGCATTGCCGATATTGTACAGTGACTGCTCCTCGAGGATGATATCCCGGGCGGTAGCAGCCACATCCCGGTACCCTTTTATCGCCTCTTCATAATTTTTCATGCGGTAATGGGTATTGGCGATATTGTACTTGAGACGGGCATTTTCCGGGGCGTCGATCTGGGCGTCGGTGTAGTGCTGCAGCGCCTCATCGTACTGCTCGCTTTCGTAAAGACGCTCGGCTTCTTTCAGCCGTTCATAGTGAGAAGCGTCGGCACTGATCGGCAGAAACACAAGCCGGAAAAATGCTGTCAGTGCAATCAATAAACGCCAGGATGCATACACTTCCTTGGTATCAGTCATAGGCACCTCGCAAAACAGCGTTACTGCATGCAGCCGGTTTTCACCATTCGAGATCTATTCCTGGAGCCGGCCGTTACGTGGTATTGATCTCTATAAGATAGTGATACGAATGTACCTTCAGGTGAAATGCTGACACGGACCGCCGGCGACGACTGCAACGGCAATAATCCGAAAAATGGTTGTATATGTTCTGTTTTAATCTAATCAGAATTTACGTAAAGTCAAGTTATGCCGGCAGGCTATCGGCATGCGAAAAAACAAGCTCAATCCGTCGAGGCAGGGCATATGTGCCTGTACCGCCTGTGCAGCAGCACGTCGTTTTCCTCAGGCGACTCCCTTCAGCTCACGAACCTTTGTCACCACGTTTTCCAGAATCTCTCCGGAGCGACCTTTTACGATATAGTCGGAAATGACACCGGTAATCGGAGTATCGGACATATTTATTTCAACGATACCAGCCCCGGCGCGCTTGGCCACTCCCGGCATCGAGGCTGCAGGCTGAACCATTGCGGAGGTTCCGATAACCAGCATCAGGCTGCAGGAGGAGGACTCATCCTGTGCGCGCATGAGCGATTCAGGCGGTATCATTTCACCGAAAAAGACGGCATCGGGCTTGACCGGCCCACCGCATTTGTCGCACCGGGGAGGGATCGCATCCAGGTCGATCTCGGTGCTCGGTTTTGAAAAACCGCAGTCCATACAGTTCACCTTCAGGAGGTTGCCGTGAAACTCTATAACGTCTCTGCTGCCGGCAACGTGGTGCAGCCCGTCGACATTCTGTGTGATGATCGAGCTCAGACACCCCATTTTTTCAAGATCGGCAAGAGCATAATGCCCCCTGTTCGGATTTGCCTTTGCTATTTCGCGGTGCATTTCACGAAGCATGATCCAGGCTTTTTCCGGTGCATGCCTGAGTGTCGTGATGTGACCGTATTCCTCGGGATTGTATTTCTCCCACAGGCCGCCCGGACCGCGAAACGAGGCGATTTCGCTTTCGACCGACATGCCCGCACCGCTCAAAGCGACGACTTTTTTTGCATTGACGATATCCTGCGCAAGCCGCAGCGTTAGATCATCCATGGCGGTTCAAAGCTCCTGCGTTTGATTACGGGACCGTGCTGTCCTTGAAAAATCCGTACCGGTCTCTGTGCTTATAGGTTTTCATCTGGCCGGCCTGCTGCCGGTAGCGATAGAAGTTTCCGATGTACATATCGATATCGCCGTACATGCGCTTCCATGAATCGAGTCTGCCGCTTTTTTTCGACAGAACATAGTCATCGATGATAACCTGTATTTCTTTCAGCAGCAGCAGACGGATTTCATCGTCAAGCTTATGGAACTCCTCAGAATCCGGGGGGCAGTTTTCGATGCGTTTCAAAAGAAGATCGAGGTCATCCATGATTTTCTGAAAAACTGCAGAGCGCACGCCGGCATCGAGCCGGCAGGCATCATCGCCGCCTCCCCGCACATCGATCATTTTTTTGTAGAGTTTTTCAACCTGACGTATGCTCACGAATCATTAAAGCCCATTTGTCTGCTGCATGCTTTTCATAAATGTATTATACCCGCCTGCAATTTTCAAGGATAAAAAAATACATGGTTTTGTTCGGTTTTTAAACAGTATGCAATAGAAGCGTTCTCATGTTTCAAAAATCCTGCATGTGTGTGTACAGCACGAGACTTCGCACGGAATAATGCTGAAGGGGGTGTACAAAAAAAATCTACAGTATACTACATAAATAAACTATGATAACTACACATTAGTCTAAACGTTTTCTATGGCTTTTGTCTTCGAAATCAGCGTGTAAAGTGCTAAACAGATGACGGACAGAAGGCGGGAGGTTATAATGCCCGTCAG
>CAZFIB010000117.1:0-10534 GCA_964518865.1 uncultured Thermodesulfobacteriota bacterium
CCCTGTTTTCAGGAACCAACGAGTTTTTCTTTTTTTTAGGTGGTGAATCGGGGACTTTATTACTCTTTTACAATCTCCGACAAACGCTGTAAAATATTGTGGATATCCTCTTCCTTACCGCCTGACTTTAAATATACATCAAGCCTGTTTCTAATTACAATATAACTATCGGTTTTAAAAGCGATATCTGCAAGCTTTTCCAAACTCTCATGATGTGTCGGGTCTAACTCAAGCGCATCGACAAAAGCTTTTTCCGCCATGACCACATCATCGCACATAAGGTGTGCAAGGCCCAGATAATAGCTGTATTTCGGATCTGTTCTGTTAATAGAGGACAGAAGACGCAGCAAGCCGATTGCCTGCAACGGATTATCATTCACCATATCGATCCTTGCAGACAAAAAAAGTGCACCAATATGCATACGCTCTTTCGACAAAACATTCTGAACGATAGCCTTTGCCTCTTTGTATGCCTCTTTCTTGAATAAAATCTCCGCCTTTACAGCCTGTGCCTCAGTATGCTGACGTGATGCCGGATCGGTTAAAGTGATCCACATGTCTGCCTCGGCAAGTGCTTTATCATAATTACCCTGCACTGAGTATAGTCTGATCAGCTTTTTTGTTTTTTCTATGCTGTCGGGCCGGTCGTGGTAGCAGGTCTGAAGAAACACCTTCGCTCTTTCATAGTGTTTGTAGTGAAGTAAAAATTCAAAATATCTGTTGCTTACTAAAGAACGATCAGGATATTGATCGAGCATATCCTGCAAAAGAGCCTCCTCCTCATGCTGCATACCCCGCGAACTGAAATACTCTGCGAGTTTTGTCTGATACATAAAAGGGTCCTGTGCTTTTTGGATTATGCGCCTGTATAAGGAAATATAGCGGTCATGTTGACTGTTTTCCAGAAAATTATCGGCAAGAAATAACATCGCATCGATACAGTCATTGTGTCTGCTCTCAACAATATTGAGAATTTCCAGGGCTTCGTCGAATTTTCCTCTACGGGCGTACATCTCGGACAGCAAACACGACAGCCGGGCATCATCGTATTTTTGATCGAGAAACTCCTGCAAAATATCATCCGGGATCCATTCGATACGGGAGTTTTTAATCGATGCTTTAATGATGTTATATATCGCTTTTTCCCTGTATTCCTTATGATCGATGAATTCTTTGCTTTCCAGCATCGCACGGCCCCACCTTCCCAGTTCAAGCAGACAATCAACCAGCAGCAAGCGCACCTCGATATTTTCGGGCCTCAACACAACTGCCTTTGCAAATATTTTTTTAGCGTTGTCGTATCTGCCGTCGTTGTAATAGCACAGACCCATCAGATAGACCGCATCAAAATAATCTTCATCAAAGGCGAGCGCATTTTTAAATTCCGCCATAGCCTTTTTAAACTGCCCCTGGTCATAAAGCTCCTTGCCCTGGTTGAAATAATGTGTTTTACGCTGTTCGGCGAATTTTGAGCAGCCGCATACGGTAATAAGCAGCAAAATCATCACAACAACCGATAAATTTCTTTGTGCCTGGCATGAATTCGGAACCATAGCATCTATCAACGGATATAACCGTACATGAGATTTCATTCACATTAAATTTAATATAAATTGCGTATGCGAAACGCTGCCGGAGGATCGGTTATGCCGATAAATCCGATCGGATCGTCGCCGATCATAACTCTTTTCAGCGTACCTGCCGGCTCGACCCTGAGAGTGTCATGCCAGTGATACGAAAGCACGATCTCAGCGTCTTCAGCAGTGGCACTCTCGACATTTATATAATTATATCCTGCCACCACAACTCCGCCACCTTGCAAAAAATATGACGGCGTTCTGAAAACCTCAAACAGCGTAAATTTATCAATCACACAAACGTTACGTATATAATCGGGAAACCTGTTGAAAAAATCAATCGATTCACGTTTCCAGCACACGATCCATTTTACATTATAGATATCGAACATTTTTTTCAGCGTATCCAGCGAATAGTCTGTGATATTTTTCTCGAACAAAACGCCGCTTGCAAAACTTGCATAACTGTGTTTGATCGGGTACATAGGGCGGGGGCCTGCAAGGTATTCCCGTTTTACATGCTCCGGGAAAAGCGCGGGATAATGACCGCCGTAATATTCCTCAGGTTTTCCTCCGCCTGATTCCGAATCTTCGATCAGTATTCTACCTTCCCGTGAGGTATGTTTTTTTACAGCATCAAGCAGACGATGCAGTTCAACCGGAAAGGTGCATGAAAGGCGGTGGGTTTTGTGTTTATAATAAATCCCGAAAGGTCTCAGTACCGGCTTATATAAAACAACAAACAGTAATGTGAATATGAATATCAATGAGCCCGCTGTTTTATGTAAAAACAAGCGCCGCACTGACGGAGCCAGGCCTGCCGCAGCGGGAATAAGCAGAAAAAGGTTCAACGGAATCGCAAAGCGCTGCGGTTGAAACTGGGCGAGGCCGTCAAAATGCGATCCGTAATAAGTTAGAAAAAAAACAAATACAAAACCGCCCGCTAACGAGTACACTGTTTTTTTGTGGCCCTTGTCAAACAGATGGAAAAGCCCCTTGAGGCCAAACAAAAGCAGGCATGCCTCGAAAAAAGTATTGTTCAAAGTCGGCGCATTTGAGGGGATGCTTCTGCACTGCTTAACATATACGATGAACGGTTCAAAAATACTCCGGATCTGCAGCGTCCAGGCATAGTTCTCCGGGCGGTCTGTTTTGTAGTGAAGCATCTGGGCGATGGGAATAAGCCAGTAGCTGTTGAACGCTAAAATCATGACTGGCAGCAGAAGCACGGCCGCGTGCCGGGTGGTGCTGAGATTTCGAAAAAAAACGATATACAGGATGACAAGTACGATAAAAATATGCAGCGGGGCCAGAATATGCATCATGAGCAGCACCGTCCCGCACACCATGACCGCTGCGTAGCGCTTCCAGGTGAATTCCGCAAGAAGCCGGTAAAACAGGGAGGCAACATACAGTGAGTAAAAACACATGATCACGTAGGAAACCATCCCCCACTTTATGAGATCGATACAAAGCGACAGGTGCAGAAACAGTATGCCGAGAAAAGCGCTCAAAAGTGCTTCCGCCCTGCTCAGGGAAAAATTACGGGCGGCTGCATGAATACACAAAGGATATAAAAGCAAAAAAAGCAAGACATAGGATTTAAAAGCAAAACCGCTTCCCAGAAGAGGGGAAAGCAGAAAATAATACAGCTCCCATGCCTTGTTGTCGGCGTTCACCAGCACGCCGCGCGGAAACCCCGCGAGGAAATACGGATCATACCCCCAGCATTTGCCTTCGGTAAGGAAAAAGCGCTTCGTTGAAATACACTGCGCGTAATGCATCGAATAATCATCGGTATACATCGGCTCGGATGATAAAATATCGCCGGGCGCAAAAAAAACGGTGATCAGCACGGCGGAAAGCAGCGACAGCAGAAGCAGTGCCGTCAGGCAGGTTTGCGGAGAAATGTCTTCACGGTATGGTGGATGCATATGCTTTATTCGGGTATCTGGTTACGCAGAAAGCCCAAGTGAACGGCGATCAAGGGGATTCTGCCTTTTAGCGTGATTAAGGATTTGGGAAAAGGTTATTTTGTTTGATTTTATAACCTGTTGAACAATGCGCATAAACTTTTTTCCGATTGAACGGGAAGTTCTGCGATTAAATCTAAAAACATACTCGTCTAAATAGTTTTGGAGATAACAAGGATCGAAACGTCCTTGATGGGTCCCTATGATTAACCGTTTTACTAAAGAAGCGATTAAATGAACCCCTGGCAGAACGCTTTGCTTATCCCGTGACCGGTTTTGAAAGATTTGCTGATGGCAATAGTTGTGTTTATCCAGAGAACCATAGCCTTTCCACCCATCGGTATGAACGGTGCTGCCGGGCAGGACTGTATCATGAATGAATGCGGCCAGTGAATCATGGGAGCAGTCTGATATGACCTTGAGACGAATGCGGCCAAGTTGTTTACCGTTACGTTCAACGGTTGCTACAACGATTGCTTTACCCGTTGATCCCCGGCCGCGTTTACCAGACTTCTGGCCACCGATGAAAAACTCATCAACTTCAACATGGCCGGAAAGCTTTTCACGCTGTTTTCGGATCGTACAGCGCCGCAGTTTCTGAGGCCAGGCCCAGGCAGTATTGTAGCTGCCCAAGCCTACGAGTTCTTGCAGATTTACGGCATTGATGCCTGACTTGCGGGTGGTGAACCACCACATGGCTTTAAACCAGTAGGTACGGGGTTTTTTAGTGCTATCCATGATAGTACCAGCCGTCAAGGAATGCTGGTGCTGACACCGTTGGCAAATATACATATGCTTAGAGCTGTGCCAAAAATAGTGATAGTGGCAGGCCTCGCAGATGAAACCCTGTGGCCATTTCATGGTAAATAAATAGTGATAACATGCGGCTTCATCTGAAAACCGTTGATCAAATTCGATTTCGCTTTTTGGAAAGTCTTCAGTCATTATGAATTTGTGCATGATAGGCCTCCTGTAATAGTTTTTTGAGGCCATCATACCGCTTGGTTTTCTCAACTACGGACAAAACCTATGATTTATCTAATCTGACTTGGGCTTTCTGCGTAACCATATAAAATAATTCAATTGCTTGAATTTACAAAAATATCATACATAGATTTTTCGATCAGCGCAATAATTGGTTGCCGGATCGTCAAAAACATGGTAACACTAATTGAATTAAGTCATTTTTTATTTTGCACAACTACAGCATGTCATTTTATGGCTAAAGGAGAAGGCAATGGATTCAACCGCTATGTTTAGAAAAAAATTCGAGTCTTACCGAAAAGTTATGGATGACGCAGGGGATCAGGCCGCATGGGATGCACTTATGGACGGCTATCCTGAACGTCAGCGCCAGAATATGGGTCGGTTCATCGAAAACAACTCCCTGGCAGAGGGGTTCTCGCAGGCGATTCCGTTTTACAAACAGCTCGGGATGGAGATGGAGGTTGTCGATCTGTCCAACGACGAAAAAGACGCTGTGCTTGAAATCCAGAAAGTCTGCCCGGTCATGGATATGGCCAAAGAGTTCGGGTTTGAAAAACCCTGCAAAATCATATGCGAAATGGATGTAGCCGCCACCCGTGAAGGGTTTAAAGACAAGGGTATGACCGGCGCGGTCTTATGCACCAAGGCAGACGGTAATGCGGTCTGCCTGTTCAAATATGAGCGTCCGAAACAATAAGCATTTTATTACTAACAGTACCTCACAGGCCGTCCGGTTATGCCGCGGCGGCTTTTTTAATTGTTTATTGATCAGTAGGGCCTCACGACAATTAATTTTGATGATGTATCTTCTGTAGAAGTCCGCTGTGCGGACGAAATTCACGACCCAAAATCGCTCCTGCCACTGACGGGCCTGAATTACTCTACCATAGCCTTTTTATGATGCCCGCCTGGTGGTACGAAACTGTAAGAGCGCCTTTAGTTGCGATTCTTTTTCGCGGCCGGAGGCCGCTCCACCCATATGTTCATTAAATGAATAACCCCCGGAGCAGCGCTGCGGGTTCAATTGCTCGCAATGACCCAGGTGGCTGCTTTGTACGGGTTGGGCACCGGGTGCACGTATCTCTGCCCCGGCATTCATCCTTGGCCCAACGACCAATGGTTTCTGCAGATTATTGATAAAATACCTTGATATTTTATCCTTTAAAGAATATATTTCAATATATGTATATTCACAGGATCATAACCGAACGTCTGCAACAGCTTGCATCCACCTTTCCCGCCGTTGTTGTTACCGGCGCACGGCAGGTAGGCAAAAGCACGCTCATTCAGCACGTTTTCGGCAACACATCCGATTATGTCGTTTTTGATCCGGCACTGGACATCGAAAACGCACGCGCCGATCCGGAACTCTTCCTTAACAATCATAGTCTTCCGCTTATGCTTGATGAAATTCAATACGCCCCGGAGCTTGTATCCGCAATCAAGCGTCGCATCGATCGTAACCGGGCACCGGGTCAGTATATTATTTCGGGATCACAACAATGGGGTGTTTTGAAATCCATCGCGGAAAGCCTGGCCGGGCGGGCCGTCTTTCTCGATCTGGAGGGATTCTGCCTGGCCGAAATTGCACCTTCTTCAGAAAAAAAATCCTGGCTTGCTGCCTGGCTTGATAATCCGTCATCCCTGCTGAAGTCGCCACCCGCAAGGTTGAACCTTAAAACGACACTATATGAACAGCTGTGGCGGGGGTGGCTGCCCGAAGCACAATTTCTGCCGCTGGAAACCGTTCCCGACTTTTATGCAGCCTATTTAAGAACCTATATAGAGCGGGATGCGCGCCTTCTTGCAGATATTTCAGACTGGCAGATGTTCGGAAGATTCGTCAGACTTGCCGCATCGCTCAGCTCGCAGGAAGTAAACATAAGCCAGCTGGGCCGGGAAATAGGTTTGACACCGAAAACAGCAACGCGGTGGCTTGATATTCTGAATGCTACGTTTCAGTGGTTTGAAGTACCGCCCTATTCCGGCAATACGACAAAGCGGCTGAGCTGCAAGCCGAAAGGCTATATTGCCGAAACCGGTATTGCCTGTGCCGCCCAGGCGATATCGACTCCCGGTGCAATTGCAGGACATCCGCTGTGGGGCGCCCTTTTTGAGACGGCAGTTGCAGCGGAAATCCGAAAGCTCTGCGCGGTGCTCTCACCGAAACCGAACATGTATCACTGGCGCACACATGCCGGCGCCGAAGTGGACATTGTGCTCGAGCGAAACGGTGTGTTCTACCCGATCGAGATTAAATCAAAAAGCAAGCCGGACCGTAGAGATGTTTCAGGAATCGCTGCATTCAGAAAGACCTATCCCGGCCTGCATATCGAGTGCGGCCTCGTAATCGCTCCTGCTGAAAAAATAATTCAACTGTCTGAAAACGACTATGCCCTGCCGTGGGATTCGTCATGAGCGATGTTAGTGATACTCGAGCCCGCCGCATACGTTTATTGCCTGACCGGTCATGTAGGACGCATCATCGGAGCATAAAAACGCCACCGCGCCCGCAATATCCTCCGGCGTACCGGCACGGGCGATTTTGAGCTGCATGGACTGTATCGACGATTCGACCACCATATTGATCGTGCTTCCCTGGGGCATATCCATAGCCCGGTCTCCCTTGTGCCAGATAGGAGTATCGATCAGCCCGGGACAGACGGCATTCACGGTAATATCATACGGCGCAAGCTGGAAAGCAAGTCCCTGGGTAAGGCCGATAAGGGCGTGCTTGGATGAGGAGTACACAATTGTGCCGGCCCTGTTGGTTTTGCCTTCTGTTGAAGCGATATTGATGATCCGTCCCCCGTTCTTGCGCGCAATCATTTCGCGGACCAGGCGCTGCGTTAAAAAAAAGGGGCCCTTGACATTGATGGTATAAATATGGTCCCACAGCGCCGGATCGATATCTTCCAGTGCGGTATTGGAATCGCCCGTACCCGCATTGTTGACAAGTATATCGACCCGTTCACAACGCTGCAAAACAGCATCCGCATACTGAGCGATATCGTCGAGGCTGCTCATATCGCATATATGACAAAACGCCTTTACGCCAAACCCCTCAACGGCTGCCGCTGTTTCCTGCAGGCCGGCTTCGTTTATGTCCCCAAGCGCAACATCGGCACCCTCGCGGGCCAGCCGGCAGGCAATCGACCGTCCAATACCGCTTGCTGCCCCGGTCACGACAGCTGTGCGCCCGGAAAACCGTTTCATGCTTTCATTCATATGCCGTACCGCCTTTCTATCTGCCGGTAAACAGTTGTAGGAGCATACCATAAATGCATATGCTTTTGAAGCCGCGCCTATGCCTGCGATATGATTTCCTTGAGGCCGTATTTGATAAGGTCGCTCTGGCGTCGTGCGCCGGTTTTGCTCATCATGCTTTTGCGGTGGGTCATGACCGTGTGTACTGAAATATCCAGATGACGCGCTATTTCACGCGTGCTGTGTCCTTCAACAATCAGCTGCAGAATTTCTTTTTCCCGGCTGGAGAGCGTATCGGAACGTGCACCCGCGTGTTTAGTCTGAACATTTTCGAGAAATCCCTGTACGACATACCCTGAAATTGCAGGACTGATATAATGTCTGCCGCGGGCCACTTCCTGTATGGCCGAAGCCAGTTCATCGGTGGCGGAACATTTCAGCACATACCCGTATGCTTTGCTGTTCAGGGCTCTCTCAACATAGCTATGGTCACGATACATGCTGAGCATTATCACTTTTGCTTCAGGATGTTTTTTAAGAAGGCGCTGCGTCGTTTCAATACCGTTCAGCAGCGGCATGGAAATATCGATGATAAAAATATCGGCTGTTTTTTTCTCAGACAGCTCCAGCAGCTCTCTGCCATTTGAAGCCTCGCCGCTTATCTCGATGTCGCCTCCCTGCTTCTGGAGAACCGTTCGAATCCCTTCCCGTACGATTTCATGGTCGTCCGCAATCATGATTTTAATGCCCATTGTGTGTACCCCCGGAGATGGTGTATTAGAATAGTTTTTCAGCATGTGTTTTTTCTTTGTTTACAGACGCTGGTGCATCTGCATCCTGCCGAACGGAACCGGCTCGTGGGATAGTGATTTCTATGCGTGTGCCCTGGCCGGGCTGCGACCGCAGCGCAAACATTCCTCCGAGCATCTCGACACGCTCACGCATCCCGTCAACACCCAGGCTGCCCTGCTGCAGCGCATCGGTTAAGATTTTCGTGCAAAAGCCGTCGCCGTCGTCTTTGATACTATATAATAAATTTTTTTCGTTCAGCGACATTTCAAAACTGGCTGTTTTCGCCCTGGCATGGCGGATAATATTATTCAGGGCCTCCTGTGTGACACGATACAGTACGGCAGCGGTTTCCGGAGCGATTGCTGTAGAATCTATGCGGGCATCAATACGGATATCCAGATCAATGCCCGTACCTTCGGCGACTTTGCGGCAGCACTCCCTTATCGCCGCCGCCAGCCCGATCAGTTCGATGTCGGGCGGAAGTCCGTCAACCGCAATCCCGTGGATTCTGTTGATCCAGTACCGCAGTGCTTCACGGGTCTCTTCAAGAGAAATGAGCGTCGATTCGGCGCCGTTCTCTATCCCGGATGCAATAGTATGCATCTTGGTCTCCAGTGAAACCGCCATCGCTCCAAGCTCGTCATGCAGATTCCGGGCAAGCTGCCTTCGTTCCTCATCACGAACTGAAAGGAGTTTCCCCGAATACAGGCGAAGGCTTTTTTCAGATTGCAAAAGCCGCACTCGGTCTGCCTCCATGCGTTCCAGCACACGCAGACGTATCTCTTCACTTGCGGCAGCCTGTGCTATAAGGCTCAGCATATCCCGTGACTGATCATCAAAAACATCGTCTCGATGTGAAAATACAGCGATAATGCCTGTCGAGGCGTTATTGAACCGCACCATAGCCGCAATACAGCCGGACTGTTGTCCCGGCATACCGGCAACGCGCTCACCGGCACATCCGTAACCGTCGTTCAAATCGCAGCAGATAACCGGTTTGCACCCGGGGGATGCCTGCAGCATCGCCCACATCGTTTCCAAAACATCTGATATGCCCGTCACCTGCTCCGCACCCCGCCAGGAAACGAAATGCTCAAACCCCGTATCATTCTTTTGCGCGTAAACGGCCATCGAACCGTCAAGCATTCTCCCTGCTGTTGCAACGAGGTCTTTGATATTCTCCTCAACGGACGTGCCCAAACTCAGCAGACAGTTATTGACGGCTGCCAGCATGCGTTCGGCACGGATTCGCTTTGAAACGTCCCGTACGATTGCCGTATAGTAAAGGCCCGTATCCTCCCCCCAGCTCGACATGCACACCTCGGCATGAATAAAATCTCCCGATTTTTTCCTGCAGACCGACGTAACCGTAGTGCAGACCGGCTGAAAACCGTCGATAGTTCTATTATTGTAAAACAGACAGGAGTGTTTTTCCCTGACGCTCTCAGGCATCAACACGGTTATACTCTTGCCGAGTATTTCACCGGCGTCGTACCCCAGAACACGCACAGCACCACGGTTCCAGTACAGGACAGTGCCGTATCGATCGACCGCAATCACTGCATCATGTGCTGTTTCGATCAGCGACCTGAAAAAACCTTTGCGCAGCAGTTCTTTCTGCATGCACAGCCCCTTTCGATTATGCAGGTCTCCATGTTGTAGTGCATAACTCGCCGCAGACGCTGCGCCGCTACGGCGCAAACCGTACAATGTCGTTCCGCAAATAACTACGTATGGAAAATAGAGTGGGGCGTATTGAAATGCGGCATGCCTGAGACTGTTAAGAGTGCGTCGATTTCGGGTATGCGTTTCAGCTGTCGTTCGTCGTGTTCTGTAACGCCTTTATCAGTCACAGGTATTCAGTCCGGTCGAATAGCATCGACTGCCCTCCGGCATGCCCCCGGGTGCCGGTTGAGCAACTATAAAAAAAAGACTACGGATAGTCAGTGAATTACCCCGCCTACAAGGCGGGGCTTCAAAAACATTAAAAAATCTTTA
>CAZFIB010000118.1:0-10512 GCA_964518865.1 uncultured Thermodesulfobacteriota bacterium
CCCCTGTTTTCAGGAACCAACGAGTTTTTCTTTTTTTTAGGTGGTGAATCGGGGTGATGCCATGTCGTCGGGCGGTGAGATATGCCTGAAAACGTTCGTGGAAGGTTCAAATGTCGTCGTAACCGTTATGGACAACGGCATCGGCGTTCCCGAGGACCTGCGCGACCGCATATTCGATCCCTTTTTCAGCACCAAGGGCGTCAAGTCGACAGGGCTGGGTCTCAGCGTCTCCTATGGAATCATTACGCGTCATCGCGGTACGATCAAGATCAACAGCATCGTCAACCAGGGCACGACCTTTACCATCTATCTGCCTGTTCCTGAGCAGGTGGTTCAGGCAGAGGTTCGTGATGAGACCCCGCAGGCCTCCCGCAAGCAAAAAGCAAAAGTACTCGTTGTCGACGATGAAAAGGAAGTGTGCGCAATGCTTTCCGACATTCTTTCCTTTGAGGGACACGAGGTCGATACGGCTTCCGACGGATTTAAGGCCATCGATATTCTCAGCCGCACGTCATATGACATTATCTTTACCGACCTTGGCATGCCCGGCATGACAGGCTGGGAGCTGGCAAAGGAGATTCAGCAGATGCACGGCCCGGTGCCGGTCGTGCTCATGACAGGGTGGAGTCTTGAAAAAGATGAGATCGACATGCACAACAGCGGCGTGTGCTCAATCCTCAGCAAGCCCTTTAAAATGAACGAGGCGCTCGGCAAAATAAGCGAGTGCCTGGCATTGCCGTGAATTCTTTGTAGAAACCGCCGAACCCCCGAAACAATGCCCGAGCTACCTGAAGTACAGACAGTTGTCGACGACCTGATAGCCGCGCATATTCCCGGACAGTCGATAGCGGATGCCGGCGTTTTCTGGAACCGCTCTATTGCACAGCCGCCGGTGCGGCTGTTTCGCAGCCGGGTGCGCGGGCGGACCATCTGTGCCATCCGTCGGCGCGGTAAATATATTGTTTTTGACCTGGACGGAGGCGGCTGCCTGCTGCTGCACCTTCGCATGACCGGGAGGCTTCACCTGGCAGGCCCCGACATGCCGCGCCTGAAGCATGAGCACGTCGTGCTTACGCTGTCCGACTCGCGCCAGCTGCGGCTGCATGATACCAGAAAATTTGCCCGCTTTTTTCTGCCGGACGATGCAGGCGAGATTCTCGGCCGGCTCGGGCCGGAACCGCTGGAACCGGGGTTCACCGCTGCGCTGCTTGAACGCATCGTGCACACGCGCAAGCGCAGCCTTAAGCCCCTGCTGCTTGATCAGCAGGTCATTGCCGGCATCGGAAACATCTATGCCGATGAAGCCCTCTGGGACGCAGGCCTTCATCCGATTCGCACAGCCTCATCGTTGCAGCCGGGTGAGGTCCGCGCTCTGCACCGCTCAATTCGCAAAGTGCTCAAGCGCGGCCTGAGCGCACGGGGAACCAGCCTGGGGAATGGAATGGTGAATTTCTATTCGGTAGCTCGCCGGCGCGGCCGCAACCGCGACAGGCTTATGGTTTTCAGGCGAACGGACGAACCCTGCCCAAAGTGTTCGACTCCCATCCGGCGGATAATCGTCGGCCAGCGCAGCACACACATTTGTCCGCTGTGTCAGCGTATGTGACTGAAGTGTGCTTTTCAATTTAACTTGCATCATCGCCGGTGAAATACTATTATTATGATTTTGTTCACCGCGCCGCGCTCATGGCATACTTTCGACTGAAACGCGGCAGCCCGTTACAGACACATTGACGGCACCGGTATCTCCGGAGTCGCCCTGCACTTTCAGCCGTGGAAGTTTGGACATGCGGGGACCATCACTATTTCAGGAAAGAGGAGGAAAACATTATGGCACTGATCAACTTCGGCGGCGTAAAAGAAAATGTCGTTACCAGAAAAGAGTTTTCGCTCGCCCGGGCCCGCAAGGTTCTCAAAAATGAAACCATAGCCGTAATCGGCTACGGTGTGCAGGGACCGGCCCAGGCCCTTAACATGAAGGAAAACGGATTCAAGGTCATCGTCGGTCAGTCCCGGGCATTTACAAAAGACTGGAACAGGGCGGTCAAGGACGGATGGAAGCCGGGCACAACACTGTTCGACATCGAGGAAGCCGCACGCCGCGGAACGGTAATTGAAATGCTCGTATCGGATGCCGCCCAGAAAGCAATATGGCCCGTTATAAAGAAAAACCTTAACGCCGGCGATACGCTGTACTTTTCCCACGGGTTCTCTATTGTGTACCGCGACCAGACAAAAGTTATCCCGCCCGAGGATGTCGATGTCGTGCTGGTCGCGCCGAAAGGTTCCGGCACCTCGCTGCGGCGCAACTTCCTCTCAGGCGCCGGCGTCAACTCAAGCTTTGCCGTGCACCAGGACGCAACCGGCAGGGCCCGGGAACGCTGCCTGGCTCTCGGAATCGCCATAGGGTCCGGCTATCTGTTTCCCACTTCGTTCGAGCACGAGGTGTACAGCGATCTTACCGGCGAGCGCGGCGTCCTGATGGGCGCGCTGGCCGGTATCATGGAAGCTCAGTACGATGTCTTCCGCCAGAACGGCCACAGCCCGAGTGAGGCGTTTAACGAAACCGTCGAAGAGCTCACCCAGAGCCTTATACGGCTCGTGGATGAAAACGGTATGGACTGGATGTACCTCAACTGCTCTGCAACCGCCCAGCGCGGCGCACTTGACTGGAAGCCCAAGTTCAAAAAAGCGGTCATGCCTGTTTTCAAGGAACTCTACAAGCGCGTCAAAACCGGTGCTGAAACCCGCCGGGTACTGAACTCATGCGGACGGTCGAACTACCAGCAGCAGCTCCAGAAGGAACTCGGCACCATGGCAAACTCGGAGATGTGGCAGGCGGGTGCCGCAACGCGCAAGCTGCGTCCCAAAGAGCAGGCTAAAAAAACCTCCAAGGCTACAAAAGGCATTGCCGGCAGAAAATCGAACTGACCGGCACAATTCTCCGGAAGGCGGTATATAGTTGAATAGAGGTTCCGCGGTTTTTTTACGCCTTTTGCTTGTGCTTCTGCTGGGGGCCTGTTCCTCCGGAGAGGCACAGCAGAAAAATGTCTCCCGGACGCCTGCAAACCAGCAGATCAGCCCGCAACCGGAACAGGCGATTGTCTGCAGGGAAGTCGTTCGGCACCTGCAGCGCAGCCATTACCGCCGCCTTCCGTTTAACGACCGTCTTTCTTCGAAAGTGTTCGACCGGTATCTTTCGGATATCGATCCTGAAAAGATGTATTTTTTCTCCTCCGACATTGCGGAATTCGAAAAATACCGCTACGCGCTTGACGACAGCATACAAAACGGAGGACTGGAACCCGCCTATATTATTTTCAACCGCTACCGGAAGCGCATTGCCGACCGTCTTGACTTTGTTCTGAAGCTCCTCGGCAGCGGCCCTGAAAAACTTGCATTCCCGCCTGATGAACGTCTCGATACCGACAGGGAGGACGATACCTGGCCGGCCACGCTCCGGGATATGAACCGCTTGTGGTCCAAGCGGCTTAAAAACAGCGTGATCAGCCTGAAGCTGGCCGACAAGCAGAACGACGAAATCCGAACGGTGCTTACCAAAAGATTCAGCAGCCGGAAAAACCGGGCGCTGCAGCTCAACAGCGACGATGTCTTTGAGCTGTACATGAATGCCCTGGTGCGTATTTTCGGACCGCATACCCAGTATTTTTCACCGCAGGAAACCCAAAATTTCAATATCCACATGAGTCTCACGCTCGAGGGGATCGGTGCGGTGCTGCAGTCGGAAAACGAATATACGAAAATCGTCAGGCTTATCCCGGCCGGACCCGCCGATAAAAGCAATAAGCTCAAACCGGCGGACAGAATCGTCGGCGTCGGTCAGGAGGACGGTGATATCGTCGATGTTGTCGGCTGGCGTCTCGATGACGTTGTCGAGCTGATTCGCGGGCCGAAAGGCACTATGGTGCATCTTGAAGTTATCCCGGTTGATGCCCCAGATGAGCACCGGAGAAAAATCGTTTCCATAAAGCGCAACACCGTCAAGCTTGAAGAGCAGTCTGCGCAGAAAAAAATTCTGTCTGTTTCCCGTGCCGGACGGGAGCACAAAATCGGCGTCATCACTATCCCGACCTTTTATCTTGACTTCCAGGCCCTGAAAACCGGCAGGGATGACTTTAAAAGCACGACCCGGGACGTGCAGCACCTGCTGGTGGAGCTTGACAAGCAGGGAATCGACGGCCTTATCGTCGATCTGCGCAACAACGGGGGCGGTGCCCTGCAGGAGGTGGGTCTGCTCACCGGCCTGTTTATCGATAAAGGTCCGATAGTACAGGTAAAAGATGAAAAGGCCAATGTAGAAGTGCTGCAGGACCCCAATCCGGGTGTTGCATACCGGGGACCCATGGCCGTTATGGTCAACCGGCTCAGCGCATCGGCATCAGAGATTTTCGCCGCTGCAATTCAGGATTACAACCGCGGTATCATTGTCGGCGGAAAGACCTATGGTAAGGGAACGGTTCAGACACTGATTCCGCTGAGCCGGGGGCAGCTGAAGCTGACGTCTGCAAAATTCTACCGCATAACGGGAGGAAGCACGCAGAACAGGGGCATAACGCCCGATATTCTGTTCCCCAGTCCGTATAACCCCGACGATATCGGTGAAAGCGCCCTGCCGGAAGCACTGCCCTGGGATACGATTGCAGAGGTGAGCCATGCACCGCTGCCGGATATTTCGGGCATTCGTGCAAGGCTGCTCCAAAAGCATTACGAGCGCATCAAGCATAATCCCGATTATGAATATCTCGTCGGTCTGATCGAACATCTCGAAAAAACGCGCGCTGAAACAACCGTATCGCTCAATGAATTTCTCAGAAAGCAGGAGCTGCGACAGGCCGAGCAGGAACGGCTCGCCCTTGAAAACAGCCGCCGAACAGCGAAGGGCCTGACACCCGTTACTGCTCTTGATGATCTGTATGCGGACAATCAGACTGAAGCGGATGAAGATGATGCGCTGCTGCAAGAAACGGCCGAACTGGTAGTGGACTTTGCCGAAGCACTGTAGGGACGCTGCCCGGCAGATACGGTCCTGGATACGCGCCGAGCATTGCAGCCCGGCGTCGAAACAGAAACAAGGTGTATCATACACTGCAATACGGTCGCACCATGGAAAAATATTACAGCATTACGTATGAGTTCGAATTCGAGACCCACGAACACAAGCGCTTCGAGATTCGGCTCGACACGGACACCATTACCGCCGTGCGGACAAGCACGGTCCCGCTGCCCGCCTGGACAGACCTCGGCTACGCTACCTGCAGCTGCTGTTCCCTGAGCCCTGAGCAGCACGAGCGCTGCCCCCTGGCGGTCAACATCGCCGACCTTGTTGAAGAGTTCAAGGATGTTCCTTCCTTCGACGTCTGTCGTGTCCGCTGCACGACACCCGAGCGAACATACAGTAAAAAAACCGATGTTCAGGAGGGACTGTTTTCCATATTCGGCATAGTCATGGCAACCAGCACCTGCCCCGAGATGAACCTTTTCAAGCCCATGGCCCGCTTTCACCTTCCTTTTGCGACCACTCAGGAAACAGCTATACGCCTGACGGGATTTTACTTTCTCAGGCAGTATTTCAGGCAGCAGCGCGGCGGCTCGTTTGATCTGAGCCTGCAGTCCCTAAAAGACCACTATGCCAGGGTTCAGCAGGTCAATGAAGGCATCCTGCGACGCATCAGGCAGGTTGCCCGCAAGGACGCGGACCGTAACGCGATCGTGATCCTGAATTCACTGGCCCAGATAATGACCATGGAAATCGAGGACGGTCTGGACTCGCTGGTAACCCTTTTCCCGGAAAGCGACCTGTAGCCCTGCGGTCGAAATGACAAAAAACAGCCGGCTGCAGAAAACAGAAAATTGCTCTGGTATTTTTCAAGAGACCTTACAGCACTGCGTGATAATTGTCGCGGCAGCGCTTCAGTACCTTGCGGAGGTGATCGCGGGTTTCCTTCAGCGGAAGCGTTTCGATATGTATGCCGTCCCAGCGGCCGTGGCGGATATAGCGCCTGATGCGGGTGTTGCCGCCGTTGTATGCCGCCAGAGCACAGATGGTCGCCGAGCGCATGTCAAAGCCCTTGTTCCGGTAAAAAACGAATTCGTGCCTGAGGTAGCGCAGACTTTTTTTGAAGTTTTCCCGGATATTTTCAGTAACACGATGAAAGCGCGGATCGAGCTGCGCAAGCTTGAGACAGTTGTCCTGAGAGCGGGCATCAGCCTGAAACCAGCTCTCCTCCCATATGAGTGATGCATACAGCCTGGCATCGATACCGTATTCTTCGGCGATATCGACAATCAGGTGCAGGTAGGGGTGTCCGTCCTGAATGGTTCGCTGTTGTAAAAAGCGGATTTTATCCTGCCGGTCCATTTCACCGAACGGTTTGTCATTCCAGGAGGAATGCTCTGCAGCCGGTATCCTGAGCAGTGTGCCGTAGAGTATGTTCCCGGGATCGGCGATACGGTTGTCCTGAGCGATGCGGTGTATCTGAACACCGTACCTGCGGGAAATGTTCCAGAGGGATTCTCCTTTGCGTACGAGATGATAGAAAAAATCACGCTGCCGGCCGTCGTTTTTCAGTGTCACTGCATCACCGGGATACTCGGCAGGTGATTTTTGCAGGTCTGCATATTTTCCGGGCAGTATCAGGGTCTGTCCGGGATACAGCACATACCAGTTGCGTTGCTGGTCATAGCGGATATTGTTAGCGGCTGCGATTTCATGATGACCTATCTTGAATCGTTCGGCGATGCCGGTAAGGCTGTCGCCCTTTTGTACGGTATAGGTCGCGGGGGTCCTGAGATAACGCTGCTCTTTTCCCTGTGACTGTGCAGCCGATCGTTGCCCGGCCGCTTCTTCAGAGCCGTCTCCCGGGGCTTTTCCGGATACAGCAGGCGGCGTTCGTTCCGGCAGCAGGTCGGCCTGCGGTGTGCACCCGGCTGCCAGTATTCCTGTAACCGAAAGCGCAACCAGGGAACCGGGGCCTGAAAGTAAAAAAGTGTTATTTTTTAAAAACCTGTGCTTTTGTTGGTCGGATGTCAACAAACTCCCCTCTCTGCTGATTCTTACATAGAATATCAGCTGATTATGTGCATTTTGATGGCATTAATGCCGCCTTAAATTATTTTTAACATTTTTTTAATTGTGTGAAGTATATTGAAATTAATATTGTGTGTCAATAAAAATATAACACAATATATTGTATTTCAATATGATTTGAAATTTTCATTTTTTAACATGAATTAATTTTTACCGGGAGGCATCAGCCGGGTTAATACAAAATTAATAAGAATAATAATTTATTAATATACAGGGGCAACTTAATATTCCCCCAACAATAAAGGAAAACCGTTCTTTGAAGGAGAGTCATTTCAGGCGGTAGTGGGCACCGGATCTGCCGTGGACGAAATACGCATAGGATTTCCGGATGAGAGCCTCACCCGGAGCAGCCCTTTTTTAGTCAGGGCGGGCTGGGCGCTTTATTTTTCACACTCCGGCAGGGCAACCGCATTGAGGGTAAAAAAAACAATCCCTTCCCATGAGGAATCCGGGAAAACGGCTGCAAGATAATCAGGGACGACATGTACGCCTTTGCCGGGTGAAGAGTGATACAGATCACCGTCGATGATCAGACCCTCATGGCCGAACAGGACTCCGCTGTCCCAGAGCTCTTTTTTTACAAAAGCTATGCCGACAGCCTCGGGGACCCCGGCAAGCACTGACGGCAAAAAGCCCTGCCGGGGGAGATAATCGATGGTCACGGTTCTGGTCCAGCCGTTAAGACGGCCCTTGAAAAAGGCGCGGCCAGACCTGCTCCTGTTCAGGGTAATGACCGCCCGCTTCAGGGCGGCTGCGTCTTTTACCATGCCTGCCGTGCAGTCTGAAAAATAGCGGTTTGCCGGATCAGTTATCCGGTCGGCGGTAAAGTGATACCGTGTCGTGAACCCGACCGCTCCGCCCCGGTAGTGAAGAAAGCGCATATGGCAGCGGGCCTCGGTGAGCGAGCGGCTGTTTGCAAGGGCTGCTGCATACAGGACAAACATGGTGCAGTTTGTTTTGCGAAAGGGCAGCCAGTTTTCCTGCTCGCAGTCCAGCGGGTCCCGGACATAAGGTGCGCATCCGACATACCGGCGGGCAAGAGCCGTAAGGCGTTTTTGAAACAACGGAAAGCGTGTGTGCAGGTCCTCAAGCAGACCTGTAACCTCCTCATCAGCCATGCTGCACAGCCCGGCGGAATAAGCAGTCGGCTGAAGGGAAGTGGCTGAAAAATCCGGCACGGGCGCGGCGCTGACGTCAGAACCGGCAAACAAAAAAAGGGCGGCACAAAGCGTGCGATGCATACCAGCATTCACGGAACATCCTGAAATTTTTTCATAAAACTTCTATCGATGTAGTCTTTCAAGCGGTAGAGCAGGCGGCCTGCCGCCACTATGGAGCCGCGGCAGAAAACAGCCCGATCATCACCCATATTGAACAGCAGCATGTAGCGCTCCTGGGGGACAAACGGCTTCAGCGGCCGTCCCTCCAGGGCTGCGAGCAGGTTGTGCTGCAGAACCGGATTCTGACGGACGGCATACACGCCGACCCGGTCAATCGGCCGCGGTGCAAAGCAGATGCAGTCTCCGCCGCCGAACAGCTCCGGGTGCTGTTCGCACTGAAGAAAGCGGTTCACGCACATGCCGCCGTCTTCGGCTGTCGGCAGCCCGGAGTCTGCAAATACGGGGGACGGCCGTATCCCGGTTGCCAGCACCGCGGCGTCAAAGGCCAGTTTCTCGCCGCTGTCGAGACATACGGTATCCGCATCCATACCTTCCATCCGCACCCCTTCCCGCACGGAAACACCCCTCCGGGAAAACGATGAACGCACAAGCCTGCGGGCGCGCTCAGGGAAACCGCCGAGCAGCCGGCGCCCCGCAACAAGGGTAATATCTGCTTTTCCGCCTGCATCACGCACAAGGCGCCACAGGCAGCCCGCCGTTTCGATACCGGCCGGCCCGCCGCCGATGACAGCCAGCCGGAGCCGTGCCTGCTGCAGCCTTTCCAGCACATAGGAGCGCATGGCGAGCAGCTGCTCGATCGGCTTGACCGTGAAAACGTTTTCAGAAGCCATCACCGGCGCCGACCGGATGCGGCTGCCGGTGTTGAACGACATGACATCGCAGGTCAGAGACTCGCCGGCAGAGGTTTCTATGCGGCGTGCAGCCGGATCGATTTTCAGAACCCCGGCCTCGACAAAGCCGGCCCCGGCGCTGAGAGCCATGCTGCGAACGTCGAACCTGATCTTTTCCGGGCGATAGATGCCCGCAAGCATGCCCGGACCCATGCCGGAGTAGTAGTGAAACGGGGAAGGGCTTACAAGCGTAACACGATGGCCCCGGCCGGTTACGTTTTTGAGGTTTTTAAGAACACTCAGGTGGGCATGGCCGCCGCCGGCCAGAACCAGGTGCTGTGTCATTGCTGTCAATATCCTAACGGTGGAATGCCCTCATTCCCGGTGCATGCTGGTCAGCGCTCTGTTTAATCATGATCAGCATGAGCCACTACCGACATGCTGCGTGCGGGATGCATTACCTTTTTTTCTCGAGCAATTCGCCGAGCTGTTCGAGGTGCTTTTTTTCTTCTCCTGCCAGCAAAACCAGAAAGCTTACAATGGAATCGTTGTTAACCTCACGGGAGAGGCGCAGATACAGGTCCAGCGACCGGGCTTCCAGCATCATGGCTACCTGGACGATACTGCCGAGGCTGTCGAGGAATTCACGGTAGTGCTCAAGCAGGGCTTCCTTGTGCAATCCTCCTTCGAGCAGCTCGGTATCGATGTTTTTTACGTTCATCACGTCCATGCCCGCCAGCTCGCAGACCTCAAGCACGCGCTTTTTGTGCAGATCTTCCATACCGGCCAGCATTGCAAACAGCTCTTTTGCCTGCGGATCGGCGACCGTTTCCTGCATTTTCAGGTAAAACGTCCTCTGCGCCTCTTCCATGTGCCAGGCAAAGGCAATAAGCTGTTCAGGCTCACTGATGTCCTGCACAAATGCCAGGTGAAGATCCGGCGGGCCTTCGGTTGTGGGTCCGTTCCAGCCCTTTATGCCGCCGCTCAGGTTATAGACATTCGTAAAGCCTGCTCCCGCAAGCATCTGGGCGGCAACCCGGCTGCGCCCCCCCACGGCGCAGTAGACGATAACGGGCTCATGTTTCATTATCTCGCCGAACCTGTCGGGAAGACTGGGAAGCGGCACAAGGCGCGCACCGGGTATGTGCTCCTGCTCATATTCACCGGGCTGCCGCACATCGAGCAGCGTATAGGTGCCCTCCCCGTGGTCGTTCATGAATGTCCGTGCTTCCTGCCCAGACATGCTTTTGACTGGGATGAAAAAATCTTTCAGACTCATAACGCCTCCGCAGCTGAACAGTCTTACAGTGCAGCATACCTGTTATGACTGCTGTATGTCAAACTAATCTTTGACAGTCGATTTCAAAAAGCTATGATATTTCGATGCACTACG
>CAZFIB010000119.1:0-10447 GCA_964518865.1 uncultured Thermodesulfobacteriota bacterium
TCCGAAAGGATACACCGCTTTTTCTCTCAAACACAACTTTCAGTTATAACTCTCCAGATGGGTGACAGGTGCGAAATGGTTCGCAAACCGGTAAAGACGAAATAACGGTACCGGAAACAGGCGTCGTGGTGGTGGGTGGCGAAGTCCTGCAAGCAAAAAAAAGATCGATTTTGCTATAGGGGAGAGGTTTATTTACTTGACAGGAAACCTTTAATGGGTGACCCCTTTTCTGCCATAGCGCTGTTAGTCCCTCAATGACGAATCAAATCAAATAGACCTATAGTAATTAGTACAATTGCTGCACCTAGGGTAACAACAAAAACAGCAAATACAATAAAGTTTGCCCAAAAATGTTCTTTAAGATTTAATTCAAATATTAATACTGTATTAAACCATAAAGCAAAATCAACAATGATGATAAACAAGCCAAGCACAATTTTCTTCCATTGAGGAGGTATTGTTGTCGAGTCATCTATACTTTTAACCTTTACAGTTTTTTCTTTTTTACGGTAATAAAGAGCAAGTAAGGTAACTATTATTATGACTATTCCACCTATGATCTTAACATTTACCATATGCGCTGAACCTCTTAAGCTCTTAGTTTTATTACCATCAGTTCTACCATTTACATGGTGAAATTGAATTAGAGAAATCATCCGGCAGATTTCTCAAGTCATTTATTAAACATTTTACAGCAAGAGACGCTGCTTTTGCGGCATCAAGCGATTGATTTAATGAACTCTTTGTACCTAAAAACTCTGTTAATAAAGTTGTTGCAAAATTTGCCCATATTGAAGCTAATAAAGCTTTTGATGTACCTGCCAATATTCCACCCAAACCAAAACCCGTTGCAAAATCGAAAAACATTCCAGCCATTACTTCTGTTTGATTTTTTCCCAATGTCCCAGTCCATTTTCTAACAATCAACATCAATGAAGATATTACAAGGCCGATCATAATATAAGCAACTAAAAAAACAAAATGACCATCAGGATCAACATATTTGGTCGGGCTGTTTTTTGTATAATTATAGATATTAAAATTCTCAGGCTGTTTAGCACCTAAGTGAGCAATAACAATAGTGATTTCTTGTGAATTACTCCCCCGCTCATCATCCGGTCCCCAGGTATAGGTATCCGCCGAAATGAACCGCCCGACTTCGGGATTATAATACCGGGCACCAAAATACATCAACCCGGATTCATCATCAAGCTCTTTGCCGGTATACTGATTCTTTATGCCGCGGTCATCGATAACCGTTGAGCTGCGCACGGAACCGAAGATATCATAGGTGTAGGATGCCGTTACATCGCCTGCTTCATTTGTCAGGTGCGTCGAGGTGCCGAGCGCATCCTTGACGAACCAGGTGTATTCGTCGCGCGCGTTTTTCTTGTACAGGGGGCCGATCGATCCGACGCCGTTGACAAACGCGCTGTTGATGACGCCTTCTCCGTTCGTTTCCATGAGCACATTCTGCCCGTCATACAGGTAATGGGTTGTGCTGAAGCTGTCCTGCCGGGTGATTCGCTGCCCGAAAGCATTATAGGTAAATACATTTTCTGCGCCATTGCTGCAGGTAATGCCAGCCAGCCGGTTTTTTACGTCAAACTGATAGCTGGTCGCTTCACCGTTTTCCGTCTTTCCGGTCTGATTGCCGTTGTTGTCATATGAGAACTCAACTCCTCCGGCAGACAGCAGGCGGTTATTGTCGTCATAGGCGTACTGTATGGTTGTGTCGGGCGTTATCAGGGTCTGCCGGTTATATGCAGGATCGTAGGTGTATTCGCTGAAGGTGCCGTCAGGAT
Organism: uncultured Thermodesulfobacteriota bacterium; assembly: GCA_964518865.1. Classification (GTDB taxonomy): domain Bacteria; phylum Desulfobacterota; class WTBG01; order CAIYCZ01; family CAIRTM01; genus JANQGV01. Next base: position 1,806 of record CAZFIB010000119.1, read on the forward strand.
ACTCCACCCGAACGACCTGGTCGAGCCGGTCATACTGATAGGTGTGCAGGCCCTCGTTGTCCGTCATGCTGATACGGTTGCCGACGGCATCGTATTCATAGTGAATGTCTGCAACAACATCGCCGCTTTGTTTGCGGGTGGTGATGCTGATTATTCTGTCGACGCGGTCGTATTCATAAAACGTTTCCGTTGCGTTGGGGTGGGCAGTCTTCTGAAGCAGCCCGTCCTGATAGTAGTACTGTGTTATTTTTCCGGAAGGTCCGATGATTGATGCAATCTGCCCGCTTTCGTTGTAGATATACTGTGTCACCCCGTCCAGGGGATCGGTCATCGATTTGCGGTTTCCATCGGCATAATAGCTGTACGAAATGGTCTGACCGAACGTATCGATCGAATTTATCAGCCGACCAACAGCATCGAATCCCTGCACATGCGCACCTTCCTCATTTGCAGCCCTGAGTATGTTTCCGAGGGGGTCGTAGGAAAACGTTTCAACCGATCCGTCGCCGTAGCGCTTTTCTACTACACGCCGCAACTCGTCGTATATGTAGGTGGTGGTGTTGCCGTTTTTGTCCGTTTCTGTTTCAAGCTCATACATTTCTGTGTAGGTATAGGTTTTTTCAAACCCCATGGGGTCGGTAACCTTTATGAGCTTGCCGTAGCTGTTGTAGTCATAGGTCGTGGTGCTGCCCCTGGCATCGGTCATGGTGGTGCGCAGGTTTTGCCCGTTATAGGTAAAGTGCGTTTTGTTGCCTTCCGCATCGGTCGTGGTGAGTATGTTGCCGGCCTTGTCAAGCTCGTAGCTGGTCGTGTGTCCGTTGGCATCGGTTTTGCCGGTAAGCCTGCCGAGCTCGTCATATGAAAACGAGGAGGTGTTATTGTCTGAATCGGTAACCGATGCCACAGACCCGTCGGCATAATAGGTAAACGCTGCTTTTATCATGCCGTTTCTTCCGGTTGTTCTGACCAGCCCGTTATCGTAATAATCGTTTTCCAGCGATACCCCTTCCGGATCAACGGTTTTGACGAGGTTTCCGTTGTCGTCATAGGTATTGATCGTTGTATTGCCCTCGGCATCGGTAACCCTCAGCACCCGGCTGTATTCAGGGTCATAGGCATAGTGTGTAGTCTGGTTCAGCTGGTCGGTTTTTGCCAGCACATTTCCCTTGTCATCATATGTGCTTTTCACAATACCGCCGTTTTTATCGATTACCCTGATCCTGTTCAGATTGTCGTCATAGGCATACAGCTCCTCATAGCCGCGTGCATCCAGGTACCCCGTGCTCAGCCCCCACTTGTTATGGTAATGATGGGAAACCGAGCAGCAGCCGCCCCTGACGGTTGTTACGGCAAGCGGGGCGTTGTAGCTGAAAACGATTTCACTGCCGTTCGGCAGGAGTTCCGTGTGCACCCTGCCGTTTTCGTAATAGTCATAGACAACGGTTTTTCCTTCCGGCTCGCTGCGCGATGAAAGGTAACCGTTGCGGTAGGTATAGCTTACCGTCCGGCCGGCATTGTCTGTTGCCCCGACGAGGTACTGCCCCTCATAGTCATATGTCCACACATTGCCGCCCGGTGCGGTAATGCCGGCTATTTTCCCGTCTTCATTATATGAAAACAGAACAGTGCGTCCTGCCGGGCCTGTAACGGAGGTCAGGATGCCGTCCGTGTAGGTGAGGCTGACGGTGTTCTCATTGCGGTCGACAAGGGCGGTCAGCCTGCCGCCTGCATCGAACAGCCGTTTTGTACCGTTTTTGTCACGCAGGATGAATCCGTCCGCACTTTTTGTAAGCTCTCTGTAATTACCGGGCTCGGCACGGTAGGCGCCTTCATGTTCGGTGTAGGTAAAGACTCTGCCGTCAGCTGTCCGGTAGACGACCGATCCGTCAGCGCTGTTTTCCGTCAGGTGCTCGTCATAGGTGAATGTCCAACCGGGGCCGAAAGCCCCGTTCCAGTTGCCGAAGGAATTATAATAACGCTTGATCGAAAGCGGTATGCCGGGGGCGGTCAGAACAAGATCGGTTTCTTCCTGGAACTTGTTGCCGCTTGCCATGCTGACCGGGTTGCCGCAGGTGGTGCCCGCATCGCCGGTTTTCCATATTACTTCGCTCTGCATGTCGGTCAAAACTGAGGCGGCACCGGCCGTACCCCCGCTCAGCATGTACCCGGCAGCATGCGTTTCGGGATGCCGCTGTATATACCCGCACCCCTGAAACGCCTCGACCTGCAGTGGGTCCTCATGCACGGTGACCGTGAGACCCTGATTTACGGCATTTTCTATTGCTTCGACAACCTCCCCGTCATGACCGAGCAGTGGAATAATGTCGTCTATATTGCTCTCATCGATATCGTATATCGGCATGCCGCGATCGGCTGCTATCTGCAGGAGCTTTATCGTTGACACCGCCTCGAGGTTGAGAAAGTCTTCAAAAACAGCATGCTCGTGAAATGAGCTGTTATACCCGCGGATATACATAAAATCCTTTTCGCGATCAGGGTTGCCTGCTATCGATACCGGAGTGATAACATCCCGTTTTGCATCCATGAAGTAGCCGTTATTCTCGAGCGCCACAGGCAGGCCGAAAGTATTGGTAACGACCCGGTAGGATCTGCCGATGACCGCACCGCTGGTTTCCTGCAGCACCTGAACGTTCTCCAGGTCGGCTATCTCCCGGTCTGCAGAACGGCGGTTCTGAAAATATTTCATCATTGCCAGGAAAAGGCCTTCGTCTGTCTGTGCGCCGGTCTCACGGCTGAAGGAGCCGATGCGGCCGGACAAATACCTGTTCGAAACAAGCAGGGGATCGATCCCGACAACATACATGCCGCCGCTTACGACGCTGTAGGTGCAGGCGTCGTGTCCAAATCCCGGCACAAAAAAGGTTGTGCGCAGTGTGTGCTCGAAACCGGCGTTTACGGTTGTTCCCACGGCTGTTGCTTCACCCTCTATGGCAAGCACCGGTGAAAGGTCAACGCTGAGCGGGAACACGTTTTCGAGGCCCCCGCTTTCTTCAATTATTTTGCGCGTGGCATTGTCTGCCGGCGGGTATGAAAACGTGATTTTTTTCCCGGCAATGTCACAGACATTCAGGCTGACGGCAATATCCGCTTCCGGTATTTCAACAGCAAGGCTGTGGCGCATGTCTGCAGGCAGTTCGGCGTATTCGCCGATGTGGGCGACAACATCCATGTTAAGTGTTGCCGGCAGTATGGGGAACTGTTCTTCCGTGAGCGTTCGTACGGCGAGGCCTTTTTGCCAGTTGCTGCCGGGACCGTGTTCTTCAAACCAGTTTTCAAAATAGAGTTTAAACGCAGCGAGGGGGCTTTCCGAAGCAACGCTTTGCATGTATTCTTGCATGAAGGCTTCTCTGTCAAAACCGCACAGCGCTGTCAGGTCGGCGCCGGGATTGTTTTCATACATTTTGTACCACGGTGACAGCGGTACCCAGGTGTCGCCGGTTCCTGCTTTGAATCCCCGATAGGGCAGATAGTCGACATAGGCTTCAACCCAGGTGTGTTCGAATCTTATATCGCCGGATGAAGTGTTCCAGACCGGTATGCCGGCGTTTGCCAGAAAGCGCCCGACATTCGGCGCATGCTCGATACCGGTCAGTGCCTGTGCGCCCGCCATGGGAATCTGAACCATGCCGACAACATATCTGCACGGAACATTCGCCGCGCGCAAAAGCGCCATGAGAAGTGAGCTGGTGTCGGTGTCGTTGCCGGCCAGTTTGCGCAGGGTGCCCTGTGCGCCCTTCAGAGAACCGTAATAAAATTCAGCCTGGATGTTGTTTTTAACCCATTCAAATATCCGGGCCGGAGAGCGGTTGAGGCGGGCGGCCAGATCGCGGATTTCCGGGGTAATGGTAATGTCGATGGTTTCCTGCAGGTCCGCGTTATTGGGAGCAGTGCTGCCGGACCCGGAATAATTGTTGTCAGAATTCCCGTGTGACGCATACACGGGCAGACACATGCTTTCAGTGCGGGGCTCTGTCGGCACCCTGTTCCTGGACCTGCCTGCAGGAGGGTTTTTGTGGATGGCCGGCTTTCGCTCTTTATACTGTTTCAGTAAGGGCAGCATCCTCCTGAGACGCTTGATCGAACGGCGCCGGTTTTTTTTTTCAAGGTCCGGCATCATGTTTTCCAGCTTTTGAAAAAACGCCGTACTGCTTTTTTCGAACGCATGTTTGTTTTCTGCAAGCGCTTCACATGCTGCGATTGCACTTTTTGACGACTGCCGTTTGCTGAATTTTTCGAGTTTCCCGTGCATCAGATCGAAATTGTTTCCTGCTTCCCTGCGCAATTTCTTCAATCCCGACAGTGCTGCAATCAGCAGGCGCCGGTCAATGGACGTGTCTTCACCGTCTTCAATTTTATTTTCCAGATCATCGAGCAGGTGCTCAATGGATTGGATTTTTCCGACATATTCAATGAGCGCATCAGGCTGCAGCATAACGTTTCCGCCTGATATTTTTTCACCCCGGGAGGAACGGCGGGGAGGCTTTATTTCAGGCAATGCGTTCAACGCGGTTTTTTTCAATGCAAGCGTGTTGCTGTCGATTTTGTATGCATAGGCAATATTCACAAGACAGGAGAAATTAAAAAAACAGCTGCCTGCTACGAGCACGGCTATTGTTTTTGCAATTCTTTTTCTCTGAGGATTGTGTGCAAGCGTAATGAACATACCTGTTCCTTTCTCGTCGATTACGAAAAACGGCAGATCTGAGGTGCTGGTTTTATCTTTCAGTTGCTTCAGTCAGGCACATCGTTTTTCTTGAGATCAGCCATCGTGGGCTTTGCGCAGAACGGCTATAGTTCGATTTTTTAACGTATTTCTATAAAAAAGCCTGCTCCGCGAGGGGCGAAGCAGGCTGTATGACACGGCCGACAATGAATTGACTACTTACTTTAGTGTAATTTTTACCGGTGTCAATCACCGGAAGAGGTGGTTTTTATAAAAATAACAGGGTATATAGATAGATACGGTCAAAGGAAACGCGTTTGCGGTGGAACCTGCAGCGTATTCAGTAATAGTCATTGAAAAACAGCGTATATTTTTTATATGATGAGCAGTACAGGTACGTCACAGGACCAATCACACGAGGAGGCTGCAATGGAAACACAATCACGTCACAACCGTCGTCTGCGCACTGTTTCGGTGCATGCGGCCCGGGCTGCCGCGCTGCTGCTGTGCCTGGGTGCGCTGTTTGCCGTCCCGGCGCAGGCCCACTTGGAGCGGCCGGGCGATGTTATCGAGTATACCTGCGGGTTCACCACACTCAAGGACCGGCAGGTGCTTATCGCCTACGATACCCGGCACGGCTCGACCGCTGAAATCGTGGATCGCATCGCCCAGGTGCTCTGCTTCATGGGCTTTCGCGTGGATGTGCGCATGGCCCGCGATGTCGATGATGTTTCGCGCTACGAAGCCGTGATCGTCGGCAGCCCCATATATTATTTTTACTGGCTGCCGGGAGCGGAAAATTTTCTCTGCCGGTTCGCCGACGAGCTTGCCGGCAGGAAAGTCGCCTGCTTTATTACCTGCACGTACCTGAAAGATGAAAACGATACGCCTGATCGCCGCCAACGTGCCGTTGAGCTGTATGTCGAGCCGGTTCTCGACGACAATCCGCAGATCGATCCGGTTTCCGTCGGCATTCTCTCCGGCGGGTTTTCCTACAGCGAGCTGTATCCCCTGGAGTATATCAGGATGAAGCTCGCCGGCTTCGAAGAGGGCGACTTCAGAAACTGGGATAAAATCACCGACTGGGCCTTCGAGCTGGTCGGAGAATTCGATTGAACAGTAAAACCCCGCTGATAAACGGGGAGCACAACTTACAGAGCAGGGAGGTATGCACATGAAACGATTCTGGGTTGGTCTGTGTCTGCTGGGTGTCATGGTTTGGCCCTGTGCCTGCGGAGCCGCGCTGGTCAGGGAAATGAACCTCGAGGACCTGTGCGGCAGCGCAGGACGGATTTTCGCCGGGACCTGCACGGCTGTTACCGAGACGGTCGACGAGGCAACCGGCCGCGGCGAGATCGTGTATGATTTCAAGCCGTTCAGAATACTGAAGGGCCCCCGCCGGGAACGCATCAGCTTCACAATGAGCAGGACGGTCGTGCGGCACGGCCGCGCCCCCCTTATCAGGCAGGGCGATTCGGTGGTGCTGTTCCTGTATCCGAAAAGCGAGCTCGGGTTCACCTCGCCCGTCGGTCTCGGGCAGGGACGGTTTTTCATCCTCGAATCGGAAGCGGGGAAAACGGTCGTCAACGACAGCAACAACAAAAACCTTTTCACGGGAATGAAGGCAGACGCGTACGCCGTGCGAACCGCTGACGGAACCGCTTTCACACCCGGCGCCAAAGGCCCTATCGGCTATGACACATTTTTATCGCTTGTCGAGTCTGTGCTGAAATAGCATGCAGGCACGTCACAATCGTTGAGCTCAGCAGGAGGAATTCATGAAACGACTATATCTCTCGCTACTGTGTGTGAGTCTGATTATCGCTGCTTCCGTCGCGCATGCCGGGGGGCCGCTGGTGACCTGCAACGGGCGCACTGTCGTGTACGGCAGCGGTTCGCTTCCGCTGCAGTACAGCGTTGACCTGGGTCCGCTCGGCAGCCTTACGAACGAGCAGGCCTCCACGCTGGTCGATGAGGCCTTCGACGTGTGGGCGGGCGTGGCCACGGCTTCGCTGACCCTTCAAAATGCCGGCGCCCTGGCAGAGAACGTCAATGCCGACAATTTCAGCGTGTACGATGATTTTAATGACGGCATCAATCCCATGATTTTCGACGAGGACGGCTCGATTATCGACTCGCTTTACGGGTCCGGGGCCAGTGACTCGATCATCGGGTTTGCCGGCTCGGACTATGATGAGACGAGCTGTACTTTCACCGAAGGAATGGCGCTTCTCAACGGCAAGTTCACCGACTATTTCACCTACGAGCAGTTCAAGGCCACGTTCGTGCATGAGTTCGGCCATTTTTTCGGCCTTGACCATTCCCAGATAAATTTGGACTATGCGGGCGACGGCGATGTCGCAAACGACATCTACATTCCGACGATGTTCCCGACATCCACCGATGACGACACCTCGCTGGGCGACCTGAATCCCGACGACGAGGCAGCGCTCACCCTGCTGTACCCGGCTGATGCAGGTGTGGTCGACGCCGCCTACGGCACGATCAGCGGGACCGTCACCTGGAGGGACGGCTCAGCCGTGCTGGGGGCGAATGTCGTTGCCGTGCAGGTCGGCGATGAGGACTACAGCCGTTTTTCAAGCGTTTCGGACTACTATATGCAGAACACCGGCGATTATGCCGTTACGGTCACCCCGGGAACCTACCGCATTTTTATCGAGGCGGTATATTCTTCGTTTACCGGGGGCTCGAGCGTTGGTCCCTATGCCCTGACCCCCTGGTCGGAATCGTTCTCGAATCCGGTCGAGACCGCGTATTATGAGACCGAGGTGACTGTGGCTGCCGGTCAGACGGTCACGGGGATCGACTTTATCGCGCAGCCTGCTTTTCAGGGCCTGTGTCCGGCGGCATACGTGCTTACAGGTGACCGGCAGGCGCTTGCTGGCCTGCGGCAGCTGCGCGACATGGTGCTGAGCAGAACGGCTGCCGGTAGGGCGCTTGTCGGGCTGTATTACAGAAATGCAGAGAATATTGCATCGGTTTTACGCGCAAGCCCGGTGCTGCGGAACGCCTGCAGGCTCGTCATGAAGGCGCTGGCCGGTGCAGTGCAGATGTGATAGGGGATCTGTGAAGTAAAAAATGCAATAAAAAAGGCAGGATTTGCACATCCTGCCTTTTATTTATACCTGATTTTATCAGAATCAAATCGAATCGTCGTCAAACCCGACATTTGTCTTCTTTTTCTCGTCATCATCAGACACCCAGGTCTGCTGAAACCTGAAGTCGGGCACTTCCTTGGGCGGGGTCAGATTGATCGACATTCCAACATCCCCATCGGGTCCGAGCGACTGCCCGTTGTATTCCTCTTCGCGGGGCGGCTGGTCGGGATGCGGTATGGCCGACTTTTTTTCCTGCTGTTTCTGATATTTGTTTTTTACTTTTACCTTGAGCTCGACCGACGGGTCATCGGTATCGAAACAGATAAGCCGGTAGCCCTTGTAGGTCATGTGTTCGGCGTCCCAGTTGGAAGAATGAACCACACGCTTGTTAAATGCCCATAATTCCATCGCTTCTCGAATGTTCTGCGCTTCGAGCTTGAGAGCATGCTGTATTTTTTTGCCCACTACCAGGCCGAGATTGTAGGTAAACACACAAAAACCATTACAACTATTATTAATTTTTGATTAAGCCTACACTACTATTATCGTACCTTTTCACCATGATTTGTAGTCTTTTTATTGAGAAAACGCTAATTTCATGAAAATAGATGGTTTTCCTCAGGAAATCTTTTGTTTTTATTGTTTCACTCAGAACAATTCAGCGCATGTCACCGCCCGGAGCCTGACCGAAAACAATCCCGGGAATTCTTTGCGTTTCATTAAAAAACAACGTCATTGCGAGTCACGCCCCCGGCGTGAGAAAGCAATCTCGATACACACCGCACCGTATCCGGTGAGAGTGCCGCCACCCTCCGCAGCAAAGCTACTGCAAAGGACGG
>CAZFIB010000120.1:0-10125 GCA_964518865.1 uncultured Thermodesulfobacteriota bacterium
AGTTGAAAGGATCGCCGCCTAAGCTCCTAAACACAACATTTGACAATAGCTCCACCATGAACACAGACATTCAAAATTTTATAAAGGAAAATGAAGCGTTATTCTGGGGTGTCAATGCTGATGATAAAGTTAATATAAGCCTGGACCTTTTAGTGGAGACGATTTTGAATTACGGGGATGAAAAAAGTGTAAAAAAACTGTTCGATTTGGTCGGCATTAAAACAGCAGCAGATATTTTTTACCGGCAAATATCCGGAAGGCGTACAAATTACCATCAGCGGACAAAGCATTTTTTTAAACTATATTTTCAAAAACATGCATACGGAAATCCTCTCGGATAAGCAGAAAGCCCTCATTCCTCTGATAAAGGCTTTCGCAAAAGACTTTTATATGGTGGGAGGAACGGCAATTGCCCTGCATATCGGACACCGCCGGTCTATAGATTTTGACCTTTTTACCACTCAGGATATCAGGCGGGGAAATATTAGAAACCGGATTGGCAAAGAGGGGTTCGCTCTTGAAGGGGTTTTATATGAGGCGTTTGATCAGCTCCATGTCCTTGTAAATTCTGTAAAGATAACTTTTTTCAACTTCCCTTATGCCGTTGCACACCCGGTTGATTTTGACGGAATTATTAAAATGCCCGAGCTGCTTGATTTAGCCGCCATGAAGATGTATGCCCTGGGGGGGCGGGCAAAATGGAAAGACTATGTCGATCTTTACTGTATTTTGAAGGGTTATCATGATTTGAAAGCTGTTTCCTCCAGGGCAAAGGAAATTTTTGGAACCGGCATTAATGAAAAGCTTTTTAGAGAGCAGCTTTGTTATTTTGATGATATTGATTATAGTGAAAAAGTTGAATATATCGGCAGGGAACTTGATGATGAATTAATCAAGCTTTTTTTAACTGAGGAGGCTACAACCCCCTTTGAATGATTATCCGAGAGGGCGGAGCTGTATACAGTCGCCGGGGATGAGAACAAGCTGAATATTCCAATGCAAAATACTGAATTACAATATCTGGCCCACATGCTTGAAAGAGATGAAAAGGTTGAATTTGCCTATCTGTTCGGGAGTGTGGCCCAGGGGGAGCAGAACGTTCTCAGCGATATCGACATTGCGGTGTATCTTAAAAAGGATTGCGCTTACGGTGAGGCGAAACTTGATATAACCGGAAAAATGATGAACATTTTGGGAAAGGCTGCATTTGATCTTGTCATCCTCAACACGGCATCGCTGCCGCTTGCGGCCAGAGTAATCCGTTGCCGCACGGTTCTTGCCGAGAGGAATCCTTTTTCGCGGCACCGCTACGAATCGCGTATTATGAGACAATATTTCGATTTTTCTTCACTTGAAGAATCAATTCTGAAGAGGAGGTTCGCGTTTGGTCGATAAACCCCTGATTCTGAGAAAACTTTCCGAGCTTGAGGAATATTTCGGTCAGATACGCGAGTTTTCCTCTGTCTCCGTTGAGGAGTATTCCGCCGACTGGAAAGTGCAGAGGATTGTCGAAAGAACGCTACAGATCATGATCGAGCTGTGCATCGACATTGCCGGTCACATCATTTCGGACAGAAAGCTGCGTGTGCCGGTAAGTTATGCCGATACCTTCACCAGTCTTGCCGAGGCCGGGCTTCTGTCACCGCAATTAACCGAGTTGATGGAGAAAATGGCAAAATTTCGAAACATCGTCGTGCACCAGTATGAACGCGTCGATAGCGAAATAGTTATCACGATTCTGCACAGGCATTTGGATGACTTTCTTGCCTTCAAAGATGCGGTGCTGCAGGTGATCAAAGATACAGATTGCTGATTGTCAGGATCTGTAAATGAACATATTGTTTCTGATGATTCGATTCGCAAGGCCGACACCGTTTTCTTGGCGACCTTTGCCTCTTGAGCAAAGCCCCGCACAGGCGGGGGACAGAAAGGACGGTGAGATTTGTTTTTGCCTTTGATTTTTTTAATGTCTTTCCCCTTAAGGCGGGTCTCAGATGAATCATTTACTCAACTTATTCAACAACATCCCCAATAGGAGATGACAATGAGATTTCGCATAACTGAAGAGATATGGAAAGAAGGTAGTATGTACGTGTCATACTGTCCGGAAATGGATATTTCATCCTGCGGTCAGGACATACAGGAAGCTAAAAAAAACTTATGTGAGGCAATTCAAATAGTTATTGAAGAAACACAGAAAATGGGCACATTTAATACATTTCTGGAAGAATGCGGTTTGGAAAAAGGCAATGATGATCTGTATGAGGTATCAAAAAAGCTGGTTGAATTTTCACCGATTGAAATAGCGATTTAACAACCGGCTAATGAAGATACAACCTGCTCATTACAAAGAACTGGTACGTGTTTTTGAAAAAGCCGGCTGTCAGTATGTGCGGACCAGAGGAGATCATTTGATTTATTGTTATCCCGGCGCGGTTCGACCGATAGTTATCCCGAAATACAAAGAAGTCCCTGTGTTTGTAATAAAAAATAATTTACGGATTATTGGCATGAGTAATACGGATTATCTTGATCTGCTGAATAAATCGTCATGAAAAGTACACGAAAAAAAATACACAGAATGCAGGACATAAAGAATATCTGCTGAACTGGAACGTGCCGCTCATGAAGCAGGGCATAAAACGAATGGTAAACAACTACCCCCCGGCCACCGACCCATAAGGCGCCCTGTCTGTGCGCGGTTCACCCCGCGCCCAGACAATGGTTTCCCTTAGCGACCTTGGCGTCTTGGTGATATTTTTTGTTTTTTTTGCTCTTTCCACCTCAGATGAACCATTTATTCAACAGAGTCAACAACCCCAAAGCCGTCCCAAGGAAATTGAAAAATCGAATCAGTTTATCGAAATTTCAAGGAAAAATTTGTTTTGATTGATCGTCCAGGGTATTTGGAGCAGATTCGCTTTCAGTTTGAAGTCCATCCTGTTGTCGCCGTGCTGGGGCCTCGCCAGTGCGGCAAAACGACATTGGCCGGGATGTATGCGGACGCATATGACAGCCGGCCGGTGACCCGCTTTGACCTGGAAGATCCCACTCATCTGGCTCGTCTTGATGCTCCGAAGCTTGCCTTGGAAGGGCTGCGTGGTCTTGTGGTCATGGACGAGGTGCAGAGGGCACCCGGTCTTTTTGAAGTCCTGCGGGTTCTGGTGGACCGCCGGGACAATCCGGCACGGTTTCTGATTCTTGGCAGTGCTTCACGGGAGCTGCTCCGCCAATCCTCTGAAACCCTGGCAGGAAGGATCGGGTACATTGAGCTTGCACCATTTTCCATGGACGAGGTCGGGGCAGATCAAACAGAGCGGCTTTGGCTTGCCGGCGGGTTCCCGCCCTCTTTTCTGGCAAGATCAGATCGTGCTTCGGCTGCCTGGCGCAAGGCATTTATTACCACCTTTCTGGAACGGGATATACCCGCACTCGGGTTTTCCATTCCTGCCCGGGCATTGAGACGATTCTGGATGATGCTGGCCCATTATCACGGTCAGACAATCAACTACTCCGAGTTTGGCCGGTCGTTCGGGGCATCAGATAATACGATACGAAGCTATCTGGACATATTGGAATCCACCTTCATGATCCGGCAGCTACCGCCGTGGCATGAGAACATCAGTAAGCGCCAGGTCAAGTCCTCCAAAATATATATACGCGATTCGGGCATTTTTCACTCGCTGGTCGGGGTTGAGGAAAAGGAAGCCCTTATGTTTCATCCCAAGCTTGGGCCCTCCTGGGAGGGATTTGCCATTGAGTCCCTCCTTCGTTCTCATCGGGCCGGGCAAGGAGACTGCTATTTCTGGTCCACCCACGGGGGGGGCCGAGCTGGATCTGCTTGTTTTTGATGGAAGCAAAAGAATAGGATATGAGATCAAGCACACGGATTCGCCGCGTTTGACCCGGTCGCTGCACATTGCTCAACAGGATCTGAAAATCGATGAACTGTATGTTGTGTATCCGGGGTCCGAGCAGTATCCCCTGGATGACAGGGCATGGGCTGTCGGCCTTGAGATGCTGGTACAGGAGGGAAAAAATAAGGCAGTATGAGAAGTCCAGGGCGGTCAGAAAGTTTATATTATTATGCCGATGTGGAATGAGAAAGGTTGTCACCACTGAGACACAGAGTCCGCAGAGGGTGAAAGATCGGAGAGAAGCGGTTATCATTGCTGTCCTCTCAGCAGCAATGATAACATAGTATGTTTTCTCTGCCCTGAGCACAGTCGAAGGGTCTGCGGTGAGATGCAAGTTTATAAATTCTGATTATGTGGAGGCTGAAATGAATCAGAAACCATATTTCATATGGGGTGATAAAAGATGATTTTTGAATACTGCCAAAGGCGCCCTGTCTGTGCGCGGTTCACCCCGCGCCCAGACAATGGTTTCCCTTAGCGACCTTGGCGTCTTGAGCGAACGAAGAGAGCCCCGACTGTCGAAGATCCCGACATAGACATTGTCGGGGCGTCGGGATCTTCGACGGGCGGTGATATTTTTTGTTTTTCCTCGCTTTTTCCACCTCAGATGAACCATTTATTCAACAGAGTCAACAACCCCAAAGCCGTCCGTCATAGACATCGTCTGGGTGTCGGGACAGGCAGGTGGTTGGTAATAAAAAAATTAATACAACAACGCCGGGGGCAAACAATATGAAAAATGATCATATGAAAATTTTACGAGAATTTGCCAAAAGGGTGCGGAGTGTATATCCCGCTGCCCGGATTTGGGTGTTTGGCTCCTATGTACGGGGCTCCGGGCGTGCTGATTCCGATTTAGATATTTGCGTGGTACTTCCAAAGGTGCAGCCTGACGACCGATTTGCGATCAGCGACATTGCCTGGGAGGTCAGTCTCATGCATGATAAGCATCTTTCTACAGTTGTTATCCCCGAAAGTGATTTCAACGAGGGGCCGCTGTCTGTCAGCCCCCTTCTGGATGCTGTTCGCAGCGAAGGAGAAATGGTGTGAGCGATGAACAGAATATTCTTAAACTCTGCGGGTATCGTTTTCAACAGTCTGAGGAAGCACTTTCTGAGGCAGAGCTTTTATTGGAGGCGGGGCATTATCGTGGGGCCTTGAATAGATCCTATTATGCAATGTTTTATTCTTTACAGGCCCTGGTGGTTAAGAATAGGTTGAAAGTATCAAAACACAGCGGAGTTATCTCGTATTTTGATCGTGAATATGTAAAAAAGGGGCTGATCGATAAAAAGTTTTCCAAATGGCTGCATCGACTTTTTGATTTGCGCCAGGACGCCGACTACGGCGATATGTATATGCCTTCTGAGAATCAGTGCCGTCAGTCGGTGGAACAATCCAGGGCCTTTGTTCGGGAAATTCGGACATATTTTGAAAAATCAGTCGGCGATTGAGATACTGTTGGCCATGAAAGACGGCATTGTCCGCATTGTAAACGGAGACATGAAAACAGATAAAAGAACAGTAGTTATGGCACGGCTGATAGACCGACACCGTTTTCTTAGCGACCTTTGTGCCTTGAGTGAGCGCAGCGAACGGGTGGTTCAGTGAGTATTTATATAATGAAGCGATTCCTTAATCCATTTGCAGGCTACTTCACCTACCTCGGCATTTACCGCCGCTACATCGGCAACAAGCTTTTCGTGCTTTTTGCCCTGAGCCTTGTTTCGGTCAGCGCCGACAGTCTTGGCATCATGCTGCTGCTGCCCCTGCTCAAAACCTCACAAATGACAAATGGCGATCTCGGCGGAGCTACCGATATGTTAATGAAGCTGCTCGCTCTTTTCGGATTCTCTACAACGCAGCTTGGCGTCTTGGCTTTCATCGGCATTGTTTTTCTGCTGAAGGGATTTGTGAAGTTTTCCGAGGGCAGTTTCAATGGTTTGCTCAGGTCCAGACTTGACCGTATGCTCCGGTCAAAACTCCTGAGGTACTATACTCGGATGGAGTATAGCTTTTATGCTTCCAGGAATACCGGTCATTTTATTAATGTTCTAAATAATCAAATCAACAATTTTTTAGGTTCATTTGTATCTTTTGCCACATTCAGCACACAGGTTGTAACCGTTTTGGGATACCTTTTATTTGCTTTTTTCCTTAACTGGCAATTTACGCTGATGGCTGCCTGTGGTGGGGCATTTGTTTTGTTGCTATTTCATATTCTTTCTGATTTCACAAAGAAAATATCACGGAAAGTGAGCAAAGAAAGCGACATTTTGTATAAGTTTTTTATCCAAATTCTTCAGTCACTTAAATATCTATCGGCAACAGGAGCAGTGAAACCACTGGAAAAATATGCTGTTAAAAGCATTAATAATCTTGCCACGCATCAACTCAAACTGCAGGTTGCTTCAGCTTTTACCGCGGCGGTTAAAGAGCCGGTTGCAGTGTTTTTTTTGATTGTAATTATGCTTTTCCAGATTCTGCTATTTAAACAGCCGATAGCCCCTATTATTGTAAGCCTTGTTCTTTTCTATCGTGCAATAAATACAATTGTTTCAGTACAGGGTGGCTGGCAGAAAGTTATGAATGCTGTCGGCGGAATCGAGATGACGATTGATGAGTTCGATCAGGTGCGGGCCCGCCAGGAGGCACCGGGCAGCAGAAAAATCCGCACCCTTGATCAGGGTATTGTTTTCCAGGGAGTGACTTTCGCCTACGACCGGGAACCGGTGATCGATTCACTGAATCTCACCATACCCCACCGCGCAACGGTTGCCATTGTGGGTGAGTCCGGGGCAGGCAAATCGACCCTGATGGATCTGGTCACGCTGCTGCTTAAGCCTGATGCCGGAACTGTTCTGATCGACGGCGTGCCCCATAACGAACTGGACTATCGCGACTGGCGAAGCCGGATCGGGTTTGTGACCCAGGAAACAATCGTATTTGACGACACGATAGCAAACAACATCAGCCTGTGGCAGGGAAGCTATGAAAGTGAGGAGTACCGCAGCCGCATACATGATGCGGCCCGGCAGGCCTACTGTCACAAATTCATTGAAGAATTGCCGCAGAAATATGATACTGTGGTCGGTGACCGAGGCATAAAACTTTCAGGCGGACAGCGCCAGCGTCTTTTCATTGCCCGGGAGCTGTTCAAGAACCCGCAGCTGCTGATTCTCGACGAGGCCACCAGCGCGCTCGACACGGAGTCGGAGTGGTACATTCAAAAAAGCATCGAGGAGTTGAAAGGCAAAATGACGGTTGTTATCATCGCTCACAGGCTTTCAACAATTAAAAGTGCTGATTTCATTTATGTTATCGATAACGGGCGGATCATTGAAAAGGGAACGTATGAAGAACTTACAGCCCTTGAAGGAACACGGTTCGGTAAAATGGTTTCAATGCAGAGTCTGTAGCTTTCTGTATAATCATCTTGCGGCGGTTTAAAGCAGTGCTCATACAACAAAACCTCCTTAAAGCAGCCTTGCGTCAACACCGGCTGACATACGGCTCCTGGATTACCCTCGCGCATCCGCTTATTCCGGAAATTCTTGCGCCGGCTGGTTTTGACTGGCTTGCAGTTGATATGGAGCACAGCTCGATCGGTATCTCCGAAGTGCTGCCGCTGATAATTGCCATACAGGCAAACGGCATGGTGCCCCTGGTGAGGGTCGGTGAGAACAGCCCCAATCTTATCAAAAGGGTTATGGATGCCGGTGCCTATGGGGTTATTGTGCCGAGTGTTAACACTGCTGCAGAGGCCGAGGCCGCGGTTCATTCGGTGAAGTACCCTCCGGATGGCACGCGGGGTGTGGGGCTGTACCGGGCTCAGGGCTATGGCCGAACGTTTCAAGATTACAGGCAGTGGCTTGCAGATGAAAGCGTGGTTATTGTTCAGATCGAGCACATCGAGGCTGTATCTCACATTGATGAAATACTCGCCGTTCCCGGCATCGATGCTTTTTTTGTCGGCCCGTATGATTTGTCGGGTTCCCTCGGCAAGCCGGGTGATTTTGAGGATGCCGAGGTTCAGCAGGCGCTTGAGGCGGTTCTGGATGCCGCAGCCCGGCACAATGTTCCTGCGGGGTATCACTCGGTTCCTTCAGATCCGGAGTGCGCCCGAAAAAAAAAGGACGAGGGCTTTACTCTTTTGGGGTTTTCTCTGGACTCGATATTTCTCGGCGATGCCGCAAGTAACGCACTGGCAAAGCTCAAGGAGGATTAAATGCACATCGTCGGAATCATACCCGCCCGCATGGCATCAAGCAGGTTTCCCGGCAAGCCGCTTGCGCATATCTGCGGTATGCCCATGGTCGGCCATGTGTACCATCGAAGCAAAATGTGCACAAGCCTGAACGAGGTTTATGTTGCAACATGTGATCGGGAGGTTGCGGAGTATGTTGCCTCGATCGGCGGCTCGGCGATCATGACGGCCGACACGCATGAGCGCGCATCCGACCGCGCAGCAGAAGCCGTGCGGAAGATCGAGTCTGCAACCGGCAGCAGGATCGATATCGTTGTAATGATTCAGGGGGACGAGCCAATGCTGCACCCGGAGATGATCGATGCCGCTGTAAAACCGCTTCAGGAGGACGCCTCAATTCCGGTGTCGAACATGGCTGCATCCATGACCCGGGCCGAGCAGGAAGATCCCAACGAGGTCAAGGTGGTAGTTGACCGTCAGGATTTTGCTTTGTATTTTTCCCGTGAACCCATACCCTCCTGGAAAAAGGGGGCGAAATCGGTTCCCCTGCTGAAACAGGTTTGCATAATACCGTTCCGGCGTGATTTTTTAGCACGGTTCAACGATCTGGAGCCGACACCGCTTGAAATCGTGGAGTCTGTCGATATGCTGCGGGTACTGGAACACGGCTATAAAGTAAAGATGATCAAGACCGAGCACGTGACATACAGTGTTGACACTCAGCAGGATCTCAATCGCGTCGAGCAGCTTATGGCCGATGATCCGCTTGCTGAACGCTATCGCAAAATTGTTGCATAGTAACTTTTTCCCTGCCCCTTTAATTAATCCCGAATTAATCATTATTTGATCATGAAGGTTGCCGTTACAACCACATCATTCGCAGCTTATAACGATCAGCCGCTTCAGCTTTTGAACGAGGCAGGGCATGAATATATTCTCAATCCCTACGGCAGGAAGCTGTCTGCGGATGAGCTTATCGAACTGGCGGCAGATGCGCGGGGTATAATCTCCGGCACCGAGCGAATGGACAGCAGCGTGCTTCGGCGCCTGAAAGCGCTTTCCGTTATTTCGCGGTGCGGTACGGGTATGGACAATGTCGATCTTGATGCAGCGCAGGAACTCGGCATTACTGTTTTCAACACGCCGGACGCTCCGTCGCAGGCTGTGGCCGAGCTGACGGTCGGTCTTATGCTTGATCTTTTAAGAAAGATCAGCCTGATGAATCATAATCTGCATCAGGGAATCTGGAAAAAGCACATGGGACATTTGCTCAAAGGTAAAAAAATCGGCATCATCGGCTTCGGGCGCATAGGAATGAAAACAGCCGAGCTTCTCCAGCCCTTCGGTACGGAGCTGATGTACTGTGATACGCAACCCAAGCAGCCCGTCATCTGCTGCGGCCAGAAAAAATTTGAGGAGATTCTTGCATGGGCTGATATCATCAGCCTCCACTTGTCGGCTTCATCAGCCTGCTGCCCGCTTATGGGCCGGCGAGAACTGATGCAGATGAGGCAGGGCAGCTGGCTTGTCAATCTTTCGCGGGGCGGCGTTGTTGACGAGGAAGCCCTGTTTCGGGCTCTTTCTTCCGGGCACCTGGCGGGTGCGGCAGTGGATGTTTTTGAAACGGAACCGTACGCCGGTCAGCTCAGGGAATTGCCCAATGTCGTTTTGACGCCGCATATCGGGTCATATGCGCGCGAGAGCCGCATTGCGATGGAGCTGGAGGCAGCACAGAATGTAATAAAAGGATTGCGGCAGGATTAAGGGGTAAGCGGCAAAGTATAAGATGCACTGGAAGGAGTTAAAGGTATGGCAGAAAACACATGGGCTGGTTTTGGCCATTTATACCTGTACAGGGGAAGTTCCCCAAAGAAGAGCAGTTTGGTTTGATAAATCAGATTCGGCGTTCTGCGATTCCTGTTCCGACAAACATTGTTGAAGGCCAGTCGGAGCTATTGTCAAATGTTGTGTTTAGGAGCTTAGGCGGCGATCCTTTCAACT
>CAZFIB010000121.1:0-9980 GCA_964518865.1 uncultured Thermodesulfobacteriota bacterium
TAAAGATTTTTTAATGTTTTTGAAGCCCCGCCTTGTAGGCGGGGTAATTCACTCTTTGTTTATGCGATCACTGTTTATCAGATTCGGTCCGGGTTTTTTTTTGGCAATCATTGTTTGTATTGCCGCTGCGGATATCCATGCTCAGATGATAAATCCCACCCGACCCGATTCTGCAAAAAAATGCGCTATTTGCCATCTTCAGTGGGTATATCCTTTTTTCAAGGAAAATCGCGACGGTGAACTCTATCCACGGCCTGAAACTGCAGCTGTTGCCGACGCCGACATGTGTTTGTCATGCCACGACGGTTCGGTCTCCGATTCACGCACAATGGTGTTCACTAGACCCGGTCATCATGTCGATAGAGTTCCTGATGACCCCAGCGTCATACCGGATATTTTTCCACTTGATATAAACGGTAAAATTCAGTGCTCGACCTGTCACACACCGCACGCATTACCAAGCGACGGTACACATCCCTTTGGTCTGTTTCTTCGAACCGATAATCAGGATTCGAATATGTGCAGAAAGTGTCATGAAACGTCACTCGGGGGTCCGAAAAAAGGTAATCACCCGGTCGATATCGATGTTACACAACGCTCACCGTTTCTTCTTGCCCGTGGTGGACATTACGGCGGTAAAAGCGGTTTGAGCGTTATCTGCCAGACATGTCACGCCGCCCACGGCGGCAGGGAGACATCGCTGCTCATAGCAGATGCCGTTACCGGTACCGACCCCTCCCGGCTGTGCATTTCATGCCATGATGACCTGGACGGCAGAAGTAAAACCGAAAATACTGTCTCCTACAATCATCCTGTCAATGATTCACCAAAACGGTATACAGTAGCATTACCGAAAAAATGGCACAACGGCGCGGACATTCGCTATGGCAGAACGAAAACCCTTCAATGCACATCCTGCCATGCCAGCCATAATGCCTCCTCACGGTCCGCACTTCTTGCAGCCCCAAACAGCGGTGACGCCATGTGTATTGCCTGTCATTCCGACAAGGCATCGTTTATCGGGTCGAGCCACGATCTTCGTAGAAGTTCTCCGTCTGCTCAAACGGCACAGGGTGATTCATCATCCATGATCGGTCCGTGCGCGTCCTGCCACGTGCCTCACAACGGCCGGGACGCGCGACTCTGGTCACGGCTGCCGAGTGCCCCCGGCACACCGCTGCCGGACCGCCTGTGCATAAACTGCCACGCTGATGGTCAGTGTGCTGAAGATCGCAGCGCCGGTCCTCATTCTCATCCAATGCCCGCAGTAGCGGTAAATGCTATACTAAACATATCGCTTCCGCTGTACAGCAGCAGCGGCACAGCGGCACCCGGCCGTACCATGCGGTGCACTACCTGTCACGATCCCCACATACCGGGTCCGTTTATATCCCCGGCAGCAAGAAATAATTTCAAACGCGGCTTGTTTTTACGACCGCAGTTCAACAAGAAACCGCACGATATCTGTCTGCATTGTCATCCCGAAAAATCTAGCATTCATGGAACGGATCATGATTACACGGTTACGATGAGCGGCTCTGTCAACAGCATCGATCATGATGCCGAAACATACGGAAAATGCAGCCCCTGTCATGCTGCCCATAACGCCCCCGTATCGCGCTATTTATGGTCAGCCGGTCTGGGTGACGCAGTGCAGCCCGGCTGGAACCCTGATCTTGCTGCCGACGGCAGCTTCATGGTTCGCCTGTGTACCGGCTGCCATGCCGTTGACGGCGCTGCCGCCAGTAAGGTGCCGTCGTTCGGTCTTCATCCCGGCAACATTCAGACATTCCCCGCAGCACATTCCGGCACTGCAGCAGCATCGCAGGCATATCCTCTTTTCAGTCCGGACGGCACACCTTCTCCGGCCGGTTCAATTATGTGCTCAACATGCCATTCAGCACATCGCTGGAATCCGGACAGTGATGCCGAAGGACCGGGATATGCTGCAGAGGGAACTATTCTCAACAGTTTTCTGCGACCCGGTCTTGCTCAGAACTTTTGTTCTTCATGCCATGGAGCCGAGGCTATTCTGCGTTTTAAATATTTTCATATGGACACCGGTAGAAAAAAAATATCCAATATTTTTAAAAATTTTACACCATGAAACGCTTATATTGTTACAGTGCATTGTTTGCAGTATTTATCCTCCGGTCCTCACCTGTGTTCGGTGATGTCGTCAATCCGCACTGGACTGGAAAACACTGTAACGAGTGCCATGTTCAGGACAACTCCACTGAGCTTCTGTACAGTGGTGATATCAATGCACTGTGCAACAGATGCCACCTGCTGCCCGGTGTTACACAGGATCAGCATCCGGTTGACATTACGCCTGCCCGATCCATGCTTGATCGCAAGCCCGATACGTTTCCCCTTCAGGATGGACGCCTTTCATGCCGTACATGTCATGACATTATTCCGCAGATGTATGCTTCGCCTGCTTCACGTCAGGTAAACCCTGATTTTATCAGGGGCGCTCCCTATGATAACCTTGCTGTTTTCTGCTTTTCATGTCACGTGCGTGAATCATTTGCAAAAGTTAATCCACATATTCAAATCGATACCCGCGGCACCGTCATGACTAATCGTTGTCTGTACTGTCATCAATCCGTGCCCGATACCGAAACGGCATCCGGCATTGACAGCGTGTCATTTACAACGCAACGCACAGCACTGTGCGTCAGCTGCCACAACGATAAACGCATCGATCACCCCGCCCGCGCCGATCACAGCGGATCGATGAACGATGACATGCGCTCACAGTATACTCGTGCTGTGCGTGAGACAGGAGTTGATTTACCCCTGTTCGACAATGCTGTTTTTTGCGGAACATGCCATAATCCGCACGATGAAGGTGTGATCAGGAGAAAAGAAGCATCGTATGGCTCCGGAAAAAAATATTTTCTCCGCCTTGACGGTGGTTTCGATCTCTGCGTCATGTGCCATGCTTCAATGAAGCGAAGCGCGACCGTATCACCCGTGAAGATGTCCAAAGATTTTCTGAAAAAGCCCCCCTCCCTGCTCATGGCACACAAACCATGGCAGGAAAAGAAATGCAAAGCCTGTCACTCTGTTTCGAGCGGAGTACTGAAAAAACCCGTCGGTGTTCTGCTCTGCCTTAAAGACGGTTGTCACACTACCGAAGTGATCGACGGACGGTTCAAGCATGAACGATCGGTGCTCAATAACTGCTATTTCTGCCACGAGTCACACAGTGCACATTATAATAAACTCCTGAGAACCAACGATACGCGGCTTTGCTATACCTGCCACCAGCTCCTGACCGGCATGCAGCCTGACAGAAGTATCGTTTCTGAAAAGATGCATGATACATTCCTGTCATACGTTTTCTCTTCGGAGCTGCCGCCTGGATCCGAGTGCTTCTACTGTCACAGCCCGCTTCACAAACAGGAGCTGCCGGTGCTCGCTACCGGCCTCTGTGCAGACTGCCATATAAAAGTCAGGACAATAGTATACGAAAATACTGAAATCAAATTCAATGTCCATCAGAAATTCGATCCCGATGCGTGCACCACGTGTCACAATGCACACAGCAGTATGCATGAACACATGCTGCTAAAAGACAAAACAGAGTATGACTCATATGTGCTTCAGTAAACGACCGTATTTTTTACGTACTTTTTTAATCACATTACTGCTCGGTGCGGCATCACTGGCAGTATTCTTTTTGTTTACCGCCTGCAACAGCAAACTCACCAGAATTGACAAATCTCCGGTACTGCCGACGATACCGGATGCCTTCTACACCGGCACCGACTCGTGCGTACCGTGTCATGATGATATATACCAGCAGTATAAAAATACTATCCACTACAGGATCATTACGTCGGAAATTTCAGGATCCGCCCGTGGCTGCGAAACCTGCCATGGACCCGGCAGCGAACACATACGTTCGAAAGGGGCTGTTAAGGATATTATCGCCTTTTCACGACTGTCAGCTATAGAAAGCTCTGCACTGTGTCTTCAATGCCACAAGGGCTCACCGACAATGGACTGGCGCTCCAACGTACATGTGCTCAACGATGTCGGCTGTAATGAATGTCATAAGTCCCACAAGGTTACCTCTCACAAAATGGTATACCTTGGGGATCCAGAAATATGCTTTACCTGTCATCAGGATAAACGATCCCAGCATATGCTGCCATCCCATCATCCCTTGAAAGAGAGAAAACTCATGTGCAGCAGCTGTCACAACAACCACGGATCTGAAAACAACAATCTCAAGCACGCCGCCCTTAACGATCTCTGTTTTGAATGCCACGCCGAATACCAGGGACCGTTTGTTTTTGATCACGAACCGGCCGTAGAGGATTGTTCTCTTTGTCACGATCCGCACGGTACAATAGCAAACAACCTTCTCAAGCAGAATGAGCCGTTTTTGTGCCTTCGCTGTCACCGGGGTCATAGAAAAAATCCTGCTACCGGTGCACATCCGTCAAATGCTGTTTTTTTAACCCGCTGTACCCAGTGTCACTCCGGTATCCACGGCACTGATCTACCGTCACAGGTAAGCGGACAGGGAATGACACGTTGAAACGCTGGTCTGAAATTATTGCTTGTATCTGCTCGGCCCTGCTGCTGTCGGCCGCTCAAACCGCATGTGCACAGCAGCAGACACCCGAGACGCCCATTTATTATTCCGGCTCGATTTTATCCGGATACCACCATTACACGGTTGACGACAGCCGTGTCAAGCTCGGTGAATATGAAGTGCTTGACTCGGGATTCGAGACGTATTTTACTGCCGATGCAAAGCGCTCGAACACGAAATTTCATGTTTCCGGTGAAATCCTCGATGAAGATGATCAAACGTACCTTTTTTCCTTCGATATCGGCCGCCTTGTACATTCCAATATTTCATACAATCGTTTCAGGCATAATCTCGATCACGATCCCATGGTCAACCAGGACACAGTATTCGATTACAGCCCGGGTGATACAGCAGGCCTTACCATTGAGGAGTTGAGGGCTGAAAATTCATTTCGCATTCCCGGTGTCGATTTTCTGAAAATACATGCCGATTTTCGGTCATATGCAAAACGGGGACATCGCCAGGCCACCACGGTATCAAAATGCAACCAGTGCCATGTCAGTTCGAAAAACAAACGCATCAACACCCGTACACGGGATACCGCTCTCGGCCTTGAAGCTGTCTACGGTCCGGCAACCATTCATTATGAATACACCCGTCGTAGTTTTCATGAAGACGGAAGCCCGCCGCGTATCAATTACGGCGAGGGTTCATCACTTTTTCTGGTAACCGGTTATGCCGACTACAGCCGTGTACCCGACAGCACTACAGATATCCACACCCTCACGTTCCGCACCCGCCTTCCGCTTACAACAGAGCTGTATGCATCGTATCAATTCGGTGAGCGTAAAAACAAAGATACCCGTAATTCGATTGAGTTCGACAGCATATCGGCCCGCCTGAGTAAATACTTTGCACGCTATCTTTCATGCGATCTTTTTTATTACAGCTACTCCATGGATAACGACGTTCCTGACGGCTATGAAGTCGATCGTGAACGCGGTGGTTTTGATATCAACCTGCATCTCTTTAAGAAAACCGGCATAAAGGGAACATTCATCTGGGAGGACATCGACCGGGATCAGTTTACCGAAAGGTCTTCCGATAAAAAAGTGTATCGTTTGACGCTCAACAACCGTTTATTGACGAACCTGCGTCTTCATGCTCGTTTAGAGAAAATCAAAATAGACGACCCCTTCATTTCCATGGACCCGAATTATCCGCGCCTGGTTCTTACGTCACAACCGGAAGATGAAAATACGGCATATATATCCTTCAACTGGAGCGTCCGGCATAATCTTTCCCTGAACGGCAGCGCCCGCTGTACTAGCCGTGAAAACAGCCGTTTTGATGTCGATGAAGACCGCTGCGAAATAAGCCTCGGAATCTGGGCCGCACCGTTTGAGCGCTTCACGTTTTCAGCAACCTATTCTTTCATCGAAACCGATATTGATACAACTGTTGTTTTTAAAACATATCATGACCGCGATTTGTCCTCCTACATTCTGTATGATGAAATTCCCTATAACGACAGAAGCCATTCCTGGTTTATTACTGCATCGTACCAGATCAGCCCGCGCATATCGCTATCAGGCGATTTCTCCTATATACTCAGCGATGCGGATTATGATGTAGAACTCGATGGGCGCAATATCGGACAGGATACCGACATTTCCATATCACGAATCGAATCCAGTATCGGGCTTACCTATCTCTTCAGTCGACGAATTTCTTTTTATACATCCTATATGTATCGTGAATACGATGATCACGAGCAGGAATGGTTGGCAGGAAGCCTGCATTATTTTGGTGTTGGAGTCGGATGGTCGTTTTAATTATCGGGGGGGAACGGCTTCATGAAAAAATATATACTTATTATTCAAATAATTCTGGCTTTATTGATATGCTGTAATCCATCCCACGGGCTTCTGGTAGACCTATCGGACAATCAGACACGCAGTGCCGTGCAGTTCGGTCTCGAGCATGGAGCGGCAACTGATAAGCTGCTTCGCAAAATGTACTGCATCGGCGGCTGTAATATTTTTGACGAGCAGGTTATCGTTCGAAGCAAATGGCATAAGCTTGCACGTCTTGCGTCTTTAAAATCCGTATCAGCTTCAGAGCTTACGCACAGTGATATAAAAACCGTGCTCGAAGACGATATGCTGCAGATAGACATAACCGTATTCGGTTTTACTATGGATTTTGCCCGTCACTACAGAGTTCTTCTTCTTCAGGATGAAAGGCGTATATCTTCTGTAAAACAGCATGCTGATCATTTTTTTGATGATTCTCCACTGCAGATCGACAAGGGTTTCCCCAGATTCCGTGCAACTGTTCGGGCGTATTTTCCGTATGCATCTCTCAATGTCATGAAAGATGCTGTTCTGATTATTGAAAAAAACGGCTCTGAATACAGGATTACGCTACCGTTTCACAAATACCGGTAATAATTTCACTATGGAGAGTTTTCAATGAAAATCGTTCATTCAGGCTTTATAGCATTACTATACCTTCTTATAAGCTGCTGTACTGTTACTGGCTATCAATACGTCGGTGACAAAGCAAATTGCCTGTTATGCCATGAAAACTTCTCAAGCGGTTCACAGTGGCATGCCGAGCACCAGTTATTTTCAGGCGACTGTTCAGCCTGTCATACGGATGATTACACTGATTCGATACCCACATCCACCTGTGCTGCCTGTCATGCTGAGCAGCCGTGCTCCTGGGTGCAAAGCCATGAAGAAAGCCCTGACTTTACCGGAGTTTGTTCTGCCTGTCATCAGGAATGCAGTGAAAACGTCGACGATGATGCTGACGACGGTTGCGGTGACACGGTTATTTATGAGGGCCCCTGCCTGATCATAGTACTGGTCGGAGAGCATGATTACCGAACCGTTGTACTCGAAACGTATCGGGATACTGTACTTTCTCAAACACCGACCGGAAGGTTCCTTGTCCGATCGTATTACCGGTATGAGCATATTCTTCGATCATTCGTGCGAAACTCACCTGCTGCTGAAAACTTATTCATTTCCTTTCTCACCCTTATCGCCCATTTTTTAATCTAGAATAATTTTCACACTACGGCAGCCCTTCTGTCATTTCTAAGATGCAATGCGACTGAGAAATCTCAAGCAACTGAAGAGATTTCTCACTTCAATCAAAATGAAAAAAAAGACAGCTGCAGAAAAGAGAAAATGTTCCAGCACCTCATAAAAATGATTTTTGATGATTTATCTTCTGTAGAAGACCGCTTTGCGGACGAAATTCGCTACCGAAGGTCGCTCCTTCTACCCTGACGGGCTGAATTACAAACTTACAATTTTAAATGTCATAATCTGCTGTAGCCCTGCCACTGAACTGATGCCGTGTCATGTATCCCTGATTGGCATGTTTTTTGTAAAAATAATCCGATGTAACTTTAAACGATTTTTTCCTGCTATCAGCTATGAATTCATTCCTGCATTCTCTTTATGTTTCATCTTTTAATTCAGGGCCGCTTACGATCAAACAGGGCGTATCCGCTGCAAGCAATTCCTCATTCAGCGATCACCTGTATCAGGCAGAAAGTAAAATTGAAAATAATTTCAGCATGTTGGCTTCTCAACCACACCTTTCATCCTCTGCTATCCAGCATCTTTCATCATTGCTGCAGCTTAAGCTTCAGACATCTCTCTATTCCCTTGTCTCTGATAACGACGATACCGTGGAACCACCTCTGAACAACCTTTCAGATATTTGTTTAAGAAATACCGCTTCACTGATACCGGTGTCAAAATTCGGTCATTCGCATTTGACGTCACCTGCAGTTTCTGACGCCGACAACCACCTCCAGACTATAATCGATACTGCATCGGTAACATACGGTGTGGAAAAGCCGCTTATCGTTTCAGTGATCAAAGCTGAAAGTAATTTCAACCCGGACGCTGAATCGCCGAAGGGCGCTCTCGGCCTTATGCAGCTTATGCCTGCTACGGCACGCGAACTCGGTGTTTCTGAACCGTTAGATCCTGTTCAGAACATTATGGGGGGGACAAAATATCTGAAACAGCTTCTGCATCGGTATGATGGAAATACTCCCCTTGCTCTGGCGGCATATAACTGGGGTATGGGTAATCTCGAACGCAATCCCGATAAAATGCCCGATGAAACCGTTGAGTATGTGAAGAAGGTAATCAACACCTGTAAGACGTTTAAAATATGATCATTTGCTGCAGATCGGTTTTTGATTTCCATATCGAACGACTCAATAACATACGTGTCATTCGGCACTCAATTCCTTGAGCTGCTGTATCTGTTTGAGAATCAGTTTTGAACGATAGCCCATTTCGAACATTTTTTTGAACACTTTCAGTGCCTGCACGTAATTACCTTCTGCCTTGTGAATAACTCCCAGCTGATACATAAGAACCGAACGCTCATCCTTCTTTAAATTTTTTATCCGCAGGCCTTCACGTATAAATCCGATAGCGGCTTCGAACCTGTTCATAGCCAGGCTGCACTGTGCAAGCTGCAAATAACAGGCAACTTTATCCTTATGACCGTAAATCGCCGACAGAAATTCCTCAACCGCCTCTTCAAACTCGCCGCACTTGCGGTAGGCCTTTCCGAGATTGTAGTGGAATTCCGGTGTGTCCTGCGTAGGTGCATTGTCAAGGAGGTTTCGCAGTTCATCAAAGATCGTTTCATGGGATACTTCCCCATTGTATTCAAAATCACTTTCTGATTCGCCGCTGAAATCTATTGCGCTGTCCGTTGCCAGCATATATTCAAGATCGAAAAACTGTTTGTCCTGAACAATATTCATGGCAGATGGATCGTTTGTTTTTTTTGTCTTTGTATCATCATTTGCGATATCAGACTCTTCCGGCAATAATCCATGGTCTCTGAAAAAGGCCGAGACCTTTTTCTTGATAACAGTGCTG
The DNA here is from genome assembly GCA_964518865.1 of uncultured Thermodesulfobacteriota bacterium. GTDB lineage: Bacteria > Desulfobacterota > WTBG01 > CAIYCZ01 > CAIRTM01 > JANQGV01. The sequence goes on from CAZFIB010000121.1 coordinate 9,481, forward strand.
GTCGGATCAATGTCGGTAATCCTTTTTAATACCTGTGAAGCCTCATATTTTTTATTGTTACGTATATAATTTTTTGCCAGCTTTTCGAGCACCGACACGCCGTCTCCCGTATACCCCAACTTCAAATGAAAATCGGCAAGCTTCGAATATATGTCGGTTCTGTCAGGATCGAGCGACAGTATATTTTCATATATTGCAATAACAATTTGTGGTGACCGCTGCTTTTTATATTCCTCCGCTGCAGTGATGTATGCTTCGACAGCTTCCTTCTTCATATCGTATGCAAGGTATGTTTCGGCAATCCGTATGTACAGCCGCACATTTTTCGGTTCGCTGTCAATTTCCTGCTTGAGGGCCGCTATTTTTTTTTGAATACCGGATTCAGCAGTTTTTTTCTTTTTTGAAAAAGGAAGTTTCATATGGTTGCGCTAGAGAACGTAATTCATTATCGAGCTATTGTCAAATGTTGTGTTTAGGAGCTTAGGCGGCGATCCTTTCAA
>CAZFIB010000122.1:0-9302 GCA_964518865.1 uncultured Thermodesulfobacteriota bacterium
GTTCGCGAACCGCCCCTACGGTGACGCGCCGTAAACCCATCGGTCGTTTGATCGGAACGCAACGGTCAATACAGTATACGTATTAATGACCAGTGGCGTATCTGTTTCATATGGCATCAGGGAGATGCCTTCGATGTTGAGATAACCGATTATCATTAGGAGGTCGTACGTATGACAAAAAAGATCAAGCCGGTCCACCCGGGTGAAATACTTATGGAGGAATTTTTAAAACCCATGGGGATCAGCCAAAACCGAATCGCGATGGATATCGGTGTTCCTCCCAGGCGTATAAATGAAATCGTTCATGAAAAACGCAGAGTAACCGCTGATACGGCATTGCGGCTCTCGCGTTACTTCGGCATGTCGGCGCAGTTCTGGCTTGGTATTCAAATGGACTACGATCTGGATGTGGAAACAGACAAACTTGGAAGCAGACTCGATAGAGATGTCCGTAAATGCGCTGCCGTATGACGCGCTTATATAATGTATTGAGGCAGAGGGGCGGTTCGCGAACCGCCCCTCTGCTGCGATTTTATTTGGCGGCCGCAGGCCGCTCCTGCCGTTACCTTTTCGCCTCTTCGCCTCTTTACCTTAACCCCGCGAGTGCCTCCACCTTCCGTAGATTCCTCGCAATGACGGTTTTTTTGATTGAGTACACACCTGTGTTCATTTCATGAATAACCCCGACACCGGCACCGCCCGGAATCAATTGTTCACAATGACCGGTTTGCCTGCTGCGTGAATATTTATCGGCGGCACCGTCTTAACGCAAAAACAGCTGCCTGATGCTTTTCTCCGACTCGTGCATCTTTCTTTTGTACACGGCAAGCTGCCTGTCGAACCCGGAAAGCGGATTTGTGAGCTTGTAGCCGATAAGCATCTGTCTGAACCAGTCCGCAAGTTTTTCTGCAGCCGCGGGGTCGTAGCGTTTTTCCATGACGACCGCAGCCAAAGGCTGGCGCGGCGGTATGCCCGGCATCTTTTTCGCCGGGCGGCCGATGACGAGCGTGGTAACAGGCAGCACGCCGTCCGGCAGTTCGAGCGTCTGCCTGAGACAGTCATAATCGAGCAGCCCGGTTCTTCCGGTTTCGGAAAGCATAACCGATCCCAGGCCCAGGGCCTCGGCGGCAACGGTCATGTTCTGCGCGGCGAGCCCGGCGTTGAACACGGCAAAGCTGAGATTCAGGCAGGGCGTGTCGCGCAGGTCGGGCAGGAGCCCCTGCAGTTTTGCGGTGTCGGCGCAGATGATGACGGACCGTTCGGCATTGAAGGGAAGGGGCCTGTCAAAGACCTCACGCCACTGCTGTTTGGTGAAAGCAATAAAGCTCCAGGTCTGCAGGTTGACCGTGCTCGGGGCATAGCGGCCGGCCTCGAGAATGGTTTCCATCTCACGGTCGGTTACCTCCCGGCCGGAAAATCTGCGGCAGCTGCGGCGCTCGAGCAGCAGTCGAATGGTTTCCTGTGATGCATGGGCGGAGCGGGGCCTGCCGATGAATAATGCCAGAAAATTTTTGATACAATCGAACATGGTTTTTTTTACGGGAACATCGAAATCCGGATAATCATTTACGGTTCGCGGTATGCATACAGGGCCGGGAGCTCGCGGTACCGCTCGTTGAAATCAAGCCCGTACCCGACCACAAATTCGTTTTCGATCGTAAAGCCGCAGTAGTCGATAGCGATTTCCCGTGTCCGTCTGCCGTGCGTGTCGACCAGAGCACAGACACGCAGGGAAGACGGGTTTTCGGACCGGAGTTTGTCGAGCAGAAACGCCAGGGTTTCTCCGGTATCGACGATGTCTTCAATCACAAGGACGTCGCGTCCGCTGATATCCAGGGTGATGTCTTTGTCGATGCGGCAGGTGCCTGTGCGCTCCGTGCCGGCACCGTAGGAGGATATCTGCACAAAGTCAAGGGTAACAGGGATCGACAGCATGCGCATGAGGTCTGCCAGAAACACGAACGAACCCTTGAGAACACCGATCAGCACCGGGTGTGCTGCCCTGTAGTCCCGGGCGATATGCCCGGCAAGAACCCTTACCCGGGCCTCGATGTCATGCTGTGTGAAAAGAAGCTGCATGAGGCTGTGTGTGTGTAATTTCTGCTGTTTTCGGGCCTGCTCATCGTGGCACATTTGACGGCCGTCTGTCAATACTGAGTTGATTTTACAGTGGTTTTTATATATGATTAATCAATTATTCACGATGCACTTTGCACGGTAATCAACAGCCGGCACAACGGGAAGGTACGCGCAATGACTGAGAATGTTTTGGAAAAGGGATATGATCCGCACAGTGTCGAAGAAAAATGGTACCGGATCTGGGTTGAAAACGGATACTTCACGCCCGCCGAACGAACCGGCGCCGCACCCTACTGTATCGTCATACCCCCGCCCAATGTAACCGGTTCGCTGCACATGGGGCATGCGCTCAACAATACCCTGCAGGACATGCTGATACGGTACAAGCGCATGAAGGGATTTTCCACGCTCTGGCAGTGCGGAACCGATCATGCCGGTATTGCCACCCAGAATGTGGTCGAGCGCGAAATTGCCAGGGACGGACGCTCACGGCACGATGTGGGCAGGGAAGCGTTCGTTGAGCGCGTGTGGCAGTGGCGCGAGGAATACGGCGGCAAAATCGTTACGCAGCTCAAAAAGCTGGGGGCCTCGTGCGACTGGAGCCGCGAGCGCTTTACCATGGACGAGGGCTGCTCCCGGGCCGTGCGCGAAGTGTTCGTGACCCTGTATGAAGAGGGGCTGATTTACCGCAACCAGCGATTGATTAACTGGTGCCCGCGCTGCCACACGGCGCTTTCAGATCTCGAAGCCGAACACGAGGACATTCAGGGCAATTTGTACTATATACACTATCCTGCGGCGGACGGCACGGGTGCCTTGACGGTTGCGACAACGCGGCCCGAAACCATGCTCGGCGATACCGCCGTGGCGGTCAACCCGGAGGATGAGCGTCACTGCATGCGGGCGGGCACCAGTGTGGTGCTGCCCCTGATGGACCGGGAGATACCGGTGATTGCCGATTCCTATGTAGACCGCGAGTTCGGTACCGGCGCCCTGAAAATAACGCCGGCGCACGATCCCAACGATTTTGAAATAGGCCGCACCTACGGCCTCGATTTCATAAAGGTGATCGGCGAGGACGGCTGCATGACCGATGATGCGGGGCCTTATGCAGGGCTCGACCGCTTTGAAGCACGAAAAAAAATCGTTGCCGATCTTACGGACTTGGGACTGCTCGAGAAGATCGAGCAGCACAGCCATGCGGTCGGTCACTGCTACCGCTGCAAGAGCATTGTCGAGCCCAATCTTTCCATGCAGTGGTTCGTCAACGTAAAGCCCCTGGCGGAAAAAGCCATAGAAGCGGTTGAGAGCGGCGCTACCAGAATAGTTCCCGAGAACTGGCGCAAGACCTATTTTGAGTGGATGCACAATATACGCGACTGGTGTATTTCCCGGCAGATCTGGTGGGGACACCGCATTCCGGCCTGGTACTGTGCAGACTGCGACGGCATAACGGTTGCGAGGGATGATCCGGCGCAGTGCGCCGCGTGCGGCAGTTCGTCGATCGAGCAGGACGCCGATGTACTCGATACCTGGTTTTCATCGGCCCTGTGGCCGTTTTCCACCCTGGGATGGCCTGACCGGACAGCGGAGCTTGAAAAATTCTACCCCACATCATGCCTGGTGACCGGGTTCGATATCCTTTTTTTCTGGGTGGCGCGCATGATGATGATGGGGCTGAAATTCATGGGAGATGTCCCCTTCAGGGATGTCTATATCCACGCTCTGGTCCGCGACGAGCACGGCCAGAAAATGAGCAAGTCCAAAGGCAATGTCATCGATCCCCTGGAAGTTATCGAGCAGTTCGGTACCGACAGCTTCCGCTTCACCCTGGCGGCCATGGCTGCCCAGGGCCGGGACATCAGCCTCTCCGAGAAGCGCATCGAGGGGTACCGCCATTTCGTGAACAAGCTCTGGAATGCCTCGCGATTCGTGCTTATGAACCTTGAGGGATACGAGGAGGGGTTCCCCGCTTCCGGCGCGCGGGATCTGAAGGACCGCTGGATTTTGAGCAGGCTCAACTCGGTAGCCGCGGCAGTCGATATAACCCTGCAGGAGTACCGCTTCAACGAGACGGCCCACCAGCTGTATCAGTTTATATGGCATGAGTTCTGTGACTGGTATCTTGAAATGGCCAAGCCGCAGCTTTACGATACCGGCAATCCCGAGCGGCGCAGGGCGACGCAGCAGGTCATGGTTACCGTGCTGCGCACCATTACCGAACTGCTGCATCCCATAATGCCGTTTGTAACCGAGGAGCTGTGGCAGAAGCTGCCCGGCACGGGTGAAACCATCGTGACCGCCGCTTTTCCGGAAACCGATTCCGACATGCTGGATGCGGAGGCGGAGGCTGCGATGGGCACCATAATTCAGGCGGTTACCGCCGTGCGCACTATCCGGGGCGAGATGAATATCGCGCCGGCGGCACGGCCGCATGCCGACGTGCTGTGTCACGATGAGGCAACCGCTGCACTGCTTACCCGGCACAGTGACATGCTGTGCCGGCTTGCGGGTCTTTCTTCGGCGGCCGTTCACCGGCAGTTTGCAAAACCCGCCGCCGCAGCAGCCGCTGTAATCGACAGCGCCGAGATTTTTCTGCAACTCGAAGGAATTATCGATTTCAACGAAGAGCGGGCCCGCTTGCAGAAGGAAATGGAAAAAATCAAAGAAGACATGGATTTTGTCGGTAATAAATTATCGAATGACAAGTTTGTACAACGTGCACCCGCGGATGTTGTCGAGAAAGAACGCGAGAAGCACGATCTGCTCAAACAAAAAGCCGACAAACTGCTCGAGAACATCGAACGGATCAATGCATTGTGTGCGTGAGCGGGCGGGCTTATGACTGACCTCCTGATCGACGAACTTATCGACATGGCTTTGCGCGAAGATGTGGGCAGCGGCGACCGGACAACCGAGGCGCTCATCGCCCCTGACATGACGGGCACGGCACGGGTAGTTGCGCGCCGGCAGACGGTTGTTGCGGGAACAGAGGCGTTCGTGCGAGTGTTTTCCATGCTTGCCCCCGGTGATATTCAGTCCCGTGCCGCAGAGGACGGAACGGTTGTGCGGGAAGGTGAGGAGCTTGCCCGGATCAGTGGCCCCTGCCGGGCGCTGCTCACCGGGGAGCGAACGGCGCTCAATTTTCTTCAGCGGCTTAGCGGTATAGCAACCCTTACCAGGAAGTTTGTCGATTCGATAGAGCGGTATCCGGCAGTGCTTCTGGATACGCGCAAGACCACACCCGGATGGCGCGTTTTGGAAAAACAGGCAGTCAGGGCGGGCGGCGGCTGCAATCATCGTATGGGTCTTTTCGATGCCGTGCTCATAAAGGAGAACCATATCGCGGCCTGCGGCGGTGTCGGGGCCGCACTGGAAAGAGCGCGTGCCTGCACGGGGCCGCATATAACGGTCGAGGTTGAAGTCAGAAATCAGGGTGAGTTCCGGGAGGCACTTGCTGCGGAACCTGATATGATTCTGCTCGACAACATGTCCGAAGAAGACATCAGGAATGCCGTTGCAGAGGCGCGCGGAAAAATTCCGCTTGAAGCATCCGGAACCGTAACGCTCGATACGATTGAAGCACTGGCAGCAACCGGTGTGGATTATATCTCGGTCGGCGCCCTGACCCACTCGGCACCGGCTGCGGATATCAGCATGATCACGGAACCGGTGCTCACGAAGCGGGCGGGCGTTCGGTGATTTCCGGCAGCGAGGAAAGCCAATGGTTCTGGTAATCGATATCGGCAATTCTCATACGGTCGTCGGCGTGTATCGCGGCGACGAACTTCTTTACAACTGGCGCCTGATTACCGATCAGCAGCGCACGGTCGATGAGTACGGCGCCATCATGACAAGCCTGATTTCGTCCGCAGGCATCGGCAGCGGGGCGATCGAGGGCATTTGCATAGCCTGCGTCGTTCCTGCGATGGTATCCATGATGGAGCGGCTCGGCAAACGGTACTTCCAGAAGACGCCTCTTATTGTGAGTCCCGGCATGGACATCGGCATAAAGATATGCTATGAAAAGCCCGAAGAGCTTGGAGCCGACAGGATCGTCAATGCGGTTGCGGCTTACGAAAAGTACCGCACCGCCCTGATCGTCATTGATTTCGGCACGGCGACAACATTTGACTGCATTTCCCCTGAGGGCGAATTTCAGGGAGGGGCGATCGCACCGGGCATTGCGATTTCAGCCGGGGTTCTTTTTCAGAAAACATCCCAGCTTCCCCGGGTCGATATTATTCAGCCCCGGAGCGTTATTGCGACGAACACGGCGGAAAGCATTCAGTCGGGTATATTTATCGGATATGTCAGCATGGTTGAGGGTATGATTACACGCATCAGCAAGGAAATGCAGACAGAGCCGAAGGTTGTGGCGACCGGCGGATTCGCACCCCTGCTGTCCAGGCATACCTCCGCTATCGACTGCGTTGATGAAAATTTGATTCTTAACGGGCTGAACATTCTGTATGCCCGCAATAAAAACCGCAGTATATAAGATCACACTATGGAGGCATCGTGTTTATCATCTCAAACTTTCTGCAGGCCGTAGCCGTTATCCTGCATTACGGTCTCACCATTTACATGTGGCTGGTTATCGCCCGGGCCGTCATATCCTGGGTGAATCCCGATCCCTATAATCCGATTGTCCGGTTTCTGTATCAGACGACCGAGCCTGTTTTGTATCAGGTCCGCCGCTACCTGCCGCTGCCACAGGTCGGACTGGACATCTCACCGATTATAGTTTTTATAATTATTATTTTTCTTGACAATTTTATCGTGAAAACCATTTCGGAAATCGCAATGAGGTTGCACTGAGGCCATGGATAAAAATAAAAACTTCAGCCAGAATCAGAATGCCGAGGTGCACGGCGTTTCGATTACTTCGGTCGACATCCTGCAGCAGAAATTCCGTGTCAAGCTCAGGGGATACGATATTCAGGACGTGGACGCTTTCCTGGAGCTGGTATCCAGGGAGATGGAGCGGCTGGGCAACGAAACCGCACGTCAGCAGGAGGAAATAGCAAGCCTCCGGCACAAGGTGGATTTGTACAAGAAAAAAGAGGAGAGCATCAATGCGGCGCTTGTCACGGTGCAGAAACTCGCCGATGATGTAAAAAGCAGGGCTTTGAAGGATTCGGAAAAACTGCTGGCTGAATCGCGGGCCGAAGCCGAGCAGGTGCTTGCCGAATCAAAAACCGAGGCTGAATCAAAAGCCAGTGAGGCGGAAAGAAAACTCGCCTCAGCTGACAGCGATATCAAGCAGCTCAAGGAACAGGCACGCAGAGAAGCCGAGCAGATGCTTGATGAAACGCGCCGTGAGATCGAACAGACGCGAGCTGATTTCAGAATGGAGCACGAAACACTCAAAGAGCAGTTCAACGAGCTCAAGCAGCAGAAGCTTCAGTTCCAGGTTTCCCTCAAGGCGCTTATCGATACCCACCTCAAACTGCTTGAAAATGAAAAATAATACGGGCGACGTATCTCTGCAGGACGTTGTCCGGGCAAGCGGCAGCAGCGTGACTGTCAGGGTGTACGTCACGACACGCTCATCGCGCTGCTGTTTTGCAGGCATTCATGATTCATCACTGAAGGTCAAGCTGACCAAGCCCCCGGTCGAGGGCAAAGCCAATGATCAGTGCTGCGCATTCATCGCGCGGGCACTGGGTGTTGCCAAAACATCGGTTCGCATAAAGTCCGGTTCTGCATCGAGACAAAAGGTTCTCGAAATAGACGGACTGTCTCGGACCGATGCGGAGGAACGCATCAGTAGCGCACTTGGATAAAGGAGGGTACGATGCTCAAAGACGCATTTCTGCTCGAGTTGCAACAGCGTTACCTGGACGCCGCCGCTCCCTATGCGGGCGCGGCAGGCTTTGAAACGCAGACGTGGGAATTTGCAAATAAAGCAGGTGATGTTGCGGTGCATGTGCACCGCGGCGATGTGTTTGAGAAAATCTGCATCTCAAATATTTCAGCAACCGTCACCATACCCGATCGCGACTACCAGAGCAGCATTCAGTGGGTCGGCGTGCAGAGCTTTCCCGCAAATCCGCTCGTGCCGATGTTTATGGGTGTGTTCGAGCATGTCGATGAGCAGAGCGTCGAGCACCATCCGGCATACTTTGACGTATTTCCGGTCATTCCGTTCGAAGAGGACAAGAAGTATCTCTACGACATGATAGGGGCGGTCTGCAGGAAGTATGAGCGCCGCTATCCCGATCTTCCGGAAAGCTATCTCGAGATGTTCCGCCTGAAGGAGGTCGGCATAGGCGTGGGGTACGGCGCCGGCCTGTCGCTGATGCCTGATGAGGAAGATCATACCTATTTCATGGATGCTGCCGCATCGATTCTCGAAGCCTACTTTACACTGGTAGAGCGTCGTAAGGACGAACCCTTTACCCCTGAGCAGGCGAAGCGCATGAATGCGTTTCGTGCACAGTGGGTGAAATTCATCTTTATGGACAACCGCTTTTTCTCAGGCGGGGTGCAGCTCGGCGTTCCTGCAGAAAGCTTCATGCTGCACATGCTCCCCCCTTCAGTGCTTTTTTAAACCATATCGACGATCCTGCGCAATGTAACGCAGCATGAACGGGTGTGTGCTTCATCGGATGACCGGATCGATTTACCGTATGTCACGGCTCGCAACCCGAGAAAAACATGAAGAGCCTGTGCTTTTCAGCGGAAGAGAACATCGTCATTGCGTGCCGCAGGCAAAGAAAATATTCTGAACAGGGCACCTTACCGGGTGAGGGTGCCGCCACCCTCCGTAGCAAAGCTGCTGCGGAGGACGGGGCGTCAAACCGCATTCGCGGGATTCCTCCTTATGAACATACGGTACGACAGAAAGCCGGACACGAACCTTCTGCGGCAGTTTCCCTGCGGGCCGGACAAAGTGTCAGCATGTCCGGCAATAATGCGGGCATGCAGATATCTTCACGGTTCTTACTCCGGCCTACACTGCTTTACTTTTCCTGCTGCCTGCCTGGTGGTGCGAGCATGCAGGAGCTGCTTCAGCTGCGATTTTTTTCGCAACCGGAGGTTCCTCCTGCGCACCTGTGTTCATTGCACGAACACACCCGGACCCGTTGTTTTGCTTCCATCTTTCACGTTTTTCTTTTGATCTGCCCGGATATGTTCTTTATTAAGGATTTTGTGCGTTTTCCGGAGTTATAACTGAAAGTTGTGTTTGAGAGAAAAAGCGGTGTATCCTTTCGGAT
>CAZFIB010000123.1:0-9016 GCA_964518865.1 uncultured Thermodesulfobacteriota bacterium
CGCTTTGAGCGGTTCACGTTTTTCAAGCCTCCGGCTTTGCCGGAGGTGTCTGACTTTTATTTTTACCTTCGTGCACTTCGTGTTCTTCGTGGCAAAAAAAGTCTTTTTTCTGCGAGCCGCAGCTATCACGATCAAAAACCTCGGTGGTTGAAAAATAAAAGATAAAAGCATGCACCACGAAGATCACAAAGGGATAATTTTCGAAAAATTGTCTACTAATGTCATCGGGTGTACCATATATAACTGCATCGTCACCTTGGACCGGGGCTTCCTGAATCAACCTGCGAGCAGTGTCTGACCTGTGAACCGGGGCTGCATGCCATAATAGAAGATTTACCACGAAGGTAACGAATGAGGGGGGAGCGGCCTGCGGCTGCGAAAGGGAAGTAGGCCGTGTGCCTTTCCTCGCTGTCATCATCCGGCTCATGCCCGGTAAACCAGAAACAGGAGCGGCACACTTATAATACTGGATGCCCAGCAAAAAAAGTTGATTGAAATTTTATCTGTTTCGGTGACATCTGTGCCTTTGTGGTAAGTTAAGTAAAAATGACCTGAAAAATAAAGCACTTAACAGTATTAATCATGCAAATAATTATTTAAAATATTAAGATATTATAAATAATATTAAGATTTGAAATTATATCTTGACAATTATATTTTGTTTGAGGATTATAATTATTGATAAACAAAATAATATATTCTATAGTGTAACCTGAAATTTAAACGGGGTTCAGAACTAATAAAAAGGGGTAAAAATGAAAAAAACATTAAAATTACTGAGCATTACACTGACATTCTGTTTTTTATTCAGCGGCGTATCTCTTGCGTGTGACCGCTGGATAGCGGGAAGATGTTATATACAGGATACTGGAGATCCTCTCGTCGGCGTCGACATCGTTATCACCGATACGACACAGGATATTTCAGTTACTGTGGAAAGCGGTACAATCGTTATTGACGGGGTTGTTTACAACAATATTCCTGTTGTCGTGAATAACGGGATGTATATCGTGAATTTCGGCTGCAACCTTCGTGAACTGCTTCATGAGTGGATCTGGCAGCACGATATAAACAGCTTTAATATCGAAGCAGAGGCAACATTCGAAGATCAGAACGGTGACACGTACACGCTTGTCAGTGAGCAGTATCAGGGTGTCGAAGTAAAATGCGGCTGTATTTTCCTGGCAAACTTTGAATATGAAATAATAACGTCCGTGCTGCTGTCATCATTTACCGCTGTGCCGCAGAACGGCAGCGTTTCACTGATATGGGAAACGTCGGATGAGACCGACAATTTCGGTTTCAATATTTACCGGATCGAGCAGGGCGGGGATATGGTTAAAGTAAATGATGCAATCATTTATGCCAGGGGAAGCCAGGGACTCGGTGCAGTGTATGCATTCACCGACTACGATGTGCAAAACAGAAAAGAGTATATGTATTATCTTGAAGATGTCGATATCTATGGAGCAACAGCCTTCCATGAGCCCCTTACTGTTGTGCCGAGACTGATATATGAATTTGTAAGATAGCCGGGAAGTTCAAAGTATCAAGATAAAAAAACCAAGAGACATTATAAAAGACGGGTTACTGCAACCCGTCTTTTTTTTTGATTCATTACGCGCAGGCTGTTGCAAAACATCTATATTGTTATGGTGTTACAGCAAAAATAGCTTCAATGTATTTTTGATAAGGACTGTCCCCATCAAGGGAGCGGGTTTCAATGACGATCATCCATGTTCCTGCCGAAGCGGTGCGTTCTATACATACAGGCACAAAGAGGTACTTGCCTCTTAAAACCGGTGATCGGGATTCATCAATTTCAACGCCCTGAAAATCTTCATCTTCACCGACGATATTGATTTCGGACCGTTGCAGGTCAAAGCTGCTGTCATATTTTATGATCAGCCACTGGCATCGTTTCTGGAAGAATATCGGCCGCCATGTTTTTTTGATAATCATATCGGCGCTGATCGTGAGAATATCAATGCATTCCTGAAGTTCAGGATCGCATGTTTGATCATCGTCACACGGCGCAGCACCGGCGATGCAGTTGCCGTCAGAACAGATTTCAAACCCGTTGCAGAAAACACCGTCATCACAATCCGAATCGGTAAGACATTCGGGAATGTCCGGCTCGGGCGGCGGCAGACACATGCCCGCCTCCTCATCGCACGTTTCATTATCCCTGCATGGCGCATCGCTGTCTATGCATGCATTTTTGAAACAGATTTCGACTCCGTTGCAATTCAGCCCGTCATCGCACTGGGAATCGACAAAACACTCTACGCAGAGACCCGAGGCAGGATTGCAAACACGTCCGGCTGCACAATCTGAATCCGTAATGCACTCCGGCTGAGGTACATGTTCATCGGTATCACCGGAATCCGTATCATCACCAGGGATAACGGCACTGCCGCCGGAGCCGCCACCGCCGGAGCCGCCGCCACCTCCAGAACCGCCGCCACCCCCGGTTTCATCCGGATCGACAGGATCAGGTTCAGGGTCGGTATCACCGGATGTTTCATTATCCGATCCGGTTTCATTGTCCGTGTCGATGCTATCATCGCACAGATCACCGATACCGTCACCGTCAATGTCGTCCTGATCAGGGTTTGCTGTGCGGGGGCAGTTGTCCGAAGCATCGGCAACACCGTCACCGTCATCGTCCGGGTCGCAAGCATCACCGGTGCCGTCCCCGTCGAGGTCGTCCTGCCCGGGATTGGCAGTTGCGGGGCAGTTGTCGGAATCGTTTGCGAATCCATCATCATCTTTATCGTCATCGCAGACATCACCGATACCGTCACCGTCCATGTCGTCCTGATCGGGGTTTGCTGTGCGGGGGCAGTTGTCCGCTGCATCGGCAACACCGTCACCGTCATCGTCCGGGTCGCATGCATCACCGGTACCGTCCCCGTCGAGGTCGTCCTGCCCGGGATTGGCTGTTGCGGGGCAGTTGTCGGAATCGTTTGCGAATCCGTCGTCATCTTTATCGTCATCGCAGACATCACCGATACCGTCACCGTCAATGTCGTCCTGATCAGGGTTTGCTGTGCGGGGGCAGTTGTCCGCTGCATCGGCAACACCGTCACCGTCATCGTCCGGGTCGCATGCATCACCGGTACCGTCCCCGTCGAGGTCGTCCTGCCCGGGATTGGCTGTTGCGGGGCAGTTGTCGGAGTCGTTTACGAATCCGTCGTCATCTTTATCATCGTCGCACAGATCACCGATACCGTCACCGTCCATGTCGCCTTGCGACGGATTGCTTATGTCCGGGCAGTTGTCGGCATCGTCTTCAATACCATCTCCGTCACTGTCCGAAGGTGCGGGAACAGGCACATCATAATAAATCTCGTCGGAATAATCGCTTTCCAGTCCGTCAAGATTCGTAGCGGTGACCGCGAAGTAATATCTCACTCCTTCAGTGAGGCCGGTAACCGTCAGCGTAATCTCATTACCCGCATCATCGGCAGTATCATAGTCACCGCTGTCAGTGCCGTAATAAACGGTATAATATTCGATATCCGTTTCGGAATTCCTATCCCATGTCAGGGTCACATCGGCGGCATACGCGGAAGAAGGAAAAATAACAAAAATCAGACAAACGAATCGGTATATTTTCTTGAAATATGTTGTTGGGTTCATTGCAGCCCCCCGGCGGTAATTAGGTATCGGTTTTTTCATAACCGTGCGAACCGACCCGTTCGGGGTGCTGCATTCGCCCGGCAGCCCTGCGACCATGTCTTAAAGAGACGATAGGCCAGTAGCTTTGCGTCCCATGCTTTCGCATGGTTTGCCTTTTTTCAGGCTTTTCTATTTATGCAATACGTTTTGACGGTCCTTTTTGCAGTTTTATCCTGATCCCTATGTATAAGTATCGATATTCTCAAGGAACTTAAAAGTGATGGATTAACAGAATGGCTGTGAGATATTTACCGCAGGAATGATGAAAAACAATGAGGTGTATCTCACTATATACAGCGTAGATCATCACCCGAAATAACTAACGAGGGGGTTGCAGAGGAATGATAAGCACTATGAAAACTACAGCTGAAGAGTAAAAAAGAGAAGTTACTGGTAATTGCGAAGGATTCTTTCTTTCAGTCCCTGCAAGACAAGGCTGTCCCACCAGGAGATACGGGTTTTTACTCCTTTGATAACCGGCCATGTTTCAATGTTTGAGGATTTCGGGTAGTCGGTGAACGACTGAAGTTCAGCAAAAGGTGTTGAAAAACCGTTCAGCATCGGATCGTATAAAAGAACCAGCCCTGCTCCGCCGGGACCGAGCCCGATTATGACTTCGTCTTTTATGTCATAGTCGATGTTGCCACAGGACGGACGAGTTTCGCCGTTGTCATAATCGTACTCACGCCAGTTGATTTCAATCCATCGGCTGTGCATCGCCCTGCCGAGCACGAAGTCAAAAACTTCCAGTTTTCCGGCACCTATTGCACCCAGTCCTATAATGATTTCATCTGTGTAGTCAAGATCGATATCACCGCAGGATGGCCAGGTTTCGCCGTTTACAGCATTGTAATCATCAAGCAATATCTGCCCCCAGTCAAGAACGGAAAAATCTTTATAGTTGTCGTCGAGAACAACAAATTTACCGCCGGGCATCGTGTCGTCGTCATCCACACGTCCGAAACCGATAACGATTTCATCTCTGCGATCAAGATCGATATTTCCGCACGCAGGTCGTGTTTCTCCGGAGGCCATGTTGTAGTCCTGCCAGTCGACAGTAATCCAGTGTCTGTGCTTTATCGTACCCGAGGCCAGGTAATCGAATACTTCCAGCTTTCCTCCGCCGCCGGGACCCAGACCCATGACTATTTCATCCTTATCGTCTCCGTCAACATCTCCACAGGCAGGCCATGTTTCACCGTTCAGTTCATTGTATTCATCCCACTCGATGCGACCCCAGCCGAGACTGGTGTAATCATCATCAAGAATCTGAAATCTTCCTCCCGGAATCGATGCATCTTCTTCGACCGGACCGAGGCCGATTATTATTTCATCTTTTTTATCACCATCTATATCGCAGGCGGCCAAACGAGCTTCACCGCTGTAAAAATTGTATTCATACCAGTCAATATGTACATTTATGATTTTGTCAAATTCATTATCAATGACCTCAATACTACCATCTTCAGAATCATTGGCGCCTTGCCCCACGAGAATGCTGAAAGAGTCGTCAGGTGTAGAATTCGGGTCATCAGGTTTTGCATTTTGAGCTATTTCAAATCCGTCGGGATACCCGTCATTATCCGAATCCTGGTCAAGTAAATTGATAAGACCGTCGCTGTCCGGATCGGCATCCCAGTCGGACAGCCAGTAGCCGAGCTCTTCACCGTCAAATAAGCCGTCCTGATCGGTATCAGGGTTGTCGATGGACGTGCCGTATGTAGCCTCATCTTCATCGGGGATGCCGTCGCCGTCGCTGTCGCCGGTATCATCAGGACCCATTGTGGTTGTTGTTAAAATCGATGTCGTGGTTGAGGGAACAGTCGTCGTAGAAACAGATGTTGAAGTTGTAACAGCTACGGTAGAAGTAATCGATGATGTTTTCGCAGCACTTTCAATGCCGCCCCCACCGCTGTCTCCGCTGCTGGATCCGCCCCCGCCACCGCTGCTGGAACCGCCGCCCCCGCCGCCGCTTGAGGGCGGGAGATTTGCAGTAGTCGTCGTGCTGCTTGAAAGCTCAGCGGTGCTTGATGACGGGGTGCTGCTTGTTGTGGAACTGGAACCTCCGCCACCGCCGGGAACAATGCTGCTTGTGAGGCCGCTTGTCGAGGTGGTGGAGCCGCCGGTGGATGTTGTGCTCGAACCGGAACCTCCGCCACCGCCGGGTACTGTCGTCGGGACCACGGTTGAAGTGCTTGCTGGTTCTGAATACACGAAGGAAACCTCATCATCTGAAAAGGCGCTGTCACCGAAATCATTGCGGGCTTTCAGTCTGAAAAAATATTCTTCGCCGTCATCCATCAAATACGCCAGATTGTCAAGATTATACGAGCATTCACTTAAATCGCAAGATAATTTGTTGTTTGTAATGGAAAGGATTTTGGACGGCTCTGCATCGTAGACTCCCTGCTCCTGAGCAATAAATACAAGGTAATGAGTGACGTTTTCAGAAGGCGGATTCGGATCCCATTTCAATAGTGCGGCATGTATGGTAAGGGGAATAAAAACAATGCAGAAAAATACATACACAAAAGTAAGCAGAAGATAGGCCGCCTTATGTCTGGTATCGCCGTGTTTCATCGATAGGAAATAAACGATCTGCATGATTATTTTGATATAAACACTTTTTTCATATCGGGCAGTGATCCGAGTGTCGGAAGTTCAAGATACCGTGAAACCTGTCTTTCAGACTTAAACGAGGAGTCAAGGAATTCCAGAATGCATATATATAAGATAATGAGCATGAGCGATACAAGCATAGTCGCCAGCAGCGATGGAATTCTTTTGGCAGTGAAAATCATTTTCTGCTCTTGAATATGCATGTCACCGGAGAGGGATGCAGGCACATACGTTTTGAGCCGGGAAATTTCGTCAGTCAGCCGGGCACGCTCACTCTTAATCTCGGCTTTTGCTGCAGAGGGCGGCTTTAGTGTTTGGGTGGTCTGCTTTTCAAAATCATTTAGTTGACCGCTGTCGGCAGCAAGAATTTGAAGTTTCTGTTCGACCAAAGCCAAAGCCCTCTTTTTTTTGTTAAACGCTCTTCGAAGCCCTTCCTCGGATTTAGCTAAAAGCCGGGCTGCGTAAAAACCCACGAGATTTTTACCGATTGAAGGGTTTGAGGTTCTGCTGCCGATTCTCACGGTGCTGTCAGTATTTGCGGAAAGGATCATAGCATTCTTAACTGCCTGCTGCACCATTACTGGAGAAAACGTTCTTCGTGCATTTCTGGAGGATTCATTGAGTATGGCTGCAGCTCTTTTAAGCGCGAATCTGTCGAGAAAAAAATTATCGGGATTGCGAAGTAACGCGTTGATGCTGGTTGTTTCCACAGGGCTTGAAGAAACAGCGAACGGACTATCCATTGTTACCGCAAAATCCTGATATATATAGTACATTTCGGGTTTTGATGATGAAAACGCTATATAGAAAAGCGGCGGAATGAATGAGAGAAGCAGCAAAGATTTTTTTGCTGCCAGCTTATTCGCAATGCGCTGAACTATGAAATGTATCATTGCAGTATGCCCCCATAAGATAAATTAATGATACACTGCCGGATTGTTCACCTGGTTAACAACACAACCGAGAAGACTTGCACCGGCTGTTTCAAGAGCAATTTTAGTCCGCTTTACTTCCTGTCGGGGTGTTTTGTTAGCCATGACCACCATAACAACACCATCAACGTAATTTGAAATATCGATAGGATCGATCATAAATCTGTTGGGCGGAAAATTTTTTGACGTGTCTATGATAATCATGCTGTAATTTTTTTTTGCTTCATTGACAAGTAATGCTATCTTATTGAGCGTTTTAGAGAATATTTCATTGTCATCATTGCAGATTTTTACACCACTCAAAATATCAAGATTTGTAATGCCGGATTTTTGAATGAGGTTCCCAAGCGAAGAACCGTTAAAATACGATTCTTTTGCAAGAAGGTCTAGTCCGAATGCCGTGTGGAGTGCGGGAGTATACCAGTTCAAATCGATGCCAAGAACGTTTTTATCTGTTTCACGAGCAGCAGCTGCAAGCAGACCGGCAACAAGAGTTGTTTTACCCTCATTTTGCAGAGCGCTGGTGACCATAATTACAGAAGAATTTTTATGATGGATCGCACTCTGAACTGCCCTGAGGATTCTTTTTAATTCAGTCACACTCATCATTGTTTGAAGTGTGTTAGGCAATAGCGTATTCATGGCACCCTCTCCCTGTGAGGATATTTTAGTATGTGACCGTGACAATGCTGCTACGTAAAACAGCTTTTCAGCAGTGACGGAAGCAGGCCGAGCTATATATAGCAAGATGCACTGTACTGTGAGAAGTAAGGTTTACTTAAAACTATATTATTATTAATTGTAGTGTATATTAATATAAACGTCAAAGAAAAACTTTCTTAATTAATTTAATTAATATATTATATTAATATATAATTTAAATAAATAATACAATATTAAAATTAAATATAAAAAACCGCAGGCTGTATGGTAAGTTGCCTGCGGTTTTTTATTGAATTGTTGATATGAGACTTTGATTACGTTTCGCACGTACAGGTGGAATGCTCCCTGTAGGCCAGGAGATATGCCTCTTCCCTGGAGATGGCTGTAGCATTGGCACGTATGTTCGTTACAAATCCCGGATCATCGATTTCCAGACACAGATCGCCGTCCATAAGCCAGAGTGTTCGGGCATCAGTATCATACATGTAGGGTTTCAGGCAATTTTCGAAAAATACCTCAGCCATTGTCGTATCTCCTCTCTTACGATTATTGTTTGCCTTACCTGTTTTCAAAAGGATCGACTTCGTGTTCCAGCAGAAATTTATCAAGAGAGTCCTTGCGGTATTTGATGTATCTGCCCATTTTAATATATGCCGGCCCCTTTTTAAGGGTTCTCCATTTGTTGAGTGTATGTATGCTTACCTTTAAGTAGCTGCTTGCCTCTTGTATCGTGTAAATTTCCATTGAACCTGGCAGTTGATGCTTTGATGCTGCATGACTATCGGCGTATGATGCAGACCGCGTCGGATGTGTTTTTCAATTGACTACGACGTTATGCTCATAGTTTGAATATTTCGTCTATGTCGCTGCCCGGCAATTTATTCAAACGAGCATTTTCAATTTCACGCAGTACCGCTTCTGTTTCACGCTTCGCTTCTTCAAGAAACTCATCAATATCTGCGTTGATCCGCTCCATCTCATCGGCAAAAAGCGATGATTCGTCTGAATCCAGGATAAACCCGTCACAGCTGAAATCATTTTTTTTTGTACTCATTTTCCTTACCCTGTTGATTCCCGCAGTAAAGAGACTTTGATTTCCTGATTATTTTGGACAGCCT
>CAZFIB010000124.1:0-9015 GCA_964518865.1 uncultured Thermodesulfobacteriota bacterium
TAGGAGCTGCTTCAGCTGCGATCTTTTTCGCGGCCGGAGGCCGCTCCTGCCCGGCCTGCACTGTTTTGCATTTTGACCTGCGCCCGGGGGCTTCTGACTGTTTATTGATGAAGCTACACACCGTAGCGCTTTTCAAGATCGTGCACGAGCGACTGCAGCGCCGGTGATAACCCGACCTCATAGGGCTGCGTGACGCTGAGCTTTTTTATGTGCTCCGGCAGCCGGGAAACGCAGTCGAGGCAGTGCTGCCGGGCGTCCGGCAGGGCAGTGCGGTCCCGGATGCGCCGGCCGCCCTCGATCGCTTTTTCGAGCAGGGGCTGCCCGTCGAGGCTCTCATAATCGCAGGCAATGATGTCCCGCACGAACGTACCGGCGGCATCGGCTTGTCTGAAAATCTGTTTTTTGCCCGGCAGCGTGTGCTTGTGCGCGCTCAGCTTTATCTTGGGGCCGTCGCAGTCCTCCACAAGCTTGTACACGCCCGGAACGGCGGCAACCGGTCTGGCGGTGATCAGCTCGGTGCCTACGCCGTAGAGGTCGATGGGGGCGCTCAAGCGCCGGTGCCCGCTGATGAGGTACTCGTTCAAGTCGTTGCTGGCGACGATTTTGACATACGAAAGACCCTGGCCGTCAAGATACGCCCTGACCTCCCGGGCAAGCCGGGGCAAATCGCCGGAGTCGAGCCTGACCGCTCCGAGGCGGTGCTCCCCGCTGCGCTCCATTTCACGGGCGACGGCAGCGGCGTTGCGCGCGCCCTGCAGGGTGTCATAGGTGTCGATCAGCAGGGTGGGGCGGTCGGGAAACGTTTTCACGTAGGCCCTGAACGAATCGATCTCGGAGGGAAAGCTCATAACAAAGCTGTGGGCATGCGTGCCGGCAACGGGGATATCGTACAGCTTGCCGGCCTTGACGTTGCTGGTCGCCAGGGCTCCCGCGAGGTAGGCGGCGCGCGATCCCTTCACGGCGGCATCCTCTTCATGCGCCCGCCGCAGGCCGAAGTCGACGACCCCGGCGCCTTCCGCCGCCGTGACGATTCGGGAGGTTTTGGCAGCGACCATGGTCTGGAAATTGATACTGTTCAGCAGGGCGGTTTCTACAAACTGCGCCTGCATGCGGGGTGCCGTAATGCGGATGAGCGGCTCCTGCGGAAACACGGGCGTACCCTCCCGCAGGGCGCAGGCATCGCCCTCGAAGCGGAAACCGCGCAGAAAGTCGCAGTAATCGTCTTCAAAGCCCTGCTTTTTCAGGTAGCCGATATCCTCCTCCTCGAAGGAGATCGCCAGCAGATAGTCCAGGGCGTCTTCGATCCCGCAGGCGATATAGTATCCCCAGTCTTCGGGGAGCGAGCGGATAAAAAGGTCGAATGTGGCTTCATCGTTTTTGCCGCTGTAAAAATAGGCGGCGTTCATGGTCAGCTGGTACAGATCGGTCAGCAAAGTTTTGCTCATGATAGGCCTCACTCCAACCCCAGGGCTTTGAGCAGCCTGACGCCGACCGCATCGTGGGCGGTAATGGCGCCCTCGGGGCAGAGTTCCTGGCAGCAGAAGCACCTGATGCAGGCCGTGTGGTCGACTTTGACCGGTCCCCCTTCACGGGGCTGGCTGATGCAGTGGGCCGGGCAGGCGTCCATGCAGATGCGGCAGCCCCGGCAGGCCCCGGTGTCGACACGGGGGCGTGTTGTCACAAACCGCATGACCAGGCCGGCCAGCGGCCGCAGAACCGCCGGGCCCTCCACGTGCATGTGCGCCGCGGGCTTCAGGTCCGACACGGCAAAGCGCTCGATCGGATCGCCGATAATTTCGATGTCATCGAGCGATGTGGTCAGGCCCAGGTCGCCTGCGGCCTTCAGCACATGAATGTCCGCGGGATCGAGCCCGGCTATTGCAACAGCCGTCCTGTCGAGGCACACCGGATCGCGTGACGCGGCGATAAACCCGAACCGCCGCGGCGTTCCGCTGCCCGGCCCGTTGCCCTCCATGCCGACAACCGCGTCGAGAATCGACAGGCCGGGCTTCACGGTGTAGGCCAGCTCGACCAGCAGCCGGCCGAAGTTGTAATAGTTTCGGCCGCACTGGAAGTGCCAGCGGGCTTTCTGCCTGCCCACAAATACCCCGTAGATGTTTTTAACGGCCAGGGTAATGGTCATCATGGCGTGTGTTTTGAACTTCGGGAGGTTGATGACCAGGTCGGCCTCGGCGGCTTCCCGGGCGATGGAAAATTTTTTGTGAAGAAAGTTTTTGTCGGTCGCAACATCGACCGAATCCCTGAAATCGACGACATCGATGCCCATCTCGCGCGCCGTATCGAGAATACCGCATTTGGCGGCAACGCTCCGGGCCGAGCCCATGCCGGGCGAGTCGCCGATGATGACCTTTCCCGCCCCCGCCTCCAGGCACGTTTCCGCGACCGCGCGCACCAGTACCGGGTGCGGAGAAACCGCGTGATCGGCCGGTGCGCCTTTCAGCAGGTTCGGTTTCAGCAGCACGGTTCCGCCCTGCGGAACGAAGGCGCGCCAGCCGCCGACAAGATCGTCGAGGCCGGTGATGATGTGCTTTACCTCACGATAGCGGTAGGCATCACACGCATGCAGCGCTACCCTGCGGTCCTGAGTGATCATGTCTGCAGCAGCCCTCCCGGAAGCTATATAATGTGACGTTCGTGCAGAAAGCCTTCTTTTTGTGCATTGGCCTGCCTGACGGCCTCGGCCGAACCGATGACCTTCACGATGCCGCTTCGGGCGAAGGCCTGAAGCGTGCCGGCGAAGTCGCGGACCTGGTCTTTGCCGGTTGCCAGAATCTCGCTGCGAATCCTCTGGCGCTCGTCATCGGTGATGCCGGAAAGATAGCGCTGCAGGGATACATAGCCCATGGCATCGGGCAGCAGGGGGGCGTCCATGTCGCCGACGGCGCCGATAATGCTTTTTTCAATCTCATCCGCATGCAGCGACCCGGAGCCCAGAAAACCGGCGGCTTTGTCGAAAACAGCGAGGGTTGCCAGCAGGTTGGGATCCCGGTAGGATGCGCACACAAGGGTCCCCGACATCCTGTCAAAGGCGCTGAAGGCGCCGTAGGCGCCCCCCTCCACGCGGACTTTTTCCCACAGCCATGATGTGCGCAGCAGGTGCGTGATAACGCTGATCGAGCCGTGATGGGAATACCCCAGGCTATAGAGGTTGGCCGCCTTGCCGACATAGTTGACAAGCGACGGCACGATCAGTCCTTCAGCTTCCTCTGCGTGCTTTGGCGTCCAGGCGGCACGGGGCGGAGCCGCTGCAGGCAGGGTGTCCACAAACTCATGCAGCGCAGGCTGCAGCGCCTCGAAGGTGTGCCTGTCGGCGGTCGTGTTTACGATCATGGTATGCCCGGAAACCAGCAGCGACCGGATTTCCTCGAGATGCGTACGGATCTCTTCCCAGCCGGCCTCGAGACGGCCGGCCAGTTCGCGCAGGAACAGCAGATAGTCGATGCCGCTCATGAGCTCGTCGGCCCAGTCGGCCTGGTGAAAGTGCGATCGAAGCCGGCGGCCGACAAACAGGTGTCCCATCGGTATGATTTTCTGCTCCTGCGCGGCACGCTCCTCGTGCAGGATCTGCAAAAACCGTTCACGGTTGTCCAGGCGGGCATTGTGCAGCAGGTCGCCGAGCAGCTCCATCATCGTGCCTGCCCGGTCACGCATGGCTTTGGCGCGCAGAAAGAGCCAGGCTGCAGCCTCCGTTGAACCGTGCGCGGCCGAGGTGTACAGGGCGTGCCTGATGCCGCCGGTGCTGCCGCTGATACGCTGGGAAAGCTCAACGAAGTCATACCGCTTTGTGCCGGCTTCCACCAGCATTCTGCCGAACAGCTGCAGGTAGGGCACGAGGTGCTGCGGCAGGACGTGCAGGTCGAAGCCGATGTCGACGTAGGCGATGCTGCTGGTGAAAACGTCATGAAACAGTATCGCGGTTTCGTTGCGGTGCATGGTCTCGCGGTCGATTTTTTTGATCTCTGGGTCGAGGTCGCCGCGGGCAAGCCGCGGGATGCAGGCAAGGCGCTCGGGCGGGTCGGCGGTCTGCTGCATGCGCTGCAGTTCGAGCGTTGTCGCAACAATCTGCTCCTGCTGTTCGGGTGACAGGGCAGCCCTCGCCGCAGCGAGCTGCTCCTGCTGCTGCTTTTGCTGTTCGGCTGCCAGGGCGCTGTCCGGCTTCAGCAGCACGGTTGTGCGGTGAGTGTTGTCGATCAGGCAGCGCTTCAGCAGGGTGCCGAAAAGATGGGGATCGGCTGCCAGGCGTTTTTTCAGGCGCTCGAGCGGCTCTTCAAAGGCCAGCAGCAGCAGGGGGTCTTCATTGTAGAGCCAGGTCGTCAGGGCCCTGAGCATAAGTACCAGGCCGCGCGGAAAGCTGCCGGAATTGTTTTCGCGCAGGCGGAATTCGACGGTGTTCATGGAGGCTTTGACCGTGCGCTCATCGATGCCGTTTTCGGCGAGGCTGCCGATCGTGCTCAGAACAAGGGACTCGACCTCTGCAGCCCTGTCGGGATCGATGCCCTGCAGGCCGGTCGACAGATACATCTGCCGCAGCTCGGTCTCCAGGCCCACACCGGCAATGCCGCTGCCGAGCCCCGAGTCAAGCAGCGCTTTGCGCAGGGGGGAGGCCGGCATGCCCAGCAGGATATGCTCCAGCACGGTCAGCGCAAGATTCATGTCGATATCGGCTGTTTCGCTCAGCAGCCAGTTCACGGTCAGCATGCCCCGGTGCGCGGCGGGATCCCCCTCCCCGGCGGGATAGGGCTTTATGACAGTGCGGGCAGCGGCGCAGCGGGGCTGGGGTGCAACATCGGACCGCGGGTCGATGCGGGCATACCCCTGCAGGCAGTCGCCGATTAGGCGCAGGCGCTCCTGCGGATCGTCGTCACCGTAGAAATAGACACGGGCGTTCGAGGGATGGTAGTAGCGCCGGTGAAAACCCGCAAACTGCTCGTAGGTGAGCTCGGGGATCGTATCGGGATCGCCGCCCGAGTCAAGGCCGTACGGGCTGTCCGGAAACAGGTACTGCTGGCTGTAGCGGTGCAGCAGGCTGTCGGGTGACGAATAGGCCCCTTTCATTTCATTGTAGACGACGCCCTTGATGGTGAGGGGAGCCGAGGCTGCGGTCTGCTCAAAATGCCAGCCCTCCTGGCTGAGCACAAGCGGGGAAATGCGCGGGTGGAACACAGCGTCCAGATACACGTCGATAAGGTTATAGAAATCTTTGCTGTTCTGGCTGGCGACCGGATAACAGGTTTTATCGGGATAGGTGAAGGCATTGAGAAATGTCTGAAGCGATCCCTTGAGCAGCTCGACAAAGGGCTCCTTGACCGGGTATTTCTCGGACCCGCACAGGACGGAATGTTCAAGAATGTGGGCGACACCCGTGGAGTCGGGCGGGGGCGTTCTGAAGGTAATGCCGAACACCTTGTTGCTGTCGTCATTGCTCAGCGAAAGAAGCTCCGCACCTGTTTCGGCATGGCGAAACAGGCATGCCGCTGTTTGTATCTCACGTATCTCGCGCTGCCAGAGCTTTTCAAAGCCGTACTGAAGGGTCATGGGTATCTCCGGATTGTGCTGCAGGCATAGTTATCGATATCTGTCCGGCCGGCACGGGTTGCATACGGCCATGCGGACCACAGATGCTACAGAAGGTCAGCAGGCAGCCCTATTCATCGTCATTGAGCACCTGCCGGCGGATACTGCGGATTTTCGGCAGTATTTCAAGAAATATATCGAAAAACGAAGGGTCGAAGTGGGTCCCCCTGTCTTTTTGCATTATGCCGAGGGCCTCGTCCTCCGGGATGGGAGGCCGATACACACGCTCGTGTATCAGCGCGTCATACACATCGAGGATGGCCACAACGCGTGCCGGTGCCGGGATATCCTCTCCGGCAAGGCCGTTCGGATAGCCCGAGCCGTTCCATTTTTCGTGATGCGCAAGGGCGATGTCCCTGGCCAGGTTGATCAGCGAAATGTCCGATCCGCTGAGTATCCTGGCCCCGATTACGGTGTGCTGCTTGATGATTTCGAATTCCTCGGGCGTAAGCTTTCCCGGCTTTTGCAGGATGTTGTCGGGAACGCCGATTTTACCGATGTCGTGCATGGCGGCTGCAATGCGGATCTCGTCCATTATTTTCACGTCCCAGCCCAGAGCTTCGGCCATGATGAAAGCATACAGGCCGAGGCGGCGGGTATGGACACCGGTTTCCTGGTCGCGGTACTCACAGGCCGCGGTCAGGCGCAGGCAGATTTCCTCCTCCCGGAGCTGGAGATCACGCGTTCGTTCGCGCACGTCGTTTTCAAGCCGCGCTTCATATTTTCTGCCGGCGATAGCGAGCCTTCGACGCTCGAGAGCGTTGAACACGCTGATGGATATTTCATTCAGCTCGAAGGGCTTGATGACATAGCCGAAGGCGCCGAGCTGCAGGGCTTTTACCGCGGTTTTGCGGTCGTCGACCGCGGTAACCATAATAACCGCAGTATCCTGATGGTCGTTCCTGATAATCTCCAGCAGCTCGATTCCGGACTTGCCCGGCATCATGATGTCCGACACGACAAGCTCAAAGAAGTCATTCTTCATCAGCTCGAGCGCCTGCTCGGCGCTTTCAGCGCTTGTGCACACATGGCCTTCCGCCTCCAGGCACTGCACCATGATATCCCTGACAAGGGGCTCGTCGTCGACTACCAGGACTTTAGCGGCAGCATGAGAATCCATCGTTTCCGTCTCCGATACTGTTCGGCATCACAAATCGCCGAAAAGAAGAATGATAATTTGCTCTGGCAGGTTTGCTTTGCGCCGTGTATAGTTATCTATATGAATACATACCATTCAGCGGACGGGTTAGCAAATAAAAATCCGCCGGCAGCGGCGCCGCCGGGGCGGTCGGGAGGGCGCAGGTGACGCACGCTTCATACGACGATCTGTGCGAGCGTATCAGGCTGCTGGGCCCGGTGCTTGTTGCCCTGTCCGGCGGGGTCGACAGCAGGCTTGTGCTGCAGGCTGCAGCGGACGCGCTCGGTCCCAATGTGCTGGCAGTGACGGCCGTATCCGGTTTTTTCGATGAAGCCGAAGCGGATTGCGCCCGTGAAGCAGCCGCCGCACTGGGTGTTGCGTGGCTGGGCGCGGAGATTGACCTTCTGTCGGACGAGACAGTCGTGCAGAACACCCCTGACAGATGCTACCGCTGCAAGCGGAACCTTTTTGCCCGTTTTGTCAGGATCGCCGAAGAGCACGGATTGCGGCATGTGGCGGAAGGGTCGAACCGCGACGACGATCACGACTATCGCCCGGGCCTGCGGGCCCTCAGAGAGCTCGGCATACAAAGCCCGCTGCGCGATGCCGGCTTCGGCAAGCAGGATGTCAGGGATGTGCTGCGCCGGATGGGGATCGGCGGCTGGGATAGGCCGTCGGGCACCTGTCGCGCCACGCGCTTTCCTTACGGAACGCGTATTACCCGGGAGCTGCTGCAGAAAATCGGCAGCGCTGAATCGCTGCTCGCCTGTTACGGCTTTCCGCAGGTCCGGGTGCGGCACTTCGGCGAGACGGCGCGCATTGAAGTGCCGCGCGAAGACATTCCGCGCCTCATCGAAACCGACCGGCAGCATGCTGTTGCCCGGCGCATCAGGCAGCTCGGCTACACTCATGTGACGCTTGACCTGGAGGGCTATCGTCAGGGAAATATGAACAGGGTCCTCTCCGTTTCTCCGGCGGGTACGCCCGGGGCGGAGTAACATACTGCGCATGTGTCTACACATACCCGGAATCGACAAACTGCGTGATACGACAGTTGCGGTCGCAATGAGCGGCGGGGTCGACTCCTCTGCCGCCGCCGGCCTGCTGAAGCGGGCGGGCTGCCGGCTGTTCGGCATCACCATGCGGGTACGCGACGAGGACGCATCCTGCATCGAAAACGCCCGGCGGGTAGCCGACGCCCTGGCCGTCGAACATGTCGTGGTCGACGTGCGGGATGAGTTCAAGCGGCTGGTTGTCGACCGCTTCTGCAGCGAATACCTGTCCGGAAATACGCCGAACCCCTGCATAGAGTGCAACAGACACATTAAGTTCGGAGCTCTGCGCCGGGCAGCCGAGGAACGGGGAGCGGATATCCTGGCAACCGGCCACTATGCCCGCATCGCCGCGGATCATGCAACGGGACGCCGCCTGCTGTGCCGCGGAGCAGACCCGAAAAAGGACCAGTCATATTTCCTCTATGTGCTCCGGCGGGAGCATCTTGCGCGAACGGTCACGCCGCTGGGAGAGTACGAAAAAGAAGATGTGCGCAGGATTGCCGCCGCCATGCATCTTCCCGCCGCACGTTCGCGCGAATCGCAGGATATCTGCTTTATCGACCGCGGCGGGTATGGAGCGTTTATCAGCCGGCTGTGCCCCCGCGCTTCGAGCCCCGGCCCTGTTTTGAATACCAGCGGGGAGAGAATCGGCACGCATCGCGGCATTGCTTTTTACACCGTCGGCCAGCGCCGGGGAATCGGTATCGCATCTTCCGAGCCGCTGTACGTGCTTTCGGTCAGCGCGCGCGACAACGCCCTGACGGTCGGTGCCGCCGGTGAGCTGTACACTGAATCGTTCAGGGTTGCAGGAATAAACTGGATAGCGGCCGAACCGCCGTACAGGCCGGCGGCGGTGCTGGCACAGATTCGCTACAGCCACCGTCCGGCTGAAGCGCTTGTCGAAGCTCTCAGCGACACCACCGCCTGCGTGAAACTCGCACAGCGGCAGAAAGCGGTTACTCCCGGCCAGTCCGCTGTGTTCTATGATCAAGGCAACCGCGTGGTGCTCGGCGGGGGTACGATCGTGCTTTAGTGCACTTCACACTGTTCCATAGCCTTTTTTCGGTTACCGCCTGGTGGTGCGTAACTGTAGGAGCTGCTTCAGCTGCGATCTTTTTCGCGGCCGGAGGCCGCTCCTGCCTGGTCTGCACTGTTTTGATATCTGCCAGAGTACCTGCACCCATATGTTCATTGCAGGAATACCCCCGTCACCGCCCGGGCGTGACT
>CAZFIB010000125.1:0-8426 GCA_964518865.1 uncultured Thermodesulfobacteriota bacterium
AGTTGAAAGGATCGCCGCCTAAGCTCCTAAACACAACATTTGACAATAGCTCTACCGGAGGGCCACGCTCTGTGGTGGCCGTTCTTATGCTTTGATGCCGGGCTATGCTGTTTTGTGAACCGCTCTCGATCAATAACAATCAGATTCATTAATGTTACGTTAAATATTGCGCAGTGCCTGATTTAATTATTGCTATAACCAATAATTATTATATACTGCAATCGGCAAACCCAATATGACATACAAATAATAGTTTTTATTATCAATGAAATGTCTATATACAGGATAACCCGTGCCATTCTTTTCTGAAAGGAGGTCACCGTAATGCAGGTATCCAGAAGGGGGTTCCTGAAAATTTCAGGAGCAGCCGTTGCAGCCGGCGGTCTGGGGCTGAACCTTGACCGGGTCAGGGCGCATGCGGCAACGACAAAGATTGCGTATGCACAGGAAACCACTACCATATGTCCGTACTGTGCAGTCGGCTGCGGCCTGATCGTGCATACAAAAAACGGTAAAGTGGTCTACACCGAGGGTGATCCCGATCACCCCATCAATCAGGGAAGCCTGTGCAGTAAAGGATCATCGCTGTACCAGCTGACCGGCCGTAACAAGGAGCGCCTTGACCGGCCGCTGTACCGCGCGCCGAAGAGCAGCCGCTGGGAGGAAAAATCCTGGGACTGGATGCTCGACAAGATCGCCCGCAACATCAAGCAAAGCCGCGATGAGAGCTTCCAGGTTGAAAACGACGAGGGCCGGACCGTCAACCGCACCATGGGTATGGCATCGGTCGGCAGCGCGGCCATGGATAATGAAGAGTGTTACGTGTACCAGAAACTGCTGCGGTCGTTCGGCCTGGTGTATATCGAGCACCAGGCGCGGATATGACACTCCGCAACGGTAGCGGCTCTGGCAGAGTCGTTCGGACGCGGCGCAATGACCAATCACTGGATCGACTTGCGCAACAGCGACTGCATCCTGGTTATGGGAAGCAACGCGGCGGAGAATCACCCCATTTCATTCAAATGGGTCACCAAGGCAATGGAAAAGGGCGCAACCCTTATCAGCGTTGACCCGCGCTTTACACGGACCTCGTCCAGGGCCGACTTGTATGCTCCGATTCGCTCAGGCTCGGATATCGCTTTTTTATGCGGTATGATCAAATACATCATCGAAAACGAGCTGTATTTCAAGGAGTATGTCAGCGAGTACACCAATGCGGGCTTTCTGGTTGACCCGGGCTTCAAGCTGCCGGGCGACAATGAGGGAGTTTTTTCGGGCCTGCAGGGCACCAAAACACCCAACGGCTATATCAACGCCAAATACGATAAATCGACCTGGGCGTTTCTGCGTGATGAAAGCGGCAACCCGCGCAAGGACAAAACCCTGCAGGACCCCGACTGTGTGATGCAGCTGCTGAAAAAGCACGTATCCCGCTACACCCCCGAAAAAGTCTCGGAAATCACCGGTACGCCGAAAGACAAGCTGCTTGCGGTGTACAAGGCCTATGCCGCCAGCGGCACGCCCGACAAATCCGCGACCATCATGTACGCCATGGGCTGGACACAGCACACCGTGGGCGTGCAGAACATTCGCTCCATGGCCATTATTCAGCTGCTGCTGGGCAACATGGGCGTGGCGGGCGGCGGGGTCAACGCGCTGCGCGGGGAGTCGAACGTGCAGGGATCGACCGACCACTGCCTGCTGTTTCACATTCTGCCGGGCTACCTGAAAACGCCCAAGGCTTCGCAGCCGACCCTGGCGGACTACAACGAAAAATACACACCATCTGCCAGCGACCCCATGAGCGCCAACTGGTGGGGCAACTACCCGAAATACTCGGCCAGCCTGCTGCGGGCCCATTACGGCCTGAACGCGAGCCTGGAAGAGGCCTACGGGTATCTGCCGAAGCTCGATGACGGCAGGAATTACTCATGGCTCACCATTTTCGACGAGATGTACAAAGGGCGCTTCAGCGGATTTTTCGCCTGGGGTCAGAACCCGGCCTGCAGCGGCGCCAATGCCGGCAAGGTGCGTCTGGCCATGGCGAAGCTCAAATGGATGGTCAACGTCAACCTGTTTCACAATGAAACCGGCTCGTTCTGGGAGGGCCCCGGCATAAATCCCGCTGAGGTCGACACGGAAGTATTCATGCTGCCGTGCGCGGCATCCATGGAAAAAGAGGGCAGCATCACCAACAGCGGCCGCTGGATGCAGTGGCGCTACAAGGCTGCCGACCCGCCGGGTGTCGCCATGCCGGACGGCGAAATCATGACCGAGCTGTACTACCGGGTGAAGGCGCTCTACGAGAAGGAAGGCGGCGCGCTTCCCGAGGCGGTCACAAAGCTCACCTGGGACTACGGTCTCAAGATGCCGGACGGCCGCATCAGGCACTTCGACACCCACGAGGTGGCCAAGGAGATCAACGGCTACTTCCTGCAGGATGTCGAAATAAAAGGAACGCTGTACAAAAAAGGCACCCTGGTACCGAGCTTTGCTTTTCTGCAGTCCGACGGCTCGACGTCGTCCGGAAACTGGCTGTACTGCAACTCATACACCGAGAAGGGCAACATGGCCGCCCGCCGCGAAAAGAAAGACCCCTCCGGCATCGGCCTGTATCCCGAGTGGGCATGGTGCTGGCCGGTCAATCGCCGGATTCTGTACAACCGGGCCTCGGTCGACCGGAACGGCAGGCCCTGGGCTGTCGAGAAACCCGTTATCTGGTGGACCGGACCGGCGACCAAGTGGCAGGGCGATGTGCCGGACGGCGGCTGGCCTCCGCTTGCGGCCGGGTCGTCATCGCGCTATCCCTTTATCATGAAGCCCGAGGGTCACGCGCATATCTTCGGACCCGGACGCGCAGACGGTCCGTTCCCCGAGCACTATGAGCCCCTGGAATGCCCGATCGATAAAAACCTGATGTCGCCGCAGTTCGTGAATCCTACGATCAAGCGCTGGGACAGGGACGGCGTGCCGGAAGTGGACACTTATGCAACGTGCGATCCGCGCTTTCCGTTCGTGTGTTCGACCTACCGCGTCAGCGAGCACTGGCAGACCGGCGTTATGACGCGCTGGTGCCCGTGGCTGCTCGAGCTGCAGCCCGACATGTTTGTGGAGATAAGCAAGGAGCTTGCGGATATGAAGGGCATCAAAAGCGGTGACTGGGTTGCGGTAACGTCGGCCCGCGGTGAGGTTACGGCGGTGGCCATTGTTACCCCCCGTTTTAAACCGTTCAAAATCGCCGGCAATACCGTTCACGAGGTCGGCATACCATGGCATTACGGCTGGCGTCAGCCGCGGCCGGAACTCAAGGAGATGCGCAGCGCCAATCTGCTGACACCCTCCATCGGCGACCCCAACACCATGATACCCGAATCAAAAGCCTTCATGGTAAATGTTGTTAAGAAGGGAGGTGCCCGATGAGTGAAAAAGCGATGCTGGTCGACCTTTCAAAATGTACCGGATGCCGCAGCTGCCAGGTTGCGTGCAAGAACTGGAACGGCCTCCCGGCCGATGAAACCCGCAACAGCGGAAGCTACCAGAACCCGCCTGGTTTGAGTCCGACCACCTTCACCCTGATACGGTTCCAGGAAGTGGAGGACGGCGGCGGCCTCAAGTGGCTGTTCAGAAACGACAAGTGCTTTCACTGTTCCGACCCGGGCTGCATGAAGGCCTGCCCCGTGCCCGACTGCATTTTCAAAACACCTGAAGGAGCGGTTATTATCGACTCGCAGAAGTGTATCGGCTGCAAGTACTGCTACCACGCCTGCCCGTTCTCTGTCCCGCAGTTCGATCCGGCGACCGAGAAAATGTACAAGTGCACGTTCTGCTATGACCGCCAGGCCGACAACCTGGAGCCGGCGTGCGTTCAGGCCTGTCCGACCGGCACGCTGGATTTCGGCGACCTGGAGGATATCTATCGTGCGGCGCATCAGCGGAAAGCCGAGCTCGGAGGCGCTGCAAGCGTGTACGGCGATCAGTATGTCGGCGGCACCCATGTCGTTTATGTCCTGACGGAGCCGGCAGCCGTGTACGACATGCTGCCCGAAAAGCCGCAGATCGCCGCGTCGGTCGCCCTGTGGAAGGATGTGCTCAAGCCGCTGTCGATGGTGAGCTTGCTGGGCGGTCTCGGCGCCAGTTTTCTGTACTATATCCTGAAAGGACCCAAGCGCCCGAAGTTCGAGGAAGGAGGTGACCACCATGAGTAACCACGCAAAATCATCGGACTATGCCCTGATCGAGGTAACCGGCGCGTTCGAGCGTCTCGTACACTGGATTTTCGCCGGAAGCTGCATTCTGCTGTTTATTACGGGATTCGGGCTGATGTTTCATTCACTGAGCTTTATTGCATCCCTGTTCGGCGGTCACTACGCGCTGAAGTATGTGCACAACTTTTCGGGGCTGGCGTTCGCCGGCAGCGGTATTTTTGCGGCACTCATCTGGTTCAAAGACGCTGCGCTGTTCACCAGAGATGACATGCAGTGGCTGTCGACCGGCGGGGGCTATCTCTGGACCAAAGAGGGCGTGCCCGAATCGGGGCGGTTCAACGCCGGCCAGAAGCTGTATTACCTGCTGAAAGTGGCTACCTGGATTCTGATGTCCCTGACCGGCATTATCATGTGGTTTCCGTTCAGCTTTTCGCGGGAGCTCGTCACCCTGTGCTACCCGCTGCACGTGCTGGGCGTTGCCACGCTGGCCGGCGCGGTCGTGCTGCACGCCTTTCTCGGTTCCGCGGGCAACCCGGGCACCATTCAGGCGATGCTGAGCGGGAGGTGCACGCGCGCCTGGGCGAAGCTGCAGCACGGAAAGTGGCTAAAAGAGTATGATGAAAAAAACAAATAAGCAGAGCTGCAGCGTTTCTCTGAAGATACGGCCCGGGAGGTATGCTCCCGGGCCTTTTTTTGGTTTGAACAATGGGGGTTACTGTTCGACATTCGGATGCTGAAGAAGCTTACAGCTCAATTTAAAGGGAAGCAGTGAAAAAAACGAAGGGCTGCGGTAAAACACAAAAAAAACAAAGGACCTGAGGGTCGTTGTAAGAAGCCTGCCTGACAGCCTTTTTGACGGCCACACGGAATTCAGCGCTTTGTCGCCCAACCAGAGGCTGGCATGGCTTTCAGGTGCGGTTTGTTTTGCCTGGGCTGCACAGAAAACCAAAAATACGGCATCAGAAAAATAAACAGTGCAGCCGTTTTTTATTGAACCGGCTCGGACGCAACGGAGCGCGTCACGGCGGAATCATTTCTCCTTTGCCGGCGGGCCACGCTCTGTCGAGGCCGCTCCTATGTTGTGATGCCGGCTTATGCTGTTCTGTGAATTGTTCAGTGTATCGTATCATCAGCCGGACCGTCCCCGGCACCTGCCTGTTCCGGCGGAAAAACCGACCTCTCATAGCCTTCCTTTTCAGCCACGAGATCGATGTGCATGGTGGAGAGTTCTTCGAGTGCGGGAATGAACCCGCTGCCGGTTGCGAGCCTGCGGTCATCGCGGGTCTTGATGTAGCGCCGGCACCGGTCACAGACATCCAGCCGGTAGGGTGTCGATTCTATTTCGATGAATTTAAGGTGGGCAGTGTCGTCGGTGCCGCAGAAGCAGCAGGTAACGCGGCTGAAGCTCCAGGCGGTTTCGCACAGCCCGCAGTAGAGGTAGCGCCTGCCCTCTTCCTCTTTCGACAGCCGGGCAAGTCCGGCGCTGCCGCCGCAGACCGGGCAGGTGTGCCTGTTCCAGAGCTCATTCTGCACCAGGTCCTGCAGCGGGGCTGCCGCTGCAGCCATAAACGGTTTTGCAAGGTTCACGGTGCAGTACAGCAGCAGCGCAGCGCTAACGCTGCAGCGGGCGGCCTGCCCGGAAAAATACTCCGCATCCCGGGCTATAAGCCGCTCGACAAGCCGGCCGGGATCAAGCCTGTCCTCTTTCAGGGCGGCGTCGATACCCGCAAGCTTTTCAGGGGCGGTCGGGGAGGAGCGCCTGAAGACGTCAAGCATCTGCCTGAAAACCTCCGCAAGCCCGGGCGCTTCGGTAACGGTTTCAGGATGCTGCAGCAGGGGCGAGCCCTGCCGGAGCAGCTGATCGGCCTCTGGCGAAGACGGATTCACTGCTGCAGGCCCTGACAGCAGCTTTTTGCAGCAGTCGGCCTGCAGCCTGATAAGCTCGCTGAAAAAAGAAAGCGTTTCTTCCGCGATGCTGTTTTGCCCGCGCAGGGATTCGAGGTGTTTGTCTATTTCAGTATAGTCGTGCATATCGTCTCCGCAGTGTGGTGTGATGAGCTTCCCGCCCGGCTGCCGGGGATATCCGAGTCCGGCCGGATAAAACGCGCGTGTCCGGCGCAAGTATGAGAAGCACGTATCCTGAACCCGTAATTCTACATTGCGTCCGGTCTTTTATTCTGCATTCAAATTCTTCAAAATTTTATTCGCCAACGGTTCTTTGATTTCCGCGTGCCGCGGAACCGCTTCCACCAAACCGTTTTTCGGGTTGATCCAAAGAGAATGAGAAGCTCCTTCCCTCTTCAAGTAACAACCTGCCAGTCTCAGTTTGCGTTCGAGATCCCGGCGCTTCATCCAACCAGCACCTTTTCTTGAATGGCATCCTCGGGCAATCCGCGAAGTATATCTGCTTTGCGATCCTCCAGGATCAATTGGATTGCCTCTCGAAGGCCGGCCTTTGCTTCTTCGATGGTTTCTCCCTGACCGTTCGCCCCGGGCACCTCCGGACAAATCGCCCAGTAGCCACCTTCCGGTGCCGTTTCAATAATTGCCGTAAATTCTCCTTTCATTTCTTCTCCTTTTGTTTTTTTGACCGGGTGTGAGGAAAAAGACGTCTATGCTATTATGGGTTTGCTTTACCAGTAAATCAAATTCAATTTATCATTTCGAGAAAAGTCCGTAGGGTGGGTGCAACAAAGTGCAACCCACCATTACGATGGCTGTTTGTCACCGCCGACCCCTCGTGAAATGCCGGCGGATCAGCAGCCCACTTGTTCAAAACAATCAATCCTCAAAAAAATGATGATAACGTAAATTGATAGGAAATAGGGAAATAGTGTCAAATCTTTATCTTGACACAGTAGTGTCCCAACGTTTTTCTAAAAAACGTTAATTATGAAACATATATCAATAAGTTATAGAGAAAAAAGACCTGCATCGATTTGAATTTTAAAGTACCATTTTGCCTTTCCAATTTCAAAGTCCGTAGGGTGGGTGTAACAAAGTGCAACCCACCATTACGATGCAGGAAATAGTGTCAAATCTTTATCTTGACATAGTAATGATCTTTTTTACGATATTCTCGAATTGTCGTTTCTTTTTTTATCTGCCGCCAGCCTCGCTCTGAGACGCGTTCTGGCTTGACTTACGGCACTGCAATAGTGCAGGCTTGACCCCTTATTTGCAAATATTCGATTTAAAAACCAACTTTCATTATGGTGGTTTATCCCTTGTCTTGCAAAGGTTTTTTCCGATCTGCTCTTGTTTCACGATCTCTTGTGTCTGTTGAAGAACCGAATCAGGAAAGGAATGCCCAGCGCGACGAGCGTAACAATGCCGAAAAGCAGAGCAGCCCCCAGGGCGCCGGATCTGCATTAAAGGGGACGGTTCTAAGTATGAGCCTTTACTGCTCTGTCCGCCACAGGGATTTCCAGAAAGATCAATAAATAGAACCGTCCTTTTTTCTCCTGACAGTAGACATCTGTCAACAAATTAATATGGGAAGTGTCCCTGTATATTGCAAACCGGTAAAGACGAAATAACGGTACCGAAAACAGGCGTCGTGGTGGTGGGTGGCGAAGTCCTGCAAGCAAAAAAAAGATCGATTTTGCTATAGGGGAGAGGTTTATTTACTTGACAGGAAACCTTTAATGGGTGACACCATCTTCCCCCATCTTCCCCACAAAAACCGTTCAAATGCCAAAGGTATCTTCAGGTTGCTGCCCATTTTTCACTGCCACCCATAATTGATGAATGTACATATTTTATGTTTTGTTAATAAACGATTAATTAATCATTACTTAAAAAGAATGACTCAATATGATGACGTTATTATAGATTATTTATCAATATGTTATACTATGAGTGCTTGTTTTTGCCAACCAATATTACACATAATAATCAGTATTGCATACCATGAAAAATCATAGTAGGTTGGCTTGCAAAAAAATAATTAGCATTTAAGTGCCCATGGCCGGTCCTGATTTTCAGTAAGCGTCGGGAGTTTATTTTGATTGGAACGGAAAGAAGTAATGGCGGTAAAAAGAAATAAGAGACATACACAGGCTTTCAGGAAAGTATAGTATTCCTGAAAAACTTTTTTTATTGCTAAAGAGTAAATCCGGGATGAGTAAGCACTTTGAGTAAAACTACTCAATTGAAATGAGTAGCGGCGCGATTTTTGGATAATGTCGGAAAGCGGCCATTTAAAAAACTACGGCCCGC
>CAZFIB010000126.1:0-8332 GCA_964518865.1 uncultured Thermodesulfobacteriota bacterium
CTGCATGCCGGGCTTTTTTGCGTTTATGCGGGGGTGCGGTTTATCGATCGCTTACGAATGAAACCACATGATCTGGAAAAGATTGTGCATTATGCCGAGATGGCTTGGACGATTTCAAAAGGCATGATTATTGAGAACGAACTGAAGGACATGCGGGAAGTTAAACCTGGTAGAATTTCAGGCGGGTGTTAGATTATTAAAATCTGAATTTGACCTGACATTTATGGTCGACGCGTTGAAATATAATCGGATGATAAAATGCAGGAAGTAGCATTAGGGGGTTGTCGAAATTTTGCATATATACACCAGCTATATGGCCCCATGCGTTGTTAGAAATAGATGCACTGTCTGGCACATGTGCTGCACAAAAGCCTGAAAACAACTCGCCACAATATATTGTGTGTCGTTACGTTATTTACCGTCCAGAAAAATTTTACCAAACCCTGTTTTTGACAGGGTATGGTTTGTTGCCCTTTTTCGTCAACCTGAACATAAATGTCTTTTTTGGATTTCATTTTTAATACAACTGTTATTGAAAAACAGGTACATTACAGATATATACCAGAATGTAATAGACTCCCACCAGCATCAGCACCAATGCGGTAATTCTACGAACCCAATATTCAGCTTTTTTGACGGCATTGAAAAAGCGTCCAATATTTTTTACACCAAACAGAATTAGTAGCGCAACCCCAAGCACCGGAAGCCCGGTTCCGATCCCGTAAAGCAGGGGCAAGATCACGGGAGAATTTTGTTTAACAGAGAGAGAAAGGAGACTGCCGAAAAAAAGGGCTGCAGATACCGGACAAAAGGCAAGGGCAAATAAAACACCCAGGGCAAAAGCTCCCGACACCCCTCTTTTTTTCAACTTTTCAGCAGTATTTTGCGAGACCGACAACCCTGAAAAGGAAAAAGTAAATATCTCCAGCAAAAAAAGGCCTGTTAGGATAAGAACAGGTCCCAATATTTTGGGCATTGCTGTCTGTAGAAAATGTGAAACTAAAGGAACGTTTAACAGTGACGCACTGATCAGGCCGCCAAGAACCGTATAGGCAACCGCACGACCCAATGTGTATGCAATCCCCGATGAAAAAACCGCAACTGTCCGTTCGCCACCCTTGATGATATACGAGACCGCTGCAATGTTTGATGCTAGGGGACAGGGACTCACCGATGTGAGAATTCCAAGCCATACAGCGGAAATGACCGGGATTGAGGACAACTCCATCACAGGCCCTTCAGATATTTTTCGGTTTCAGTTTTTACGTAATTGGAGAATGCTTCTTCATTGTTTAGAAGCTGCCAGACCTTTTCAAGGTTCTTCCATTTAACCTGTTTGCCGTTTTTATATTCGACCAGAACCAAAGATTTCGTCACAAGCTGATAATCCTGAATGAAATGTTTATTTTCCGGCTGGTCGGTATTGATTGCCTGAAACGTTAACAATCCATTTTTAAGTTGCTCAGCAAAATACGTCTCAATGGACTCTCGTGAAAACTGCTCAATTTTCTTGCAGCTATAACATCGGAAATTGCCGTGAAAATAATACGCCTTGATATGTCTGTCTATCTTGTCCTGCGTAGTTACCGAAGGGGTTGAAACCTCTGATGATTGCGCTTTAGCAAAAGAAGCATTCCCGATTAAGACAAAACCGAAAACGACAATAAAAAAAATAATGCTTTTGAATTTGCTCATTACCAACATCCTTTACCTCCTTTATTCTTGATATGGCAATTACATAAAGTCTTCATTTTAGACTTCCGCCACTTTTTTCATGCAATTATTTTTTTGATCTCGTCAACACTTAAAACTCTCCCGGCACTTTTTACATCCCCATCAACAGAGATGGCTGGGGTAAACATAACACCGGCATTGGTAATCTGATTGATATCTTCAACCTTGCTAAGATCTGCTGCAATATTCAAATCAATCAGTGCCTGTTGGGTATTCTCATAAAGCGTTTTGCATTTTGGACATCCAGTCCCATAAATTTCAATCTTCATGCTTCACCTCTCACGATTAAGTTTATTGGTTATAGCGGATATGACAGCTTCCGGTTCAGGAACAAAACCTGAAAACACAATTTCATCATCAATTACAAGCACCGGCGTCATCAGCCAGCCCAGTTCGTCAGCTTTCACCTTGCAGGGCATCAAAAAATCATCGAGTTCATGTGACCAGCCATCCGCTACGATATCCCGAATCCTGCCCCAGTCCATTTGCATGTCCGACCAGTCGGCAATGTCATGGGCGGTGCCGACACGGCCCAGCTGTTGCGCCTCATCAGAGTCATAGGATATTTTTTGTGATTTCAGCCTTTGCACCCAGTCCCTCAGCGCATCGCGTGCCAGCGTTTCCAGGCGCTCACAGCGCGGGCAAGGGGGCTCAACACCGATTATGATAACGCTCATCATCGCCATGTCCTCGTTTCGTCTTTTTAGTCTTGATCGAATAAAATCATTGCCGCTCCACCTGCAACCCTTCCAACTCTTCACCGCTGTAGCCGAGCTTTGTATGCGCCTGTACAGATACCGTATTGCCTTTTTGATCGAACGGTTTTTTCATATACGGCCGGGTGAAAAACGGTGCTGATTCTTTGTGGCAGTCTGCACATCCGCCTGCGCCGAGGGCGCTTCGGGCTGGGGCGATATCGTGGCTGAGCTTAAAGGTCGACCCATACGGAGAATATTCATAGGACTCGGATTTAAGAGAAAATGCATCCTGAGCCGAACGGTAAACGTCAGGACCGTCAACCAGCACCACCTGCCTGTTATTCAGGGTACCCTTTTTTAGCAGGTATGCGGTCATGGATGTAATAGCGGCATCAATTTCCTCGGGCAGGTTGACTTCGATAAAACCGTCGTCGTTATCATCGGTGATGGAAGAAAGTTGCGGATAATCGTCTTTACTGCTCCACATGCCGTACACATCCTGCATAAAAACCTGATCGAGACCTGCTTTGCCCTTTTCCTGCAGCCCGAACCAGATCGAATACAGGCTTGCCACCGGATACAGCTTTTCCCCGTACCGGCGAAGCTGAGGCAGGTAAAAGAAAAGCGGTTTGTCGCGCTGTTTGACAAAATCACCCTCGCCGTAGTAATTCCACGGTTTGACATCGGGGTCATAGAACGACCAGATCTTTTTCAGTTTCGGCACCCGCGGCAAGGGATTAAATGCCGCGCTGTCCTGCACAAGGGCTGCCTTTACCGCTTTTTCCGGCACATGACATGCCTGGCATGACAGTGCGTCGCTGTGAACTTCAAAAGATTCAGATTCGGCAAAGGATGCATGGCGCATTATTGGGGCGCGGTTCAGCCCCTGTTCATGGCACTCCCGGCAGGTTACAACCGTATTGTCCAGATCGTCTCGGACCAGTGATCCCGGATCATCGCCTTTACCGAAATTATGATCTTCCCGTGTGTTGATCCTTGGATCCTGGGAGTTTGTCCCTGCTGGATGACACTCGATGCATTTCATCCCCGCCCGCAGATGCACATCAAATCGATGGCTGTAACTTGTGCCTTTCTTTTTCCAATCGGTCTCGCGGTGGCAAAAAAGGCAATTTTCCGTAGGTACTTCTTTTATCATCGGGATACTTAAATGCCCTTCCGAATCAAAGGCATCCGGGAGGTACTGCACCGACGGCTTCTCACCTTTTTTAACCGCGCCCTTAATCCCGGCAAGGCCTGCTCCGGCGCCAGCCGCCCATTTGAAGTTCAACTGCGCGATCTGGGCGTTGCGCTTTTCAATGTCATAGCCCGGACTGTGGCACAGCAGACAGTCGGCCTCGATAACGCCGGTCTCAGACCAGCGCGCCTTGTAATAATCTCCGTCAAGACTGTTATTGCCGCCCGGCAAGATTTTGTTTTTCGGGTTTGCGGCAAAATGGTCGTAGCGGTTGCCGGCACGGTCATACTCAAGCGGTCCTCCGCCGGGATGGCACTTGCCGCAGGAAACAGCAAAATCAAACGAGGTCATATCGATTTCTTTTTCTGACGTGTTTTCTTTTTTCGCCAACTGGCGAAAGTTAGGCGCGGGGGTTCACCACCGCCCTCCGTACTGGCCGGGGCTTTGAACCCACTGGTACAGTGATACCAGCTTTTGGTTCGGGTTTTCATCTTTCCCCTGCTGAAAGTGATAACCGCCTGTTATTTTATCGTAATTATGGCAGCCCGATGTAGAGCAGGTCTGTTTTGGACTGTAGGGTTTATCTGCGTTTATTCCTGCAACCGGATTGATAACGGCCCCGATATCATCCCGCAGAAAAAACGGCGGGCAGACCCCGGTAAACGTTTGATTTGCGGAAGAATAATCAGCTGTTAAAAGCATAAAAAAAACAGTTCCAAGTGCCGGTACGATGAACCATTTGAATTGTTTTTGTTTCATTTTCCTGTTTCCTTTCCATAAAAAAGCAGGCATAAAGGTCATCGGCCTTAAATAAATCCGCAGGATGTGGATATTGTAAGCATAGACATCAGCTTTCAGGAGATGATAGCTCCAAACCCCATTCCGGTTATGGTTGCCATAACAATCACCAGAACAACAAACACTACGGTCTTCTTTGTTCCCATAATCGAACGGATAACAAGCATGTTTGGAAGCGACAGGGCAGGCCCTGCAAGCAGCAGTGCCAGTGCTGGACCTTTCCCCATCCCGTTTCCGATCAGCCCTTCCAGAATCGGAACTTCGGTTAGGGTTGCAAAATACATGAACGCTCCGACAATAGAGGCAAAGAAGTTTGCGGCAAAAGAATTACCGCCAACAAGGCCGCTGATCCAGGATGACGGTATCAGACCCTCGCTTCCCGGCCGCCCGAGCAACAGTCCGGCTACAAGGACACCCCAAAAAAGAAGCGGCATGATCTGCTTGGCAAACCCCCAGGTGGACTCCAGCCAGTGCTCTGATTCTTCAGTATCTTTTGCCGAAACGACCGCAAGACACAGCACACCGGCGGTAAAAGGAATCAGTGGCTTCTGAGCAAACAAAAAAGCAGCCAGCAATGTGATCCCTGCTCCGACAGCGATCTTCCACCAAGTCATCTGAAACCAAAAAATTAAAACGACACAGAAGGCAATCGCTGATAGTGCGGTGAGGAGCCATTTGGAAGCATACAGTGTCTGCCAAATGCCTGATGCATCACCGGGTTTTCCCCAGTTTGCAAATACTAAAACTGCAATCATTAATGTAAAATAGACGGCTGTTTGCCATAGTGGTCGGGCAACCTCTGCTTCAGGCATGTGCATCTGGGCGTTGGCCTTTGCAATTTCCTCTTTCCTGAAAACAAAATGCATAGCAAGACCAATAACAATACTAAAAAGCACCGCCCCTACTGCACGAGCGATACCCAGCTCCGGACCCAAAATACGGGCAGTCAAAATGATGGCCAGTACGTTGATTGCTGGGCCAGAATACAAAAACGCCGTAGCAGGGCCTATGCCTGCCCCCATTTTATATATCCCGCCAAACAGCGGCAGCACGGTACAGGAACACACGGCCAACACGGAACCAGAAACTGATGCCACACCGTAAGCAAGTACTTTGTTCGCACGAGCCCCTAAATATTTCATGACCGATGCCTGACTAACAAACACACTGATCGCACCGGCTATAAAAAAAGCAGGAACCAGACACAAAAGAACATGTTCCCGTGCATACCATTTAACCAGATACAGGGCCTCCAAAACGGCTCCGTCAAAACGTGCGCTGCCCAGTGGTAGATAGAAACAGATAAGAAATGCGGCAATAATAATTGAAAGTGATTTTAATTCTTTGCCCATTTATTTCTCCAGTACTTCAGGGAGCGTTTTTACATAATCTCTAATTTGATCACGCACTCTGCGGTAACAATTAAGCTTTTCTTCCTCCGTAGAACACTCGGCAGCCAGCTTTGGCGGGTCGTTAAAACCAATATGGACAACTTTGGTTTTGCCCGGAAAAAACGGGCAGGTTTCATTGGCATGGCCGCACACAGTGACCACATAATCGAGTTTCATATCCTTAAATTCATCAATTAACTTTGAACGCTGGCGGGAAATATCAACCCCTGCCTCGGCCATGACCTTGACCGAATGGGGGTTGAGTCCATGGGTTTCAATACCGGCTGAGTATGCTTCTATCCGATCTCCTTTAAGATGCCGTGCCCAGCCTTCTGCCATTTGGCTTCGACAGGAATTGCCTGTGCAGAGGAAAAGAATTTTTGGTTTCATAGCGCACAATCCTTATCTGAAGCTATTGATCTTTTTCACCATACACCGTGATTGACAAAATCCGTACGCCGGAATTATTGTAATCATTGATTTCATCCTGAGAGAGGTACTTCAACAAGACAGCATCAGGAATGGCATACACGGTCTCTTTTTTAACGGCAATGTTGATAAAGCCGACCGCAGCAATTGTATTGAGATATTCCTCTTTACGCAGAGCCCCAGCTATGCAGCCCGCATACATCTCGGCGGCGCATTGAATTTTGGCGGGCAGCGATCCGGTAACGACAATATCTGAAATACCGAACCGCCCGCCGGGCTTCAAGACGCGATGTATTTCCTCAAAAACCATACGTTTTTCCGGCACAAGGTTTATGACACAGTTGCTCACGACAACATCCGCAACCGCATCATCAAGGGGCATGTTCTCTATATCACCAAGCCTGAACTCAACATTGTCGCAGCCAAGCGTGCGGGCATTTTCGCGTGCCCGGTCAATCATTGCCTGCGTCATGTCAATACCGATAACCCTGCCAGTTTTCCCTACAATCCTTTGGGCAATAAATATATCATTACCCGCGCCGGAACCGAGATCGACAACGGTTTCTCCTGTTTTCAATTGCACCGCATCGGTAGGGATACCGCATCCAAGGCCAAGGTCGGCATTCTTAACATAGCCGTCTTTTCCGGTATAGTCCTGATGAAACGTCGTATATATCTCTTGGTCTGTGGGTCCCGTACAGCAACAGGAACATGACGCGCCATGATCTGCCGCTTTGACAATTTCAGTATATTGTTCTTTAACAATTTTCTTGATAGTATCCCTGTTATCCATATACACACCTGTCAACTTGTTTTAGCAACCTGAAAATAACCGCTGGTGCGTTTACAGAAACCAACCAGCATCAGCATGACCGGAACCTCGATCAGCACACCCACAACCGTAGCGAGCGCAGCACCGGATGAAAGGCCAAACAGCATAACTGATGTTGCAATAGCTACCTCAAAGTGGTTCGAGGCCCCAATCATAGCCGCAGGGGCTGCATCCTCATAACTCAGGTTAAAAAGCTTTGCCAGCCAATATCCCAGCCCAAAAATCAACAGTGTCTGGATAAACAGCGGAACAGCGATCCAGAGGATTGTCAGCGGATTTGCAAGAATGACCTCACCTTTGAAGCTAAACAACAGAACCAGCGTCGTTAAAAGAGCTATAATTGTGATGGGTGTAAGCACATGCAGAAAT
Organism: uncultured Thermodesulfobacteriota bacterium; assembly: GCA_964518865.1. Classification (GTDB taxonomy): domain Bacteria; phylum Desulfobacterota; class WTBG01; order CAIYCZ01; family CAIRTM01; genus JANQGV01. The sequence continues at coordinate 7,447 of CAZFIB010000126.1, forward strand.
TTTTCCTTGAACCACTCTTCGCCCTTTGCGCCGATGATTAATCTGCGGGAAAAATATCCTGCGACCAGCGGCAGAGCAACATAGATAGATACAGACAGCAGCAATGCCTGCCAGGGAACGGGCAGTCTGCCAACACCAAGTAAAAAACCGCCCAGCACACCGTACAGCAGCAGCATGGTCAGTGAATTAATAGCCACCATAACCAGTGTCAGTCCGTCATTGCCTCGTGCTAAGTATCCCCATACCAGAACCATAGCCGTACAGGGTGCGATGCCGAGCAGAATGCATCCCGCAAAATAGCTGCGCCACAGAGGAACCTGTAATACTTTTATACCATCCTGCAGTATTACTGTACCCGCACCATGGGTAGCACCCACTGGCAAATCCAGACCGAAGGGCATCTTCACTATATCTATTGCCTCAGCACCGATGAGTCCTCGAAAGAGAAATCCCAAAAAGAAGATCGCAATCCCGTACATAGTGAACGGCTTTATACACCAGTTGAGAAACAGAGTCAGCAGAACCGGCTTACCGCTTTTACCGGCTTTGACAACACTGGCAAAATCAATTTTAACCATGATAGGGTACATCATGAAAAACAGACAGATCGCTATGGGAATAGAAACCACTGGGGCACCGTTGACGGAAATTGCCATACTGTCAAGTTTTTGTGCGACACCGGGTGCAATTTTCCCAAGCAATATGCCCCCTACGATGCAGAGACCTACCCAGAGCGTAAGGTACCGTTCAAAGATACTGGTCATTTTGCGATCGTTTACCTGTCCATTATTATCCATTGGTATCCTCCCTTGGCCTTATAGCAATATCTTCGTAGATACCCACGGGCTTACGCCCGTGGCCCTAAAAATCAAAGCTTAGCTGGATT
>CAZFIB010000127.1:0-8204 GCA_964518865.1 uncultured Thermodesulfobacteriota bacterium
GGATGATTTCGGCAGGAGGCTGGAATTCGAATATTACGACACGCAGGAATATCCGAGAAGGTTAGAGAAGGTTAGGGACGTTGTTAAATTGTTTAGTTCGGTATAGGCAGGGTCTTTCGGCTCTGCCTTTTTTTATAGACAATGAAAACTGTGACTTACGTGCCATAGTACACACCCGGAAGCATATCACAACGAGTGTGGTTTTCAAGGAGTAGGATCAACCGCACAGTTTTATACGACAGGCCTTTTGTTTATTGCCCGTTTTTCATTCACGCTTTAGTCTGTGGTACATGTCTCTGACTTGATAGCGATAAAGCCCAGAAATAAAAAAGAGTTTCAGGCATTTGCACGCTTGAAACTCTTTGCTTTATGAGCGGTTATTCCCGGAACAGATTTTGTGCCGGTTACCGTTTTATTATTCAGGCAGAATTTCCTGCAGTTTTTCTTTAAAAGCAGGCAGTACCTTTTTCCAGTCTCCGACGACACCGAAGTCGGCATACTTGAAGATGTTTGCCTCAGGGTCTTTGTTTATAGCGATGATGCTTTTTGACTGGCCGCAGCCGCTCAAATGCTGGATGGAGCCGGAAAGGCCTACGGCGATATAGACATCGGGGCTGACAATTTTACCGGTTATTCCCACCTGACGGTTGGGAGCTGCCCAGCGATTGTCGCAGGGAGGACGGGAAGCGCCGACCGCTCCTTTCAGCAGTGACGCCAGTTCCTGCAGCTGGTTGAATCCCTCGGCGCCGCCGATACCCCTGCCTCCGCTGATTATTATCGAGGCATCTTCGAGGCGCACCCCGCCTTCATCTTCCTTCATCCGCTCCAGCAATCTGGTCCGAATGGCTGCGGGGTCTATCCCGGCATCAACTGAAATGATTTCCCCCTGTTTTGCGGTATCCGGTTCCGGAGGAGACAGGACCTTGTCACGTACGGTGGCTATTTGCGGATAGGTGTCGCAGGTGAAGGCAGCCTGGGCATTTCCGCCGTAGACCGGTTTGGTTTGCAGCAGCAGCTGTGTATCGGGATCGATGGCAAGTGCAACACAGTCCAGCGTAGCCAGTGTATCCAGCCTGAAGGCCAGCAGGGGAACCAGGTCGCGGCCGACAGATGTCTGTCCGAAGATCAGGATTTGCGGCATTACCTGTTTGACCACCTTTTCCATCACTGATACGTATGCATCTGTCTGGTACTCTTTCAGCAGCGGATCGTCGACAACAAAGACTTTATCGGCACCAAAGGCAATAGCCTCCTGTGCCAAACCGCCCACATCGCTTCCGACCAGCACAGCACATAACTCCTGCCCCAGCTCATCGGCCAGCCTTCTGCCGCAGCCCAGTACCTCAGCAGTAATAGAAAGCAGTTTTCCCTCCGCTGTCTCACAAAATGTCATAACACCTTTGTATTCAGTCATGTTGTATCCCCTGGATGATAGTATTTGAATGGAGCAGGCGAATTTTTTTAAACAACAGTATCGGTATCATAATGATGCTGGGTGCCAGGTTCTGAAAGAAGCAGTCGTTTCTTTTATCCAGTAGCCGGTATCATGTATCCGGCATTATTAAAGCAATGCAACTGAAAAACACGGTTCGTTTGTTGTGTATGAGGCCGGTAAAAACTGCTGGATTACAGGAGCCGGGCTTCCTTCATTGTCCGGGCCAGATGTGCTCCTGCCTCCTCAGGGGTTTCCCCCTCTATGTACCGGCACTCGGTTGTGCGACCCGGAGGGGCTGCCAGGCTGACCAGAGTCGGCCGCTTCAGCCCTGACACGTCTAATCCCAGGTCCTGTGCTTTCCGAACCGTGATCGGCATTTTCTGGGCGGCCATGATCTCCTTCACGCCCGGGTATCGCAGTTCGCCGACCTCGCTGCTGGCTGTTACTACGGCCGGCAGCGGAGCCTCGACTTTTTCAATGCCGTCCGAGACCACCCGCTCAACCAGGACGTTCTTATCGCTGATATCTATTTTACAGGCGGCGGTAATGGCCGGTATCTCTAAAAGTGCAGCGATACCGGAACCCACCTGGCCGGCATCCGTATCCGCAGCCTGGCGCCCGCAGAGGATCAGGTCGTAGTCACCGATCTCCCGTATTGCGGCGGCCAGCAGATGTGCTGTTGCATAACTGTCGAGTTTTTCAAAGGCCTTGTCTTCCAGCAGGATAAGAGTATCGGCACCCGCAGCCAATGATTTTCTCAGCACGGGTTTTGCTATGTTGTGGCCGGCACTTATCACCGTTACCTCAGCGCCCTGTGCATCTTTTACCTTGAGGGCAGCCTCCAGCGCATTTTCATCATAGGGACTCATCACCGGCGGGGTGCCCTGGGGGGGCAGTACCCGCTTTGCTTCTGTATCGACAGTAGTACCCGTGGAAGAAGCCGACGGGTCGGGCACCTGCTTTATGCAGACAATTATTTTCATGTTACCTGACTCCATTGGTTCGTCGATTACGTATTTTCCTTTGCCGACGGATCGGCGCCCCAGAAGTAATTGCCGCTGCCGACTTCGTTGGGGTCCAGCGCTTCTTTAATCTTGCGCTGCCAGTTGTATTCCGGCGAGCGCGAAAGTTTCTTGGCGCGGACATTCACATCGGCATGGGTAGCCCGCGCAAGTCCATACAGCATGCCGCCGGGCGGCCGGCCCTGTGCGGCCTTCAATCTGTCGCCTTCATCCGAAACCTCTGCAGCCGCCTTTCGTGAATCCTCATCCTGCGGGTCATAGAAGACAAAGTCCTCCCATCCGGTGACACCGCCGCCGCCCTGTCCTCCGACGGGCCCCATTGCCTGGTCGCCGGCATCAGCGATTCTGCCGGCATATTTTTTCAGCAGCGCCTTGCCGGCCTCGATTTCCCCCGATGCCCACACATCCGGAGACGCAACGGAGTTGTACGTATCGATAAAGCCGCCGGTTGCGGTAAAATTGAGGTTTTTGAAACAGAGCTTAAGCATAAACAGCAGAACATACTGCTGGATGGTCGGTTCGTCCACGAATGCGATATTCCAGCCGTCGGTCGCCTTCAGTATTTCGTCCAGAACCTTCTTCTGATACTCAAGGTCTCTCGGCGTCATGCCGACCAGTATAAGCTGAAAGTTGCGCCGCATCTCCTCGGTAAGTTTTTGTATTTCCGGTGTTTCCAGCAGCTCCGGGATGTCACACAGCTGTTTGGTAGGGTCGGTTACTATCTTCAGGAAAGCAGCCTGCAGCTCATCTCCCCACATGATAAACTGCCGGTGAGCGATATAGCCGATTTCCGAGTCATAGATTCTATAGATCGCATCGGCAAATTTCTGCAGGCTGGGGAATGCAGGAAACGCAGCCTTGAAATGGTCCTCGGGAAGCTGCGCTCTGTACGCCGGCACCGTGCCCTCGATGGGCATTTGCGCCGGCCCGGGCCAGTGAACAAGCCGTATGGCCACCTTGGTCACAACACCCCAGCCTCCGGCACCGCCCAGAGCGCCCCTGATGACGCCCTGCGTGCTCGGTCCCGGACCCTCGGCACAGAACCATCCCAGGCCGGAACCCATGGAACCGGTCCTGAGGATGTCGCCCGTCGGCGTAACCCACTCGATCGACAGAATGCTGTCCTGGGGAGAGGCAAAATATATCACGTCCGGCCCGCCTCCCTGGAAGCAGCACGCATTGGCGAGCACCGAGGTGCCGGCACCGGCACCGCTGATGTGATTGTTCAAGCCCACCTTCATGGCTTCGGCCTGCAGCTGCGCCGCTACCACATAGGGCTCAACCACCGCGAACATATTCTGTTCGTCTATTTCAATTATTTTATCCATCCTCCTCAGATCCATGAGGATCTGCCCCGCGGACGGCGATGCAGCCCACGGTCCCCAGCCTGTACTGAAGACGTGATATTTTATTTTGTACCGGTTGCAGGCTTTGACGACGGCCTGCACGTCCTCCGCACTTCCCGGCATGAGCACAGCCTCAGGCCTGTCTAAAAACCTGCTTCCGCCTGATACGTCGGTTACCAGCTCCGCCATCCATTGATACGCATATGAATCCAGCGTAGCAGGCTCCCGGGTGATATTATCCGAACCAACAATCTCTTCCAAAGCTTCATATGCTTCGCTCGATAATGCCATTTTTATTCCTTCCTGTTAGAGTGCTTCCCGGACAAGGTCCACAATGTCATACACTTTCAGACTTTCACTGCGATCGTTAATCGCATCAGTGAAATTTCTCGCACACCATCCGCAGGCACTCACAATCGCTTCAGCGCCGGTTGCCTGTGCTTCTTCAATACGTTCCCCGGCGGTCCATGATGAAAATTCAGGGTACCGCTCTCTGACTCCGCCGCCGGCGCCGCAGCACCACGCGTATTCCCGGTTGCGCTCCATCTCAACCAGCTCTATGCCCGGGATGCTTTTAATTATATTCCTCGGCAGTTCATAAATACCCCGGGCTCCGTTATATCGGGGTTTTCGCGGCGCCCATACCAGAACCTGGCCGCGGATTTTTTTCTGCTCGCCCTTCCAGGGCACATGCGGTTCTCCGCGCCTTCCCAGATGGCACGGGTCATGATAAGTGACTTTCATGGGAACGGGCTTGGTGAGTTTCAGCCTGCCCTCCTTTATAAGCCGTTCCAGATAGTGCGTGATGTGCAGAACCTCAAACTTGAATTCGAACTCTTCAGGATAGAGACGCTTGAAGGCATGGTAGCCGTCGGAGCAGGTGGTAACTACGGTTTTCACTCCGGCGTTTTTCCAGGCATCCATATTGTTTTCAGCATACTTGAGAAATTCGCCCCGGTAGCCCATATCGCACACCCGGCCGCCGCAGCAGTTCTCGTCCTTACCCATGATGCCGAAATCCACCCCGGCTGCCGTCAGCAGCTCCACAACTGTACGGGGTATCCTCCACAGCTCCTCATCAAAGCTCAGTCTGCAGCCGACATGAAAAACGACGTCAGCCTTTTCCTGGGTCAAATCTTTTACATCCAGGCCCTCTGCCCATTTGCCGCGCTCGGCCCGGGGCTCCAGCATCATGTTGTCCTCTTTGCGCAGGTGCTCAATGTAGAGCATGTCCTCAGGCGGAAAACAACCGTTGTCGATCATTTTGAACCGCAGCTGACGCATTACCTCTACCGGCTCAAGATCGTACCGGTTAATTTTGCAGGCAACGTCACAGCAGCCGTCCAGCATGCACTTGAAAACAATGTCCACCAGGCCTTCATCGAAGTAGCTGCTTCGCTCTTCGAGAAGGGACAGAGACGTGCTTAATCTCCCGCTGGCCGAGTAACTCTGAAACTTGTTGTATTCTATGCTGGGGCAGCCTTTTGCAAAGCGCCAGCTTTTCACATGGGCAAACGGTATCCATTTGCAATATGAGCATTTGCTGCATCTGCTTACGATAGCCCTCAGGTCTTCCAGTGCCACTGTATAGGTCCTCCTTTGTATGGCCTCAGCCTAGAAGCAAAGCTTGCCGGGGTTCAGTACATTATTGGGATCAAAAATTCCTTTCAGTTTCTTAGACATGCTCGTATGCTCGGCATTTCTGCTGTAGGCCATGTCCGACCATATCCCGTACGGTCGGGCATAAAACGCTCCCTGCCTGGAAAGCTCTTCACTGGCCTTCGCAAAGAGCTTCTGAACCTTGTCATCCTCAGTCTTGTCACCCGGATCGTACTGCAGGCTGAATTCCACATGACAGCTTGTGCCCATGTGTGTCGGCTGAATATAGACACCCACATCCGACGGGGGGAACTGAGCCGCATCTGCAAGCGAGCTCATCGTCACTACGAATTCCGGGGCCCTGTTCAATGTGGTGAGAAAAAAGATGTCCTGACATCCGCCCCTGCTGCGAAGTTTCCAGTAGGGTTCCTTTGAAGGATTCAGCACAGCGCCTGCTACCTGCTCCCCTGTTGCTCCGGGGACTGCCGACTCCAGGCACACACTGCACTGCCGGGCTATATCGGTAATATCTTTTTCCAGAAACGCAACTCTCTCCTCCGGCAATATATCACGCCCGGTCACACTCAGAACGAGGACCCATGGAGGAAGCTCGTTTTTCAGCCCTGCGATCTGATCCGGCCCGTCACCAAGAATGGAGGCCAGGCTGGGGCCGCTCAGGATCAGCAGCTCGTCATGAAACCGTATCCGCAGAAGTTTGCAGGCGAAGCCGATAAGACTGTCAAGCCTCTCGGACGGCACCAGGAACGATTTCCGGGCCTTGGGCAGCACCTCACACCTCAGAGACGCCCAGGTGATGATTCCCATGGTTCCCTGCGCTGCCGACACCAGTTTATGGTAATTAAACTGCCCCGGACCGTACTGGTAGAGCGCCGTGTCCTGCGTTTTTTTGCGCAGTTCGAAAAGCTCCTCTATGGGAATGAGCTTCTCTTCTTCCCTGGTCGAGGTGCTGACACCGGCGCCGGCAAGCTCGCCCGTTCTGAACATTTCTCCGTTACCCATGACCGTTTCAATGCAGCGCAACGGCTCGTTCAGCGACCAGGCATACCTGGGATTTGTTATCGGCTCCCGTTCAAGGAGGCTTCCCAGCACCGATTTGGAAGATCGCGGTATCAGCGGCATGGAGAGTCGCATCCCCTGCTTTGCCAGTTCCGGCTGAAGCTGCGTGTAGGTAACGCCGGGTTCAACGATAGCTACACGGTTTCTCCGGTCCATCGTGATAATCCGCTTCATGCTGCTCAGGTCAACGATAACCGCCCCTTTGGAGCCGGGGACCGTGTCGCCGCGAAAGTGCGGCGGACCTGAGCTTACCGGCACCAGCGGAGTTCCCGTCCGGTTGGCCCACCTAACAATACTCTGCACGTCATCCGCACTCTTCGGCTTTACCACCAGCAGGGGCTTCATCGGCGGTACGAAACTGTGATCCCTGGAGTAATCATCTACGACAGCCGGGTCATCAATGACATTCTCCGCACCGACTATTTTCATCAGCTCCTCTTTTTTTCCGGCCATATATACCTCACTTCTTGTCTGAAAATATTTAGGTCATTTGCGCAAGTGAAAAGACCCTTGTCCGGGGCACTGCCCGCTGCATAAAACGCATCCGAAAATATACTATATGTCGACCTCGCTCTCCGGTTCGGGTGTTTTCCTGAAATTGGTTCGATAAATGTAGTCTTTAAGACTACTTTATAAGGAATAATACGTGGTCTTCAGGAACTTGTCAAGAAAATTTTGATTTTGAAAATATTGTATTCGAGTGGAAAAAGTATAATAAGGCTGTTGTTGCCTGTCAATAAAAACGTCGCTCTGCGACACGGATCACACGCACGGCGGGGAAGAATGGCGTTCAGACTGCTGCCGGTTACAGGTGCATTTCCTGGCGGAAGCATAAGAAAGAAGGCTTCGCTAAATCGTCCGATCGGAGTTTGCTATCGATGATCAGGATTTTCAGGATAGAGGCAGTTTTTGAAAAGTTTTCGGGAAATAGGCTTTTTATTTAAAAGCTGCAGGTGCGCCGTCAGGCCGAAACGGTGCAGGTAAAATAAAACAGAATTCTTCGAGCGCAGGTGAGGCTGAAAACAGGCGGTACCCGCAAGATTTAATCACTTGTATAGATTTTTTTGTTTTTTTTATGCCGACTTCCGGAAACCTGTGGTGGAACTCTACCAGAATCTGGTGTGGCCGGATTCCGGAGACAAGGATGTCGTTTATGACGTCATATTCGGCACCCTCAATGTCCATTTTAAGTATAGTAATGTGGTCGTGTCCGAGTTCTTTCATTATCGTTGCAAGCCTTTTAACCGGAACAGGGATTGCGATTTCCTTTGTCGACGTTCGATCCAGAATGGTATGCGAGACATGTTCCGGATTGTCCGGGGGGGTGAAATGCGCCTCGCCGTCGAAGGCAGCGATACCGTATTCGTGCAGGATGAAACGCTCACCGAACCCCTGACTGCGGACCCACGCTATGGATTTAGGGGTCGGGTCGAATGCATGAACGGTAAGACCGAATGTGTCGATCAGCCCCGTGTCGAAGGAGGCATCCTCTCCTACACCGAACGAATACACAACCGAATGGCTGTCGATGCCGGCGGTCGCGACATCCCAGCCTCCGTAATCGGTTCCGAAACGCTTTTTTGCACAGAGAATATCAGGGTGACTTTGCAGGCGCGTCTGCGCGGCTGCTGTAATCAGGCGTTTGAATTTACGAAGAATTTTTATCATATCTAGTGTCTGAACGGAAACCCGGATTTTTGTGCTGCCGGAGGCCCGATTCTGTTC
>CAZFIB010000128.1:0-7775 GCA_964518865.1 uncultured Thermodesulfobacteriota bacterium
GCATACTGGATCCTCAATGCCCGTGCCATTCATTCCTTGTATCACTTGCGTTCATTATTGTCAAGGTAAAGATTTGACCCCGTTTTCCCTTTATGCCTGCTTGAAAACATCGTGCATCTGTGTTAATTTAGTTGCATATACAACAATATTGCGCGGGTCGCATGAAACCGTTTAACGAGCATTTGAAAAATTATCTTGCCATGCTGCTGGGGCGCACCTCGCGCGCCATCACAAACCTGCTGCAGAAAAAGTTCCATGAGGCGGGATATCCTCTTTCGGTCGAGCAGTGGCTGCTGCTCATAAACCTGCGCAACTGCAACAACCAGACGCATCAGCAGCTGGCTGAAAACACCTTTAAGGACAAGACAACCGTTACCCGACTGGTCGAGCGCCTTGAAAAGCAGCGGCTGATCGAGCGCACCCCTGACAGGCACGACCGGCGCCAGAAAAACATCCGGATTACCAGCAGGGGCAGGAATCTTCTGCGGGAGCTGAAGCCGCTTGCCTTTGAAGTGCAGAAAACCGCGCTGATCGATATAGAGCCTGATGAGCTGCACCACTGCATGAAAACGATGTTCAAAATATACGGCAACGTTTCTGAAAGATGAATAATCATTTCAGGGGGAAACGACCATGAGTTCATTACCGTCGGGCGGCATGCGTCGCAAAATACTTCGTGTTGATTTATCAGAACACACCGTCAGGGAGGAGGATATTCCGGAGCAGCTGATTACCGGCTACACCGGCGGAGCAGGCATCAACGCCCGGCTGCTCTATGATGCATTGCGCGACAACCCGTCCGCAGACTCCCTCTCGCCTGACAACCCGCTGATTTTCGGATTCGGCGTGGTGGTCGGCACATCATTTCCCTGCACATCGCGCTGCACCATTACGTCGAAAAGCCCGCTTACCGGCATTTTCGGTGACTCCAACGGCGGCGGGTGGTTTCCCGCACGGGTCAAGCAGGCCGGCTACGATCATATTGTGATCGAGGGCCGTTCCGAAAAACCGGCTGCTGTTCTGATCGAGGCCGGAAAAACGCCTGAAATCGTCGATGCCGCCGACCTCTGGGGTCTCGACACCTATGCTACCGACAAAAAAATTCATGAAAAATACGGCGACTGCGAATCCGCGCGCATCGGTCCGGCCGGAGAGAACATGGTGCGCTATGCCAACATCCTCACAAGCTCCAAGCGCATCAGCAGCCACGGCCGCAGCGGCATGGGCTGCGTCATGGGTTCGAAAAAGCTCAAAGCCGTAATCGTCAAGGCGGGCGGCATGGTACCGGTCGCCGACCCGGAAGCGTTCAGCGCGCTTGCCAAATCCTACCGCGAGGCATGGGGCCGCGGGCCGTCGGCCTATGCCCACAAGCAGTACGGCTCGCTCATGCTCATCGCCCAGAACAGCGACAAAACCCGTGTCAGAAACCAGCAGACGCGCATCACACCCGAGCAGCTGGAAAAATATGAACTCGAAGGACTGGTAAACAATCACAAGTCAGGGCAGACCGCCTGCTACAAGTGCCCGGCTGCCTGCACCCTGAAGTGGACCGCGAACGAGGGTCCGTATGCCGGCGAGGAAACCGACAAGCTCGAGTTCGGACACTACACCAACATGGGGCCGCTGCTGGGCGTATTCGACTTTGACGGCCTGATTCACCTGACGAATATCTCGAACCGGCTGGGCATGGACTGCGTGCAGTTCGGGTGGAACCTTGCCATGGCCATGGAGTGCTATCAGCGGGGCATCCTCGGATCAGAGGAAACCGGCGGCCTGGAGCTGACCTGGGGCAGCGTGCCACAGATCGCTGAAATCATGCACCGGGTGGCAGAGCGCGAGGGGTTCGGTGATATCCTTGCGGAAAGCATGCCCGGTGCGGTTGCGCGCATAAACGCTGCCGCCGCTGAATACGGCTTTCACACCAAGGGGCAGTCGTTCACCTACAACTGCTCGCAGGTTGTGGCCATGAGCCTTGCCTCATCAGTTGCCACCCGCGGCGCCGACCATCTGAAAGGGCACCCCTTTGCCGCCATGGTCGGCATCGAGGACATGCTCAAGCGCGCTTTCGGCGATGACCTGCCGGAAGGCATGCTCGACCACACAAGCCCGGTGGGCAAGGGACGTGTTGTCTGGTGGAGCGAAAATTATAAAATGCTCATGGACTGTCTCGGCATCTGCTTTGTGCCGGTGGTCAGCAGCGATATTTTCTGCGACCCCCTGGTGCTGTTCGAAGAGATGGGCGAAATCTACCGGGCCGCCACCGGCTGCAGCCCGCATGACCTGTTTATGGCCGCAGAGCGGGCCTACCAGGTCGAGAAGGCGTTCAATGCGCTGCTCGGGATAAGCCGCAAGGATGACCGGCGGCACGGCACCCTGCGGGGCGAGAAGGACCCGCTCAACCACCCCGGCATGCTGGATGAGTATTATCTGTACCGCGGCTGCTCGGAGGACGGGCTGCCCACGCGCAAGCGCCTTGAGGAAATCGGGCTGAACGATGTTGCTGATGATCTTGAGCGTTGCGGAGCGCTCGGTAAGGATGCATGTCCGGCAATCGATGAGCTGGTGCCGAAATATTATGAAAAGGCTTAGCGCCTCCGGCAAACGTAGTACCTGCCGGCATAATTACGGTGACGCATTTTAGTGTCATTTCGAGCGCAGCGAAAAACCGCAAAGTAACGATTATCAGCCTCGGGGGATTTCGAATCCCGCCAGAGCGGGATTCGAAATAACAGCTGTGACTTTAACGTCACAGGTCCCTTTGACAGTAGCGCACGACAGGGTGCGCGTCTCCTGCACATTCAAAAAATGTACCGAGGAGTACCATGAAAAGCATAAACCCGGCAACAAATGAAATTATCAAAGACTACCCTGACCACACGCCCTCAGAGGTGCATGATATCCTGCGTGCGGTTGAAAGCGGCTGGGAGTTCTGGCAAACAACCCCGTTTGCCCGCCGCTCGAACTGCATGAGGAGCGCCGCGGACATTCTCCGGCGGGACAGAGACCGGTACGCTGCTGTTATCACCGCTGAAATGGGGAAAGTGATTACAGAGGCACGCGCTGAAGTCGAAAAATGTGCAACGGTGTGTGACTATTACGCCGAACATGCTGAAACATTTCTTGAAAATGAAATCATCGAAACGTCCTATGCGAAAAGCTATGCTGCGTTTGAGCCGATCGGACCCGTTCTTGCGGTAATGCCCTGGAATTTTCCCTTCTGGCAGGTGTTCAGATTCGCTGCCCCCGCTTTAATGGCAGGCAATGCCGGTGTATTAAAACCCGCATCCACTGTCATGGGCTGCGCCCTTGCAATCGAAGATGTTATCCGGAAAGCCGGATTCCCGGATAACGTTTTCAGGACCCTGGTTATTCCTGCGGGCCGGGTCGCGGATGTCATACGACATCCCGCCGTAAAAGCGGTCACCCTGACCGGAAGCGAGCCCGCAGGAAGCGGGGTTGCAGAAATTGCCGGAAAAGAGCTCAAAAAATCAGTGCTGGAGCTGGGCGGTTCCGACCCGTTTATCGTGCTGGAGGATGCCGATCTTGAAGCCTGCGCGCAGGCGGCCGTTGTTTCAAGAAACATGAATGCCGGACAGGTCTGCATATCCGCAAAACGGTTTATCATCGTCGAATCGGCCGCCGAAGCCTTTGAAGCGTTGCAGAAAGAGAAAACCGAGGCCCTTGTTGCCGGCGACCCTGCCGATGAATCGACCCAGCTGGGGCCGCTTGCCCGGCCCGACCTGCTGGAGGAGCTGCACGATCAGGTCGAAAAAAGCATTGCACTGGGGGCACGGCTTGTCACCGGCGGGGAAAAGCTCGACCGCCCGGGTAACTTCTATGCGCCGACGATTTTAACCGGTGTCAAAAAGGGCATGCCGGTGTATGACCGGGAGACCTTCGGTCCGGTCGCCGCAAATATCACAGTCAAAGATGAAGCTGAAGCCGTTCGTGTCGCCAACGACTCCCCGTTCGGGCTCGGTGCCGCCGTCTGGACACAGGACACGCAACGGGGCGAGCGGCTGGCCCGTGAAATCCGGACCGGCATGGTGTTTGTAAACAGCATGGTGGCCTCCATGCCCGAGATGCCTTTCGGCGGGGTAAAGCGCTCCGGCTACGGCCGCGAGCTTTACGCCTGCGGCATCAGGGAGTTCGTCAACATTAAAAGCATCTGCATTACATAAACTGCATGTCGTCCGTGTTAGATAAAAAGGCTTCCGGCCGACACACTATTCATTGCTTCGGACTGCTTGCTACTGATTACGGGCAGCAATAAAAAAGCTTGAAATAAAAAAAACACCCGGCACATAATAAATTGTTTCGTTCGTGTGTCACCGTTCCGGGCGATCTCTCTTTCAAACGAAGGAAACCCGACTTTTCGGTACTGAGAAGCGTCATGAACAGGTTGCATTGGCGTGTCTTTTACACGCTCCTTTCCGTGCTCACTGCCTGCTGCTCGTGTGACAGCGGCGGCCTAAGTATGGAGCCGTATGTCAGCCCCGGCAGCTTTTACGCGCCGGGCGAGCTTACGGTCAGCGTCACGAGAATTAACCGCCTCGCGGCCCCGGCTGCCATGGATGTGTACGCACCCGTGGAAGCGGGACGCTACCCGGTCGTCATCTTCCAGCACGGATTCATGGCTCCCATAACAGTATATGAAACCATCGTCACCCATCTTGCCGGTCACGGATTTATCGTGGTCGTCCCCCGGATGTACCCTCCCGGCAGCTATGTGTTTGCCACGACACCCGAGCAGGAAGCCCGTCGGGGATACAGAATAATCCTGTGGGTCAAAAGCTGCCTCGGCCGCTTTCTGGCTGTCGATGCGGATACGGCGCTGCTGGGGCTTGCCGGCCACTCGCGCGGCGGTCAGGCCGCCTACCGCATGGCTCTGCTGGCACCGCAGCACGTTGCAGCGCTCGCCGGTGTCGATCCGGTTGACGCCCTGGAAATCTTCGGTCAGAACCTTATCATAACCGGTCCGTTGAGCTTTGCTATTCCCACCTTCATCCTCGGGACGGGCCTGGGACCGGTTGTTCCCGATGAGACTGAGTTCGATCTGGCATGCGCTCCGGAGGAGATCGGTCACAACCACTTTTATGCCGCCAACCCCGGCCCGTCGTGGCACATGGTCGCCGTCACCCACGGGCACAGCGACATGCTCGATGAAGAGGATTTTGTTCCGCTGTGCCCCGGCGGACCGGACCGGGACGGCATGCGCGCTTTGACCGGCGGTGCGCTGGCGGCATTCTTCAGCGGCACCCTGCAGGGAAACACGGCTGCGCTCTCTGTTTTGACCGACCCTGAAGCTGCACCCGTACCGGTAGAGGTTGAATCAAAATAACAGGCTGTTGTATTCGCAACCGACAAAACAGAGAGATGCCGGCAGAGGCCTGTACTTGCTTTTACGAACATTTACAGATACAGTATCTGTGAATACATACACGGGCGGTAATAATAAATCCGCACATTCAATCGAAAAGGAGACGGATCATGACGGATTTTCTTGAAAAGGGTTTTTTCCTGGGACTGGGCGCACTTGCGCTTACCAGGGAAAAAGCCGAGCAGCTTGTCGGCGAACTCATCGAAAAAGGCAAAATTTCCGGTGAAGATTCATCACAGGTTCTGAATGATCTCATGAAGCGGGCGGAGGATGAAAAAAAGGTGCTGGAGGACCGTTTTCAGAAAGCACTTGAAAAGGCCATACAGCAAACCGGGCTGCCGACAAAAAAAGACATCGACGGGCTGAACGCCAAGCTCGACAAGGTTCTGGCAGCTCTGGAGAAAGAATAACGGCTTTGAATGTTACCGGGCTGCCCAAACGGGTCCGCAGCATCCAGCGCTATCGCGAAATCTTCGGCATTCTGCTCAAGTATGGTTTTGACGAGATATTTGAGCGTCTGCGCTTCGAGGATGCTCCGGGGTTTTTAAAAAAATTCTTTATCAGGCGCAAAAGCCGTGAATTCGTGCATATGCCGCGACAGGTACGGCTGCGCCTCGCCGTTGAGGAGCTCGGACCCACGTTTGTCAAGCTGGGACAGATGCTCAGCACCCGGCCCGATTTGATCCCATCTCCCTTCATCGAAGAATTTCGTCGCCTGCAGGACAACGTCGCCCCGTTTCCGCCGCAGGATGCGCGCCGCATCATTCAGGAAGAACTCAAAAAAGATCTGAAAGAGCTTTTTCTGACCTTTGAAGACCGCCCCCTGGCCGCTGCCTCGATCGCCCAGGTGCACCGCGCTGTGACCGTTTCAGGCGAACAGGTCGTGCTCAAAGTGCAGCGTCCCGGCATACGCAAAACGATCAGCCGGGACATGGAAATACTTGCCGACCTCGCACATCTTCTTACGCGCCGGGCATCCGGCAGCACGTACCTGGATCCTGTCGAGGTAATCGATGAATTCAAAAGCTGGATAATGAAAGAACTTGATTTTCTGCAGGAAGCCCGCAATATCGACCGGTTCAGCGATAATTTTTCTGCCGTGCCTTACGTGTTTGTGCCGAAAGTGTACTGGACCATGTGCTCTCCGAGTGTCCTCACCATGGAATACGTCGAGGCCATACCCGTTCTTGAAATCGACGCGCTGCAGGAAAGCGGCCTCGACCCGAAAGCTGTCGCCCGGAACGGTGCGCGCGCTTTTTTAAAGCAGGTTTTTGAAGACGGTTTTTTTCACGGGGATCCGCATCCCGGAAACCTGCGGGTCCTGCCCGGCAACGTCATCGCCCCGCTTGACTTCGGGCTCATGGGCCGATTGGATGAGGAGATGCTCGAACAGGTCGGCAACCTGCTTGCAGGCATCGTCAACCGCGATATCGACCGGATAGAGCGCGTGCTTCTGAACATACGTCTTATCGGTGACACCGTGGATACGCAGGCCCTGAAACGGGATATCAGCGAATTCATCGACCGCTATTATCAGATACCGCTGTACAAGCTGAACACCGAGCAGATTTTTTATGAAATGACCGAAATTCTGTCGCGGCACGCCATACGCCTGCCGCGCGACCTGTACCTGATGATTAAGGCCCTTATTATCGTAGAGAGCATCGGCCGGAAGCTCGACCCCGAATTCGATATGGTCAGTCTTGCCAAACCGTATGTAAAAAGAATCATGTTTCGTAAAATAGATATGAGCCGGGTGGTGAGGGACGGCTCTCTGCTGATTGAAGATGTGCGGGCGCTGTTTGACGACCTTCCGGAAAACCTGCGGCAGATTCTTCTTAAAATCAGGCGGGGCGCGCTGGGCGTCAACCTTCAGCATCATGGCCTTGAAGAGCTCATCAGGGAGATCGACCGGTCAAGCAACCGCATCTCCTTCAGCCTTATAATTGCCGCCCTTATAATCGGCTCATCCTATATCATGCAGCTTGACAAGGGGCCCCTGCTGTTCGGCCTGCCCCTGTTCGGGTTTATCGGGTATTCGTTTGCAGCTCTTCTGGGCGTCTGGCTGGTGCTGGGCATTATTCGTTCGGGAAAAATGTAACGCCGGTAATGCATGTAATGAACATATATGCACACGTGATCGGCAAACCCGTCATTGCGCGTCACGCCCTGGCGGGACGACGCCCCGTCCTTTGCAGTAGCTTTGCTGCGGAGGGTGGCGGCAGTCTCATCAGAGATGATGCGGTATTGGTGAAGCATCTTCTGTAGGAGACCGCTGTGCGGGCGAATTTCGCGACCGGAGGTCGCTCCTGCAAATGAAAGCACGAAACACATTCAAAGTACGAATGTGCGGAATCAAAAACATCTGTCATTTTGAGCACGTGACCCCGGACGG
>CAZFIB010000129.1:0-7692 GCA_964518865.1 uncultured Thermodesulfobacteriota bacterium
CTATGTAACAGTAATCCGGGTTGTCAGGGTAGGAGCGGCCTTTGGCCGCGAAAAAGATCGCAGCTGAAGCAGCTCCTACAGTTTCGCACCACCAGGCGGACAGCAGAAAAATGCTTTGGAATAGTGTGAAGTGCACCAGGGAATATCAAAGGCGTACCGTATGTTCATCAGGAGGAATCCTGGCGGCTCGACCGTCATTCCCCTCCTGAAACAAAAAAGGCAGGCTGTTCAGCCTGCCTTTTTTGTTTGCCTGAAGCGGTCATCATGAAAATATTTTTTTGACCCGCGCAAGCTCGGCGTTCAGGATGGAAGCGCCTGCAGCACCGCGGATGGTGTTGTGCGAAAGAACGATAAACTTGTAGTCGAGTACCGGGCACTCTCTGAGCCTGCCGGTGACGCAGGCCATTCCGCTGCCCGTGTCGCGGTCAAAGCGCGGCTGCGGCCGCTGCGGATTGCGGTGATACACGATCGGCTGCGGCGGAGAAAACGGCAGGTCGTATTCCCGGAGCGGATTGTAGGACTCCCAGGCCGCGATTATATCATCGGCGGTCGGCTTTGAGTCGAGCTCGACGCTGACGCACTCAAGATGACCGTCTTTCACGCCCACCCGGTTGCAGGCAGCGCTTATTTTGATGTCAGCGCAGGAAAACGCCCCCCCGGACACGCTGCCCAGAATTTTCAGGGGTTCAGATTCCATTTTCCCTTCCTCCCCTCCGATAAGCGGCAGCACATTGTCGAGAATTTCCATGGAAGGAACGCCCGGATATCCGGCACCGCTGAGGGCCTGCAGCGTCGTGACAGTCAGCCGCTTCAGCCCGAATGCTTTGTGCAGGGGTGCCAGCGCGAGCACGAGACCGATGGTCGAGCAGTTCGGGTTCGTGATGATGCGCCCTTTGTCGCCGAATCGCTGTTTCTGACTGCTCAGTATTTCAAGGTGCTCGTAATTGACCTCGGGCACCAGCAGCGGAACGTCGGGGTCCATCCTGTGGTTGCGGGAGTTGCTGAACACGATATATCCCTCCCGGGCGAAGTCCTCCTCGATGGGGCCGGCCACATCCGCATCCAGTGCTGAAAAAACCACCGGGCAGTCAAGTTCCGGCCGGCACTGTTTGACGCTCATGGATCGGACCTGCCCGGGGATGGGCATTTCCATTTTCCAGCGGTCACCGACCGCCTCCTCGTAGGGTTTTCCGGCACTTCGATCAGAGGCGGCCAGCTCGGCGATTTCGAACCAGGGGTGGTCCTGCAAAAGCTCGATAAATCGCTGTCCGACCGTGCCGGTTGCTCCCATAATGCCAACGCGAATTTTCTCCATGCTTCCTCCTTACCCGGTCATGCCGGAAACTGATAACAACGAACACACCCACTGAAAGCCCGGTCTGATCCCGGTGCGCCGGCGGTCCGGGCTTTTGTACCATCGGTTTACAGTTTGTTTGTATATCCAAAACCATTTTTTCGGGCACTGCGACCCGAAAAGTCCGGAGTATGTATAATTGTTTGAAAACGAGACAGCAGCTTGATTTCCTACCTTTCTTTGCTTGTCCAAAGAAAGGACACCCGTTTGCCCGGCCTGCCCCGGGCGGGTACCCTCGCTTGAGCCCCCTGCAGCGGCGGGACGAAAACCCGCAACGCTCAGACAGTTCGGCCCTTTTTTCCTCAGTAGAGGGCTCAGGCTCGGCGCGGTCAAAATGGGGCCAAAGAACTTAACGGCCCCCGCTGGGGGCCGCCCTGACGCCTTGCCCTCTGGGCGATGATCATTACTGCTGATATACGACGACGCGGTTCTTGCCGGATGCTTTGCCCTTGTACAGAGCCGCATCCGCCGTCGAAATAAGATCTTTTTTTGTTGTCGCCCGTTCCGGCATCGATGAAATGCCGATCGTCACGGTAATGGTGCCCATATCCGTACCTTTATCGGATACGAACGGAAAGTTTTCGACCTCCTCTCGAATACGCTCGGCCACGATGCTGGCTTCCATCTCGGAGGTTTCCGGCAGTATAACAAAGAATTCTTCACCGCCGTACCGGGCGACGAAATCAGAACCGCGGGTATTTTTTATAATCAGCTGGGAAATTTTTCTCAAGACCGTATCACCGGCAAGATGGCCATGGGTATCGTTGCAGACCTTGAAATCATCGATATCTATCATCATGAGGGTAAGGGATCTGTCGTAGCGCTGACCGCGCTCGATTTCCTTGCCGAGGTTGTCGCTGAAGGACCGGTAGTTTGCAAGCCCGGTGAGCTCGTCGCAGTTGGACAGCTTTTTGTAAAACTCGCGTTCATGGGCCATTTTTACCAGCCGCTGCGTTTCAAAGGCCTTGTCGATCGTCAGCTTGATGTGATCGAAGTTGAACGGCTTGGTGATGAAATCGAACGCCCCGGCTTTCATGGATTCAACCGCCCGTTCGATGGTTGCATACCCGGTTATCACGATAATGGGTATCTGAAGCCCCATTGATTTGATTTTTTTTGTCAGTTCGATGCCGTCCATATGCGGCATCAGGAGGTCCGATATTATGAGGCCGTACCTCTTTTGGTCGAGCATTTCGATAGCGTTGATTCCCGAGTCGGTTGTATCGACGGGAAAGCCGCACTCCTGCAGGTAGTCCGCAAGCGTGTCGCGGGCTGAGGCCTCATCATCGACAATCAGAATCAATATTTCCTTTTTGTCAGTCATGCAGCGGCGGACCGTTTCGAATATTGCGTGATATCGGATAAAATGGATGGTAAATTGTATAGTTATTTTTTATTCCTGTCAATTGAATAGACACGTTTTAAAAGGATTAATGAACTGCCCCGCAGCACGCTGCGTGGTGTCTGCGAGATCGCCACGGCCTTCGGCCTCGCGAGGACCAGCGTTTCTGTCATTGCGGACACTTGACCACTGGGCCGCGGGTATTCATGTAATGTACAGAGCTGTACCGACAACCCGCCATTGCGAGGAATCCCGCGCATGCGGGACGACGCTTCGTCCTCCGCAGCAGCTTTGCTGCGGAGGGTGGAGGCAATCTCACCGGGTATGGTGCGGCGTGTATGGAGATTGCTTCGTCACGCCGGGCCGTGACTCGCAATGACAGTAAAAATGACGTCATGGAAAATCAATAGCTTATCCTGTTTTCATCAGGAGAAGCGCAAGCGCCAAAGTAATTTTACAATACCTGCAAACTGGTATAGAGTTAATAAATAGCGGTTTTTCAAGGAGACGGTTGGAAGACAATGCACATTCTTGTTGTTACCGGCATTTTTCCGCCGGATATCGGCGGCCCGGCAAGCTTTGTACCGGCTATAGCACAATCTCTTTCCGACAGGGGCCATACGCTGAGAGTTATTACGCTGAGTGACCGTGTCGGGCATGATGACACCTGCTATCCCTTCAGCGTCAAACGCATCAGGCGCGGTATTCCGCGGCCCCTTCGTATGCTCAGAACCATTGCTTTTATAGCTGCGTGCGGGAAACAGGCCGATGTGCTGTTTGTGCACGGGCTTGCGCTTGAATCCGTTATCGCCAATGCCTGGCTGCGCAAGCCCCTGGTGCAGAAGGTGGTCGGCGATCTTGCCTGGGAGCGGGCCCGGACGCAGGGGCTGACGACCGACAGTCTGGAAGCGTTTCAGCAGACCGTGTACGGTCCGCGCATCGAAGCCCTCAAGGCGCTGCGGTGTCTGTGGACGCGCAAAAGTTCAAGGATCATTACCCCCAGCTGCTACCTGCAGCGGATCGTGGAGGGCTGGGGTGTTGATGCTGAAGCTGTTGCGGTGATCTATAATGCCGTGTCGGCGCCGTCAGAGCGTGGTGTTGTCGACAGGGCCTGCAGGCGGCATGACGGAACGCGCATTGTCTCCGTGGGGCGGCTCGTGTCCTGGAAGGGCTTTGCCGATCTCATCAGAGCAGCGGTTTCGCTGCCCAACGCGCAGCTGCGCATTGTCGGTGACGGACCCGAGCGGCAGCGCCTTGAAACACTTGCGGGTAACCTGCACGCTGCCGATCGCACTGTATTTCGGGGAACCCGCTCCCGGCAGGAGGTGTTCCAGGAGCTGCAGCAGGCCGATGTGTTTGTGCTGAATTCATCCTACGAGGGCCTGCCGCACATCGTGCTGGAGGCCATGGCCGCGGGCACCCCGGTTGTGGCGACAAACACCGGCGGCACGGCCGAGCTTGTTTCGGACGGGCGCAGCGGACTGCTGGTTCCGGTCGGCGATCCCGGCTCTCTGCGCAGTGCCATCGAGCGCATTGTTTCAGAGCAGAACCTTGCAGAGAATCTCATCAGGGGCGGGCAGGAGACCGTGGAGCACTTCAGCTGGGACCGGCTGGTCGACGAGACCCTGCAGGTGCTGTCGGACGCTGCCGAAGCGAAGAGCATGCCCGAATCCGGGAGTCCCGCAGGTCTGCCGACGGCTCTTTTTGTCAGCTCCGAGCGGATCGGCTGCCCCCCCGACCCGACGCAGCAGAAAAAATGGCAGGGCATAAGCCGCGTTCTGCAGGCAACCGTCATCGCGTTCAGGCAGGGCAGCGGCGAAACGGCATGCGCCGGGCAGGGGTGCCGGTGGCTTCTTCTTGCGCAGCACCGCAGCCGCTTTGTCAGATACCTGACGCACTTTGTTGTTTCCGTGCGCGAAGCACTTACGGGGGCTGTTTCAAAAAAATATCGGACGATCATAGCGCAAAGCCCTTTTGAGGCGCTTGCCCCGGCCGTTGCCCTGCTGCCGTGGAAGCTGGCGGGTGCCGCATCCAGGCCCAGGCTGATTGTTGAGATACACAGCGACTGGAAGGACGGCGTCATGCTGTATCATCGCGGCAGGTTTTCCGGTTTCGAGCATGCCCTGCGCCGGGCTGTGGGCGCGTTCAGCCTCGGGCAGGCCGATGCCTTCAGGGTTATTTCCGGTTACTGCCGGGAGCTGCTTCCGCGATCACAAAAGCCGGTGTTTGTCTTTCCGACGTTTACCGACCTGGAGAGCTTTCAGGCTCCCGCGCGGGAGCTGCTCGATACGGTTCAAAAGAAATACGGCAGCGGTTATTTTCTGTATGCGGGCATGCTCATTCATCTCAAGGGCGTCCATCACCTGCTGTCGGCCATGACCCCGGTCGCTGACCGGTACCCGGATGCCCGGCTGATAATCGCCGGCAGCGGCAGCGATGAAAGCCGTCTCAAGCAGCAGGCCGGGCAGAGCGGCCTGTCGGAGCGGGTGTGCTTCACCGGCCGCGTCGACCAGGATATGCTGGCCGCGCTCATGCAGAATGCGCTGGCGTTTGTGATGCCGTCGCTCACCGAGGGGCTTGGGCGGGTCGCGCTTGAGGCGCACCTGCTCGGGCGGCCGGTTGTTGCCTCGCGCGTCGGGGGCATTCCGGAGATCGTGCAGGACAATGTGTCCGGCATCCTGTGCGAGCCCGGCGATGAGCAGGCCCTGGCAGGGGCGCTCATCAGCCTGCTTGAAGATCCCGGGCGTGCAACGCGCATGGGGGCAGCCGGCAGGGAGTCGGCCCGCCGCTTCGACTACAGCGGATTTTTCGACGCCTATCGTGACATGGTCGAGAAAACGTGCCGGTCGTGACCTGACTTTCATCCAGTGCGCCGTGCGAGGTGCGGGAAGCAGCTTTATGCGAACCCCGGTTTTACTATTGACGGGCATACTCTTTTTTGCGGTACCGATGTGCGGCTGCAGCGGCACTGAAAACAGCCGGGATGCCGCAACGCTGCACATCCGTCTTAAGCGCGACCCGCCCACGCTCGATCCTGCCAGAATCGTCGATCTTGACGGTGCCCGCATTGCAGCCAGGCTCTTCAGCGGGCTGGTTGCCTTCAGCGACAGCCTCGATCCGGTGCCGGACACGGCACGGTCGTGGTCGGTGTCGCCCGACGGGCTGCGCTATGTCTTCGAGCTCGAGCGAAACGTGCGGTTTTTCAACGGCCGGGAGTTGACCGCCGGGGATGTCCGCTACTCGTTCGAGCGCGTGCTCGACCCCCGGACGCGCTCGCCGCGCACCTGGGTTCTGTCGCGCATCAGGGGCGCGCGGGCGTTTATGCAGGGCCGGGAGGCCCGCGTTGCCGGCATCGAGGTCAGGGGCCCGTATGAAATCGTGATTACGCTCGAGGAGCCCTTTTCCCCCTTCATAAAGCTGCTGGGCCTGACCACCGCTTATATCGTTCCCGCCGAGGAGGTCAGGGCCCGGGGTCAGGATTACGGTTTTCACGCCAGCGGTGCCGGCCCGTTTGTCCTCAAGCGCTGGCAACACTCCGAATGCATCGAGCTTGAAAGAAACGAATACTACCGGGCCGCAGAGCAGGTGCGCACGGACATCTGCTACCGTATCGTGCCCGAGGATTTTACCGCGTCGGTGGAATTCGAGCGCGGGCGGCTGGATGTGCTGCCGGAGATCATGGCATCGGAATTCGACCGGTTCGGCCGCGACCCGAAGTGGCAGGGCTGCATTTCGATAAGCCCCGGCCTGAACACCTATTACCTTGGCCTGAACTGCCGAAGGCCGCCGTTTACCGACCCGCGGGTCAGGCAGGCGCTGAACCATGCCGTTGACCGCAAAAAAATACTGGCAGCGCTGATCGGCGGCAGAGGCACCCCGGCGCGCGGTCCGCTTCCCGACCTGCTGCGCGACTGGGAGGCGCCTCCCGGCTATGACTATGACCCCCGGCGGGCCCGGGACCTGCTTGCGCAGGCCGGGTATGAAAACGGCTTTGCAATGCAGCTGTACCAGACAACCGATATCGAAAGCCTCGATATCTGCCAGGCCCTGCAGGCCTACCTGAAAGCGGTGGGCATCGACCTGCAGATCGTACAGCTCGAGTGGGGCACGTTTCTCGAATCGATCGCGCGCGGTGAGGCGGATTCGTTCTGGCTTTCCTGGTGGGCCGATTACCCCGATGCCGAAAACTTTCTTTTTCCTCTTTTTCACTCGGACAATCACGGCTCGGGCGGCAACCGAAGCGGGTTTTCGGACCCGGCGGTCGACCGGCTTATCGAGGGGGGCATGGCGTCCCGTGACGATACAAAACGCGCTGCGCTGTTCCGGGAGGCCGAGCACCGCATCGTTGCCGGCGCTCCGTGGGTGTTTTGCTGGCACAAGGCGCGCTGCAGTATTCACCAGCCCAGGGTCAGGGGGTACCGGCAGGAGCCGCTGGCGGTCATGGAAAAGGGCCTGGGCATCAGCCTCGGTGAGTAGCCGGTGAGAATATAGCGGGACGGCTTTTCCGAATCCTGAAAAATATATATACCCCTGCTATTTATGGAAAGGTCTTATAATATAAGGGACACTTCCCATATTAATTTGTCGACAGATGTTTAATGTCAGAAGAAAAAAGGGTTGCTGCCTAATTTTCCAAGTTTCGCTTTGGCACAAAAAAATCGCTCGCCCAGCCGTTTAATATTTAAGGGACACTTCCCATATTAATTTGTCTACAGATGTTTAATGTCAGAAGAAAAAAAGGGTTGCTGCCCAATTTTCCAAGTTTCGCTTTGGCATAACAAATCGCTCTCCCAGCCGTTGATGAGAATAAGGACCAGTAGTGTCCGGTTAAATTTTGAAAAAAACCTACAACTGTTTAATTTAACTTCACAATAAAGAAAAAATGACCTGCATCGACTTCAATTTGAACGTAGTATGTAGCCAGCACTTACAAGGAGAGCTGGCTGATGTATACGGGCAGAACGATTTTCTCACAGGTTATGGATTACTTTCCGCT
>CAZFIB010000130.1:0-7233 GCA_964518865.1 uncultured Thermodesulfobacteriota bacterium
GCGTAGTGCATCGAAATATCATAGCTTTTTGAAATCGACTGTCAAAGATTAGTCAAGCACGATAAGCACGTTTCCGTAGAGTTTCCACAGCAGGGTGTCGATAGAGCCGTACCCGAAAAAAACAGAGTGCATGCGGTTTTCATCCTGCTGAACCGTTGTAAGCTTCCCGGCAAGGCCGTCCCCGTTATCGCCGCGGAACCTGCGGTGTGCCGGGCCGGTGTAGACAACCTGATACGAGGATGCGGTATAGGCATTAACCAGCTCGGCTGCAAACGGAATGGTTCCGAGCAGAAAACCGGTTACCGGTGCCGGCAGCGGCAGCCGCCCTGCAACGCGGTAAACGACGCGATGCGGTTCGGAGAGGAACCGGTACACTCTGCGGCCCCATGTGCCGTCAACGTCAAGGCCCCGCCCGTGCAGGTCCTGAAAAATTCGGCAATACTCCCGGTCATGACTTGTTTCCTGCAGATCGCGGCAGTCCTCTTCCGGGCACTGGCGCGGCCGTACTCCCAGGCAGGCACAGACCGAAGAGCAGTAGGCATCCGTGCCGCCTGATGCTCCTGCAGGAGACGCCGCTGTAACGGCAGACACTACAACTAAAAGATATATGGTCATGTACCGCACAGATGTCTGACTGATCGCTTTCATACACAGCACTATGCACAGTTATCGAACGTCCGGCAATGTAAAGAACACCTGATGCATCACATGCTGCGCAGTGTTCGCGGGAAAACGGTGGAAGTCCGGTGGCGCAGAGACACAAACGGTTATGCCGCTACAGCACATTCAATACCCGTTCAGGGGGCACTCACCGCAGCGGGGCTTCGGGCTGCAGTACCTGTTGCCGACATGCACCAGAAGCGCGTGGTATTCGTTGAACAGCGGCACGTCGGCAGGGAGGTGCTTCATGAAAAGATTCTGAAATGCATCATAACCTGCGTTTTCGCTCAGCATGCCGTGGCGGCTCAGTATGCGCCGGGTATAGGCATCGATGACAAATACGGGCTTTTCAAGCGCATACAGCAGAATGCTGTCGGCGGTTTCAGGGCCGATGCGATACTGCGACAGCAGCTCCCTGCGCAGCTCCCCTGTTGTGCGGGCAGACATTTTTTTTATGCTGAAGCCGTAGGTGCCGCCGAAATAATCAGCAAAGCAGTGCAGGGCACGGGCTTTCTGGTTCATAAAGCGCGCCGGCCGTATCAGCGCTGCAAGCTCGTCCGGATCGATTCGGCGAAGGCCCCGGAAGGTCAGGGCCCTGCGAGCCCGCAGGGCAGCGATCGCCTTCTCTACGTTGCTCCAGGCCGTGTTCTGGGTAAGAATGGCGCCGATCATAATTTCCTGAGGCGAGCGGGCCGGCCACCAGTGCCGGGGCCCGAGCGCCCGGTACAGCCTGGAATAAATCTGCATGAGTCGGCGTCTGTTCATTGTGACGGTCCCCGGCCCGGGCCGCTTGCTACGGGGTGATGTCGTCGAATATAACGGGTATATTTTCTTTGAATGCTTCGAGAAGCGGCATTGTAATTTCACGCATCTGGGGATGGGAGCCCTGCTCGGTGCGGAGCCGCAGGAAATGCCGCCACTCGCGCAGGTTCATGGTCATGACGATTTCGGTTTTCAGGCTGTTGGGCAGCACGCTGCGCGCCTCCTGCGGAGAGGCGCCCAGGCTGATAAGCTCCTGGTAGGCTGTTTCGCAGTCTGCCATGGTTTTTTGCCAGACAGCGTATTCTTCGGAGCCCTTCTCCCAGAAGCTCGGTTCTATCACCGATATTTCACCGCCGAATTTTCCTTTTGTGTAGTTGCAGTAGCGGGTCGATTCCTGAGTGTAGCTTGCTATGCGGTGGCGGACGATTTCATGTGTGACGCCGCGGTCGCACACGATGCGCACGGTGACCGAAAAATGCTCGAGCACCGATTCATGCCCGAGCGTGATTATTTTTTTTATAAACTGTTCGGCCGAGCCCTCGCTGATGTTTTCCTCTGACTTATAGGCGGTGCGGCCGGCCCGCTCGATATGCTCGAGCACGGCCTGCCGGTCAATGGGGGTTTCTATGGTAAATGAGGGCGCTACGATATTCATTCCGTCTCTCCGGATATTCTGTCAGATGAAAGGTTTCAGCGGGTGCTTCTGCGGTGCCGATCAATTTTCATATCACAGATTGGTTTCCTGCGCAACAGAGCGGGGCTGCTGAAGGAAAAGCTTCTCGGCGGCCTCTGCAAGCTCGGCGTCATGCTTGTGGTTCAAGACAAATATCCGAAAATGCACCACGCGGGCCGGAATGTATTTGAATATCTCCTGCAGGGGCTCGGGCGATGTTCTGCCGGTCGAGGGGTTGTAAATGTTTATGCGCTTGTTGCTTTCAGCCATCGGGTTGAGCGGCCGGGGGTCCTGCGTGGCAAGGTCGACCCTGAACTCGAGCTTTTTGCGCAGGCCGGCCGGCAGCCGCTCGCGCACGGCCCGCTCGAGCTGGTCCGGGTTGTGGATGGCGGGCATCTGCCGCTCCACATTATCGATTGTCAGCTCGGTTGCATAGGCCATTTTCCACTTGATGCGCCGGTTGATGATAGCCTCCCAGAGCCTGCCGAGCCGCTTTTTTTCAGGATCACCGGATCGGGGCCACTGCTCGACCTCCTGAATGAGCGACCAGTCGTTCAGATACAGGTAACGGTTCAGCGCCCGCAGGGGACTGGCAGGGAAGAGCAGCTGCAGGGTATCGCGAAACACCTCCTGCATCTGAAAATCGATAGCCCGCCCCGTGCGGTGATAATAGACATTGGCGTAGAGGTGCAGGCGCGCATTGACAAAGCGGACAAACGCTGAGATTCCGGCCTGGTGCAGGGTGAGGCCCCGGTCGGTAAAAAACGAGTAAAACAGGAGGCGGTTGATGTCGACGATGTCGATGGAAAAGCCGGTCATGTAGGCATCGCGCTGAACGTAGTCCAGGTTGTCGACCGTGTAGATACCGGAGAAAAGTTGCTGCAGCATACGCAGCCACAGGGGCTTTGCCTGGTCGCCGCGCTCCGGCGGCTTCTTGATCACAAAGCCGATGTCGTCAGCGGCAATCGACTCTCCCGCGCCAAACGATCCCGAGGGGCTGCGCCCGATACGCTCTATGATGGAGCCCAGCTTTCGGGTGATGATTTCACGGCCCAGGCTTTCGTGCGTCAGTCCGTGCAGGGACAGAAAATGCTCGTCGAAAAAATGACCGTATGGCCCGTGGCCGATATCGTGCAGCAGGCCGGCGATGCGGAATGTTTCCTCGAAGCAGTTAAAGGATGGTGCATCCGGACAGAGCTCTTTGATGCTGGGATAGAGCTGGCCGGCAAAGCGCCCGGCCATGTGCATGGTACCCAGGGAATGCTGAAACCGCGTGTGTTCGGCGGAGGGGTATACCCAGCGGGCGCTCTGCAGCTGGTGGATGCGCCGCAGTCGCTGCAGCCACGGGCTGTCGATCAGGTCCTGCTCGGTGGCCTCGTCCCCGGCTTTCGCATCGGTGCAGGTAAACGGAATGTAGCTGTAAATGGGATCGGCGATCAGGGCCGTGCCCCGGAAGGGAAGAGACGGCTGGCTCATTGATACTGTTGTCGTGGTATGCTCCGTCATTGTCTATTATGAATAAGACGGTTACAGGCCCGAGCGCTTGAGCACCTGAATCCGGTTGTTCATCCGGTCGGCAAGCGTGCGCAGCTCCTGCTGCAGGGCTGAGAGGCTTTCGGTTTTGTGACGAATGATCTGCTCGATTTCGCCCTTCCAGAGCTGTACCGTTTCGAGCTCCTTTACGGCAAGCTCTTTTTCCACCCGCTTTTTCATCTGTTCGACAAAGGCCTGATCCATAACGCACTCCTGAAGGCAACGCAGTATTCAGCACGCGCCTCAGCGCTTGTACCCGATAATGTCCCGCAGCAGTTTGCGACGGTCGTCCCTGTCCGTATCCGTCTCTACACCCCTGGGCGCGGAACCGTCGACAACGCCCAGGACCCCGCATCCCTGGTCGGTCCGGGCAATCAGAACCTCAACCGGGTTGGCGGTCGCGCAGAAAATGCGGCAGACTTCCTGGCACTGCTTGATGCGGGGCAGGACATTTATGGGGTATGCCTCCAGCATGAGAATATTGAACACATGTCCCGCCTGCATGTCCCGGCAGTTTTCAATGGCTGTCGCAATGAGCCCCGCGTCGTTGCCGTCCGAGCGGATCAGGCAGGGGCCGGAAGCTTCGTTGAATGCTATGCCGAACTTCACTCCCGGCACGGTCGTAACCATAATTTCGTACAAATCCTCAACCGTTTTGATGAAGTGCGACTGACCGATTACGATATTTGCCCCTTCGGGAACAGAAATCCTGACAGGTTTGATTTCCATAGGCTCGCCTCCCTTGTGTTTCTGATCTGCCGTCGATGTATCCGCGGCGGCGGTTCAGGTGCCGTCCCTGCGTCCCGGCTGCCCGCGCCGTCGTCTGCGATGCGTCTGTTCCGGAATTTCGCCCTCGGGGTATAACACATATATTTCACGGGCGATATCCTCTTCCATGGCAACCTGCGTATTGCCGCTCTCGATTACAAAGGACGGGTAGCGCTGGTGGACCTTTATCGTTTGGCCGGGCAGGACGTTGAAGTGAGCGAGCTTGTGCATGCGTGAATTTGACGGGGTGTTTATGTACGACACTTTCACCGTATCTCCGACCTTCACCCGCGCGAGCGGCACGATAGCGCTTGAAACCGTGCTGCTGGCCCGCCGGCAGCACTCCCCTTCAGGAATTTTCAGCCCGTGCGGGCACTCGCGGGGGTGGCCCAGCAGGGTGCAGATGCTGTCGGCAATTTCCGGCGCGACAATGTGTTCGAATTCACAGGCCCCCTGCTCGGTTTCTTTGGGCTTCATGCCCAGAACATCGGTGAGCAGCCGCTCGGCCAGACGGTGACAGCGGATGATGCGGCGCGACTGCTCATAGCCCCTTTCGGTAAACTCGATTTTTCCGTCCGCATCGACACTGATAAGTTCCTGGCGCTGCAGGTCTGCCAGAATCTCCCCGGTCAGCGTGCCGCGGTGCTCTTTTTTCAGTTTGTCGTAACAGGGGGATTCGTCCTCGGCGAGATACCAGAGGGCCTCCATGTACTCTTCGCGTTCGCGGCGGTCCATCGGGGAACTTTCTTTTTAAAACGCTCTCAAAGCATAGTTTACGGCTGCACCAATCATAACAGAAGAAACGATAATTACAAGCGTCATCAGCAGGGCGCTTTTGAGGCCCAGCTCCTTGATCATGGCCATTATGTTGGCAAAGCAGGGAACAAAACAGGTAACGATTATGATGCTCACTATGGTCTGAATATAGTCGAGAGATCCGCTGTGCACGAGGTCGAGCAGGATTACTGCGCCGGCCTCGTGCCGCGCAATGCACAGCAGAAATGCGTCAACCGTTGCAATCGGCAGGTTCAGCCACTGCACGACCACGGGAAAAACAAACTTTTTTATCAGGCCGAGCAGGTACACCTTGTCCATCAGATACAGTATCAGGGCCCCGATAACGAACAGGGGTACCGCTTCCATCAGGAACCACTTGAGGCGGTAGTATGTTTTGAGCAGTAGGCTTTTCAGGTTGGGAATCCTGATCGGCGGAAGCTCCATGATGAAGTCGCTTGCCTGCTGCTTCTCTTCGAGCAAACGGTTGAGGATGAGCCCGGCTGCGATTTCCACAGCAATCAGCACACCGAAAACGATTAAAAAAGCGGAAAACGGCAGAAGCGCAAGGATGGCCAGGTTGATCCCGAGCTGGCTGGAACAGGGTATGGCAAAGGCAATCAGAAAAACGGCAATGTAGCGCTCTTTTTTGGACTCCAGAATTTTGGTGGCCAGCGTGGCCATGGTCTTGCAGCCGAAGCCCAGCACCACCGGCAGAATAGCCTTGCCGCTTAGCCCCACTTTCTGAAAGAGCCGGTTGCACAGCACGCTCAGGTTGGGAATATAGCCGATATCTTCAAGGGTATTCAGAATAAGAAAGAACATGGTGAGGATCGGCAGCACCGTCCCGATCGCGTTTTCAAGGCCGGTTGTTAAAATTCCGTAATCGCCGAGCAGAAACTCCTCCAGCAGCGGCCAGGGTATCACGGCGGCGATTCGCCCGTTAAGCGGCTGAAACAGATGCTCGTCGATTGCAAGCGCCAGGTAGTTGGCACCGACTTCACCGACCAGAAGGTAGGTCAGATAGACAACCGCTGCCAGCACAATCCAGCCGTACACCGGATGGCGGGAAAGCCTGCCGAAGGCCTCTCCGGGACCGCGCTTTTTCGGCTCCCGGGCCTGCAGCACGATACGCGAGACCTCGCCGGCCCACTCCCGGCGCGCCTCGGGAATAAGGCGCGTAATGTCTTTTTGCGAGCGGGCGCGGACCCGCCCGGCCTCCTCGCGGACGCGCGTGAGGATGTCCGGTCCGAAGCGCGAAGCGATAAACGACTCCATGGTGCTGTCCTGCATCAACAGCAGCAGCAGAACCGCATCCGGGGGCGCCGCGTCCTCGGGGAAGCACCCGTCAAGTGCGTCCAGCCCTTCTTCGATAAATCGCAGGTAGCGCACACGCTGCCCGGGAACCGCTGCCCGTGGAATGGCCTTCATGAGCTCGCGCACCCCGCGTCCTTCAGAGGCAACGGTTTCGATAACCGGTACACCCAGCAGCTCTTCAAGCTTTTTCAGATTTATGAATATGCCTTTCCGGCGGGATTCATCCACGAAGTTGAGGCAAACAACCATGGGAATTTCGATCTCGATAAACTGGGAGAGCAGCGTCAGCGAGCGCTGCAGGTTGTTGGTATCGACACACGCGACAAGCAGCTCGGGGTGCTCGCGCATGATGATGCTGCGAGAAACAAGACCGTCCTCGGACTGCACGTCAAGGGACATGATCCCCGGTGTGTCGATTATTTCATACTGCACGCCGTCGATAACGATATCGGCCCGGGAGACCGACACCGTGGTGTAGGGTGCGTTGGCAACCAGCGAGTAGGACTCGGTGATCTGGTTGAACAGGGCGCTTTTACCCACATTGGGGTTGCCGACTATCGCAATTTTGTTTTTGTGAAGGGTGGTGTCCGGCTTTTTCAAGGGGGCTCCCGCCATACAAGCGTATCATCCGATCCGTTATAAAGCATCAATTGTACGCTACTTTGCGTATATGTCAAAGCAAACGGCTTCGTATAATCCCCGATTCACCACCTAAAAAAAAGAAAAACTCGTTGGTTCCTGAAAAC
>CAZFIB010000131.1:0-7232 GCA_964518865.1 uncultured Thermodesulfobacteriota bacterium
GACCCTGTAGGAGCGGCCTTTGGCCGCGAAAAGAATCGCAGCTGAAGCAGCTCCTGCATGTTCGCATCACCCGACGGGTTGTGCAGGTGGAAGGCCGCAGGGTGCGCCGTGCGTACCGAAAAAAGACCCTGCAGGAGCGGCCTTTGGCCGCGAAAAGAATCGCAGCTGAAGCAGCTCCTACATGTTTGTACCATCCGACGAATTGTGCAGGTGGAAAGCTCGCAGGGTGCGCCGTGCGCACCGAAAAGAGACCCTGTAGGAGCGGCCTTTGGCCGCGAAGAATCGCAGCTGAAGCAGACGTGCAGGGTGCGCCGTGCGTACCGTAAAAAGAACCTGTAGGAGCGGCCTTTGGCCGCGAAAAGAATCGTAGCACGATCGAGCGTGCAGGGTGCGCCGTGCGCACCGCAAAGAGACCCTGCAATATTTATATACAGGATAAACACACCATGAACATCCGCCGTTATGTACTGCTTATGGCCATCCCGGCCGCGCTTTTATTGTTCTGCGCACAGTCCGTTGCCCAGGATGATGATGAGGACGACAACACGATGACTGCTGCCCCCGGCAGCATAATCGTCGAGAAAAATCTGTTCAGCCCGGACAGAAAGAAGTGGGAAGAGCCTGCCGATAAAAAGCCCGTGCAGAAGCAGACGGTAAAAAAGAATACAAATATTAATAAAATCAACCTCTACGGGACAATCATTGCCGGTGACCGGCGCTATGCTGTTCTGCGTGCCACAAAGAAAAGAATGCGCAGAGGCGCAGGATATGACACCCCCTATCAGCTGGGAGATTATATCGAGGGCTATAAAATAGTTGAAATCGTCCGCAAACAGGTTGTGCTGCGCGATGAGGACTTGAATGAAGACTATAATGTTTTTGTCAGTGAGGAGAAAAAAGACCGCGCAGCGCTGAAAACCGAGATAAAACAGGAAAGCGCGGATGTGAAAGTAGTCGGGGAGGGAGCGGTGTCCGCAAAGGATACGGCACAAGAGAAAAGCGAAAAGAAAAAACCGCCGAAGCCGAAAAAGGCTGTTACGCAGAAAGTTCTGCTGAAGCGCATGGACCGCTCCCTGCGGCTGCTGAAGCGACGCGACAGCGCGCTGGTCAAGAAACAGGCCAAGCGCGATCTTGACAGATTAAAAAAACTGCTGCCGTATATGTCGGATAAGGAGCAGGAAGAATACGTCAAACACAGAAACGAATTCAAGCAGTATGAGTAATCAGAATATGGTTGAGAGGTTAAAAGATGAGGAGAGAGGCAGAAATAGCAAGTGAGCTAAAGCATGTATCAAAATAATGCAGCCGGGTAGGAGCGGCCTCCGGCCGCGAAAACAATCGCAGCTGAAGCAGCTCCTGCAGTTTTACACCATCAGCCCGCAGGGTGCGCCGTGCGCACCGATTTGCTCTGCCGCAGATGACACTGTTCATCGTGCGGTTTTTTTGCGGATTTTCAGTGGGCATAAATAAAAAATCAGGACAGTTCCGTTTCCGATATGGTAATCTGGGAAGACTGGCGAAGCCAGAGCGTCCTCCGGCCGCGATGAAGGCACAAGAGCCGCAGGCCGGACAAAGCGCACGCGTGTCCGGCGAACGCAACTGAAAACATAAAGGAACGCTCATGCCCCACAGAATCGAGGTTTGCTTCAAGGACAGCGTCAAAGACGCGCTGGGCGAGAAAGTACAGCGCCGCATTCGGGATGTTTTCGATCTCGAGCTGTCACGGGTCGCAACCGCTGAAGTGTATACCGTTGATTTCGAGATCACCCCTGATGAGCTTGAGCTGCTTGCCTCAGGGCCGTATTCCGACCCTGTTATACAGCGCTACCGGGTCGACGGGCCGGTAGCCGAAGGTTTCGACTGGCTTGTCGAGGTCGGGCTGCTGCCCGGTGTCACCGACAATACGGGACGCACCGCACTCGAGGCGGCCTCGCTGTGCCTCGGGCGCACATTCGCCCCGCACGAGCACATCTACGCATCGCGGCAGTACCTGCTCAGGGGCGATCTGAATGCCGGACAGGTTGAGGCCATAGCATCGCGCCTGCTGGCCAACGAGCTCATCCAGCGTTTTATCATGGTTCACCGTGACGAATTCGATCAAACCGCGGGCGTCGACATGCCCCTGCCGCGCGTGACCGGCGGAGATTCCGCCGAGGTGAGGCTGATCGACCTTGCGGTGCCGGACGAGCAGCTCATGCGTATCAGCAGCGAGCGCTTGCTGGCTCTGAGCCTCGATGAAATGCGTGCGCTCAAAGCGCACTTTACCGACCCGGCTGTCATCAGCCGGCGCCGCGCCAGGGGCCTTGACGGGCCGGCAACCGATGCGGAGCTCGAGGCCCTGGCGCAGACCTGGTCGGAGCACTGCAAGCATAAGATATTCAACGCTCTGATCGAGTATCGCGATGCGGCAAGCGGAGACGAGCATCTGATCGACAGCCTGTTCGATACCTATATCAAGGGCTCTACCGGGCGCATCAGAACCGAGCTGGGGGAGCATGACTGGTGCCTGTCGGTGTTCCGGGACAATGCCGGGGTGATCGCCTGGGACGCGCACTACAGCCTGGTGTTCAAGGTCGAAACACACAACAGCCCTTCGGCGCTCGATCCCTACGGCGGTGCCCTGACCGGTATCGTGGGCGTCAACCGCGACACGCTCGGCACCGGCAAGGCGGCCAGGCTGATTTTCAACACGGATGTGTTCTGTTTTGCATCGCCGTTCTACGATCGTGAACTGCCGCCCCGCATTCTGCACCCTGCCAGGATATTCGAGGGCGTCCGCGAGGGCGTGGAGCACGGCGGCAACAAAAGCGGCATTCCGACGGTCAACGGCAGCATCGTGTTCGACGACCGCTTTCTGGGCAAGCCCCTGGTCTACTGCGGCACCGGCGGCATTATGCCCCGGAACGTTCTGGGTGAGCCCACCGAACACAAGGAGGCCCGGGACGGGGACTGCATTATCATGGCGGGCGGCCGGATCGGCAAGGACGGCATTCACGGTGCGACGTTTTCCTCTGAAGAGCTGCACGAGGGATCGCCCGTCACCGCAGTGCAGATCGGCGACCCCATCACCCAGAAGCGCATGGCAGATTTTATTCTCGAGGCGCGCGACCGGGGCATGTACCGCTGTATTACGGATAACGGCGCGGGCGGCCTGTCATCGTCGGTCGGCGAGATGGCGCAGTTCAGCGGCGGCTGCGATCTCGACCTGCAGCTGGCGCCCCTGAAGTACGAGGGACTGCAGCCCTGGGAGATACTTGTTTCGGAATCGCAGGAGCGCATGACGTTTGCCGTGGCACCGGACAAAAAAGAGGCGTTTCTGGACTTGGCAGGCCGCATGGGCGTGGAGGCCGCCGTTCTGGGGACTTTTACCGGCACGGGCCTTTTCCACGTCCGCTACGGCGAACAGACCGTCGCCTGTCTGGACATGTCGTTTCTGCACGACGGGGTCCCGCAGATGAAGCTTCGTGCCGCATGGACGCCGCCCTGCTGCGAGGAGCCGGTATTCGACTGCCCGGCCGACCTGACGCCCGTGCTGCTGCGGATGCTCGGGCGGCTCAATATCTGCAGCAAGGAGGGGGTTGTCCGGCAGTATGACCACGAGGTGCAGGGCGGCAGCGTGATCAAGCCGCTGTGCGGGTGTGAAAACGACGGCCCCAGCGACGCTGCCGTGCTGCGGCCCGTGCTCGAGAGCATGCGGGGCGTGGTCGTCAGCCACGGCATCTGCCCGCGATACTCGGATATCGACACCTACCATATGACGGCCTGCGCGGTAGACGAAGCCCTGCGCAATTTCATAAGCGTGGGCGGCTCGCTCGAGGGCATCGCCGGCCTCGACAACTTCTGCTGGTGCGACCCGGTGGCATCGGACAAAACCCCTGACGGCGAATACAAGCTGGCCCAGCTGGTGCGGGCCAACATGGCGCTGTACGACTACACAACGGCCTTCCGGGTGCCCTGCATCTCGGGAAAAGACAGCATGAAAAACGACTACGGCATCGGGGACCACAGGATTTCAATTCCGCCGACCCTGCTGTTCTCCGTAATCGGCCGCATCGACGATGTCAGGCAGGCCCGGACCATGGATGCCAAAGCAGCCGGCGATATCGTCTACGTGCTGGGAATCACCCGCGACGAGCTGGGCGGCTCCGAGTATTATGCCATGCAGGGCTTTGCCGGCAGCCGCGTGCCGAGGGTCGACGCGCAGGCCGCGCTTGAGCTGTACCGGGCGCTTAACGGCGCTATCACCGACGGACTGGTGCGCTCCTGTCATGACTGCTCGGACGGCGGCCTGGGGGTGGCCCTGGCGGAAACCGCATTTTCCGGCGGCCTCGGCATGCGCATCGATCTCGGCAGCGTGCCCGCCGAGGAAGCCGAGCGCAGCGACACCCTGCTGTTTTCGGAGTCGCAGAGCCGGTTCGTGGTGACGGCTGCGCCCGGCAGAGCCGGGGAGTTTGAGCGCCGCTTTGCAGGCTGCGTTTGCGCTGCGGTCGGCACGGTAACCGACGAGCCGCGCCTGATTGTGTGCGGCCCCGGCGGCGAAACGGTAGTCGATGCCGATATTCATGAGCTGAAAGCAGCGTGGAAGAAGGTGCTGGCATTCAAGTGAGCTGGAGTGAGCTGAAGTTGAAAAAAGAATGAACAACAAAGAATTTTCAAAGGTTCTTGAAGAATTTTTTTTCGGGGCAGGAATCGCTATCGGCGGTTGCTGTGGTGGACACGCCCCGCCATGGCGGGATGACGCCCCCTCCTCCGCAGCAGCTTTGCCACGGAGGGTGGCGGCAAGCTCAGGTTGAAGGTAAAGAGGCGAAGAGGTAAAAGGGTAAAACAGAGTAGGCCGGAGTAAGAACCGTGAAGATACCTGCGTGCCCGCATGATTGCCGGACACGCTGCGCTTAGTCCGGCCTACAGGGACACTGCCGCAGACGGTTCGAGTCCGGCTTTTTGTCGTACCGTATGTTCATTAGGAGGAATCCCGCTAATGCGGGATGACGCCCCGTCCTCCGCAGCAGCTTTGCCACGGAGGGTGGCGGCAATCTCATCAGATATGATGCGATATTGGTGGAGCATCTTCTGTAGGAGACCGCTTTGCGGGCGAATTTCGCGACCGGAGGTCGCTCCTACAAATGAAAGCACGAAACACATTCAAAATACGAATGTGCGGAATCAAAAACACCCGTCATTGCGAGTACGTGACCCCGGGCGGGACCGGGGTTATGCATGTAATGAACATATGGGTGCAGGAGCGGCCTCCGGCCGCGAAAAGAAATCGCAGCTAAAGCAGCTCCTACCGTTTCGCATCACGATGTAATAAACCTGGGAACCTGATCGATGAGTACTACCAAAGTCAAAGCACTTGTGCTGACCGGCAACGGAACCAACTGCGAGCTGGAGACGGCTCACGCCTGCAGGGTTGCGGGCGCGGACGAGGTGGATGTCGTGCACATCTACAAGCTGCTCAGCGGTGAAAAACGGCTCGACGACTACCACTTTCTCAATTTTCCCGGCGGCTTTCTCGACGGCGACGACCTCGGGTCAGCCAAGGCCAATGCAGCCAGGCTCCGCTATGCCCGGACCCCGGACGGTGAAAGCCTGTACGAGCAGGTGTGCCGGTTCGTGCGGGACGGCAAGTTGATACTGGGTATCTGCAACGGCTTTCAGCTGCTCGTCAAGCTGGGCCTTATACCGGCGCTTGACGATGAAACCGTCCAGCAGGCAACGGTAACCTTCAACGATTCCGGCAGGTTCGAAGACAGGTGGGTATATCTGAAAGTAAATCAGGCATCGCCGTGCGTGTTTACCCGTGGCATCGAGAATATATATCTGCCGGTGCGGCACGGTGAAGGAAAATTCATCCCGGCCGATGATTCGGTGCTGAGCCGCCTGCACGGTGAGGGCCTCATTGCCGTGCAGTACAGCGACAGCGCGTGCAGGGCGCCGGTGATGGAATACCCGCTCAACCCGAACGGCTCGATAGATGCCGTGGCAGGCATCTGTGATTGCAGCGGACGCATATTCGGCATGATGCCCCATGCCGAGGCCTTTGTGCATTATACGAATCATCCCCGCTGGACACGCGAACCGCTGCCGGAAGAGGGCATGGGCGTTGCTGTATTCAGGAATGCGGTGGAGTATATTCGGCGGGAGCTGTGAGCACCTGGTCCTGCAGCGCTGCTCCAGGGTTATTCATGTAATGAATATATGTGAAAACGTGATCAGCAACACCGTCATTGCGGGTCACGCGCAAGGCGGGATGACGCCCCGTCCTCCGCAGGAGCCTTGCTGCGCAGGGTGGAGGCAATCCCGTCAGCGATGATGCGATATTGGTGGAGCATCTTCTGTAGGAGACCGCTGAGCGGGCGAATTTCGCGACCGGAGGTCGCTCCTACAAATGAAAGCACGAAACACATTCAAAATACGAATGTGCGGAATCAAAAACACCCGTCATTGCGAGTCACGTGACCCCGGCGGGAACGGGGTTATTCATGTAATGAATATATAGGCGAAGAGGTCAAAAGGTAAAGAGGTAAAACAGTGCTGTTAAACCTGTCATTTCGACCAAAGGGAGAAATTTCATAGCAGGAAAAACAATGGATTCGCCATTGCGCGGTAATGACGACAGGCGTGCAGCCATATCATGAGTGATGCAATCAAATACTGCCCCTGGTGTGCCGGATTGCTCGGGCCGAAGCATGCCGAAGGCCGCGTGAGGCTGGTGTGTACGGCCTGCGGCAGAATTTTTTACCGCAACCCGCTGCCGGCGGCAACCGCCCTGGTTCTGGACCCCGACGGCAGACTTATGCTCGGCAGGCGTTCGGTCGAGCCTGCCCGGGGTGAGTGGTGTCTGCCGGGCGGTTTTGTCGAGCTCGATGAAACCATGGAAGAAGCAGCCCTGCGCGAGCTGCAGGAAGAAACCGGGATTTCGGGTTCTGTTCTGTCGTTTGTCGGCTGTTATTACCAGAGAAGCAGCATGTACGGGGGGGTCATTATTTTCGGCTACCGGGTAGCGCCCGACAGCCTGCAGGTGCATGCCGGCGACGACATGCAGGAAATAGGTTTTTTTGATCTTGACAGCCTGCCGGCCGTGGCGTTTGAATCGCACCGTAAGCTGATCGAGGTACTGAAAAAAGAGGTAACGGAGTAAGCCGCAGGGTGCGCCGTGCGCACCGAAAAAAGACCCTGCAGGAGCGGCCTTTGGCCGCGAAATGAATCGCAGCTGAAGCAGCTCCTACATG
>CAZFIB010000132.1:0-7012 GCA_964518865.1 uncultured Thermodesulfobacteriota bacterium
AGCACTGCCGCTGGTGAAAAGGTGCGTTTAAAAATTAGGCGGTGGATTTTGGATGCCGTGCTCTGGTTTTCAATCGCGGGAAAGTGTGCTATAACCATGAAAACCGGCCCCGCACGGACGGGGAACGGCACTGAATATGCCTGCTGCGGGGTATGCGCATGGAAACGACCGTCAATGGTAGAGTTCTCGAGCTGTGCCGGGGTGACATAACACGGCAGCAGGCGGATGTCATCGTCAATGCCGCCAACTCCCGCCTGGCGGGCGGCGGCGGTGTCGACGGCGCCATTCACCGGGCCGGCGGCCCCGAGATCATGCAGGAGTGCCGCAAGATCGGCGGGTGCCCGACCGGCTCGGCGGTTATTACGACGGCCGGCAACCTGCCGGCACAATATGTGGTGCACACGGTCGGGCCTGTGTATCGCGACGGCGTCTCGGGCGAGCCCGAGCTGCTTCGCAGCGCCTACCTGGGCAGCCTGCAGCTTGCCGATGCAAACGATGCGAAGAGCGTTGCCTTCCCCTCGATCAGCACCGGGGTCTACGGCTATCCGGTTGCGGATGCCGCCCGCATAGCGCTGGGCGCGGCCGTTGAGTATCTCGAAGCCGGGGGCGGGATCGAGCGGGTTGTGTTCGTGCTGTTTTCCGAGCAGGATTATGCGGTCTATTGTGAGGTTCTTGCCGGGCTTGCCGGGGCAAAGGCCGGTCATTGAAACGACAAGGAGCACACCATGTGGGACTATACCGAAAAAGTAAAAGACCATTTTTTAAATCCGCGCAATGCCGGTGATATGGAAAACCCGGATGCGGTCGGCGAGGCCGGGTCGCTGGCCTGCGGCGATCAGATGAAAATAATGCTGCGCCTTGACGAGCAGGAGGTCATCAGGGATGTCAAATTCCAGACCTTCGGCTGCGGCAGTGCCGTGGCCTCGGCCTCGGCGCTCAGTGAAATGATCATCGGCAAAACGCTCGCCGAGGCCGCCAAAATTACCAACAAGGATATCGCCGATTACCTGGGCGGCCTGCCGGCTGAAAAAA
Organism: uncultured Thermodesulfobacteriota bacterium; assembly: GCA_964518865.1. Lineage (GTDB taxonomy): Bacteria > Desulfobacterota > WTBG01 > CAIYCZ01 > CAIRTM01 > JANQGV01. Next base: position 1,033 of record CAZFIB010000132.1, read on the forward strand.
TGCACTGTTCGGTCATGGGGCACGAGGCCCTGGAGGCTGCCATCAGCAACTTTCGCGGTGTTTCGTCGGAAAGCGTCGAGGAAAAGAAAAAAAACATTGTCTGCGAGTGCTTCGGCGTCACGGATGAAGAGATTTTTCGGGTGGCGCGTGAAAACAGCCTGACAACGGTCGAGGATGTTACAAACTACACCAAGGCCGGAGGCGGCTGCCGGTCCTGTCACGATGCCATTCGCGACATTCTGGAACGTGTCGCCGGAGAGTCCGTGAAAACGCCGCAGACGCGGCAGGCCAGAAAGCTGTCCAACATCCAGAAAATGAAAATGATCGAGGAGACCTTTGAAAAAGAAATCAGGCCGATGCTCAAGGCTGACGGCGGTGATATCGAGCTCATCGATATCGAGGGCGACAAGGTTATGGTATCTCTTCGCGGCATGTGCTCCTCGTGCAGCAGCGCCCAGTTTACACTGAAGAAATATATCGAGCCGAAGCTCAAAGAGTTCGTCAGCGAGGATCTGTACATAGAGGAGGTGAAGCCGTGAGCGACCGGGTCGTGTATGTCGACAACAATGCCACGACTGCTGTCGCGCCCGAGGTGGTCGAGTCCATGCAGCCGTTTCTGACCGAGTTTTACGGCAATCCCTCGAGCATGCACAGTTTCGGCGGCCGGGTGAAGCACTATGTCGACCGCGCCCGCGAGCAGGTTGCGGCTCTAGTGCACGCCGACCCCTCGGAGATTGTCTTTACATCCTGCGGAACTGAAAGCGACAACGCGGCCGTCAGGGGTATGCTGGCGGCCCGGCCGAACAAAAAGCACATCATCACCTCGCGTGTCGAGCACCCGGCGGTCAAAAATGTTTTTCAGTATCTGGGCAAACACGGCTATCGCGTGTCCGAGCTGAGTGTGGATCGCGAGGGGCGGCTCGATCTTGACGAGCTGCGGGAAAAGCTCGACGAGGATACGGTTCTGGTTTCGATCATGTGGGCCAACAACGAGACCGGCGTAGTTTTTCCTATACAGGAGGTGGCGACCATGGTTGCCGCCTCCGGCGCAGCGTTTCATACCGATGCGGTTCAGGCGGCGGGGAAAATCGATATAGACCTGCAGAATACTCCCATAGACCTGCTGTCGATTTCGGGCCACAAGCTGCACGCACCCAAGGGGATCGGTGTTCTGTATATACGCAAGGGCACCCACTGCGAGCCGTTCATCATGGGCGGGCACCAGGAGCACGGCCGCCGGGCAGGCACGGAAAATGTTCCCTACATCGTGGGCTTGGGTGCGGCCTGCGAGCTGGCCCTGAAAAGCATGCAGGAGGAAAACTCCCGCGTGCGGCAGCTGCGCGACCGCCTCGAACAGGAGATTCTCGAAAAAGCTGTCGATGCCTCGGTGAACGGCGACCGCGCCAACAGGCTTCCCAATACCGCCAACATCAGCTTCAAATATATCGAGGGCGAATCGATTCTCATCCTGCTCAGCGAAGCGGGCATAGCGGCATCATCCGGGTCGGCCTGCACCTCCGGCTCCCTCGAGCCCTCGCATGTGCTGCGGGCCATGGGCGTGCCGTTCACGCGCGTGCATGGTTCGGTCCGGTTCAGCCTGAGCCGCTACAACACCGCCGAGGACGTCGACTGGATCGTTGAGAACATGATTGCGATCGAGAAGAGGCTTCGCGCCATTTCACCGTTCGGCCGGGATGAGATGCAGCATGGAGAATCGTAAGCTCTGCGATATCATCGAGGATATCCTGGGCAGCTACCGCCACGACGAGGGAATAAACCACATCGAGGGCCCCAATCTGCCGTCGCGCGAGGCGGTCGAGGACATTATCCTGGACATCATTAACGTCGTTTTCCCGGGCTATTATGAAAAGCTCGAGCTGAGCCGTGAGGATGTGCGGCTGTATGTCTGGGAAAAAATAGTTGCCGTCTATCACGGCCTGTCGGCGGAAATCGCCAAAAGCCTGCGAACTACGCCCGATGCAAACGGTCCGTCTGACGAGGACCTGACCTTCCGGGCCGTAGACATAACCGTGCAGTTTCTCGCGCGCATACCGCATGTGCGGCAGATGCTCAATGACGATGTTCAGGCCGCCTATGACGGCGATCCGGCCGCCAGAACGCTGGATGAAATAATCGTCAGCTATCCGGGCCTGTTCGCCATTACCGTGTACCGCGCCGCACATGAGCTGTTTCATTTGAACGTGCCGCTCATCCCGCGCATCATGACCGAGTTCGCTCACTCGAAGACCGGCATCGACATTCACCCCGGCGCACACATCGGCAACAGTTTTTTCATCGATCACGGAACGGGCATCGTCATCGGTGAGACAACCAGGATCGGCGACAACGTGCGTATTTACCAGAGCGTCACCCTCGGCGCGCTGAGCTTCAAGAAAGATAAAAAAGGCCGCATCGCCAAGGGCGGCAAGCGCCATCCCACCATAGAGGACAATGTCGTTATCTATGCCGGCGCTACCATCCTCGGCGGCGACACGGTTATCGGACGGAACTCCGTTATCGGCGGTAATGTCTGGCTGCTGGAGTCCGTGCCGCCGGAGACCACCATCACCCACCAGCCACCCAAGCTTGTCGTGCGGGAAAAAAGCCCGCGCAAAGATGAATACATGTATTATATCTGAGCTGCGGTCAGGCCTTCCCGGCTCGGCCGATGAGCACCATTTGAATGTCCGAAGGGCTGAGTGTGTTTTGCAGTGCCGGCATTTCCCGGCAGTGCAAAAGTAATCCCTCCCCTGCGTTTCGATCGCAGCGGTAGGTGAATATGTCGGAGGGGTGCGCCGTGCGCACCGTTGTTCTGATTATTGAATTTTGTAAAGATGCGACAGCGTTTTTTGCCGGGTTCGACCTGGACGTTCCCTTTGAAGCACGCTGAGATTTATAACCTCCTATCTCAACACCCCCCAGTCCCGCCTGTCCTCTGACACAAGCAAAGCGATTACTGTGTCAGTCCATATATCAGCCGGGGTGTTGCACGCACCGGCCCGTGCATGGTCGATACGCCGTTCAGGTCGATATCCTCAAGTTTGTACCAGTAGGTCTTCCGGTTCTGCACACCATCATCGACAAACCCATATGCTGCACCTTCTGTTGCCGAACCTTCAGCCGGGATAAGGTCTTCGTTTGTCTGGATGTACTCGCCGTTTTCTGATGTCGAGCGGTAGATGTTGAATCCGGCGTTGTCGATTTCGGATTCCGTTGCCCAGGCGATGCTGACCGCCGCATTTTTCGGGCGGGCCGAAAACCGGGCGAGGCGGATGAGCGTAGGCATATGCACAAGGCGGAACACTTTTGCACCGGCCAAGCCGCAATCAGTATCCGTGCAGCCTTTGCTGCCCGCTACATACAGGATGCCGCCGAATTCAGTGAAGCCCTCAAAGCTGACCACCTGTTCATCTCCCATGCCGTCACGGGTTACCGGGGACCAGGCAATACCGTCAGGGCTTTTCCAGATGTGGGAGCCGTACAAATATTCTTCTGTCGCGTTAACGCCGGGCTCGTAGAGCGCCAGCACCCCGGCATAGAGTACATCTTGATGGGCAAAGAAATTTAATGCGACATTGTTATAGACACCCCAGCTGGTAAGTTCCGGTTCCTGATGGATCTCTCCATCAAAGCCCACGGGAACGGCGGCATCGCCGCCGACCGCATATGTCCAGCTGCCGTCTTCAGCGCTTCCGGTTGTGCTGTAAAGAATCCGCAGGCCCCCGAGCGACATAACGCCGGCGATAAGCTTGCCGTTGAAGTCAGCCAGACTCCAGGGCATAAAATTGCCGGTGAGTTTTACCAGAAACGATGGATCGGTGCTTGAGCCGTCACCAAAGCCGCTTTCATTGGTGCCGGTGTCATTCGCATCTATACCGCTGTCAACGATCAGCTCCCAGCCAGAAGGAGTGAGCTTTGCCATCCTGGATGAGTTGCCCTGATCGCCGAATGTACCGGTTGAGCCGGCATATATCATTTCTTCACCCGAAACAGCCGATGCACACATGCTGGTGATGCTGCTTGAAACGGGTTTTCCGGGCGGCGGGTAGGCAGCATCGGTGTGGTAAAGGCCCAGACTGTTTTCGGGAACCGTGACGTTCCAGACATCGCCGTCGTCCGTATACCACACCTGGGAGCCGTACTCGGAATTCAGGCCGGTGCTTACATACAGCCTGCCCTCTATGATAGCCATGTCGGTGATGGTCTTGTTCCAGAAATCTCCGAACCCGCTCTCGTCCGTGCCGGTGCCGATTTCGTAGGGATCGCCTTCCGCAATGCCGCCCAGGGTATAGCCGTAGGGAGTAGGAAAGCCGAGGCTGTAGCTCACCTCCGAACAAACCGTATATTCCGGTCCTTCAAAATCGCCCTCGCACTCGTTTTGCTGAATTGTAAGCGTGTCGGCGGTATTTCCGATAATGCGAAACTTCCGGATAAGCCCGTTGCCGGATTCTACCTGTAAAACAGCGTTATGCCACTGATCCGGCACCCAGGACTTTGAGGTGTCGGTTATTTCAGCGGTAAGTGCGGTATCACTTTCGGCGCAGTCTGAAACAGCTGTAATCGTGCCCGACTCGTCAACGTCCTTTTTGTCTGAGATGACAGGCTCCCAGGCTGTGCCGTCGAAGCGCCAGATTTCGCAGCCGGTGGACTTGAGAATTGTACCTTTCAGGCCGGAAGAGAACCCGAAGTAAAGCTTGCCATTAAAAACAACCATGTCTCCCCAGAGATTGTTAATGAGACGGTTGCCGTAGATGCCGTTTGAAATACCGCCGGGGAACAGCACCTGCTCCCAGCCGGTGCCGGCGGTCCGCCACACCTCGACGCCGTCCACTTCATTTCGTGTCATGGCGTACAATCGACCACCGAACCCGTGCATGGCAACGATCGAAACATTATCGTCACTGCCGAATCCGGGGATATTTACCTGCTCCCAGACAGACCCGTCTTCGGCCTGTAGTGTTGCCTGCGACGCGGGAATATGCTGAGCTGTTGCTGAGGATGCCGCAGAAACCAGCAGCAGTATAACTGAAAAGAATAAAAAGACGGTAGACGGACTGGATTGAACCTGTGTTTTCATAGCAGTACCTGTGAGAAAAAAGATGTGTAAAGTAACTGTTACATGATTTTCAGCATATGAATGCAGTCAATTTTTAAATATACATAACTTTGAGACGACGCGGTAGGTAAAATTTTGAAAAGGTGTTATTTTACATAAACTCACATACGGACAGTAGGTTTTATTTTGAAAAAAATCAAACATCAAGAAAAATAGTAGTTAAAAGCTGTTTTATGCACCTTACTGCAAAAAATAAGATTAACTGAAACTAATATCTTGACCGTGGTCAAATTCACAACGTATATCACTATATATTCCGGTATCGCACCCGGGGCATCCTGTAATAGATGTACCGGTAGACAATCAGTATAGTCTGTTTAGGTTTTTCGCTTTCACCGGTATATGTCTATCCGGGCACATGCCGCTATTTTTTATAGTACTATTTTTCATTTCGGGAGGTAACAATGAAAAAAGAGGGAAAACAAGTAAACGTAAATCGGCGCGGTTTTTTCAAGCTGACCGGCGGGGCACTGGGAGCCACACTTGCATCACGGCTTGCTTTTCCCGAACGAAGCCGCGCGGATGTTGTCGAAACAAGCTGCGGTGCCGGAAATACCGGGGGCACGGTTCTGGTTGCGTATGACTCCAAACACGGCTCGACAAGTGTGATTGCCAATACAATCGGAACTGCTCTTTGCGATAACAACTTTCAGGTGGATATCAAACTTGCACGCAATGTCAGCGACATATCAGGCTACAGCGCGGTTGTGCTGGGCAGCCCCATCTACCTTTCCACGTTTCTTCCCGGAGCCATGAATTTCCTGGAAAATCACTACGCACCTCTGCAGACAACGCCTGTAGCGTTTTTCTATGAGCTATTGTCAAATGTTGTGTTTAGGAGCTTAGGCGGCGATCCTTTCAACT
>CAZFIB010000133.1:0-6992 GCA_964518865.1 uncultured Thermodesulfobacteriota bacterium
ATCCAGCTAAGCTTTGATTTTTAGGGCCACGGGCGTGAGCCCGTGGGTATCTACTTTGAAGGTCTCTGTTCTGCAGGAGTCCGCTATGCGGACGAAATTCGCGACCGGAGGTCGCTCCTATACCGGCGGGCCTGACTCACACTATTAAATGACATAAACTACTGGTGGTATCAGTTCAAACTGATGCTGTTTTTGCCGAGAATCGACTCGACTTCACTGATGAAAAGCCGGCTGACTGCAGACTGGTATTTGTCGCCGAGCCTGATAACGGTTTCGCTGCTTTCCGGAATAATAATATGGATGAAGACAGGTGATTTGCCGGGGTTGTTTGTGAAAATCCCTTTGAGCAGCGCTATTTCATCATGGTTGAGCTTGTTTATCTGGCAGTTAATGTGTATATCGGGTGTCGTTACTTCATGGGCCTCATCAAGAGGGACTATTTCCGAGGCTATAATCCGCCGGTTGCTTTCATTTTCAATCGTGAGCCGCCCCTTGATGAGCAGGGGCTGTTCACCATCGAGCAGGCGACCGGCCTGCCTGAAGACATCGGGGAAGCAGATTACCTCGATGAATCCGGTGAGATCCTCGATGGTAACGAAGGCCATCTGATCGCCCTTTTTTGTCGTAAGCCGCCTGAGGGCACTTACGATACCTCCGACAGACACCTCCCGCTCACGGCTTTCCGACATGAGAGTATTGGTATCGCTCAGTGCACACGACTTCAACAGATCCCGGTAATCGTCAAGCGGATGCCCCGTTACATAAAAACCGAGGCATTCTTTTTCGCGCGTCAGCCGCTTTTTCTGGTCCCACTCGTCAATTTCGGGATACTCGACTGAACCGCTTTGGTCCTGTCCGGAAGATTCGGCAATCAGCTCGAACATCGACATCTGGTTTTGCAGTTTTTCCTTCTGAGAGCGCTGGACAGTGGCGACAACCTCATCCGCGACAGCCATAAGCTGAGAGCGCCTGGCACCCAGGGAGTCGCAGGCGCCGCACATAATGAGGCTTTCAAGCACTTTCTTGTTTACCTTGCGAAGATCGACCCGCTCGCAGAAGTCAAAAAGCCCGCTGAACGAACCGCCCTCCTGCCGGGCATCTATAATCGACTCGATCGCGCTTTGCCCGACATTTTTGATAGCAGCAAGGCCGAAGCGTATTTTATTGCCGTCGACCGTAAAGTCACTGTAGCTGGAGTTGATGTCCGGCGGCAGAACTTCCACGCCTTTTTCACGGCACTCATTTATGTGCTTGACGACCTTGTCGGTGTTGTCCATCTCGGAGCTGAGCAGTGCGGCCATGAATTCGACGGGGAAGTGGGCTTTCAGATAGGCGGTCTGAAACGATACATGCGCGTAAGCGGTGCTGTGTGATTTGTTGAAACCGTATTCCGCGAATTTCGCCATGAGCTCGAATATTTTCTCGGCTTTTTTGGCATTGATTTTATTATGGCGGGCGCCTTCCAGAAAGCGCTGATGCTGCTTTGCCATTTCCGAGGCTTTCTTTTTACCCATGGCCCTGCGCAGCAGGTCGGCGTCGGCAAGCGAAAAGTTCGCCAGGGTGCTGGCGATTTTCATAACCTGCTCCTGGTACAGTATGACGCCGTAGGTTTCTTTCAAAATGTCCTCGAGCTGGGGCAATTCGTACCTGACCGCTACTTTCCCGTGCTTTCTTTTTATAAAGTCATCAACCATACCGCTTCCCAGGGGGCCCGGGCGGTACAGCGCCAGCAGGGCGGTAAGGTCCTCGATATTTGACGGCCGAATGCGCGTCAGCAGCTCCTTCATGCCGGAGCTTTCAAGCTGAAAGACACCTTCGGTCTCTCCGGATGAGAGCAGGGTATATGTTGCCTCGTCATCGAGCGGCAGCAGATTGATGTCGATGGCCGTATTTTCAGGGTTGGATCTGATGAGGTCGACCGCTTTCCGGATGACGGTGAGCGTGCGCAGTCCGAGAAAGTCGAACTTGATCAGACCGATGCTGTCGACATCGTTCATCGGGTACTGCGTCATGACTTCATTGTTGGGCCCTCTGTACAGCGGAAGGTACTCGACAAGGGGCCTGTCCGCTATAACGACCCCGGCGGCATGGGTCGAGGCATGGCGTGACAGGCCTTCGAGCGATTTTGATACGGTTATGAGCTCGTTGACTTTCGGGTCGCTGTCCATGAGCTCTTTGAGTTTCGGCTCCTGAGCAACGGCATTGGCGATGGTAATTTTAAAATCGTTCGGGACCAGCTTTGCTATGGCGTCGACTTCTTTGAACGGCATGTCAAGAGCGCGTCCGACATCGCGGATTACACCCTTGGCAAGCATTTTGCCGAACGTGATGATCTGGGCAACATCTTCTTCGCCGTATTTCGACTTGACGTAGTCTATGATTCTGTCCCGGTTGGACATGCAGAAATCAACATCGATATCGGGCGGGTTAACGCGCTCGGGGTTGAGAAAGCGCTCAAACAGCAGGCCGTGCTCTATGGGGTCGATTTCTGTTATTTCAAGAGCATAGGCCACAAGACTCCCCGCGGCGGAACCGCGGCCGGGACCCACCGGACAGCCGTTGTGTTTTGCATAGCGTATGAAATCGGAAACGATAAGAAAATAGGTTGTAAAGTGCATTTTCTTTATCATCCGGATTTCATCATCAAGGCGCTTAAGGTACAGCGTTTTTTTGTCTTCCGCCGGATCGCTGCCCGCCTTTTTCATCTGGTCAAAACGGGCCTCGAGACCCTCCCGCGCCTGCTCTTCAAAATACGACTCGTTTGTTTGACCGTCCGGAGGGTCGAAGTGCGGAAAGGTGTAGTTGCGGAACGAGAACTCCAGATTGCAGCGCTCTGCGATTTCTATCGTATGCTTTATAGCCTCGGGAACGTGTGAAAAAGACCGTATCATCTCTTCAGGCGACTTGAAGTAAAACTCTGGTGTCGACATGCGCATGCGGTTCGGATCGTTCATGGTTTTGCCGGTCTGGATGCACAGCAGCACTTCATGCGCGTAGGCATCCTCGGCATTGAGATAGTGGCAGTCATTGGTCGCAACCAGCGGAAGGCCCGTTTTTTTCGCGATTGAAAGCAGGCCCTCGTTTACCTTTTTCTGATCATCGATACCGTTTTCCTGGATTTCAAGATACAGCCGCCCGTCGTCGAAAATACTGCGGTACTCGTCGGCAAGCTCAAGCGCGCGCTTCATGTCGCCGTCGAGCAGAGCGCAGGGAATTTCGCCGTGCAGGCAGGCGGTCAGCGCTATCAAGCCCTCGTTGTGTTTTTTCAGCAGCTCTTTGTCGATGCGCGGCTTGTAGTAGAAGCCTTCAAAATGCCCGGCCGTGACCAGCCGGGAGAGGTTTTTGTATCCGGTTCTGTTTTTTGCAAGCAGCAGGAGGTGAAAGTGGGGCTCTTTGCCGGGGCGGGGTTCCTTGTCGAAGCGGCTTTCGGGGGCAAGATACATCTCGCAGCCGACAATCGGTTTGATGCCGGCATGCTGTGCTTTCTGATAGAATTCGATCGTGCCGAACATGTTGCCGTGATCGGTAATGGCAACAGCCGGCATCTGATGCTGTTTGGTGCGCTGCATCAGATCGTCAAGGCGGATAGCGCCGTCGAGCAGGCTGTACTGAGTGTGGACGTGCAAGTGGACGAATTCGGCGTGTTTCATGGGGCGAGTATTTTATTCATTATTACGGACGATGCAGAAAATACGCTTGCAAAAAAAAGCTACTGTTGCGCCGCCCACGTTTTCACAAGTTCTGAAAATCTGTCGAACTCATCGATTCTGTTTTTGAAAAGTCCAAATACTGTTTCATTGTCGCTACGTTCATAGCGGTGCACAAGCATGTTCCTGAATGATGCCATCTGCTGAAATGCCTTCAAATCCTGCTCGGGAATAATGCCTTTTTCGTGGAGAACAGCAAATATATCCCGGTACCCTTCAGGCTCGCGCCATCCTTGAAAGGAGATCACATGGTTTGCGATATCTATGACGGATTCAATTGCAAGGTGCAGATAGCGCTCCACGAATGCTTTTGCCCGGATATCGTTTTGATAAACGCTCCAGGTGATGTCCCCCGCGGCCTTGAGGTCTGCAGCATACTGCCGAAGCCGTGAAAGCTTTCTCGATAAAACGTCCCTGTCAACCATGAGGTGCGTCTCTCAGTTCCTGATAGAGAAACCGCGTGTCCAGATATTCCGATCGCGAAAAAACCTCCTGGCGCACGCGCTCTTTCGAGTCGGATTCATATATGCGTCTGCCGTTTTTCAGTATCTGATGCTGAAGCAGGGGACCGCTCCGGGCGAATATCACCAGGTCCACATCGCGGCCCAGCAGGCAGGACAAATCGGTTTCAAGAGCGATTCTCTGTTCTTCCGGAATATCGTGACGGGTCATGATTGCGATATCAAGGTCGCTGGCCGCGCGGCTGCGCCCCGCAGCATATGAACCGAAGAGATAGACCGCGACAATATCGGTTCGTGATGCAGCATAGGTGTTCAATGCAGTTATGATTGTATGTTCGTCGGCAGCCATCAACGATACCTCTTGAACAGCAGTATGGGCTGAAAGTATAAGCCGCGTGCAATTGTATGTCAATGAAAAGGCCGCAACAGGATATTCGGGCGGTGATACATCACCGGCGGACCCCTGTGCAAATATTGCCGAACAGTACCGGTCGTACGGCTTTTCTCTGGTACCGGGCCAGGGCCGCATACACATCATCGATTCCGGGTGCTCCCTTTCTGCCGTACAAGTAAGTTAATATGCATTCGCTCCATATCAGAATAATATGTTATTTTTAACTATAAAATTTAATTGCAATCGATTTTGTGTAGATGTATAGATTAGTAGTAGTATTTCATACATGATGCAGGAAATCGATATATGGAAGAACGTCGGTTCGGTACCCGCGCTTCGATGCATTTTGATGCGCACTGCATTGTCGGTAACAGCGGGGAATATATCGACTGCGAAGTTATCAATATAAGCCGGCAGGGGCTTGCTATTATTGTGTGCATGCCGGATGTTCTTAATATCGGCTCATTGATCGAACTGGAAATTCAAGTGCCGTCGAGCATACGGCGCATTGCCTGTCTGGTGAATGTAAAATGGATCAAGGATCTGAGCGGATACGAACGGTTCAACTTTGTGCTTGGCGGACAGATAGCCCGCATAGAAGAGCATGACAGGGATATGCTACTGAAATATTCAGTCCAAAGCGATTTTTGATGTTTGAGCGGACACGCACGTGAGATGTCCGTCAGCCTGCCTGTGTGTATCTTCGAACTTCAGCCGAAACCGCCTGCCGGCACACGAACGGTTGCACGCATTGATACCGTGAAAGCCACGATTAATTACAACATCACGCTTCATAGCTTTTACGGCGTTAATGAAAATATTCAATACTTAACCATATTTTAAATTATTGCTTATATAATCAAATAATTTAAATGAAAATCAGGATGCCGAAGTATTGATATGACAACCCAGAAAGTTCCCGACACGAAAATATTTTCAGAAGTTCTGAAAATGCTTGTCAGTATGATCGACCTCAAGGGGGACTATATCTGGGGACATGCGGAGCGGGTCGCCAATAACTGCGTACAGTTTGCCAAGCATATTGCCCTTCCCAAACGAGATTCCGACAGAATTTACCTGGCAGCGCTTTTGCACGATATTGGAATGATTTACATCCCGCTTGATATCATAAAAAAACCGTCCAGGCTCGATGAGGGAGAAATGACGGTCATACGCGATCACCCCCTGACCGCTGAAAAGGTTCTTGCACCCATGAGTATTTTCAAAGATGTCATACCGATCATTCGCCACCATCACGAGTTTTTCGACGGCAGCGGATATCCCCATGGATTGCGGCGTGACGAAATTCCCATCGGCTCACGACTTCTGTGCATTATCGACAGTTACGAGGCGATGATAGCACCCCGCGCGCACCGGCCCGCCATGACGCCGGAACAGGCGCTGGAGCAGATAAAGAAAGATTCGGGCAGAAAGTTCGATGGTAAGCTTATACGGGAATTCGAGGCCTTTCTGCAATCCACACCCAGTGTATCGAACGGGATTGCGCTTGAGCAGAAGACTATCAGGATACGTGATGCAGTGCAGGATATCGTGCAGAAAATGAGACAGGGCGAAATGGATATGCCGGTGCTGCCGAAGGTTGTCGGGGAAATCCAGCGGGTAATCAACCGCCCGGACACTAATATCGACGCTGTCGCTCAGGCGATTGAAAAGGATGCCGTCATATCCGTAAAAATGATAACCGTCTGCAATTCATCGGTGTACCGCGGTACCGAGCTGTTTACGACCGTCAGACAGGCTGTCACACGTCTGGGCATGAAGCAGGTCAACAGCATTATCATGACCCTGTCGACCCGGAACCTCTATCGTACAGCCAACAGGCAGATGCGAGGCCTGATGGAAAAGCTCTGGATGCATTCACTGGCAACGGCGTACGGGGCACGGACGCTGGCTCAGCAGCTTAAATTTGAAGATCCGGAGAGGCTCTTTTTAATGGGACTGTTACACGATATCGGCATGATTCTGCTGATCAAGGCAATAGAGGAAATGGGTGAGCAGGTTCAAAGCATCGACATGGATTCCATTGCCGAGACGCTGCGTGAGTTCCACACAAGCATCGGAGCGGCGCTTCTGCAGCGCTGGAAATTCCCCAAGGATTTCATGCGGGTGGCCGAAATGCACGAAGGGCCCCATTATTTCGAGTCGACTCCTCGTGAGGTGCTTGTGGTCAACGTCGCCAATCACCTTTCCCGCGAAATAGGCTATCCCATGTTTGCTGATCAGGAAGAGCAGGAAATATGGGATCTCGAGGCCACGAAGCTGCTTGACATAAAACCTGATATTCTTTTTGCGCTGACTGAACGCTGCACCGAGATAATGAGTGAAAACGGCCGGATGTTTTAACGGAACGAGGGAAATGGGTTAAAGTGCTAAACAGATGACGGACAGAAGGCGGGAGGTTATAATGCC
>CAZFIB010000134.1:0-6894 GCA_964518865.1 uncultured Thermodesulfobacteriota bacterium
GATCTTCCAGCAGCATCTCCGTGTTGCCCATGATCGCTCCCAGGATATTGTTGAAGTCATGGGCGATGCCGCCCGCCAGCGTGCCGAGCGACTCCAGCTTCTGGGCCTGCTGCAGCTTCTGCTCGAGCTCCATCTCCCTGCTTATGTCTCTGCTGACCGAGACATAGTTGATTATTTTACCCTCTGCATCTGTAATGGGCGTGATGACCGAGGCATAATCGTGAAGTTTTCCGTCACTGTGCTTGTGTTTCAAGAAATTCTTCCATACCCGGCCGGATGATACCGTGTCCCACAGCCTGTCATAATATTCCCTGTCATAGACGCTGGTTTGGGGACGAAACAGGTTAACGCCGATCAGCTTGTCTCGCTTGAATCCGGATATGCGCTCGCCTGCCATGTTTGCATACTGTATGAAGCCTTTTTCATCGGTTATCGTGACCGCATCGTTTGTCTGCTCGATCGCCGACAGCAGTCTGTTGGCCTGTTCTTCGGCTTTTTTGCGCTCGGTGATGTCCACATGTGAACCGAGCATGCGGACCGGCCGGCCGGTGTCATCCTTCAAAACAGATGCACGGGTTAGAATCCATCGGTAGGATCCGTCCTTATGGCGAAACCTGAATTCCACTTCATGGTTCTGACGTGCTTCGGCAATGGTTTTATTTACTTTATCAAGCACCGGATCCAGGTCGTCCGGATGAACCCGGCAGCGCCACTCCTCCAGGTCGTCGTTGATCTCATGTTCCTCATAGCCGATTTGTTTTTTCCACTCGCTCGAATAGGTGACCTTGTCGGTAAGGAGATTCCAGTTCCATAAGCCGATATCGCCCGCCCTGACCGCTTCCCTCTGCCGCAACAGGGCATCCTCCAATCTTTTTTCACTTTCCCGCAGCTCCCGTTCTTTCTTTTTGTTTTCGGTGACGTCCATCCAGATGAGCACAACGTTTGTCAGCCTGCCCTCCGGGTTATGGACAGGAAACATAGTGGCGTCGATGCTGACAAAACTGGACCCCCGTAAATGCAATGCCGGAATATCATTGCCGACCCAGTCGCAGGCAAACCTGACAGCTTTTCCTTCCCTGAAAACGGACTGAATAAGCGGCAGCAGCCCCTGCTTTTCAACAAGAGGATCCTGCAATACATTGTATCTGCCGACCAGCTGTTCATCCGTGAGGTTCAGAAATCTTTTCAGTGCCGGGTTTGCCCGTTGCAACGTGCCTTCTGCATCCGATACCCAGATTGCACAGGGGTTTTGATCGATAAAACGATCAAGAAATATTTTGCCGGCCTGTAGCGATGCCTCGGTCTGTTTGAGCTCGGTGATGTCCTGCGCCGCGCCGAACATTTTGACTGCTCTGCCGGATGCATCCGTCTGAACATCACCATGGGCCCGGACATATCTGACCTCACCGGTGTCCTGACGAACAATACGATGTTCGAGTTCATACGAGGTTCCGTATTCAACTGCAGCGGTAAAAGCTTTTTGAATGCGCGGGCGGTCGTCGGGATGGGCTATCGACAAAAGGTCGTCGCTGGATAAGGTTGATTTTGTGCAGCCGTGGATTTTCAGCCAGTTGTCGGACATGGTCCAGATATCGCCGGCAATGTCCCACATCCAGCCGCCGAGACCTGCCAGCCTCTCGGCTTCGGCAAGAATGTTACGGTTTTTTTCGGCTTGCAGTCCGGCCTGCTGAATTGCCGCTAATTTTTGTTCCAGTTCTTCATAGGAGGGTTTTTGGGACATGAAGTAATCCTGCAGCCTGCTTTAGGGGGTATTAGATCAGCGAATATATTTATAATACTATACATAAAATATTTGCAAACAACAATTATTATACGGGTATTTACTCAGGGACGGCAATACACAACAACCCGGAAATGGTGAACAGGATGGCCTTTTGGAGGGGGCATCATAACGCCTCATTCTTTGGGCGGGGATACGTGCTTTCAAGTACCGCATCTCTATGCCGGGTCATCGGCCGTGCCGGTCATGGGGACGAACCTGACCGGCAGCACGCGGCGTGTGTGCAGCTTCCCGCCTTTTTTCACGCCGACAACGAGGTTCTGGGCCTGCAGGCGGCCGCCGACCGGCATGATGATCCTGCCCCCGTCGCACAGTTGCTCGACGAGCTTCGGCGGGATTTTTTTTGCCGCACAGGTCACGATCATCGCATCAAACGGTGCATGCTCCGGCCAGCCGTAAAAGCCGTCACCGGCCCTGACGTGCACCGAGCCGTAGCCGATCGAGCTGAGCAGCTTTCGGGCGCGGGCGGCAAGATCGGAGTGTATCTCGATCGAGTAGACCTCCTGCACGATTTCAGCCAGCACCGCAGCCTGATAGCCGGATCCCGTCCCGATTTCAAGCACGCGGTCTGTTTTTTTCAGATCGAGCGCCTGGGTCATGAACGCTACAATGTAGGGCTGGGAGATGGTCTGGCCCTGTCCGATCGGCAGGGGGTAGTCCTCGTAGGCCCAGGCGCGGGAGCGCTCCGGCACAAACAGGTGGCGCGGTACCGTGTTCATTGCGGCAAGCACGGCAGGGTCGTTAATGTCGCGGCCCTTCAGATCGCGCTCGACCATGAGGCGACGGGCCGCGCTGTAATCCGCAGGGCCGCTGCCGCAGGCTGTTCCGTAAAGAAACGCGAGAAAAAGGGCTGCACCCAGGAGACTACAGTATTTCAGTGGTGTGCTGTTTCGAATCATGCGGTTTCCCTGCGGGTTGCGGTCGATACTCACTACGGTGCTATTTCCTGCTGACGCTCGAAACAGCAAACATTTATGGCATGTATCAAAAGAGTGCAGCCGGGTACGAGCGGCCTCCGGCCGCGAAAACAATCGCAGCTGAAGCAGTTCCTGAAGTTTCGCACCACCAGGCAGAAAGGCTACGGCAAAGTGTGAAGTGCTACAGTATAAGTATAGTACATCGAGCTGTGCCTGCGCAGTTATAATAAAAAAATATATTGAAATTTGATTGCAATTATAATAAAACATAAACATGTTTTATGCTTGAAAGCATAATCAAGGAGCTGTTATGCACCGTACAGTCAAGCAGGTTGCCGAGGCGGTTGCGCTGCCGCAGCGCCGCATTCAGTTTTATGTCGACCAGGGTCTTGTGGCGCCCGAGGGAGGCGCCGGGGGCGGCAGGGGCCGGGCCAACAGGTTTTCGATCAAGAATATTATTGAATTCAGCCTTGTCGGCAGGCTGGGCATGATCGGCATGACGCTTGCCGCTGTACGGTCGGTTCTGCGGTGGCATCCTGCCGGGGGCAATGAGTCAATTGCCGAAGCAGTTCTGCGGGTTGCGCAGCAGCGAAAGGATTCGGGAGCGTGGCTGGCCTTTATTGCTTTTTCGGATGACCGGGTGCAGGAGGTCCGGTATCTGCAGTACGAGGAGGAGATACGGCTCGGCTCCCTTATCAGATATGGTGACAGAACGGGGCCCGGCGCGTATCGCTTTATGGCGGAGCGGGAGCTTGATACTTTGAAGGGTATTGTGGGCATGGCTGAAACGGCCGGAGTTCTTGCGGTCCTCGATCTTGCACCGGTTGTGCGCATGGTTGTGGCGATAGGTGAAAAGCAGTAAATAAAACATAAATATGTTTTATGTTTTTAAGGCTGGTATATTTTAACGTTCGTCTGATAAAGAACCAGTTGGTAACTAAAGTTGATGGTCCCGTAAAAAGTCCGGAAACGGACGGATTCGTAAAAGGTTCAGATGCAAGGCGCGCAAAACCGAAGGAATGAGGCGTACTTTCTGTACGCCGCAGTGACTGGGATTGCAGCGCAACGCAGCAGATGGACTTTTTACGGATTCGTCAAAGTTCAATCTGTAATTCAGCAGTAACTCTCATGCGCATACGAGAAGCAGCAAGCCGGGATCGAGAGGAAATCCGGAGCGTTCATCGATCAGCCTTTCCTGAAGGAGAGAGGGAGATTGTTTCGAAGCTTGCCGTCGATCTGCTTTTAGAAGTCGTAACTCCCCGCGTCATCTCGCTGGTGGCTGAAGCCGAGGGCAGTGTTGTCGGCCACGCGGCTTTCAGTCCCGTGGCTATCGACGACAGCCAGAACTTCCAGGGCTATATTCTGGCGCCTCTTGGTGTAAAACCCGCGTATCAGAAGCGTCGCATCGGGTCACAGCTGATCGAAAACGGCTTCCTGCAGCTATCGGAAATAGGTGTAGATATCCTGTTTGTCTATGGTGATCCCGGGTATTACAGCAGGTTTGGTTTTAGTGTTGATGCGGCTGAACGTTTTGTCCCGCCCCAGAAGCTTCAACACCCTTTGGGGTGGCAAGGTATCTGCCTGAGAGAACGAAGTACCGGGAAAAAACCTGTCAAAATAGCGTGTGTCACTTCTCTTTGCGATCCGGTGCTGTGGTAGGCCAACCCGCTGACAAGGCGCTGCACCGAAGAGCTTTAACATTGGTTTCCCTTTGATCAAATGGCCCCGTTATATGGGCTGGTTAAAGCTTGTTTGCAGTCAAAGGCCGGCGGTTTTTACTGATGAATCGATTTTTGTCGAGGAGTCTGAAAAACCGTATTGTTTAACGAAGTAGTCGTTGACACACGAGCGCCCGGCTTCTATACTTGCTGCATTCTTTTGTCCGTTTTTATCGAATAACCATTGCCACCTGGAGGAAATCATGAAAATCAAGACCGGATTTCGCGGAATACTGTTTTTTCTGGCCGGATTTCTCGCGGCCTCAGCCCTGCAGTTCAGCTTCTCAGACAAGCAGAACGTCCTGGCGGACCAGTA
This sequence comes from uncultured Thermodesulfobacteriota bacterium, assembly GCA_964518865.1. Classification (GTDB taxonomy): domain Bacteria; phylum Desulfobacterota; class WTBG01; order CAIYCZ01; family CAIRTM01; genus JANQGV01. The sequence continues at coordinate 4,753 of CAZFIB010000134.1, forward strand.
CGGCTGCATCCGCCAGGACCTGGATGCCTGGGGCATGACCGGCAACATCCCTGATCCCGAATTCACAATCTGTTACCATATCCCCTCATGTTATGCGAGCAGCGGTTACAAGGTTGAAAAAGTGTTCATGTACGGTAACGATGTTGCTGTACGATATAAAAACCCGAATGCCCCATCTTCTATGCTCAACGGGATACAGGGAGGATTTAAAACCAGACAGGGAGGATTCAGAACCATTCCCTGAGAGCTTTGCCTCTGTGAGGTCGGCTGAAAAAAGCGCATTTACCTCTATTGTTGAATGTAAAAAGCCCTTTCCAATGCACGGGTGGGGCTTATGTGGCCGATGACTTTCCGGCGCGGATATGTCCGGTGAGTATCTGCGTATAAATAAAGATTGACACATCGATAGTTTTGGGGTACAAACTAAACAATTAATCTGAAATCCGGTACGTTTTGAATTCAAAGCCCAGGGGATTTTGCATTAAGTCCCCTGGGCTTTTTTTATCAGCGTGACGCAGAGATAACCGATGAAGGAAACGAGGAGGACAGATGCAGCCCTGAATTGACAGACCGCCGGTAACCGGCAGTTGCGTTTTAGAAAAAAAACAAAAAATAACAATCATATCTGAACGAGAAAGATGAAAAATACGATGAGCTTTAAAAATTTTAATTTTCACGGAAAAATATTTGCCGGTGTCGAGGCTTCGGGCTTCAGCGAGCCGACACCGATTCAGGCGCAAACGATTCCGCCCATTCTGGCCGGACGGGATGTCATGGGGCTTGCCCAGACCGGGACCGGAAAAACCGCCGCCTTCGTGCTCCCCATTCTGCAGCGCCTTATGCAGGGGCCTCGCAGGAGCGTTCGCGCCCTGGTCATAGCACCGACCCGGGAGCTGACCGAGCAGACCACAAAAGTAATCGGTCAGCTGGGCCGGAAAACAGGGCTGCGCAGCCTGAGCGTGTATGGTGGGGTAAACATGCAGACCCAGGTTGCTGCGCTGAAAAAAGGAATCGATATTGTTTCAGCCTGTCCCGGCCGCCTGCTTGACCATATTCAGCGGAAGACCATTGATGTGTCCCGCGTCGAGGTGCTGGTGCTGGATGAAGCCGACCGCATGTTCGACATGGGGTTTTTGCCGGACATTAAAAAGATACTGGGGTATTTGCCGTCGCGAAGGCAGACCCTGCTGTTTTCCGCCACCATGCCGAATGCCCTGCAGTCGCTGACAAACCGCGTGCTGACCGATCCGGTGCGCATACGGATCGATCATCTGCTGCCGGTAGCTTCGGTTGCCCATGCCTTCTACCCTGTGGCGACATCCCGCAAAACGGATCTGCTGAAAAACATTCTCGACAACCATGAAACCGGTTCGGTTCTGGTGTTTACCCGCACCAGGATGCGCGCCAGGCGCGTTGCGCAGCAGCTGGACAAATCCGGATACGATGCCGCAGCCCTGCACGGCAGCCTGTCTCAGAACAACAGGCAGAAAGCCTTGGACGGTTTCGGGCGCGGCAGGTTCAAAATACTGGTCGCAACCGATGTGGCGGCCCGCGGAATCGATGTGCGCAGGGTTTCCCATGTGATTAACTATGATATGCCCGACACGGTAGATGCCTACACGCACCGCATCGGCCGAACCGGCCGAGCCAGTGCAACCGGGGACGCGCTTACTTTCGTGACCGGCGATGATACGGGTCAGGCCGGTTCCATTAAACGTGTTTTCGGAGATAAGGTGAAAAACTGTGTTATTGAAGGTTTTGCCTCGTGCACGACTGAAGAAAAAAGGCCTTCGCGTCAGCGGTGTCGCCGCAGTAAGCGGAACAGCGCACGCGCAGGCACCGCCGCCCATTGAATGACGGTAAAACCTGTTTAACCAACAGAGCGTTTTGACTGAAGCTTGCTGATAACGAAAAGGCCGCCGGGGAATACTCCGGCGGCCTTTTTTCCGGGTACGCCCGGCGCGGACCTGTCCCGGCACCGGTGATGTTGCCCCGATGCATAGCCGGTTTTGAGTCGGCAAATTCGGTTGTTGAGCCTCACCCAAAGGCTGGGTCGGCGCAGCTGGAAAATTCCGGCACTACCCGATAACCCCGATTCACCACCTAAAAAAAAGAAAAACTCGTTGGTTCCTGAAAACAGGG
>CAZFIB010000135.1:0-6786 GCA_964518865.1 uncultured Thermodesulfobacteriota bacterium
CCCCGGTTCGCGGAACATCAAACTACGGTGCGCACGACGCCTGCCCGCCGCAGCTTTAGCGCAGGAGGGGCGCACGGCGCACCCTACGGGAAACAAATCAAACAACGGTGCGCACGGCGCACCCTACGGGAAATACATAAAACAACTGTTGAATAATTTGCAATATGCTGTATTTTCATATAAATTTCTCATTATGCTAGTTATAGCCCCCCATTTAATCATATATTTTTCCTTATTATAAATTATTTGCTAGTGCAATAATTATCTTGCGAACGAATGGTTTTTTATCGTATTACAATACAAAACATATAACCTTTCGGGAAAAGGGGCACTACGAGCAACCGCATTTTCATCCCTTTTTACTACTGGTCCGTAATCATAAAATTCAGGAAAGCGAGTCGGCAATGAGTATACGTCATATCAAAACAAAAGCATCGGCAGTGTCGAAGAACCATCTTTACCGGTTTATCATCTTGTTGATCTGTCTACTGCCGGTACCGGCATACGCACAAGGCGCGGGTCATGTGCAAAGTGAATCGCTGCTCGGCGGTGCAATTACAGGCTATTGTTTCAACGACCTGAACCAGAACGGCGTTATGGATGAGGGTGAGGAAGGCATCGGGGGGCGGGAGATTTCACTGAAGCGCCTGGTGCTGTTCGTTTTTCCCTTTGAAATAAAGCGCATAACGACTGATGAGAACGGCGCCTTTACCTTCAGCGATCTCAGAGTGGGTAATTACATTGTCGAGCACCTTGCAGACAGCTCAGAGGACTGCACAACAGCCAACCAGATGAGAACACGTCTTGCTATTACGCAAACGACATACCAGTGCAATTTCGGTCTGTACCGGCCGCAGGATGATGAACCGCCGGATTCAATAGAACCACCCGAGGTGTCTGTCAACATTTCAGCAAATCCGCTGGAGATCGAAAGCGGAGGCTGCTCAATCCTGAGCTGGACATCTGAGAATGCGGTAAGTGTTTCGATAGACCAGGGAATCGGTAAAGTTCATTTGTCAGGAAGCATCGAAGTGTATCCGGAAGAGACGACGAAATATCTTATTACGGCACAAGGTTCTGATGGATCAAAAGCAGAGGCCGCGGTCACGGTAGTTGTTCCATCTGTTGCACCACCACCACCGGTTCCGCAAACTACCACATCGATGTTTCCCGGCGCGTCAACCACCACGACTGCAGCCGGCGGCGGCGGTGGAGGAGGAGGCGGCGGTGGCGGAGGGTCCACGACCAGCACGCCGGCATCAACCACGACATCGTCTGCGGCCAGCACGACCACGACGGTTGAGGTAACCACCACCACAACAACTGTAAATATCAGCACCTTCAGCATCACCGGCACCATCACCGGTGAGGTGATCGATGGCGTCACCCTTACGCTTTCCGGCGATGCCGACGCAACCGTCACTTCCGGTGCCGACGGCTCTTTTTCCTTTACCGGCCTTGCCGGCGGCACCTATCATATTGTCCCGACCAAAGCAGCGGCCTCTTTTACCCCGTCGACTATGCGAAATATCGTTATCAGCGGCAGTGATGTTGCCGGTATCACGTTCGACTCAAACGACGATGTGCTGGAAACGAGTTTTCTGGAGGTGGAAGACCCCGGCCACGTATCTTCCGACACGGAAAACTTTGCCGTTCAGAACCATGTCTACTATCTGTCAATAGATGAAGGCATCGAGGTCATCGAATCCGAAAACATTGTCACCCTGACAGCCCCGCAGCATGATTACATAGCGGGTGACATCATAATCGGTGAGGAATCCACGCGGTTTGCCAAGAAAATCCTCGGGGTTTCAGCGTTTGACGACCAAACAGTGTATCAGGTCGAGGATGCCACCCTGGATGACATGCTGGCAACCGGCGGCAGCTTTTCATTCACGGTCTGCCCGGACTGGAGCCAGAGCACGCCCGAATCCTACAGCATGCTGCAAAAGCCGTTCTACCAGTATTTTACCGCCCCGGCTGTTAAAGCACGGCCCTGGCAGCGGCCTGGCCCCTTTCCGCGGTCCCTGTCCCTTGATGAGGGCAATGTCGACTCAAGCGGCCTGATCGACATCAGCAATACCTCGGTACTCGAACTCAAAATCAACAGCGAAAAGGGAATTGACTGGGAAAACAGCTCGATCATGGGCCAGTCGCTTGGTTCGGATGAGGACGAGGAAGAGGAGGAGGAAAACCAGCCGAAGGTTGATGATTTTGATCCTGAAAAAAACGCTGAGGGAACGATCAAGGTGGACATCGAAGCCGGCACCCTGAAAATCGTGCCCACCACCACTTTTGAGGTTTCCAAAAGCCTGCTGGGCATCTATGCCTACGGGAGGATGGACGCCGTCATTATATTCAACCTGCGGCTCAAATATTCGCTTGAAGGCAAGGCACACGTTGAAGTGTCCGGCAAGCTGATGCCGAAACTCACCGTGCCGGTGACCATCCCCACGCCGGCCGGCGTGCCCATCATTCTTGATCTTGAGCTTGAAATCCCGGCCGGGGTGATTCTGGATGCCGAGGCCGAGGCCGAGAGCACCTTTTATCATCACAGCGAGTACTCCTATTCGGTCGAGATGACCTATGATCCGGTAAACGGCTTTGTCCAGGAACCGATTGAGAGCGACAAGCGCCATTATCCCACCGATATTATCAGGGACTATTCCGCCAATATCACGGCGGAGCTGTACATCGAGCCCACGGTTACCGTGCGCCTGTACAAGATTGTGGGGCCGTATGTGTACCTGCATCCCTACCTGCTGGGCATGGTCGAGCTGCCGGACTTCCCCGGCGACGAAATCTACGTGGGCATCAACGGCGGCGTGGGCCTAGAGCTCGGCAACCGCCTGATCGGCACCTGGAACATGAAGTCCGGGCCGCTGTTTGACTTCTACCGCAGCTGGGACGTGCTGGGCGACGCGCAGAACATGGACATCGCCCCGGTTGCCGCCAGTCTTCATGCCAGCGTGCCCAGGGGATCGGAAGCGGTGATCCGGCTGGAGGCGACCGATGAGGATAAAGACCCGCTGACCTACAAAATTACCGCCTATCCGCAGCATGGGGAAATGGTCGACCCCCTGAACCCGTCTACCGGCGTGCTGACCTATAAATCCTTTGCTGTTTCCTCTGCGCTTACCGACACGTTTTTCTATAAGGTATCAGACGGGGAAAAACACAGCAATGAAGCGGCCGTGACGATTGATATTATCGACGGCAACCGGCCTGAACCCCATGTGGCGGTCAGCGTCGACGGTCTGGAGGTGTCGGTGGATGCCTCTTCATCGATCGACCCGGACGGCAGCGCGGGCGGCCTGCAGGTACGCTGGGACTGGGAAAATGACGGGCAGTGGGACACCGCTTTTTCGACTGAAAAAGACGAATCGCACACGTACCCTTCCAGCGGCACCTACATGATCGCCTGCGAGGTCCTTGACCCCGAGGGCCTGAACGGCACGGTCATCAAAACAGTCAATATCATCGGAACCGGTTCAAATTACGCCCCTGATGCCGCCTTTTCAGCCTCAGCCGATTATTACACCGTCACGGTTGATGCCTCGAGCTGCCTTGACCAGGAAGATGAAGCTGCCGCTCTGCAGGTCCGCTGGGACTGGACCAATGACGGGCAGTGGGACACGGGCTGGTCAGCAAACAAAAAATCCGTCCACACCTATATGCTTCCCGGAACCTATTTTGTTGCCCTTGAGGTAAAGGACAGCGACAACAACCGCGACATTGCGGTGCAGCCGGTAGATGTTACGGCAAGTCCGTTCTTGACGCATGACATAATCGGTTCTGTTGCCGGTGATGTCACACAGGGTGTTATTCTGCAGCTGACCGGTGACAGTGCTAAAATAACGGTAAGTGATACAGATGGCAACTACCGTTTCAACGGACTTGAGGATGGCAGTTATACGGTAACACCAGGCCTGTCGGGGTATACGTTCACCCCTGAAAATAAGCCGGTAACCGTTGCCGGTTCAGATGTCGCAGCGATTGATTTCACGGCAGCGCAAAATACAACATTTGCAATTAGCGGTACCATCAGCGGTGATGTGCAGGAAGGCGTCAATATCGAACTGACCGGGCCGGTTTCGATCTGCACGACAAGTGCGGCCGATGGTTCCTACAGCTTTGTGGACCTGCCACCGGGCACCTACACCGTCACCCCCGTCCTTCCCGGCTACACCTTCACGCCGCCAAGCGCAGAAGTAACCATCGTCGATGCCGATGAAACCGGGATTGATTTTACCGCGACCGCGGCCGGCACCATTGCCGGGACCTATCTGGTGATCGATGTGTCCGGGGGGCCGGATGCGGCGTCATATCCGGTGACCGAGCTTGACAGCCAGCCCACACTGACAGATGAATACAAAACCACCAAGATCCTGCTGAGAAAGATCGAATCTGCCGGAGAGTCTTTTACCATGGGCTCACCGGTGACGGAACTCGGCAGATATGATGACCGCGAAGCCCAGCACCAGGTAACCTTTACCCGGGATTATTATATGGGCGTTTTTGAAATCACCCAGCGCCAGTATGAGCTGGTGACCGGCTCGACACCGAGCTATTATGACGGGGACATGCGGCCGGTGGAATATGTATCCTGGAACACGATCCGGGGCGGCACGTGGCCGGGGGGCGATCCGGGCAGCACCACCTTCATGGGTCGTCTGCAGGCAAAGACCGGGCTTGTCTTTGACCTGCCCACGGAAGCCCAGTGGGAGTATGCCTGCCGGGCCGGTACCACGCTGGCCTATAATGACTACACCAAGAACGGCGGCGCCGGGTCGGATTGTCTGAACGCGGGCAGCGGTACGGATGCCAACCTTGACCCGCTGGGGAGATATTATTATAATGGCGGATCAGGCAGTCAGCATGCAGTTGTGGGGTCATACCAGGCAAACCAGTGGGGGCTGTATGACATGCACGGCAATGTGTGGGAATGGTGTCTTGACTGGTTTGCGTATACATTGTATGGTGAAACCGATCCGGTGGGTGCTTCTTCGGGCTCCTACCGCGTGATTCGCGGCGGCCGCTGGAACCCCGGCGCCGGGGGCTGCCGTTCGGCGGTTCGCAGCCACGGCGGCAACCCGTCGCACGACGACAACAATATCGGGTTCCGGCTGTGCTTGCCCCAATAGGTCATCAGGACTGGACCCGTTGGGCCGGCAGGCAGCGGAGCCTGACCGCCGTGAGGGACGAGCGGCGGTCGTGGCGGAGCGTGCGGTAAGGGCGCCGGAGATTTAATTCATGATTCAAGGGGCATAGTATTCCTTACAGCGCAATTCATGCAATACGCATTTTTTTCTGTTCCCATTACCGATGACGGCGGCGCCCGGGATGAGCTGAACAAATTTCTGCGCTCCCGCCGCATTATTTCCGTTCACAAACAGCTCCTGGAGCGGGGCGACTGTGCCTGCTGGGCTTTTGCGGTTGAATACCTGGGAGATGCAGCAGACCAGCAAAACATGCCGAACCGTCGAAAATCAAAAATCGATTACCGCGAGGTGCTCTCGGAACCGGATTTTATCGTCTACAGCCGCCTGCGGGAGCTGAGAAAATCCATCGCTGAGGCTGAGGGCGTGCCGGTGTATGCGGTTTTTACCAATGACCAGCTGGCGGAGATGGTCACCCGGAAAGTCACGTCCAAAAATGCGATGCATACCATCATCGGTGTTGGCGAGGCCAAATGCGACAAATACGCAGAGCGGTTTCTGACCGTTCTCAAAGCGGTTCAGCATGAAGCGGGCGGGCAGTCTGTTCGAGAAGATCGCTGAAACCGGCAATCTGCAGCTTGCCTTCTGGAAGGCCTGCCGGGGCAAGCAGGCCAAAATGGAGGTGCAGCGCTTTCGCGCAAACCTGCAGGGTGAGCTGCTCCAGCTGCGGGAGGACCTGCTGAGCGGGCGTGCCGCTTTCGGCAACTATCACTACTTTTACGTCTTTGAACCCAAGCAGCGGCTGATCTGCGCAGCGGCATTCCGCGAGCGGGTGCTGCACCATGCCCTGATGAACCTGTGCGAGCCGGTATTCGAGCGCTATCTGATCCACGACACCTATGCCTGCCGGAAAGGCAAGGGCGCCCACCGGGCCGCGGCCCGGGCCCAGACGTTTGCACGCAAAAACCGGCTGTGCCTGAAAATCGATATTGCCAAATATTTTGACAGCATCGACCACAGCATACTTGAGCGGCTTCTGGTAAGGCGCTTCAAAGAGCGGCGTCTGCTTGACGTGTTTCACCGCATTATCTCCAGCTATGAAACCGCCCCCGGCAAAGGCGTGCCGATCGGCAATTTGACCAGTCAGTATTTTGCCAATCACTATCTGGGTCTTCTGGACCATTTCGTCAGGGAGCAGCTGCGCATCCGGCACTATGTCCGCTATATGGACGACATGCTGCTCTGGGGCGATGACCGGGCCGGGCTGAAACGCCGATTAGCCCTCATACGCGATTTTTTACGCCAGGAACTCGCGCTTGAGCTCAACAGCAATGTCGGGCTGTATTATACGGACAGCGGGGTGAATTTTCTTGGCTATCGGGTGTATCCGTTTGACCTGCGCCTGACAAAGCGCAGCCGGTCGCGTTTTGCGCGGAAGTTCAGGCGCTATGAGCAGCAATATATGAGTGGCCTGTGGGATATGGACAGGCTTGCCCGCCACATGCTGCCGCTGGTCGCTTTTACCGCCCAGGCCGCATCCGGCGCGTTCAGGCGCAATGTGATCAAACGATTCGGGGCTGTGTCCTGACGGGCTCCAACCGCGTGAATCGCGGCGGCAGCTGGAACA
>CAZFIB010000136.1:0-6455 GCA_964518865.1 uncultured Thermodesulfobacteriota bacterium
CGTAGTGCATCGAAATATCATAGCTTTTTGAAATCGACTGTCAAAGATTAGCTTGGCAAGCGTTGCCAGGCTGACATAGGGAATCGTGCCGCTCGGGTCCATGGCGATAACGCCCGAGTTGGTTTTCACCCCGCAGGCCAGGGCCGTACCGGAGGCCGCCGAGTCGGTGATGTAGGAGTTGGTCGAGTAGGTGGTCGCCTGGCCGCGGACCGGAAGCTGCGAGAAGGCCAGCTTGTGGTGAGCGCGCAGGTTGGGGTTGTCGAGCGTTGCAAGGTAGTTTTCCGTTGCCATGACCGTGGCATCACCGGTTCCGTCGGCAATGAAGAAGAAAACATACTTGGCGCCCAGCATGTACTTGCCGGGATACCAGGGGGCCTGCTCGGCATGTGCTGCTGAGGTAAACACAAACAGCACGGCATAGAGTACAACTGCTTTCAATCCGATAATTCTTTTCATCATCACACTTCCTCCTTTGGTTGGATTAAATAAGTCTTTGAAAAATAAATAATTGAATATTTAAAAAAGAGCTGCCTGATGCTGCACACGCCCCTTTACCTGTCAGGCCTGATCAATTCTTAAAAATTGATGTAACTTTTGGCCGTTTTTGGCTGAATAGTATCCCTGATTTATTAACGAAAAAGGAAAGATAAATTAAATTTCAGTTAAATGCTTAAGTATCTGAAAAGAAAAACGATAACAGAAAATTTATCCTGACGGACGGATTCCGTGACGGATGAACTGCCCCGCAGCGAGGATCGCCACGGCCTTCGGCCTCGCAATGAAACGCCCGCCTGTTATTACGAGCATGTGCCCCCGACCGGGGCCGGTGTTTTTCATGCAATGCACCTATGTGCACAAGAGATCAGCAAACCCGTCATTGCGCGTCACGCCCTGGCGTGATGACGCCCCGTCCTGCGCAGTAGCTTTGCTGCGGAGGGTGGATGCACTCTCATATTTTTCAATACACGTATAGTTTCGCTATCGACGCAGGTTTTGGTGAATCTGCCCCCAGTATGCAATCAGCCCCTTTTTTTCTCTGAATATACACTCCACGAAAGCATCTACCGAATTATCAGGGCAGGTAACGAATTACTGTAGCCGTGTTTTTCGAAACGACCCGGACGCGACGGAGCGCGTCCCTCCATAATCATATCTCTTTTGTCGGAGGGCCCCGCTCTGTCGTGGCCGCTCGCATGTTTTTATACCGGGCTGTGCTGTTTTGTGAATTGTTCTAATTGATGCTGCTGCTTTGAAAGGGCGTGCTGCAGGAAATGCCGGCGAGGCTCTGATTGCCGGCATGGCCGTCCAGCACTTCACGCACGGTTGCTGCCAGGTCAAGGCGGGTAACGGGCTTGGTTATGAATTTCATGATTCCTATCTGGCCGGCCTTGCGGGCAGTTTCATCATCACCGAAACCGGTGCAGAGAATCACCGGCATGCCTGAACGCATCGTGATCATTTCGCGGGCGAGCTGCAGACCGGTAAGCTGGGGCATGGTCAGATCGGTTATGACCAGATCGAACATGCCGGGCATGCGCGTAAAAACACCCAGGGCTTCAACGCTGGAAGTTTTCGCAACAACACGGTAGCCGAATCCTTCAAGCATATCACGCAGGGTTTCCGCGACCTGGTGCTCATCGTCGACAATCAGTATGCGCTCGCTGCCCTGCAGCATCCCGTCGGAACGTATCGAAGTCTTTTCCTGCTCGTGGTCTTCAGCCTCGACCATGCCGAGATAGACTTCAAACCGCGAGCCGCCGTCCGGCCGGCTTTCGACCAGAATATCCCCGCCGTAGCTCTTGACAATGCCGTGAACCACGGCCAGGCCGAGCCCGGTTCCCTCGCCGTGTTTCTTGGTCGTGAAGTAGGGCTCGAAAATACGCCCGATCAGCTCCGGATCGATACCGATGCCGGTATCCTTTACGCTCAGCCTGAGAAACGGGCCCGGCTCGACATCAAGCTCGGACGGACGGTTGCCATCCGTTATCTCGCAGCGCTGCAGCCCGACATGCAGAATACCGCCGGTTTCGCGCATTGCCTGGTAGGCGTTGGTACACAGGTTCATGACGACCTGATGAATCTGGGCCGGGTCAGCCATAATCGGGCGTATGTCCGGATCGATATCCTGAGTGATTCTGATGGTGGACGGCAGGGAGGCGCGCAGCAGGTTCAGGGCCTCCTTTATGATCTGCTGGACCTCCAGCGGCTTGCGCCGGTCCTCGCGCCGCCGGCTGAAGGTCAGTATCTGCTGCACCAGATCCCGGGCGCGGCAGGAGGCCTTGATCACCTCCCCGAGCGGCTTGCGGTGAGGGCTGTCTTCGGCAAGGGCATTATAGGTCAGCTCGGCATAGCCGATAACCGGGCAGAGAATATTGTTGAAATCGTGGGCGATACCGCCGGCAAGGGTTCCGATCGCCTCCATTTTCTGCGACTGCCGCAGCATCATTTCAAGCTCGCTCTCCCTGGTGACATCACGACGAATGCTGATATAGTGCGAAATGGTTTCGTCGCTGGTGCGAATCGGCGAGATGCTTTCCTCGACGATATACTGTGCACCGTTTTTTCTGGTTGCGGTGTACCTGCCGGACCACGAGCTGCCCAGCCGGTGTTTTTCCTTCAGCTCGCGCTGCAGATTCTCCTCCATGTGGTCGAAAATAAAGGCTGTATAATTCTGTATATGCTCCGGGTCATAACCTGTTTCACGGCGGAACGAGGGGTTGGCATACTGAATGGCGCCGCCGGTATCGATAACGACGAAACTTTCCGTAGACTGCTCGATAGCCGACAAAAGAAGCATGCGGGCTTCTTCGGCTTTTTTCCGCTCGGACAGCTCGAGTTCAAGCTTGTCATACAGGCCGGCATTGTGGAGCACGATCGAGGCCAGCGCGGCAAATCTGCCGAGCATGTCCTGCTCCACCTGGCTGAATTTTCGTTCCCGCTCGCAAAAGCCGAGACCGATGACCCCGGCCGTATCCTCGTGGGTATTGAGCGGTATCCCCATGACACAGTGCAGATGGTCGAAGGCACTGTCGGGCAGGCGCCATTCCCAGCAGGCATAATCATCGATGAGGACCGCAGCTTTGCTCTGGAGCACTTTGCCGCCGAGCCCCTGGCCCGACTTGAAACGCCTGCCGGTCATGGAGCCGAACACCCCGAGTCCGACGCGTGCCTCCAGCTCCTGCGTGTCGGGATCGTACAGATGAATAAAACCGTGCCGGGTCCCTACAAGGGCTGCGGCGCGCGATATGATGGCCTCCAGTATATCACCGTAATTGAGGCGCCCGATGAGGGCAAGGCTTGTTTCATGCAGCGCTTCAAAGTATTCCTTCTGCTGCCGAAGAATTTTTTCCGCCCTGCTGCGCTTGAGAATTTCGTTTTCCAGCTCGGTGTTTTTGTATGACAGCTGTGCAGTTCTCGTTCGCACCTGATGCCGAAGCATAAGGCTGATACCGCTGAACAGCACGAGGAGCACCCCTGCTCCGCCGAGACACCAGGTAAGGACGTCGAGAAGAATCGACTGCTGCCCGTCACCGAAAATAGTGTTTATCAGCTCGTGGTACAGCGAGTGCTGATCTTCCTTGAGAATTTTAAGATGATAGTCCAGCGTACCGAGAAGCTTATTGTTCCTGCCCCGGGGAACGGCAAAGCTGAGCTGCACCGGTGCAAACATAATGGACGTCTTCCTGACCGAAAAAGCATCATCGTGCATAAAACCGTATATGCGGTCAACGACCCCGGCATCGATCCAGCCTTTCTCGATCGCTGCAAACACATCGCTGTAGCGGGCGAACTGCACGAACCTGCAGGGAATATCGAGCCGTTCGATAACAGTGCGCATCTCATGATTGTAGGGATCATCGCGGACGACACCGACAGAGGTTCCCGCAAAATCAAGCATGGATTGAATGTCCGACTTTTCACCGGTATAAATCTGGGCCCAGGTCGATATGACGGATTCCCTCGTAAAATCGAAAATACGTTCAAGATCTCTGGAATACGAAGCCGCTATAAGAAGATCGATTTCCGCGCGCTCGAGACGCGCCTGACACTCCTGCAGCGTACCCGGAACATATGAAAGCTGCCACTGCTCCTGAGCCGCGATATGCTCGAGCAGCCTGACGAAAAGCCCCTTGTTGCCGGCAGCTTCTGAAAACGGGGCGGCAGCACCGCACAGCGGATCGAAATCATAGACACCGACTCTGACAAGGCGTTCGGCTGTGCAGCGCTTCGGCACCGGGATGCCGGCGGAAACAAAAAGAATTGTCAGCAGCGCCGTCGCTTTCATGAGGGCGGCGGGGCGGGAACGGAGCAGGCCGCAGGTCATTCCGAGGATCCCGAACATGTTATGGGCGTGTCCTGATAGGTAATCGAACGTATTATGCTCTCGGCTTTCATAACGGCCTTTTTAGGCAGCGGCGCATACAGCAGGTGCGTGTTGTAATACTGACCCTTGTGGATGATCCACCACAAAAAACGCACCAGCGCACAGGCCCGCTCGATTGTTTTGCCGCCGTGCGCCTGCTCCTGATAAAAAATCAGATAGGTAAAAGCACTTATCGGATATCCTGCCGGTATGGCGGTATCGGTAATCAGAAGTCTGGTGTCATCGGGCAGCGCCACATCAGCCGCCGCTGAAACCGATTCAAGTGTCGGTTTTATATAGCGGCCGGACCTGTTCTTGACTGCCGCGGTGGGCAGGCTGTTGTGCTCTGCATAGGTCAGCTCGGTATAGCCGATACTGCCGTTGACTTTCTTGATGAATTCGGCCATACCGGCATTGCCTTCGACACCCGCACCCACCGGCCACCTGACGGTTTTACCGCGCCCGATCTTTGATTTCCATTCTTCACTTACTTTTGACAGATAGTCGGAAAAAATAAACGTCGTCCCGCTGGCATCCGAGCGGTGCACGACCGTTATTTCCGTATCGGGAAAGGAAACATCGGGGTTAAGCTCGCGTATCCGACGGTCCGACCACCTGGTTACCGTACCCATAAATACGGCCGCTACGAGATCCGGCGTAAATTTAAGCTGATGACCGCCGGGAAGGTTGTAGGTTATGACAACAGCCCCGACGCAGGTCGGCACATGCTGAATACGGCCGGGGGCCTCGGCGAGCTCCTGGTCCGAGAGAATGGCATCCGTAGCGCCGAAGTCGACGCTTTCATCTATGAGCTGACGTATGCCGCCGCCGGACCCGAGGGCTTCATAGGCGACCCTGACACCGTTCTGGCTCTGATACACCTCGATGAGCTTTTTGTAAAGCGGATACGGAAATGTTGCGCCGGCGCCCTTGAGTATTACATCCTCCTGCGCACCTGCCGTTGAGCATGCCAGCAGAAAGCTAATCGAAAACAACACTGCTTTTTGTATCATCGACAGCTCCTTCTCGTTTACAGTGACCGCATACGAAAAACCTCGGCACAGCCCATAGTGCGGACTGTATCACTGCCTGACTATCAGGTTATGCGCCACACTCGTTAAGGGGTATTTAATCAATAGTTAATTAAGTATTAAACACACCCGATATACCGGAAAAAACACAGGATATGGCATGCAGGTACCTGGTAATGCACAAATAGTTGAGGAATGACATTGCGTTAGGCGTGATGTGCACAACGACTGTCGCAGACGAGATCCGCAATATTGAATGTGTTCTTATACAGTGCCCGCAGGGGCACATCCAGCCGCATCAGTTCTTCCACCGTATCGGCATGAAGAAAAAGAATCTCGCTGTTTCCGTCGACATATGACATGTCCGAAAGATGATTTTCCGGTTCACTGTCAACGACCGCGACCAGCCTGAATCCCCTGCTCTGGAAGTGACAACAGGCCCGGGTCAGCCTGTAGGACGGCCCGCGGTCCCCCTCGTCGCTGTCGACAAAAATCATATCAGGCGTAAATGCGACATTGTAGTCTTTGCCGAGGTGATTGAGCATGGTGTGGATTTCATCGCCGAATCTGCCGGCACTGCCGGTGCACAGCCCGACATGCGTACGGGGCTGAATCTGCAGGCAGCGTATGATACCCATGATATTTGCATACGGGCGGTGAGAAAAACACAGTGCATCCTGTGACCAGAGGTGTCTGTTGTACCAGGATGTAACCTTCCTGCCGATATTGTGCGGTATCCGCAGCCGGGTCAGCATGTTGTCGATATCGGTATCCTGCACATCCAGGCTTTCTGCCTGCAGGTCTTTGAAAAATTCCGTTTTATATGCACGATCAAAGGATTTGAGCGCATACAGCATCATTGAACGGATATTTACGATTGTGCCGTCAAGATCGAAAAGCACCATTACATCATCATCCGGGTAAAGCTCACGCATGTTTTCATAATGCATGACCAGCATAGTGACCCAGTTTTTCACAATAACCTCTATTCACTAAATTAACATAACTAGTGTCTGAACGGAAACCCGGATTTTTGTGCTGCCGGAGGCCCGATTCTGTTC
>CAZFIB010000137.1:0-6295 GCA_964518865.1 uncultured Thermodesulfobacteriota bacterium
GGAATTACTCCATCTGCCCTTCGAAAATGTGAAGTTATTTATTCGCAAGCCCTTAATGGACATTGGATGGCCGATTAAAGGCCAAATCCACCAGACGGCTGGCGTGCACGAGGGCTCTACTCTACACTTTTTTCAAATAAATCCAGCCACAATATTTTGGGATATTTTGCATAAAAGGTTTTTTGCAAAAAATGAATTTGTTTGGCCCCCTCTCCTGGCAGTCATGAGTTCGGGGGTTCGATCCCCCTCAGCTCCGCCAGCAAAACAAAAGGGCTCAATAGTTTGATTGAGCCTTTTTGTGCTTTTAAAAGGATTTGTTGAGGGCTGTATTCTGAAGCTCGGACAGAGGCAGCGCCTCCACACGCTCATTCAGACTGTAGCGGTCGCGACCCGGGTAGATTACATAAAGCTTATCAAGTTTCAGATCGTTAAGGGCTATGTGTATCGAGCGTGTCATTGCAGGGGCGTCCGTACACTTGAATTCAAACCCGTACCGGCGGCTATTGCGCAGAAGCAGCAGGTCGAGCTCTGCACCGCGAACAGTACTCCAGAAATAGGCGTCCTGTTCTCCGTAGAGTGCAAGTGTCTGCTCAAGCGCGAAACCCTCCCATGAAGCACCATAGCGGGGATGCGAGCGCAGCGATTCCATGGAACTGATTCCCAGCAGAAAGTGCAGCAGTCCGCTGTCCCGGAAATATACCTTGGGGGATTTGATTTGACGCTTTTTGAGATTTTCAAACCATGGCGGCAGAACACGCAGGACGTATGCTCCGCTAAGGATATCAAGATAGTGACGGGCGGTATTGGGTGCGATATCCATTGAGCGCGCAATCTCGGCGGCATTCCATACCTGGGCATGGTAATGGGCGGTCATGGTCCAGAAGCGGCGCAGTGTTTCGGCAGGCACACGAATGCCCAACTGAGGGATGTCGCGCTCAAGAAACGTTGTAACAAAACCTTCAGTCCATCGCCAGGCGGCATTTTCGCCGGCAGACAGAAAAGCTCGCGGGAAGCCGCCGCGCAGCCATAGTAGGTTTTGCTGCTTCGGGCCGGTCTCGTCAATGGCAAAGCCCGGCATTTTTACAAACAGCACCCGGCCGGCAAGCGTCTCCGAAACACCGCGCACCAGGTCAGGGGATGCGCTCCCCAGAAGAAGAAACGTTGCCGGTTTCTCAGGACGATCGCACAAAGGCCGCAAAACTTCAAACAGAGAAGGTATCCGCTGAACCTCATCTATAACGACCAGCCCGCGGCACTCCTGCAGGGTTACTTCCGGCGTTGACAGCGCCTGACGGCTGGCAGCCCGCTCGAGGTCAAAAAAATGTACATTTTTGCGCTTGTCTGCGATCATTCTTGCAAGCGTTGTTTTGCCTGTCTGGCGAGCTCCCAGCAGGGCCGTCACCGGTGATTCCTGCAGACATAAAACCGCCTGCTGATAAAGTCTCTGACGGGGAACTATTTGTTTCATATATTCATATTATGTGAATATAAACGACATTGTCAAGCGTTTATCAATTGTCCCGGATCAAATATTTGCCGTGGCGGTTTTGGGGCAGTACCAGGCGATACCAATGCAGATAATAGACATGGCGGGTGATACTGAAGGTTCATTATCTGTATGAAAAAACAAAGGATTTGCGGAACGTGGCAACAGATTACATGGATACGGTTATTTGGCCCCCGTTTCCCGGCAGTCATGAGGCCGTGGGTTCGGTCCCCCTCAGCTCCACCAGAAAATACAAGGGGTTAGCACAATGGCAGCCCTTTTTTTTGGAGACATATCGCGAATTGTTGCAAAAGACAGGCTTGGGTCTTGTGACCGAAGTTTACTTACACGATTATAAATAGTCCTTTTCCCACCATGTGGTTATTTTGATTCCGGATTGAACAGTACTTTCTTTTCCTCCGTATACCAGGGTAGGGTGTACGGCCTTGTCTCCGGCAAGGCTGATCCATTTTTGTAATCCCTTACAATAGTCTTGAGTTATTGTTTGTCCGGATTTGATTTCAACCGGTCTCAGCTTTTCCGCGGTTTCGACCAGCAGATCGATTTCGTTTCCAGTGCGGTCACGCCAGAAATACAGATTGCTTGTAAGGCCCTGGTTATAACGCGCCTTAATGAATTCACTCACGATGAAAGATTCAAAAAGGGAGCCCCGCAGAGAATGGGTACTCAGCTGTTCGGGGCTTTGAATAGAGAGGAGCCAAGCAGCCAGCCCTGAATCGTAAAAGTAGAGTTTGGGTGTTTTAATTATTCTTTTATTAAAGTTTGCGTGATGGGGTAGGAGCAGAAAAAGTATGTAGCTTGCCTCTAAAATGGAAATCCAGGCTTTGGCCGTATTGTGGGTGATGCCGCAGTCTGTGGACATGTCTGAAAGGTTCAGCAGCTGTCCTGTTCGTCCGGCGCAGAGCCGCACGAAACGCTGGAAGCTGCTCAGATCGCGGACATTCACCATCTGACGCACATCTCTTTCAATATAGCTTTGCATATAGTTTGCATACCAGATGTGGGGATTCAGTTTCTTGTCATGCACCGGAGGGTAAAGCCCGTTGAATAATACGTGGTCCAGGTTTGGTGACCTTTTTTGTTTTTTAGCACCATAGCATTCATGCAGCGTAAACGGCAGAAGTTGAACCAGCGCAACCCGTCCTGCCAGGGACTGGGTAATGCCTGAGAGCAGTCCGAACTGCTGGGAGCCGGTCAGGATATATCTGCCGGGTTTTTTTGATTCATCAATGATCTGCTGGAGGTAGGAAAGCAGTTCCGGGCAGCGCTGCACTTCATCAAACACGGCCCCCTTGAGATATTTTTCCAGAAATCCCCTGGGATCGTTTTGGGCCAGGTCGCGCACATCGGGGTTTTCAAAGGAAACATAGGGCGTATCCTTAAACACAAATCTGGCAAGGGTGGTTTTGCCGGATTGCCGCGGCCCGGTAATGGCCACGGCGGGATAGCCTCTGGCCAGTTGTTTCAAACTCTTCTCTGCATCACGTGGAATCATAAAAATACTATAGGATTATATTTGCTAATTGTCAATATAATTTACAATTAGCAATATTTGCCGTGGCGGTTTTGGGGCAGTATCAGGCGATACCAATGCAGATAATAGACATGGCGGGTGATACTGAAGGTTCATTATCTGTATGAAAAAACAAAGGATTTGCGGAACGTGGCAACAGATTACATGGATACGGTTATTTGGCCCCCGTTTCCCGGCAGTCATGAGGCCGTGGGTTCGGTCCCCCTCAGCGCCGCCATGAAAACAAAAAGGCACTTTGTGTAAAAACGGGTGCCTTTTTTGTGGCTTAACGTCCTCTGGGAGCGTACGAAATGCAGGTGACGGCGTTTTGGTTTTTATAAAAAAATCAGAATCCCCCGGCCCACAGCTCTTCCAGAAAATCCTGCCAGGGCATGATTTCGATTGCATTTTCGACGCAACGTTTCTGCTTCTCAAGGGAAACAACAACCGAACGTTTTACCGTGTGCTCTTCCTGCAGCGCCCGTAATCCGCTCAGGTGTGAAGCATGGATTCGCTGCGAGCTTTTCACTTCAATGGCTGCCTGCATGTCGTTGAGGATGAAATCAACCTCAAAGCCGGTACTGGTACGCCAGTACCGGATATCAAGCTCCGGTTCCCGATAGGCCTGATAGGCTTTGAGTTCCAGAAGAATAAGCTGTTCTAAGGAATTTCCGAATTCAGGTGTGCCTACAGCCGGTTTTCTTCTGGCGAGAAAATTCGTGACCCCGATGTCGAAGAGATAAAATTTTTCAGTTTCTATAAGCCGTCTTTTGTTTGTTTTGCGCCAGGGTGCAACCCTGAACCCCAGTAGCGTATCCTCAAGGATCTGGAAGTAGGACCGCACCACTTTAGCGCTTACGCCGGTCTCTCTGGCTACATTGGTATAGTTGAGCAGCTCTCCTGAAGTAACCGCCGCCACCCGCAGGAATTCGGCAAATGCGGGTATATTTTGCACCAACGCCTCGGCTGCGATTTCTTCCTTTAAATAGTCACCGATATAGGATCTTAAATCCTGTGCGGGATCATCGGATAGAAAGTGAGGCGGAAGCAAGCCGGAAACCATAACCCGTTCAAGATCAAAGCCGGCCGTTTCTAAATAAATCAGCGGAGTCAGCGTATAGCGCCATGCCCGCCCCCCCAGAAGATTAGCATGCCCCCGTTTCAGTTTTCTGGCGCTTGAACCTGTCATAAGGAATGAAACATTGCTGTTCTCAATTAACCAGTGAATTTCATTGAGGAGATCCGGAACCATCTGTATCTCGTCAATAATGACAAGCCCATCGTACTCCAGATAGTGCTCTCTGAGTAATGACGGCCGCGATGCATAATCGGCAAATACATCGGTTTTTAGCAGATCTATCAGGGGTGATTTGCCCAGATGCCTGTTAATCCAATATGTTTTTCCGGTTTTTCTCGGCCCCCAGAGAAAAGCCGATTGTTTTTGCGGTAATTGCAGGCCAAGCATTCTTTTTACAATTTTAGCCATACATGTAATTATATCTAGATAATATTCCCTGTCAAGTAATATTATTTTATTATAGATTAAAGGTTTAAAGTGGAAGAGTTCAGTAATCGCTACAAGTCAGGATAATAATTCTATGATTATTTGCCATGTATGAAATAACGGAGGATTGGCGGAACGCGGCAACAGAGTACATGGTGATTCAACACCGCAAATCCTGCGTAACCTGCCGCAGGTACAGAACAGGTACTTGACCTGTCTTGTGTATCGGCATACGGTAAGAGCCTCGATCGACTTCCGTTTCACCGGGGAAATCAAGGCGCAGGCAGTTTCCAGGGGCCTTTGCGCGTGGGGTGTCGCAGGGCCTCAGCCAGCCGTTTGAGAAAAGCCTCCCTCGGCAGCTCGCGGGCACCCATTCGCTTCAGGTGCGGGCTTGAAACCTGGCAGTCGATAAAATCAAACTGCCAGTCGCGGGCGGCCTGCATCAGCCGAACGAGCGCCGCCTTGGAGGCGTCCCGCCGGATTGAAAACATCGATTCACCGAAAAAGGCCCTGCCCAGCGACACACCGTACAGCCCGCCCGCAAGTTCATCCCCCGACCAGACTTCCAGCGAGTGGGCATATCCGGCGCGGTGCAGGCTGCAGTAAGCCTCGATCATCTCCGGCACGATCCAGGTTCCCTCTGAACCGGACCGCTTCACTGTTGCGCAGGCGCGGATTACCGCATCAAAGCACCGGTCCGCAGTTATGGTATACTCGCTCCGCTTGATTACCCGCTGCAGGCTTTTGGATATTTTCATCGCTCCGGGCTCGAGAACAAGGCGGGGATCGGGCGACCACCAGATGATAGGATCCCCCTCGGAATACCAGGGAAAAATCCCCAGGCTGTAAGCGTGCAGCAGGCGCTCGCTGCTCAAATCGCCGCCGACAGCCAGAAGCCCGTCGGGTTCGGCGTATTGCGGTGCGGGAAATATGATTTCAGGGGTCAGACGAAAAACAGGCATACAACTGCTCCGAGGCTCGTGCTTGCTGCAGCAGGGAGACAGCAGACCGGTGCCGAGTGGGCTGAGCTCAGCTTGTGCAGGAAAAGGTCAGGTGCTTTACCGTGCCGTCCGGCGTGACCTGTTCATCAGGTGCGTTCGGGTCGCAATCAATAACGACCTTTCCGCCCTTGACAAGTCCGCCGAAGAGGATTTCCCCTGACAGGACGTCCTTTATCTGTGTCTGTATCAGACGCGCCAGCGGCCGCGCCCCGTATTCAGCGCTGAAGCCGTGGCGGGCCAGCCAGGCCCGGGCGCGATCGGTCAGCTCGAGGCGCACTTTTTTGCGGGAGAGCTGCTCGGCGATTTCCCCCAGAAACTTGTTGACGATCTGCTCCACGACCTGCTGCGAGAGGGGGTTAAAGGTTACCGTCTCGTCCAGGCGGTTGCGGAATTCCGGGCTGAACAGCTTTTCAATGGCTTTTTTCCCTTTCGAGGTCGTGACCTCTTTGCCGGATCCGCCGAATCCGATGGACTGTTCGCTCATCTCCCGGGCGCCGGCATTGGTGGTCATCAGAAGCACCACATGACGGAAATCGGCCTTTTTGCCGTTGTTGTCGGTCAGGGTGGCATAATCCATAATCTGCAGGAGTATGTTGAAAATATCGGGGTGGGCCTTCTCGATTTCATCGAGCAGCAGCACGCTGAAGGGATGCTTGCGTATGGCATCGGTCAGAAGACCGGCCTGCTCAAACCCCACGTATCCCGGAGGCGCACCGATCAGGCGCGCCACGGTATGCTTTTCCATGTACTCGCTCATGTCGAAGCGGACA
>CAZFIB010000138.1:0-5910 GCA_964518865.1 uncultured Thermodesulfobacteriota bacterium
CAAACTACTACATCTTCAAGGCCCGTAAACGGTGGGTTTCACCCACCCTACTGCTACATCTTCAAGGCCCGTAAACGGTGGGTTTCACCCACCCTACTGCTGCTCTTTCGGTGAACTTTGAGCACTTCACCGATTCTGGAGGTTTTCTTATATTCCCTCATTTGTCAAACTCTGTGAGTCCCCCGGCAGAGCCGGGGGTTTACCCATGATTATTAATTATCGACAAGCGCCTTTGAAATCGCCGAAGTCGACACCCCTATGTGCCGGGCGATCTCAGCCAGCGGAATTCCGTAATCGCTGTAAAGTTTTCGCGCAACGCACTTGCCTACCTGCGATACCCCCCGGCGCCGCCCTCCCGCCTGGTAATTCTTTCATCGCGATAGCAGCCTCTTGAGACATTCCCCATGGGCAGCGTTTCATTTCGTTACTGCTGCCGGTATTCCTTTTGTTTACTGTTCGCTCGACCGTTCCATGCCTCTATAATATTATCTCAACTAGTTCCACAACGTTTCCTTAATATGTTGTGATCGTAAAAAAGGGGACACATACCCTGCCGGATGCCGCCCTGAACAGGTGAGCGGGACTGAATTGCAATACAGGCTGCATCCGTGCAAGGGCACCAATACCGTTCGGGCGGTCTTTATTGTTGACCCGGAGGGCAAGGTTCGTTTAATTATATACTATCCGCAGGAAGTCGGGCGCAACATGGACGAGATATTGCGGGCGGTCAAGGCGCTGCAGGTTTCCGATGCACAGGGTGCCGTACCCGCTGACTGGCCGAACAACCATCTTATCGGCGACCGCATCATCGTACCGCCGGCAAAAGATACAATCGCCGCCGCCAAACGATGCGACGAATACGACAATTTCGACTGGTGGTTCTGTCACAAACCGCTGGAACAATAATCACACTACGACATACTAAAGGAGTCTGCTAATGCTGTTTGAACAATTTAAGGTAAACGGTCTGGGATGTTATTCGTATCTGATCGGCTGTCCGGCGGCAGGGGTCGCCTGCGTGGTGGATCCGGAGCGGCATGTTGAGCGATATCTCGACATGGCCGAACAGGAAGGCGTTAAGATCATCGCGGTTTTCGATACACACGTCCATGCCGACCACATCACCGGAAGCCGGGAACTGGCACGGAAGACCGGCGCAACGATCTACATCCACCCGGCCGCCGACGCGCAGTATTCGCACCACGCGGTTAACGAAGGCGACAGCTTTCAGTTCGGGGCTGCTAAGATTGATGTGCTTTATACTCCGGGCCATACGCCCAACTCGATTTCACTTGCGGTAACCGATACGATGCGAAGCAAGGATGCCTTCGGGATACTGACGGGTGATCTGCTGTTTGTCGGTGATATCGGCCGGCCTGATCTGGCGGGGGCGGATCTGCTCGATGAGCAAATCAACAATCTTTACGACAGCCTTTACAACAAGCTCGGCCGGTTCCCCGACTGGACGGAGGTTTATCCGGCCCACGGGCAGGGATCGCTGTGCGGGAAGGGCATGAGTGCCAAGCCGATGACGACGCTGGGCTTTGAACGCCGCAACAATCCACTGCTGAACGATCTGCCGTTCGAGCAGTTTCATCAGACGATGACTGCCGGTTTTCAACTGCGTCCGCCTAATTTTATGGCGATTGTCGATAAAAACCACGTCGGCCCATCGCTGATCGCCGACAACCCGGCCCCACGCAAGCTGTCGCTGAATGAAGTAGAGGCGGCTATCCAAAACGGCGCCGCGGTGGTTGACATTCGACCGCAGGCGGCGTTCGGTGCGGCGTTTATCAGTGGTGCGATTAATATCGGCCTGGCCGATATGTCGGTCAACTGGCTGGGAACAATCGTTGCAGCTGAAAAGGAAATGGTGCTGATCGCCGACAGCAAAGCAGATGCCGAAAGTGCTATCTGGCAGTTTCAGCGGGCCGGCTACGACCGTATCATCGGCTATGTGGACAACGGCGTGACCGGCTGGGCCGCGATGGGCAAGCCGCTGGACCATCTGCCGCAGATAACCGCTGAAAGCCTCGAGCACGTAATGAAGAAATACGACAACCATGTCATCCTTGACGTGCGGACCGACCAGGAATGGCAGCGCGGTAATATCGACGAAGCGATCCACCTGCCGATCGCTGAATTGATCAACGAAGGCATCGGACGGCTTGGGCTGGAGAAAGACCGGCATATTACCGTTGTCTGCCAGTCCGGATACAGAGCCAACATCGCCGGTAGTTTCCTCAAGAGCCAGGGATACACGCATGTCTTCAGCCTGATCGGCGGCCAGACCGCATGGGGAAATTCTCAGCGTAATGCGTAAATTCGAAAAACGAAAATCGATTTGCCCAAAAGCCGGAGCATTTTACGTTGTTGATTTAGTTGAATTCATTATCAACGAGCGCAACACAGCATATGGGTATTTTTCAACAGCCTGTAAAGACAAAGAAACTGATAAGGTTTTTAATCTCCTCTTTTCACGAAAACTGCCGCATGACATTCAGCAGACCGCTGTGCGGAAATTAAGTTATCTTCACTCTTTAATTCAACTATTTCACCCCCCCCTTATTGTTTTCCGATTCCTTCCCTGTGCTTGACTTTTGACTCTCATGGTATATACTGGTATATACCTTTTATCACATGGAGGCTTCATGGAGGCTATTGCAAAAATATTCAAAAACGGCCGCTCACAGGCAGTACGGCTGCCCAAGGAGTTTCGGTACAATGCAAAAGAAGTAAAAATTACAAAAATCGGTGAAAAAGTAATCCTCGAACCTCTTGAAAAAACAAAGTGGCCTGCTGGCTTCTGGGAAGCATTCACTCCTGATGAGGATTTTGAAATCCCTGAACCGCTGTCGAAAAGCGATATTAAACTATGATCCGGGCTCAGTGACATGTTGCTTTTAGATACGAATATCCTCAGTTACTGGATGCGCGGCGACACGGTGGTAATCAGCAAAATCAAAAATTACTCTCCTGCGGATTTGGCTTTGTCAACCATAACCCTTGCCGAAATAGTATACGGCATTGAAAAATCAGCTGTAAAAAAGAAACAACGGCGCAGGAAAATTGAACAGATTGTATCCCTTTTGAGCCTTTACGGCTTTGATGAAGCTGCTGCCCGGCAGTACGCAATTATCCGGGCACAGCTTGAAAAAAGGGGCTGCAGAATAAGCGAAAGAGATACCCAGATTGCATCGATCGCACTGGCAAATAAGTTTACGGTTGTTACGCATAATGTCAGGGAGTTTGCAAGAATAAAAAAATTGAAAGTTGAAGACTGGGCAACAGCCCAGGGGTTCTGACGCACATAATAACCAAATCAGGACAGCGAAATTCAACTAATTCAACAACGTCTCTTTGATTCCTCCAGAAGGTTATCAACGGGCATGACTGGCCTTGTCCAAAACCCCGGCCGCCCACTGGTTGATGCTTTTGCCGCTGGCCTCTGCGGCCGCAGCGACTGCCGCATGTATCTCTGCCGGAACCCTCAGCATGAGGTTGCCGGAGTAGGGCTTATTGGGGGCTTGCCCCATCTCTTCACAGGCAACCAGATAGTTGTCAACCGCTTCAGTAAATGCTTTTTCAATCCCGGAAACGGATTCTCCGTGAAAACTGACAATGTCTCGAATGCCGATAACACGCCCCGTGAAAATACGGTCTTCAGGGTCAAATTCAACCCTGGCAAAGTATCCCTTGTAACTCATCATGGAGTTTCTCCTGTTTTGGTTAAAAATTCCCTGGCTGCCACAATCCGGTATCGCAGGGCTGCTTTACCAGGATGCGGCCGGTGGAAATATGCCCTGATGCCATTCTTTTCAAATGTGACGCTTGCCCCGGACCCCTCGATTGCCCGGCAACCCAAAGCAAGAAAAAGTGATTCTATTTTGCTCCACTCAATGTTGCCGTTTACCGGATTGCTAAAAACAGCCTCTAACGTATTTCGGTGCTTTGCTTTCACACTAAAAAAGATAGCACAAAATGATTGCATGTGCAATCATAAAATGATTGCAGATAATAGGCTTTAAAAGCCTTTCAAGGGCTGCAAAATGGCCTCTTTCAGAGAGATAAAACCATAATTTACGGGACGTTGTTGAATTAGTTGAATTAATTATCAACAAGCGTTTTTGAGATCGCCGAAGTCGACACCCCGTTGTGCCGGGCAATCTCAGCCGGAGGAATTCCGTAATCGCTGAAAAGTTTTCGCGCAACGCGCTTGCGTGCCTGCGATACCCCCCGGCGCCGCCCTCCCGCTTGTAATTCTTTCATCGCGATAGCAGCCTCTTGAGACATACTCCATGTGCAGCGTTTCATTTCATTAATACTGCCGGTATTCCTTTTGTTTTCATTTTTGCCAACCGCAGGTTGTCCAACCACTCCTCTACTGTGCACTCGACCGTTCCATACCTCTATAATATTAATTCATCTATTTCAACAACGTCCCCTTATTATTTCCTAAGCGAAAGAGATACCCAGATTGCATCGATCACACTGGCAAATAAATTTACGGTTGTTACGCATAATGTCAGGGAGTTTGCAAGAATAAAAAAATTGAAAATTGAAGACTGGGCAACAAAGCAGGCGTTATGACGCACATAATAACCAAATCAGGACAGCGACTGTTTTATGAATAGTCGCTTTTCCCTGTTTATATCCCAGGCAGCAACGCCATCCCGTACTGCCAGAGGCCTAAAAGGGGTGCGCCGACTTGTCGAGATATTCCGTCTAACATGCAATCGAAGAACTTCCCCACCGCAGTCGACGCAGTTCTACTTATCGGCTGCGTCTAATCGTGCTGTTCTTGGCATGCCCTCAACGCTACTGCAACCAGGCTCTCCTGTTAATTGATATATTCATGGACGTCCCCCTTTTACATCCGGACTACATGTCTACAGATGCAGCCCGGGAGATTGCTGGAAATGGTGATTTGAAACGGTTGCTTTCGATGCCGGTTCGAAACTTGTAATTTACGGGACATCCTATAGTGCTCCTGTCAATTAATATATTCATGGACGTCCCCCTTTATATCGTAGAGCTGTTTCATAAAGGCGATGAATCTGTGGTGCGAAAATCCCGTGTGGCAAGTAAAAAGACGTTTCGTACTACAGATGCTGATTATACCATGTTACTTGTAACCGACCGCCTGGATCTGCCCGCGGAGACCGTTGCACTTCTATACCGATACCGCTGGCAGGTTGAACTGTTCTTCCGTTGGTTTAAATGTGTTTTAGGGTGCAAACATTTTCTTGCTCAGTCCGAAAACGGGGTAACGATACAAGTCTACTGCGCTTTAATTGCCAGCATGCTGATTACGCTCTGGACCGGAAGAAAGCCAACCAAAAGGACATTTGAAATGCTGTCCTTTTATTTTATGGGTTGGGCAGATGATGAGGAATTAGCCCGGCACATTCAGGCACTGCAGCCTACAAACGAACCGGTAGTCTGAGAACTGGCCCTTTACGTTCTCAGACCAAAGAGATTTCTATTGCTATTTTTCATTACTCCCAGCCAACTTGCTCAATTGATTACACCCTGGTGGACAGCCCCTCAGCTTCTTTTGGTTGATCTTGCTCCCCTGTGCAAATAAAATACCGAACAGTATTGACAACGTCCCCCTTATTGTTCCCTAGAACAGGATTCCCCCCACATAACTGCCGTCCGGCGCTAAGACCGGGTCACCGTCAACATACGTACCATCAGGTGCAAGCACGCAGTCATCGCCGGCGACATACGTGCCGTCCGGGCAGAGCGTCATTGCAAAAGCACACTGCGCAATAGTAAAAAACATGATAGTCAGTAAGGCTTTCTTCAAGTCACACCCCTGGAAAATGTCAATCAAACCCCCGGAACATTGCGTAGAGTTATAACTGAAAGTTGTGTTTGAGAGAAAAAGCGGTGTATCCTTTCGGA
>CAZFIB010000139.1:0-5898 GCA_964518865.1 uncultured Thermodesulfobacteriota bacterium
CTCCGGTGGCTTGCAAATAGTGCGCCTGTGAAATGAGGCGGTGGATTTTGGATAATTTTATTGACTTGCGACTGCATGCTGTTTTATTATACATCGTCGCGGAAAACAGCAATATAAATCCATTACGACGGTGATCGAGATGAAGAATCCACTTATTTGCCTGTCGCTGTTCTTACTTCTTAGTGCAGGTTCTGCTTTTGCAGCCGACGATGCCGATTTTGAAGATTTCGATGACATGTTCGATGAAGGCGGTGAAACAATCGTCGATTCCGCTTTCATTCCCGACCCGCTCGAGGGATTCAACCGGGCCATGTTCGGCGTCAACGATAAGCTCTATTTCTATATGATGAAGCCGGTTTCGCAGGGCTACGGTTTCGTGCTTCCCAGGTACTCCAGGGTCTGCGTTCGTAATTTTTTCCACAACATTGAAATGCCGCGGCGCTTTATCAACTGCCTGCTGCAGGGAAAGCTTGAAGGCGCCGGCACCGAGCTGACGCGCTTTACCGTTAACAGTATTTTCGGGCTCGGCGGTCTGTTCGATATAGCGCGCATGTCCGACGTCATGCCGCAGGAAGAGGACACCGGACAGACCTTCGGCGTATGGGGCATGGGACCCGGCTTCTACCTCACGCTTCCGCTTGTCGGACCGACCAGCGGTCGCGACGGGCTCGGCTCGCTGTTTGACCTTGCCATGAGCCCCACAATTATAATTCCCGGCTCATCCATGCTGCAGCGGGTCAATAATACGTCACTGAGAATCGGACAGTATGAAGCCATGAAAAATGCCGCTGTTGATCCCTATATTTCTCTGCGCAATTATTTCTCACAGTACCGGGAAAAAGCAATACAGGAGTAGGCTGCGACCTGATATGCATCGCATAAACAGCTTCTCGATTATCATGAGAATTGTTCGATGCGATAGCAGCACACCGGTGCGGAGATCTGCCTCAGGAGCTTCCGCTTTCCGAAACAGCCCCCTTTTTAGAACGAAGTATGGTCAGCAGTTTTTCAAAAGAGTCATTTGCGATAATCTCATTGAACTGGACCCGGTAATTTTTCAGCAGGCTGACCCCTTCGATCGCCACATCATTGATCAGCCAGGACTCACCGTTTGATTTCATCTTGTAATACACCGGTATGATCGTCTGCGAGTCAACGGCTATCCTCGTCATGACAACCGTATAGCTCGTTCCGGTTTTCTCTTTGACGTACGAAATATCATCGGATGTAAAATCTTTGTTCTTTTTCAGGTAGTAATCGATCTTGTCGACATAGGTTTGCTCGAGCAGCTCTATGAACAGCGTGCGAAACTCCGATCGTTCACTGTCGGTTCTCTTCTCCCAGTGCGGGCCCAGCGCGCTTTGTACAAATGCCATCTCATCAAATGACTTCAGAAAAAGCTCGTGCAGGATTCCTCTGCGCTCTTCCTGCTTATCAGCTGTCTCGAATGACGGATCGGTGAGAACTTCAATAAATCGGTTCAGAGCCGTCTTGAGCGTTTCTGTGGCACTGCCCGTGCCGGCAGCTGCGGGCGGTACTGTCGGAACTGCCGACAGCAGCACTACCCATAGCAACACGCCGAACAGCCGGGTACCGGTCCTGTTTCCATACATAGTCATCTCTGCTTCTCCCCTGGGTATCTCAGTCTCTTCTTATATAAACACTGCCTGATGGGAAGGGTTTCCACATCAGCAGCAGTTTCGGCAGAACGATCAGTACCGATACAAGCGCTATCATCATTGCAAGACCGGTAAAGATACCAAAGTATATTGTCGGTATGAAATTCGAAAGCACCAGAATCGAAAACCCGAATACGATCGTTATCGAGGTGTTCAGTATTGCCCTGCCGACGTTACCGTGACAGACCCGCATGGTCTGCACATAATCACCGCAGCGGGCGTATTCCTCTCTGTAGCGGTAAATATAATGAATGCTGTTGTCTATTGCAATACCCATTGTAATGGCGGCAATCGTTATGGTCATCATATCGAGCGGTATATCAAGCAGCCCCATAATGCCGAGCACAACCCCGACGGCAAAAAGATTCGGCACGATACCGATTATTGCAAGTGAAAAGGATCTGAACAGCACAAGAAGCATCACACCTATTCCGGCAAGCACGATGCCGAGCGTTAAAATCTGTGAGCGGAACAGGCTCTGCAGCATGTTGTTGTACAGTACCAGCAGTCCCGCGATACGGATGCCGCTGTGATCAAATGCAAGACGCTTCTTCAGGCCCGACTCGATTTTTTCCAGGAGTTCTTTTCTGCGAAGTTCCTCATTCGAATCGAGGACGCGCAGGGTTATACGCGCTTCATTGTTGTCAACAGAGACATAGGGGTCGATTACATCCGATTTTATGGAGTCCGGCAATTTTTTGTACAGCACCCCGAGTTCTATTCCGTCAAGTTCTTTCCCGAGAAAATCTTCCGCAACCCGCACCATGGAGGCCAGCGAAAGGACCTTGCCCACTTCAGGAAGACCGTCAAGAAAATCATGGGCGGTTTTGATCTTATTGATCTTATACGGGGTAAACCAGTAGGCATCCTGGTCGTCCCCGTCAGATGCCCAGTCCAGATCATCGTCTGCCAGCCAGTCGTCAGCCGAGTCGTCTCCAGCGGCAGGAGCGTCTCCGGCAGCATCGCCGAAATCCAGTATGACATCGAGCAGCATGGTCCCGCCGAGCTTGTCGTCGATGAGCTTCAGTCCCTGATATATTTCCGTTTCAGAGCTGAAATATTTAATGAAGCTGTTTTCAACCCGCAAATTCGCGATGCCGGCTGCGCTGAGAACGACAAAAACTACTGTGCCCGCCAGCACGGTACCGCCGTGCTGCTGTGCCGCCCGTGCCATAGCTGCGGTTATGATTGACTGCCCGGCCCTGGCTGACGACGATACAGATTTCCGCAGCATAACCAGCAGTGCGGGCAGCAGAATGAACGATGTGCAGAACGTAACCGCCAGTCCGATCGTCATCATCCAGCCGAAATCGATGACCGGCCGTATATCGCTGAAAATCAGGGAGCAGAATGCCAGAATCGTTGTCAGCGCGGTATACAGGCAGGGCCATACCATTTTTTTCATAGTCGTGCTTACGATTTCGTTTTGTGGTGCATCACCGCTTTCGCGGCACAGCTGTAAATAGCGCACAGCGATATGGATATTCATCGACATGGTCAAAATGAGCATCAGCGAGATGAAATTGGATGAAATAACGGTTACCTCCCAGCTGCAGAACCCGAGGATGCCGATCATGAGCAGTACCGCGTAAAAGCAGCACAGCAGCGGCAGCACAACCCAGCGCAGCTCGCGGAAAATAATCGTCAGCGTCACAACAATAAAAATAAAAACACCGATGCCGAACACGACAAGATCCTTCCTGATGAAGGTAATCATGTCGTCGGCGATCATCGGCACACCTCCCAGATACACTTGGGCATGCTCTTTGAAAGGTTCGATTATAGAGCGGATCATCTGTATGTCCTGATGGCGTCGCTCCTTGTAATCGTTATACCGCTCTTCATAGGCACGGCTGCAGTTCTGCAGCTCGTTCAGCTCTTTACGGTCAATCGATCCCGACCGCTTTTTTTCGAGCAGCGTGCTTCGCTTTCCGGCTAACCGCTCAAGCTCATCATCTGTCGCCAGGTTAATCAGTATGCCGGTGGTCTGCCCGTCGGAACTCACGACGTAATCGCTGTAAATCGGGCTGCTGCAAAGCTCGCTGCGGGCATCCTCCACCGATACCCTGCCGGACCCCAGTGTCTTGATGCTGTCTGCGCTTATCTCGTCATCGGACAACCCGGAGGATTTCAGCAGAGGAACATCGAGCAGTGAAACAACCGATTCAACACTGTCGAGAGAGACAAAACGGTCACGAAGCTTCTGTAATCTCTTGAGCGATCGATCGGAAAACAGGTCTTCAACGGGCGTATAGGTCACCACCAGAAATTCGCTGACACCATATCGTTCAATGACCTTCCGGTACAGCTTCAGGTCATTGTCGTCTTCGAGCAGCAGGGAATCAGCCGATGCATCCAGGCTGAAGCTGCGGGCATGGTAGGTAAAAAAAGCGAGGATACAGAACAGTACGAACAGAACCGCTGCGGGGTGCTTTAAAACCAGTCGCTCATAGGCTGTACTGCAGTAGTTCATAGGGTTCTTCAGCTGCCGCTCTGCCACCGGGTCCGGGTCGTTTTATAGTGAAATAACGTTAATTCGAGTAACTGGTTCCCTGATTGGCTGGCTGGGCGAATTCCGGTGTCCTGTGAAGGAGCGCTTCACACAAAAAAAGTATACGGCACCGGATAAACGGTGTCAACAATTTAGCAGTTTTCAGAATCTTGCATTTCCGTCCAGGCGGATTTTGTGATATAGTAATAAAATTAATTACTAAACGTCTCCGCCGAAAGCGGTCGGTGTATCTTTCTTTGTATATGATTCATTGCTTCGCCGTGAACGGAGGGGAATTAACCTTACTGAGGAGCGTCCTCCGGCCGCGATTCTAAGCGCCCGCAGAGCGGTCTCCTACATGAAACCGTTTTTATTGTACCTTCCCCGGCAGGAGCGTCCTTTTTACGCGATATCATTTTTAAAAGATAATTTCTATCTATGATTTTTACGGAGAGACAGGCATGAGAATCATCGGTATTATGGGAAGCCCGCGCACGAAGGGCACGTGCAACCAGTTACTGCAAAGCGCTCTTGAAGGTGCCGCTGAGAAGGGAGCGGAAACGAAAAGCTATGAACTTATAAAATATTCAATCAAGTACTGCATGGGGTGCGGTACCTGTTTCCTGAAAAATCCTGAACTTTCCGTCGGCAAATGCCCGCTCAAAGACGATATGGCAGAAATCTTGAATGATTATATCGCCTCGGACGGGTATATCTTTGCAAGCCCTGTATATGACGTTTTTGTGACAGCCCTGATGAAAACGTTCCTTGAGCGGAAAATAGCCCTGACATACCGTTCGCCGGACGAAGTGGCAAAAATTCCGGGGGCCCGGCCCGGCGTTGCCGCGGGCTTTAAAAAGAAAGCCTCCATGATCGTAACCGGCAACTGCGGCGACGAGCTGGAGGAGGTTATGGGCGACCCCTGCTTCGAGGCCTTCGAAGGCCACCTTTTGTTCGAGGAAGTCGATACGCTCGACAAGCTCTATGTCGGCGGTGTGGAGAACATCTCCGAAGAAACGTTTGCCGGGAAGCTCAGGAAAGCACGCGATATGGGTGCCCGCCTGGTAGATGAGATCGAAAACGCCCGCAAAACTGGATAAAACCCGTCCCACTTATTACAAAACAACTTCTAACCTGCATGCTTGTACCGGTAAATTGGAATTCACAGGGTCGGACCCGGTCAACATACTCCTTGCGTTCATAATTGTCAAGGTAAAGATTTGACCCCTTTTATCTAGCGCTATGCAACTTCCCAGTATACGGCGTTTTTTATGCAACGTTAGGGTTTATATTTAATTTTATCCTATAGTCCAAGCATCATTTGCCTCTTTTGATTAGTCTTAAAAACCTTTTTGCATCTGAACACACTCAAAACGTTCTGGAGTAATGTTCTTATATTGCGGTACAAAATATTTTGAATTGTATCTTACAAATCGACTAACATTTTTGGGAGTCTCTCTGCATAGTTCTATTCCGTACAAAACAGGAAATCCTACGGAAATTAAGTACCAGTAAAATTTATTTGGAATAAATTTGTAAACAATAAAAGAAACAACTATTGTGATTGCAGCATGCAGTATGATTGATAAGGTGTAATTCATTATAGGTTTATGTGTAGAAATTATGCCGTGCAGACTAAGTTTCTTTGCATAAGGTATATTGAAAAAAAAATCCAGCTATTGTCAAATGTTGTGTTTAGGAGCTTAGGCGGCGATCCTTTCAACTCCA
>CAZFIB010000140.1:0-5830 GCA_964518865.1 uncultured Thermodesulfobacteriota bacterium
CAACTCCGGTGGCTTGCAAATAGTGCGCCTGTGAAATGAGGCGGTGGATTTTGGCTTTCTCCTATGTTTGCTTTTTCCAGGCCGCTGTAGTAGGGTTTCTGCTGGCAGGTTTCAATAATACGGCATTACAGACAAAAGGGGTAGCCATGACACAGGAAAAAAACACGATCCAAAGCATGCAGAATGATTTTCAGCAGCTCAGAAATGACGTCGGTGCGCTGGCCGATCTCGATGCACAGGAGTTTCCGAAGGCAGCGGCACCGGTTCTGCATCGAATGGTCGACATGCTTGAAACGCTTTCCCTGCAGCAGGTCGCCGGATATCAGGAATCGGCCAAAGCGTTTCAGGCCATAGGCGATGCGCTCAAAAGCATCGTCAAAATGGTAAGCCCGGGCAGCGACGAGCAGGGAGGCCCGGTCCAGTAAGGCGGCACGCACATGCTGCTGATGAAAGGAACCGGCATACGGTCAGAAAGTCATCTTTCGGTTCCCGTGTGAGCGTAGTCGTGTGGTTGCAGGGTCTGACCCGAAAAAACGCTACTCCCGCTCAAGCGTCACGGTCGTGTAAGCGGGTGCATATGCGGAGTGACTTTCCTTGAGCCGCCCTGCCGTATCGGGATGAGCCGATACCGCCCAGCAGGTAACGCTTCCGAGCAGGTGCGTCCGCACCGCCTCTGCAATCTGCCCGGCGGTCACCGCCATGACCCGCTCCATAACGCTCAGGTAGTACGACGGGTCACCGGTGAGCATGCAGGAAGCCGCCATTTTCTGTGCAATCGACGCGCTGTCCTGAAGACCTGAATAATACTGCGTTGAAAAGGAGCGCTTGTAAAAATCAAGGCCCGCTCTGACAGGCACGTAGTTTCCGCTGTCCGTGCCGTACGGGGAAACGCATAATCCGTCGGCAAGGATTTTCAAGGACGCTTCGATCAGACCGGCCGCTTTGACCGGGTCGCTGGTACGATACAGGGATATGCTGCCGTAACCGGCACGCTTTGCGTGAAGATTCGCCCATACCGAATATACCAGGCCGTTGCGCGTGCGCAGCTCTGCGCCCAGAATATCCGAGAGCATCCTGGTCGCCAGCTGCAGGGTCCAGTAGTCTCTATGCCCGTAATCGATCGCAGGAAAATTACCGCGGACATAGGACACATCTCTGCTCTGCCGGGGGTCTGCATCCACGACAAGCAGCGGCACCGCGCTGCCGGCAAACGGCGGGACATCGTTTTCGTCGATAGTGTGCCGGGGCAGGCTGCCGAAGGTTTCATTGAGCTTTTCGTACAAATCATCGCAGTCGACATTGCCGGCGGCAAAAAAAGCCATGTGTCCGGGCCTGACTGCCCGCCGGTACAGTGCTTGTACATCTTCCAGCGTGCAGGACTGCAGCGTAGCCGGGGTAAAAAGATGCGACTGATAGGGATGATCCTTGAAAAAAACGCTGTTAACCGCCCGGGAAACGCGGGAATAGCCGTCGGTCAGCCGTGAGCGGTAGCTGTTGATCATGGTCGTCCGTACTTCCCGGAACAGATGCTCGGGAAACGCCGGCCGCAGCAAAAGGTCGGTGTACAGGCTGAACAGCTCGTCGAAATAGGTGTCGATGGTTTTAAGATAATACCGGTTGAAGTCAAGGCCGTCAACGGCGCTGATGTCGGCCGATGTCCTTTTGAGAATGGCCCGCCGCCGCTCGTCGGAATAGCCCAGCGACTCCATGGCCATAAGCTGGAGCATCATTCCGTCAAGGCCCGACTGTTCCGGCGGGACCAGCGCCTTGCCGCCCGCCAGGGCACAGACAAGCGATACGGTCCTGCTCTGCTCGAGAACCCTGACATAGACGGGTATGCCGTTATCGAGCCTGAACGACCGGTGCGCGGTAAAAGCCGTGTGCTCTGCCGTTCTGTGCACGCATGATGCCGCAGCAAGCAGCAGAAGTCCCGACAGCAGCAGCCGACAATGCCTCATCATGTCATCGTCCCTCGTTTCGCAGCGCGTTCAGTTCCGCAACCCAGCCGGAAACACCGTGAGCCCGGTCATCCGCAGGGTGAATCCAGACGGTCGTTAAAAAAGGTTTTTCAAGGAGGTACGTTTCAAGGAAACCTCTGACATCGTCTGTCGAAACCGCTGCGATTCTGTCAAGGTAGGACAGATAGTAATCGGTAGACGTCGATGCCCACCAGAACGATAGATTTGCAAGGTAGCCGGAAGCTTTTTCACGCGAAAGAATGTCGTGATTTTCAAGCTCCTGTTTCGCCGACGCGAAATGCTCCGGCAAGAAGTAACGGCGCTCATGCACCATGCGGGCGATCTCTTCCTTCACGGCATTGCGAAGCTTCACTATGGTATCCCAGAGGCTTTCGTCCGGGCTCACTTCGATCTGAAACGAAAAGGCGGTTGTGCCGGCATCCCGCTGGGTGAAGTAGCCGGCCTGGATGTAGCGCGTTCCGCCGAAAAGACCGGGAACCGTATCACCCAGTGCGTTCTTGAACTTCCCGCCGGGATCGTTGACCATCTGGCCCCATACGTCTGCGGCGTAGGTGGATGCGGTGTCGATGCCTGCGTCCGGACCCCTGAAGGTAAACGACACGTTGGCGATTCCCCGCGTCGGAGAGTTGGCAACAGCCCTCCACAGGTCACCGGCAAGGGGCGCATGAGGCTCCAGATCGGGGAATCCGCTTCCGGGCTTCCAGTCGCCGAAATATTTTTTCACAAGCCGCAGCACCTGCTCCGGATCGACGTCGCCTGAGATGAACAGGGCCGCATTGTTGGGCACATAATAGCTTTCCTTGATGCGGCGGAGCTTTTCCACCGTGGCGGTATCGATTACGGCAAGGTCACCCCCCACATCCCTGCGATACCAGTGCTCCGGGTACAGGGCCGTGATCATCGTCATGCGAAGCGCATATTCGGGCTTGCTTTGATCTCCGGCGATTTCATTGTGCACCACCTCGCGCTCCAGCAGCAGCTCGTCTTTGCGCAGCAGCGGTGACTGCACGGCAGCCGCCCAGAACCGCAGGCCATCGGAAAGGCTCTCCGAAGGGATGGTGATAAAATAGGTGACATACTCGGTGCTGGTTCCGCCGTTCCAGCTGCCGACACCCATGCGCTTGAGGGCTGCCTTGAAAGCCTCCTGCGACGGGTACAGCGCATTGCCCTTGAACAGCATGTGCTCGTAGAGATGGCACAGCCCGTTCAGGTCCGGCGTTTCTACGATCGCCCCCGCCCTGAACGTAATACGAATCGTGACAAGCGGCACCACGTGATCTTCTTCGATAAAAAGCTCCAGCCCGTTAGCAAGCTTTTTCGACTCCAAAGCAGCAGCACCGGACAGGCCCAGGGCTGATATTACCTGGCATACAGTGAGTGCAAACAGAAAAATCGACCTTTTTACGTGCATAGTCATGCCTTAATACATATTCTGCCGAATGACAGGTGCAATAAACACGGGTTTCTTTATTCTAACCATTTTGCTTCCGGTACGCAACCGGTTGATGATTAACATACTTTTAATCGGCATCTAAACCGCTGTTAACACGAAGAATATATATTATACGGTAATAAAGTGGTCATAAAATCAACCCGCGGCTTTGCCACGGGCACTTCCCTGCAGGAGACGAACGCATGGACACATTTGAAAATTATCTTGTGCAAAGCGGCATCGTAACCCCGGGACAGATCAAAGAGGCCTGCGAGCGTCAGAGAATGCACGGCGTCCATGTCATGGCCCGCAGCGCTCTTGATATGCGCATTCTCTCGATGCATCAGGTGCTTGAAGTGCTTGACAGCGTATCACGGGACCCGGCCGGACGGACCTTTGAGCAGGTGGCCGTGGAACTGGGATATCTCTCCCCGAAGCAGGCCCGCGAGCTGAACACGTCGTGCCGCTTTACCCCGCAGACAATCGGCGAGAGCCTTGTGGCCGCCGGTGCACTCGACACCAGGGCCCTGAAACACGCGCGCAGCAGATTCCGGGCCGCCAAACGTCTCGAACCTGTCGCCTGACAAGGTGTTTCCCGGCAATCCGCACGGATGATGTCCGGCTGCGTGCTGCCGCACGCCCGCCGGTAATCGACCCTGCGCATGTTTCGCTACAGGAGAGCGGCAGTACAGCCCGTCTACAAGAACTGTCCGAGCAGCGTATCTGATATATGCTTCCAGATATCATCCGGCAGTACCGGTCCGGTCAGGGGGTCGCTGTCGTCGGGGTCTTTGAACAAATACAGCACCTCGGGAATGCCCTCCGGGCTGTGGTCGGGCCCTGCAGCCCAGCCGTCGCCGTCGCGGTCGACATAGGGGTCGGTCTCCGCAATGTCGGCGATATCATGCAGGGGCGCGTCTATGCCGAGCTCGCTGTTAAGCTGTTCGAGAATATAATTGGCGATCAGCGCCTGGCCGGTATAGCCCGGATGCACGCCGTCGATCGTGAAGCCGCCGCCGCGCACCCACTTGCGCGTAAAGCTGCGCCCGTTTATGCGCAGCTCGGTATCGCCGGTCAGTATTTCATTCAGATAGCTCCCCGTATCGATAAGGCTGACGAACGACGAATATGCCTGAGCTGCCTCGGTGATGCTCTGGTTGAAGCCGTCGATCCGTTCCATGATGAACGCCTGCTCTTCTTCGGCGAGCACGAGACCGTCGCGCTGCCGGCCGTCGCGCTCGAGGGTCAGGTTGACCGTATCGGCGGAAAAGCCGCTTTCGAGCATCGCATACATGCTCAAAAAGGTTATCAGCGAGATACGGTCCCCCCGGGTATAGTCTTCGATGGTCGCTCCTGAAGACGCAACCCGGGCGAAGGATACCGGCAGGGTGTACCCGGGATCGACCTTGCGCAGGTAGTACTCCAGGTCGTCTGAGTCAAACAGGTACCCGACCGAACTGTAGTAGGGCAGCGTACAGACAAAGACCCGGACGCGCTGGTCGATCTCTGGAATTTCCCGCTGCAGGCGCTGCAGGATATGCTCGTACTGCTCGGCGAAATCATCTTCATCGGTCAGCGTGCGCTCTATGGCCTCCATGGTATAGGGATCCAGCGAGAGCGATTCACGGCCGATACCCAGCCGCAGCAGAAAGCTGAGAGCGGGCTTGAGGTCATCCTCGATCAGCTCGGCCGGCAGCGGCACATACGTCGGATCAGCAGCGCCGTAGCCCAGGGCCGCGTTTGAGGAGTCATTGTTGCCGAGCCAGAGAATAACGGCGGCCCGCGTTGCATTGTCATCGGCAAGCATGCGCTTGAGCAGCGCTGCAGCGGCATCGATCTGTGAGACCGGCCGCAGCGCAAGCAGGTTGAGAGGGTACAGAACACTGTCGTACAGATCGCTGAAACGCCGCGGCAGCACGCGGTCGCA
Source organism: uncultured Thermodesulfobacteriota bacterium (assembly GCA_964518865.1). Lineage (GTDB taxonomy): Bacteria > Desulfobacterota > WTBG01 > CAIYCZ01 > CAIRTM01 > JANQGV01. Next base: position 5,339 of record CAZFIB010000140.1, read on the forward strand.
CAGATAGCGCCGCGTGAGGCGTGACGCCTGCGTGCCCGCCCGCTTGTAGTACTCGAGCCCGACTGCGGAAAATATGTCAGCCCCGTCAACCCCCAGGTTGGTCGGTATCCTGAAGGGATCGATGCGCTTCCGGTCGATGTCCAGCAGGGGCTGTGAAAAGGTAACCGGCACAGCCCGTGAAAGCGATTCATAGATTTTCTGCAGGTAGGCGTTTTGCGTGTTGAGGGCGTTGTTCGTACCGTCCATGGTGCCGTGGGTCAGGCTGTCGCCGATGCCGATAAGAACAACAGGGGCTTCAGCGGCTTGAACGGCAGCAGCGCGGTTTTCCGCCGCCCGGAGGTTGCCCGCACAGCAAAGCGCAGCCGGCAGGACAAGACAAAGCAGGCACATCATACTACGCATCAGGCCGCATCTCCATATCGTGTTCCGTTACAACTCAGTCAGACACCTCCGGCAAAGCCGGAGGCTTGAAAAACGTGAACCGCTCAAAGC
>CAZFIB010000141.1:0-5811 GCA_964518865.1 uncultured Thermodesulfobacteriota bacterium
GCGGCCAAAGGCCGCTCCTACAGGGTCTCTTTTCGGTGCGCACGGCGCACCCTGCACGGCTCGATCGTGCTGCGATTCTTTTCGCGGCCAAAGGCCGCTCCTACAGGGGATAAACTTCTTATTGAACCACCCTTTCAACGATACGTGTTTTGATGTTGAAAAATCATATAGAAGTCCAAGGGCCTGTACAATGTAAAATATTGAGTAATATACTCTGTTTTCCGCCAGATGCAGCCGATTATTTTTTAATGCTAGTTCTGCCTCTGAAAGAGTTTCTCTTGCCCTGTTTGTTCTATGGAGAATAAGGTCTTTCTTAGGCTGCAGCAAAATATTTTCCCTCTTTCAAAACCTTCTCTCTGAACGGCGTCCATACGGATTTCAATTCATGTTCCGAATATGCCTTAGCATCGATAACAATATGTTCCTGCATTTCGATTTCAGCAACCAAATCATATACTCTGTTTTTTTCTATCCAGTCAGGCCTGTGGCCGAAAGCAAACATAAGATCATAATCTGATTCAGGAGAACTTTTCCTCAATCGTGATCCAAAAACATATGTTCCCTTGAAATCCGGAAACGTTTCTTTCATAATTGCATTCAGCATTATTACTAAGGCTTCGATTTTCACTTCATATATTCCTTATAAAACATATTACCAGCATAAACCGTTGAGCACGGCGCACCCTGCACGGCTCGATCGTGCTGCGATTCTTTCGCGGCCGCAGGCCGCTCCTGCAGGGTCTTTTTGCGGTGCGCACGGCGCACCCTACGGCCTTCCACCTGCACAATTCGTCGGGTGGTACAAACATGTAGGAGCTGCTTCAGCTGCGATTCTTCGCGGCCGGAAACCGCTCCTACAGGGTCTTTTTACGGTGCGCACGGCGCACCCTGCGAGCTTCCCACCTGCACAACCCGTCGGGTGGTACAAACATGTAGGAGCTGCTTCAGCTGCGATTCTTTCGCGGCCAAAGGCCGCTCCTACCCGACTGCACTATTTTGATACATGCCATAGTCACTTCTTTTTCACCTTGGCCCTTTTCTAAAACTCTATCACCACTGCTTACTTCGGGCAACCATAAAAAAAGGGTCCGGGAATGCACTGCATATCCCCGGACCCTTTATTGTTACAAAAAACCGTGCAGGGCCGCGCACAGCGCGGTCCCGCACAGGATGAATCTACTGAATGGTGAAGCTTACACCACCGTAACCGTCAACTGTCACGTCGAACGTACCTGCTGTTGCACGCGGTGCTACAGATACGAGGGTGAGCAGTCTCGAGCCGCCGGACAGAGGTATGCGCAGCAGCACGCGAACATCGCTCGTACCGAAGTCTACGCTGCTCGATCCGGTGAAGGTGCAGTCTGCACCGCCGGTGATCGTTACCACGCGGAAGCGCGGCAGCAGGATACCGGAGCGGGCGCTTGACGGGCTGATCGATGCCAGCACACATACGCCGGCACAGTCGCTGTCGGCCGCGTCGATGTCGCCGTCGCAGTCATTGTCGATTCCGTCGTCACAGATTTCAGTGGCGCCCGGATTTACGGTTGCGTCGGTGTCGTCGCAGTCGACCTCACCGCAGTCACCGCCGTCAGGCGAGTAGCCGTCGCCGTCTGCATCCGTGCAATTATCGCCGCAATCACTGTCGGCCGCGTCGATGTCGCCGTCGCAGTCGTTGTCGATGCCGTCGTCACAGATTTCAGTGGCGCCGGGATTTACGGCTGGATCGGTGTCGTCGCAGTCGACCTCACCGCAGTCGCCGCCGTCAGGCGAGAAGCCGTCGCCGTCTGCATCCGTGCAGGGTGCTTCTGCTGCAATCTCGAATGCGCCGGAGCAGACTACTTCCTCGCTGCCGGTGGTGATGGTGATGTCGCAGGTGCCTTCGGCTGCATCGGAAGCAATCGTGATTGCTACCGTCAGCTGCGTTGCGGAGTCGACGGTCACGCTGTCGACCGTTACGCCGGCACAGCTGAACGCGACCGTGGTGGAACCGTCGGCAAAGCTGGTGTCCGTTCCGGTGATGGTCAGCGTGGCGGTTTCGCCCGGACCTGCAAAGGTCGGGTCAACCGTACCGCAGGCCGGTACCGGTGCGTCGCAGGCGGTGACGGTCACGGTCTTGGTCACGGTGGCGGAGGCGTTGCCTGCGGCATCGTAGGCGGTGATGGTCACGGAGTAGGTGCCCGGAACCATGGAGTCGCTGGTCACGGTTACGACGCCGCTGGTTTCGTTGTCCTCGGCCGAAATGGTGATCGTGGAGGTGATGTCCTCACCCTCGGAGTTGGTCACGGTCACATCGGTTTCGGCACCGTCGACTTCCTGATCGTCGGTGATTGCGATCTCGAAGCCGCAGTTGATAGCGGTCAGAGCGCCGACTTCAGGCAGGATGAAATCAGGTGAGAAATCGACAACATGCGTTGCATCGCCGAGATCGCTCTCGCCTGTAATGGTGACCTGGGTCTTGCCCACATCCGGATCGACCTTGAGCTTCACGCTGTCGGAGCCGGTGCTGAGGGTCTGGTTGGTCGAAACGCTGATGGTTCCGTCCTCAACCTCGAGCTCGACCGTGTACTCGGCACCATCATCGGTTGTAACGGATGTCGCGGTAACCGGCGCGATGTCGTCGCCTTCCTGGTCGATGAAATACATCTCCACAGGCGTGTCGTCGACACCCGGTACCGGGATGTAGAGGTTTTCGAATCCCAGGCCCTGGAGGGCATGGATATCCATGATGACAGAGCCGCTCTTGTTGCCCTGGGATGTCGTCACTTTGACGGCAGCCTGGGTGTGGTCGGCGGTAATATTATCAATGTCGAATTCAACCTCAAGGGCATTGTCGTCGAACTCGCAGCTTGCGCCCGGAAAAGCAGTGGCGGACGGGGTGCCGTTGTCGGCTACCAGCATAACCGCACAGTCTGCGCCGGAGTCTTCTTTGGTGGAACCGTCTAAGCTGTACTTGTTGCCGAAAGCGTCTTTGAGCAGCCAGATGCTTCCCATTTCAACGGTGTTGTGCTCGCCTTCAGCATCAAGGTTGACCTCGCAGGCCGAGTACAGCGGGAAGATGGATGACGGCTCAATCTCATCGCCCTCAACCGGGGTAATGTTTGCAGTCAGGGTCACGACCTGGGAAACAAGCGTGCTTGCATCATCGCCCATGAACATGGCAAGAAGATTGTCGCTGGTGGAAGAGTTCGAGAAAACAGCGACATCAGCCTTGGCAAGGTTGTCCTCATCATTGGGGATGCTGACAGAGTCATCCTCAGTCATGGAATCTTTTACGTTGACGCCCATGAAGCCTTCATCGTTAACATTAAACAGGCTCATGGTAAAGCGCTTCTCACTGCTGGTACCCAGCACCGAAACCTCGGTGTCATCTTCCATAACCGCAGCGATGTCGCTTGCGATTGTCTGGGTGATGGAGGTCACATAGTCCTGAGCGAAAAAGTTAACACCCTCGGTGGTGGAATCGATACCGCTGTACTTGCTGGAGGCTACTGAGGTGCCGCCGGCTGTAATACCGGTGATATAGGTTCCGGTGAGGGTCTTGTATGTACCGCTTGAATTCGTAGCGGTCATCTGGAACGGAATGATAGCTGCATAGCCGTACGTCGTCGATATCGGTGCAGAATACAGGCCACCACTGAAAGTATTGGTACGGCCGAGTGCTTTTACGACGTTCTCGGCAGGAACATCAGTATCAGTACCGGCTGCGTTGGTGTAGCCAAGGCTGACAGTCGGACCGTCTGAAGAATCAACAAACGGTGCCGGGTTGTTGTACTGGTCATAACCGACAACAGCGCCGAAAATATGGGTGCTGCCTGCAACACCCTGAACCTTGAAGCTCGAGGGCTTGTCGGTCCAGTCTGAATTCAGCAGGTACGCATCCAGCGGTGTTACATAGTTCGGGTTGAGGGTACCGGCAGCGACATCCTGAGTAAACATTGTGTTGACGACCTGGGCGCCGCTAGTTGCCTTGAGGCCGTTGACCGGGATACCGATGATGGTGACCGTGTCGAGCGGAGCAGGCGTGTACCAAGAGTAGTCACCGGTCTGAACTGGATACTGAGAAGTAAAATCATAAGTATTGTCCAGCGGCGGCAAGTCGAAGTTAGTAAGATTTACATAAAGCTGGTCTGAGGAGTTGACTTCGCCGTTCTCATCACCCAGCTTCTCAGTGTCGGAGTTGACCGCCATCCAGGTAACGGTGACACCGTTTTCCAGCAGCCAGCTCATGGCAGCCATCTGCTTGGCAGCCGTGTTCCAGGTGGATGCTTGTTCAGCCAGCTTGTCGATCAGGTGCGTGTCGGTGATGGTGACATCAGCGGTTGCATGACCGTCCACCAGCGTAACAAAGGTAGCGCCGGATGCCTTGGTCAGGCTAGCATCCCAGTAGCCGCCCACGGCGACCGCAGTCAGGGATGAGCTGACATTGTTGGTATAGTAGTACGTATAGGGTGCAGATGAACCTGTTCGTTTTACCGCAAAGACGTCTACCGTGGTCGCGTCGCCGGCTTCCTTGGTGGCGCCTTTGTCCAGCTGTAGCGGTGTAATCGTGTCGAGCACGTCAGGCATGGTTCCCACGCCGCCGGTCAGCACGACGAGATGGCTGGCGCTGGGGCCCTTCACCTCAAGGTCAGACTCGCCGACGATCGACTCGCTTCCCTTTTTCAGGGTCACCTTGATGGTGTCCGTGTCGAGACTGGTGATGGTGCCGAGATCGTAAGCAGCATTAAATGCCACCCAAGATTCCTCAAGGTCGATTGAGTTTGTAATATCAGTGGTAAAACCATCGACAACATTACCGGTCGTGAAGTCGACATTGCTGCCGTACACCAGTGACTCCACGGTAAGGCTCAGGTCCTCGATGTCGGTGCCCTGATAGGTGGTGGCAAGTTCGCCGTTTTCGTCAAGGATCAGAACCCGGAAATCAGCGTCGCTGCCGACCTTGACCGAGGAGTCGCCCTCGATGAAAATCGTGGTCGCCTCGTCGGCGCAGACCGGAGCAGCGCAGAATGCCAGTGCCGTCAGCAGGCATGTAATGGCTGTAAAAATCTTTTTACTCATTCTTCACTCCTTTCACATAAAGTGAAAATGTGGTTTCATACTGTACTGCACATCAAATCAGATTCAGATTCATTCATATTCCGTTCAGCATCTTACCTGATCAGCGTACTTCGTTTGGTACATCATTGCCGTATATTCTCCTCGCAATCACCCCCTTCTGTGTAATAGTGTTTTTTTTGTTTTTAATCTAATTTCAGCAAGTTGTATTTTTCATTCCCTGCATGCACGCAGAGAGATTACAGCCGCTCCGGCGGAAAAGCCGGAAATGTTTACTGCATTATCGGCTATTTTGACACCAACTATAGGATTTTTTTTTTAACAATGTCAAGATTTTTTTCTTTTTTTTGCATAAAAATCGATGCTTCACTGAAATAAATTACAAAATCAGCACCAAATATTTAATAAATTTACTTATTCCGTATCTTTCTGAATTAAATATTTGATTATTTTTCCGGTGTCCCCGCGAGTTTTACCTGATTAAACCGCCGAAGGCCTCAAAAGTTTCAGTAAAAAAATTACACCGGCGATAACGGTGAGTTTCATTCCTTCGCGGTACTGTCTTTAATCGTTTCGGTGCGCACGGCGCACCCTACGATCTTCCACCTGCACAACCCGTCGGGTGGTGCGAACATGCAGGAGCTGCTTCAGCTGCGATTCTTTTCGCGGCCGCAGGCCGCTCCTACAGGGTCTTTGTCCGGCATTGATGTGCTCAACAAAAAACGGACGATTCCTGTGTGGAATCAGGCAGCCTGT
>CAZFIB010000142.1:0-5698 GCA_964518865.1 uncultured Thermodesulfobacteriota bacterium
CCGGCAAATACCAGTACCTGCAAATTGTTGAAAACAACAAAGAAAAAGGCAAGGTGACCTCCAGCAAATCACGGCGTTCGGCATCGGCAAGCGGGGCGATCCCCAGATCGTCGATCAGAAGCACCTTCATCTTGCACAGCTTGTTCATAAATTTCACGTACGAGCCGTCAGCCCGCGCGATTGCTAGCTGGTGCAGTAACCGAGGTGCGCGGATGTACAGCGCCGAGTGGCCGTTGCGGCAGGCCAGGTTCGCCACCGCACAGGCAAGCCAGGTTTTACCGACACCGGTCGGGCCGGTAATGATGATGTTCTGCGCCTGCCGGATCCACTGGCAGCCCGCAAACCCTGAGAACACGGATTTGTCGATCCCCCGGCTCTTTCGGTAGTCAATGTTTTCCATGCAGGCGTTGTGCTTGAGCTTCGCGTTTCTGAGCAGCCGGTCAAGCTTGCGGTTTTCCTTCCAGGCCCATTGCCGATCAACCAGCAGCGCAAAGCGCTCATCGAACGGCAGCCCGGCAATGTCGGGCTGCGAGAGCTGCTCTTTGAGGGCATCGGCCATGGCGTTCAGCTTCATGGCGTAGAGTTTTTCAAAGGTCTGTTCAGTAAGCATTGGTTTCCTCCTGATCTTCCACGCGGTAGTAGTCTTTACCGCGGATGTTGTCGTGTATTGTCGCCCTGGACGGCTTTTGCGATCCATCAGTCTGCAGGGGCTGCTGATCGAGCCCTTTCTTGAGAATGGACTCAACACTTTTGTATGAGAACGATCCGATGGCAACAGCCCGGCGGCAGGCGTCCTCAAGACGCTTCCGGCCGTAGCGCTTGTCTCCCAGGCGCATAATGCCCAGACAGGCTCGGTAGCCCTGCTGGGGATGCGGGCGGCTGTGCATGATCGCTGTCACAAGCTGCTTTGTACAGGGGCCTGTTTCTCCGGCCCACTTGATAATGCGGGCCGGTGTCCAGTCAAGATACTTCTTGTGCTTTTCGGGCATATGCTCGGCAGCAGTGGTAAAACCGCCCCGGTGGTAGCTCCTGGCATGGCTGGCAATCCGCCTGTTTTGATACAGCACTTCAACCGTACGGGAGGTGATACGCACGTCGACGATTTTATGCGCAAGCTGATACGGTACGCTGTAATAATGCCGCTCAACCTCAATGTGGTAATCGATGTTGACCGTTGCCTTCTTCCACAGGGCATATTCATAGGGTTTTTCAGGAAGAGCGCGCAAGGCGGGCTTGTCGATCTCGCAGAACTGCCGGCGCCTGCTGGTGGGGAGCTTCTGGAACTGTTTATCGTTCAGTTCGGTGAGTTTCTTCGCAATTGCCTGGTTCAACTCGGCAAGGCTGAAGAACTGGTGGTTGCGAAGCGCTGCCAGAAGCCAGGTCTCGGCAAACTTCACCCCGGACTCCACCTTGGCCTTGTCGCGCGGCTTTTTGACCCGGGCAGGGATCACGGCGGTGCCGTAATAATCGGCCAGTTCCTGATACGTGGGATTGATATCAGGCTCATACCGGCAGGGATGCTTTACGCCGGACTTCAGATTATCAGGCACCACTATCGCCGGTACACCTTCAAAAAACGCAAAGGCATTCACGTGTGCCTGTATCCAGGCATGCAGATTCTGCGTCAGGCTGGCCTCGGCATAGGTGTAATTACTGGCACCCAGGCAGGCAATGAATATCTGGGCCTGGGTGACATGGCCGGTTTTGGGATCGTATACCGGCATCGTCTGGCCGGTATAGTCCACAAAAAGCTTCTCCCCGGCACGGTGCTCCTGCCGCAGAACCACATCGAGCGTTTTCTTCCAGGTACGGTATTGCTGGCAGAAATAGCTGTACTGATATCCGTCCGGGTTCTGCTGCTTGTATTCGTACCACAGCAGATGCAGATTGACGCCTTTGCGTTTCAGCTCGTTGTACAGATACTGCATTGAGGGCATTGCACGTGATGAAGACTCGGGCGCGTCCTTCTGTGGGTACAGCATCCCCTCCAGGCTGCTGTCGTCAAGATCCTCCGGCAGCGGCCAGCTCAGACCCGCCGTGTGGGCTCGTGTCAGATAATCTCCAACGGTGCTGTGGGATATCCGGCAACTTGTGGCTATCTGGCGGTTCCCAAGGCCAACATGCCACTTCAGCCTCAAAACTTCTCGTATCGTGCGCATGGATTTCCTCCCGGGCATAGCTTCCTCCTCAAATGATTATGTCTCAAGGAAGCATATACGGTTTTTAGCAACTTCTCTCGTCGCCGATCGGAATCCCTTGCTGCCGGTGGGGTGGTCGAATAGCAGCGTTTTCGCTGGTCGAATGACAGCGTTTTACTGGTCGAATAGAATCGTATTCAGTGGTCGAATAAAAACGTTTTGGGTGGTCGAATGCGAGCGGAATCTACAATGAGGCTGTACAGCGCGGCACTGGCATGGTAGGAAATAGTGTCAAATCTTTATCTTGACATAGTAATGATCTTTTTTTTGATTTCCTCGAATTGTCGTTTCTTTTTTTATCTGCCGCCAGCCTCGCTCTGAGACGCGTTCTGGCTTGACTTACGGCACTGCAATAGTGCAGGCTTGACCCCTTATTTGCAAATATTCGATTTAAAAACCAACTTTCATTATGGTGGTTTATCCCTTGTCTTGCAAAGGTTTTTTCCGATCTGCTCTTGTTTCACGATCTCTTGTGTCTGTTGAAGAACCGAATCAGGAAAGGAATGCCCAGCGCGACGAGCGTAACAATGCCGAAAAGCAGAGCAGCCCCCAGGGCGCCGGATCTGCATTAAAGGGGACGGTTCTAAGTATGAGCCTTTACTGCTCTGTCCGCCACAGGGATTTCCAGAAAGATCAATAAATAGAACCGTCCTTTTTTCTCCTGACAGTAGACATCTGTCAACAAATTAATATGGGAAGTGTCCCTATATTTTCAAGTATCAGCCTTTACTGCTCTGTTCGCTTCAGGGGGTTTCCAGAAAGATAAATAATTAGAACCATCCTTTTTTGTCGGATTGTATCGATATTGATCTTCTCGGAGGCTTTAAGAATTTCAATCCCGGTTAATTTTCCATCAGCCGTAGTGTCAATATTTTTACCTTCCGCGATTTCAATAACACCCTCCGGTTTTTCATCGCCAAGGCCAAGGTATCCACCTTTTCATCATACTGTACTTTCAGGGTCTTCCGCTGTGTGGTTTATTCCTGTTGCTGCTCGATCTCCTGCAGAACATCTTTCAGGTTGTTGACGCTGTTGACAATAAGCGCTGAGCTCATGGTGGCCGTCGAAACCGCATCGACCTGCGGGTCGAACTTGTGGTGCGTTCGGATCGAGCGCCCGACAAGCCGCTGCCGCATAAACCCGGATTCCCGGTCGTTCCACAGGACATTGCCGTATTTTGTCACATGAACGGGACTGAAACCCCTGACTGTTCCCTGCGGGTCGAAGGCGACGATAAAGTGGATGCCGTGACACACATCGCAGACCGGCTTGCGGCTGATGAGCTGCGCGTACAGCACGGTCCGCGTGCCGTCTGCGCTGACGAGCGCTCCCCGGTAGACCTGCCCGCCGGAGGAATTCTCGCGCGCGGTCAGTTTGCGAATCTTCGTACCGTCAGGGGAGGCCCGGCGCATGGCGCCGCGTATCAGCTCCCGAACCTTTTCCTCGGAAAGATCGAGCGCAAGCATGCGCTCATCAGGCGGTGCAGTGTCTGTCTCAGCGGCTGCAGAAGCCGCGGCGGGAGCGAGGCCGGCAGCTTCGCGTATCAGGTCGATGAAGTGACCGGGCTCATGGATCAGCCCCTTGCTGACGGCGGCGATGGCGGCTTTTCCATCCCGCTTTTTTACGATAATGGTAAAGGGCGTACCGCCGGGGTCTCCCACGGCATTGTACATTTCAAAATCAGGGTCGGGGATCAGCGGGAAGGAAACGGATTTTTCCTGCTTGAACGCGGCAATCTCGCGGGCGTTGTTGCCGGCGCCGATACCGATGAATCTGATCTTCTGCCCCGGTTCCGTGAGGTCTTGCACCTGTTCATGGACCCGGTTGAGCACCGGCGCCAGGGCCTGGCAGGACGAGCAGTAGCGGTTGAAAAACTCAATGACGATGATGTCGGCCTGTATGTCGCCGATCAGGAACTCCTTCTGCCGCATGAACGGAAGCCGGCCTGAAGGCAGGCCGAGATACGAGCGCTCCTGCGATGAAAGCTCGTGGCGCGAGACGAGCCTGGGCAGGGCATCCCCCGGCTTGACCACGGGTGCGGCTTTTGCAGCGATGACCGGCCGGCCTATCACGCAACACACAAAGAGTAGAACGACTACAGTGAGTTTTTTTTTCATGAAGTATCCTCCGTGGCAGCCGCAGTCAATCGCGGATGTAAAGACATCTACGATGCGAAACGGCGGATTACCTGTATGCCGACATGCTTATAAGACGCAAGCATAGATAAAGGCTGTTTTCGGGTCAATTAAAAAAACAGCGCTGCTCAATTTATTAACAAATTTTTTTAGCGGCATGTCTGATCCGGAGGGTTTTGGATGTATTCCGGGGACAGCCTTAAAAGAGTAAATAAGTACCGTGGGATAGCAGCAGAGGCATGCCGCTGACAGGGGGGTAAATCGGGAGAGACAATACTGAATTTTCAAAAATTCAAACCATATATACAGGAACAAACTTCGAAGCATGAAACATGCTGCTTCTGGAGACCGGGAGATGCTTGAAACATACTGCGGTGCCGAAGGGGTGAGCAGATAATCCGGCAGGGGCGACAGCAGCAATATTGAAGAATGAGTTATTTACTTATTTAGGATGTCCCCGAAATCGAAACTTTTTAGCTCTTCGGATATGAAACCCCCAGTTCTGTTGCAGCTTCACTGAGACGACGATCATATGTCCAGAGAACAGCATTGCCGATAATTGCAGATGCCAGCAGGTGGACATCTATATATCCAAGTCCTCGTCCCATAAGTGATTGATTTTCAATAAAAGCTAATATCTCCGGCGTTTCAGCAATGGGTACAGAAGGAAGTGCCTGAAGAAGTGTCAGGATTTCTGATCGATTACCTAAATTACCACAAGCCAATTCACCGATAATAAATGGGTAGCATGCAACAAAGCCAATATTCAGATGAGCAATCAGTTCATCGTCGGATTTTCTGAAATGCCTGATCCAAACACTTGTGTCGGCAAGAATCATTTCATGGCTCCGATTTTCGCCGCCTTGGCATCCGAATTGAGTTCTCGCTTCCCCCAAGTGCCGCCAACCTCTTGCTGCTCTCCAGACTGATTAGAGATTCAAGACCTTTACGGACAAGAGCTGTTTTTTCATGTATTCCAGTAAGCTTTGATGCTCTTTCAACAAGTTTGTCTTCAATGTTTAATGTAGTTCTCATTTAAAAAACCTCGTAAATATATGTATTAAATATACATATAGATATGCATTATATCGATGAATAAGGCAAGCAGTTTTTATAATGGACAACGGGGTCAATGGTGGGAGATGCTTGAAAACATACTGCGGTGCCGAAGGGATGAACAGGTAGTCCGGCAGGGGCGACAGCAGTTTTTTAGAAGGAGTTATTTACTTATTTAAGGATGTTCCCAAAGATATGCGCTCGGTTGGGTCCGAGGCGTTTCGGGGGAAATGGCCACGGTATTTCGTTAAATGGCCCCTGATTCACCATCTAAAAAATAAAAAAACTCGTTGGCCCCTGAAAACAGGG
>CAZFIB010000143.1:0-5658 GCA_964518865.1 uncultured Thermodesulfobacteriota bacterium
CCTGCGAATTCCGCGATCGCTCATCAGTATCGTGACCTGGTGGGCGGTTTCAGGCGACAGGGTCCAGAAGTCCCACTGCATGTCATTGCAGCGCAGGCCGTTGTCCGCACGGCGCTTCTGCGAATGGATGAAGTGCTGGAACTTCATGGGGTCACGCACGAAAAACACCGGCGTGTTGTTGCCCACCATGTCGTAGTTGCCGTCGGGAGTATAGAACTTCAGCGCAAATCCGCGCACATCCCGCCAGGTGTCAGGACTGCCGGACTCGCCGGCCACCGTGGAAAACCGGGCCAGCACCTCGGTCTTCGAACCCGGTTGGAACAGGACCGCCTTTGTGTAGGCACTGACGTCCTGAGTCACCTCAAAAGTCCCGAAGGCCCCCGAGCCCTTAGCATGCGGCTGGCGGTCCGGAATCATCTCCCGGTTGAAGTTGGCCATCTGTTCGATAAGGTAGTGGTCTTGAAGCAGGATGGGACCGTCGGGCCCCACGGTAAGGGAAAACTCGTCGCTTGATACGGGCATACCCGCATCGTTGGTTGTGTGCTTGCGGTCGTTTTTTTCCATAATCTGTCTCCTCCTTTGCGTTTTTTGTGTGTTCGGACGATAACCGTTTTCGTTGTGACGTATGCGTTAAGCGTCATTGCGCCGCGATGCCCCGTCCTCCGCAGCTATGCTACGGAGGCTGAAGGCAATCTCACCAGGCAGGGTGCCGTGTTCAGGGAGATCGCTTCACTTCGTTCGCAATGACGGTGTAGTATGCAATGAAGCCCTTTATCCGGATGGACGTCCGGTTGTGGCAGACGGGAATGCCGGCAGCTGTGGTGAGTTTTCTGCTGGTTTCTCCCATTGTCATATGCTCCTTTCTTCCTGATGGTTTATATGCAGTGGCCCCCCTGTTCGGCCTACTCTTACCCTATGTAGTTCATGGTTTTTCTTTTTCAAGCATATAATATTTTTGGCTGTATCATTTTTATTAATTACTCTTTTTCTATAAATAATGGTTATTGATTTAGGGGTAAAAAATTTTTATGCTTTTTTCTGGCACTCGGGACAAACCCCGAAAAAATCCAGCCGGTGCGAATCTATGGTGTACCCGGTTTTGCGTGCCATTTCCCTGCTGAGATCATCCAGCTGTGTCAGCTCAGGGTCCATTATTTTACTGCAGTGTGTACAGATAACATGCGGATGCGCATAGGGCCGGCTGCCGTCGTACCTGTTGCTGCCGTCATGAAAACCCAGTTCCAGAACTTCACCCAGTTCTTTGAGCAGGGTCACTGTTTTATAAACGGTTGCGATGCTTGTTGTGGGAAATTGTGTCCTGACCTGCTGATACACCTCATCGACACTCGGATGCCCGGCACTTTTTGCCAGAATGCTCACTACTGCATAACGCTGAGGAGTAATGCGAAAATCCCTGCTTTTGAGCTTTGCGAGCATATCCTGCATCCGTGTATCAGGGTCGGAAACACCGCAGTTTTTCTTGTTCATGTCAGTTTTTTTTGATAATTTATTTCTATTAATAATAATTATCTATTATGCCGCTTTTCCTGCTTTTGTCAAGTACCGTCAGCAGCAGTCTTGCGACTTTTTCCAGAAATGTTATAAAAAAGATGTGACTGTGGAGATCTCCTCCATTGGTTACCTCCTCTTTCCCCTCTGGGTTACCCCGCCCAGAGGGTTTTTTTATGCCGGTATTCTATATAAGTATATATCAAATATGTATGATTTATCACGCATGGGTCTGATTACATATTAAAAACGGTTTCCGGGGGATCCAACAACCCATTAATCCACCTTTCGGGCCAACAGGACATACCATTGAGGGCGCCAAGTATGGCACCCAGTACCGCCCCCCTGCCGGCGTTGTCTCCGCCGCACATGGTGTTTGCAATCAACGCTTTTTCAGGGTCTTTTCGATATTTCATGGCCAGGTAAAGTGTTGCTGGAACAGATTCATTCATGTAACAGGCTGAAGAGAAGTGTTTTCCGACCACCACGTGATCAGGGAACGCCAACAGGGACTCAAAACGGCGGGGTGACAGGATGGCATGCTGTTCCAGGTACCGGTCAAAAATGGCGTTTCTGACCTTTTTTCCATGCAGTACATCCAAAATAATTTGAGCGGTAATTTTTCCTCCCTCATACATGGCATTGCCACCGTGTGTCAGCGCCAGGTGGTTTAGGGAGGTTTGAAGTGCATACTCCGTGTCTTGACCAAAAACCATAAGCAGCGGCAGCATGAGACTCAACCCCCCGATATGATTTTCATCCTTTCTGCCGCTTTCCAGGAGATCACACCCTCGTCCGTATTGTGTGAAAAAATGTCTGAGATATTCCTCGACATAGGTGTCATTGTGACGGCCCGGTGTGGTCATAAAGGCCACTAAATGCTCAAGCCACTCGTTTTCAGCGTAACGCTTTTGTCTTTTAATCAGCAAAAGCAGTTCTCTGGCCAGCTTTAAATTGAGCGTATTCTCTCCGGCCTTTAGAAATTGATGGTAATGTATTCCTCGTTTTCCCCAGAATTGTGACTGGTTGTGCAGTATATCAACCTTTTTGTTTTGCGGTGTATATGAAGATCGCCAGAGAATTGAATCAGGGTGGGGATTGCGGGGCTGCAGATAGTCTTTCACGATCCCGTAGTCCCTTATTAAAGCGTTGGTATCATAATACCAGTGAACGGGCATGGCCAAGGCATCACCGATAAACATGCCGTAAAGTGCGCCGGCAGCCCGGTCCTCATATGTTAATTCGGCTGTCATTTAATTCTCCTGTCGTTTGAACTAAAAGGTGACAGATTTATATTTTACTACAGTGCAGTCCGTCAGTTGAAACATACTGGTGCTGCAGTTGCAAGATATCTGAATGTCAGTCGCTCTGCGGTAAGTATGTCGTCTCAAAAAGGAGAGCATATTTTTGCAGAAAAAAGAGAACTGGTTGAGCAGATAATATCAAACTGAACAATTTAACAACGTCACCAATGGTATGCCCGCCCGGTTGACATAACACCCCTTCTCAGACCCGCCACGCCGCGCACGCCGACACAGCCGGCACCTCCATTTTTCTCAAACCGGCCGATGCCAATATCTTGCGGCAGCGTTTTGCTTGACATACAACCGCTCTCCGCCTATACTTTCTCCATCGAAAAGCAAGTTCTTATCAATTCAATAATAGCTGTCATTTACCCGCTACTTCTACAAGCCCCAGCCGCTGCGCAGTCTCGACGAGATCAAATCGGACATTTTGGCCGTGGAGAACGAGAGCGAAGGCTTGCTCAACACGATCTTGGGAACGGAGAAATAACCCATGGCACGAGCTGACCTCATTCTAAATCTGGTACGGGCGGCGGCGCGCGCCGACGAAGCGCAAGTGCAGAAGACTGTTGAAGCGTTGGCGGCAGACGAGAGATCAAAGAACCACGCGATTCTTGCTGATCGTCTCTTGGCTCAACTGAAGCAGGACACCAACGGCAAACCGCGCCCCCTGACTACGCCTCCGGCGGTGAACCGCTCGGGGCCACTTGTAGCAGAAGTGATGCCGAAACATCGCATCAACGATTTGATCCTACCCGAGGAAGTCGAAAAATCTGTGCGAGAACTCGTTGAGGAACAACACCGAGCGGATCTCCTCCGGTCTCACGGCTTGGAGCCCCGCCATCGCGTGCTGTTCGCTGGCCCCCCGGGCAACGGCAAGACATCACTCGCGGAGGCCATAGCGGACGAGCTGAACGCTCCTTTCCTGGTGGTCCGGTACGAAGCAATCATTGGGAGCTATCTCGGGGAAACCGCCCAGCGCATCGGCCAAGTTTTCGAGCATGCACGCTCGCGCCAGTGTGTTCTCTTCTTCGACGAGTTCGATGTTGTCGGGAAGGAACGCGGCGATATTCACGAGACCGGAGAGATCAAACGCGTGGTCAGCTCATTGCTGCTTCAAGTCGATGCACTTCCGAGCTATGTCGTTGTTATTACCGCAAGCAATCACCCGGAACTTCTCGACCGCGCGGTCTGGCGACGTTTTCAGCTTCGTCTTGAATTGCCCATGCCGCGACAAGGCCAGGTGGAGGAGTGGTTCCGCCGTTTCCAAAAGCGCACAGGGCATTCACTGGGGCTCTCTCCGCGCAGCTTGGCTCAGAGCCTCAAAGGCTTGAGCTTCGCCGAAATCGAGGATTTCGGAGTGGATGTTCTACGGCGCATCGCCTTGACCGAACCCAGCGCCGATAGCCGTGCGATAGCAAGGCATTGCCTGCAACACTGGAAAAACCGGTTCACACCCGGCACCAACGGGGAGAGGAAGTAAACATGCCGGATTATCCTCTTCTCGTTTTCCCGGAACCAACACTTGCTGAACGCGCCAAGCGTCAACCGGGCTTTGGAAAGGTCAAGATCCCCGCGCCGCGTCAACAGGCAGACCGCCTCTCGCCCCACTTTGTGCGACTCTCACAGGCAATGGCGCGACACCGGATGCAGCTTCAAGGCAACGCCGCAGGCCTTCAGCCTGAACAAGCTTTGGTGCTGGAGACCATTGGGCCGGTCCAGAACTTCATCAACGCGGTCCAGAAGATTGAGGGGCTCGAATGGCTTGGGGAATTCGAAGTCGATGACATCTCTCCAGCGCATGGGTTTGAAGATGAAAAAGACGCGGAGAAGCATCTCAAAGGGCAGCTCTTTTTGGTCATGACTGACCAGCGCGCGCTTCAGGAAGTGCTGAATCTTTACACTCAATGGCAGCAGAATCCAGCCGTGAAATTCCGTCGCGGTCTCGCCCCGCTCAAACACGCATTCGAGCACTTGCACACGATTCGACCATGGGGCGCAGAAGACCGCATCCGTGAAACTGGCGTTTTGGAGGACTGGAAACTGCGCGCCGAATATGGTCAAACGACAGTGCCTTTTGAAGCCGAGCTCTGGTTCCGCCAGAACGCCGACCGGCGACGAACATCTGCGGAGTATATTCGTGGCGTTGTTGAGGAAATGGGCGGCGAGGTCGTTGGTCAATGTGTCATTTCAGAAATCGGCTATCACGGCATCCTCGGGCGGATTCCCGTTGCCCAAGCGACGGAGATCATCGACCAACGCGAAGTCAGGCTTCTTCAGTGTGAGGATGTATGGCATTTCCGGCCCGTCGGGCAGTGTGCACTGCGGTCATACGACGACTTGAACGATGCGGAAGAACTTGGGGACATCGCCCAACCTGACCTTCCACAAGGCGACCCACTGGTTGCCTTGCTCGACGGCCTGCCCTTGACAGGCCATCACCTCTTGGACGGACGAGTCGTCGTTGACGATCCCGATGATTACGAGTCGGCTTACCAAGCTCACGAAAGGGTGCACGGAACTTCGATGGCATCGCTCATCTGCCACGGCGACCTTGACGACGGCCACACTCCCAGCCCCCGGCCGCTTTACGTGCGGCCAGTCATGCAGCCGCGTCGCGGTTTTGACGGCCAGTATGTATACGAAGCTATTCCGGATACGGTTCTGCCAGTCGATTTGATCCACCGGGCCGTACGTCGGCTTTATGAACAAGAGAACGGAGAACCGCCAGTCGCGCCAAATGTGAGAGTCATAAACATATCCATCGGAGACCCGTCGCATCCTTTGGACCGGGAAATGAGTTCCTGGGCACGGCTCCTCGACTGGCTATCGTGGAAGTACAACG
>CAZFIB010000144.1:0-5624 GCA_964518865.1 uncultured Thermodesulfobacteriota bacterium
GAAGGCTACACAACATCTTGAGCTTTTTTCTTAAAAAAACTGTGAACGGTTACGAATATCTTCCTTGTTGCTGTGCAGCGCTTTTTTCAGTTCATCCTTGGTGTGTACTTTTATCATGACGGCCTCCCTGTTACTGTCGGTTTCGGGCGATGTGGTGTGCATGTCGAACGGGCAGTGATAATGCATACTGAACCTGCTCGATAAAGCCGAGGGTTTCCGCCCGAATCTTTTTTTTCGATATGCCCTTTGTGGCGATGTGGAAGTGACCCCGTATTTCCGCACCCGAAGATCGGGCAACCTCCCGCATTGATAGGCTTTTTTTGCGCAGGTAGTCACGGAAAAAACGTTTCACAAACGGGGCGTCATCCCCGTAGGGTTCGTATTTTTTTATATCGATATTGGCTGTGGTAAAAACGACCAGCCGCTTTCCCTGAAAATCGGTTCTTTGCAGCAGTGTGCGTATGGGCACACAGAGGTTCCAGTTCCAGATGGGCGAAACAACGATGATGTTTTTATAACCGCTTAAATCGGGCTGTGCCGGCTCAATGTCCGCCTGGCGGTTCAGGAACGAGTCGAGAGCGGCTCCCCAGAAGCCGAGCGTGCCTGAGCGGTCCGTGTGCTCTCGTATGCGCAGCGTGTCCGCCTGCAGGTGGTCCTTGAGCACATCGGCCACTACGGAGCTGTTGCCGGTACGGGAATAAAAAACAATAAGTGTTTTTTCTTTTTCGGGTTCAGCAGCATCCGTGTGCCGGGCCGCTCCTGCCATCACGAGAAAAACAGCAGCAAGACCAAGCTGCATGACGATCCTGCAGCACGTCACACGGGACATTTTGTAATATGCAAAATAGTTTTTTTTCATCGTAGACTCCTCTGCAATCGTATTCGTATCCGGCTGCATCCCGTGACAGGCGGACGGACGTTTGCAGTCCTGCCAGTGCGGACACTGCTGCCGGCTGTATTTTGTTGCCGTATTGTGAGAAAACGATTACAGGATGAGCCTGACCGAAGAAATGGAGGAAAAGGTGGGAAGACGATTAATGGTGATCGGTGGAATATCGACCGTCGACGCGATTGTAAGATGATCCCAGTCCTCTAAAAAAATTCTCAGGAGGAGCTGGTCTGAAGACCGCTGGTCGTTTTTGCCTGTTTTGTCGGATACGACTTTATGAATAGAGGTTGCATTAAGATCGATGTGTCCATCGAAATATTCCCGCCCGGCATGCGAAGAAACCAGGTGCAGAAACATCACCATGAAAAGAAGAATATGGAATATTCGATGTGCCGGCATGGTTGCTGTTTGCTATGATAACCGAAAATGTCGTAGTTAATATGTGTGAAACACTAATACTTATATGTATAGTATGAAATACCGGTACGGTCAAGAGGAAAATTTCGTGTACGGGGTAATCCTTTTTTGTGATTGCTATCTTTTTTATTCTCAATCCTTTTTTTATTCTCATTTTTTACTATTTTGATTCTGCCGTCGAGGGTCGGCATAACCGCTTCCTGTCGTGCAAGCCATGTCTCGACTGCTTTATGCAGCATGATGCCGGTATCGGTACGCTCCGTTGCCTTAGCCAGCATAAAATAGCTGTCTCCGCCGCCAGCCAGGTAGGAATTTAGGGCAATGCTGTATACACGGTCGGGCTTCAAAGGCTGCAGGGAACCGTCTTTTTCAACGAACATCATATTTTTGACGCGGGTGCCGAACTGCATGATGTTTGACGGGTTGCCGCGGCGGTCAAGCTGCACGATCTGCGGCCTGCCCGACATGTCGGCGGTATAGTGCAATCCGCTTACATGGAGGAAGCTGCCGCTCAGTCGCGGGAGGCGGGCAGCGGACTGCTCGATCAGCATTTTGAGGGCTTTGCCGGTAAGCCTGACGATGCTTACGGTATTGCCGAACGGAAGCATGGTCTCGACATCATCGGTTGAAATAATACCTGCGGGAATGATTCTGTCGCCACGAATGCCGCCGCCGTTGTGCAGGGCTATATCTGTTTTGAACTCTTCGCGCATGATATCGCAGATCAGGTTGCCGGCCGCCGCCTCACTGTTTCTGACGGTTGCGGAGCGGCAGTCGAGGGGCTCCATGAGTATGGTAAGCGCCCGGGGCGGGGGCAGACGGTCGCGGTATTTTGCAAGAAACGCTTCGGCTGCCGGGCTTTTGGCAACCGAGCGGTCAAGCCTGAGCGGATCCCAGGTGTGATTTTTGACAGCCCCGTTTTCGATGCTGAGCTTCAAAACACCGAGATATTTGCCGCGGGCGCCGGCCTGTACGATCAGTGTTTTTCCGCCGCCTGCATGCTCAACTGTGATTTCTTCTCCTTTGCCGAGAAAATCATGCGAATGGCCGCCGCAGATAATGTCGATTGCCGGTACGTCACGGGCCAGCCGGCGGTCCGCGTCGAGCCCGATATGGGTGAGGGCAACGATCAGGTCGGGCTGTGCCGGGGAGCGCATGCGCTCGATGACCGCCCGGGCGCAGCCGGCGAGGTCGGCATTTACGGATACGGATGAACCGGCACGGGATATACGGTTCAAATCGGGTGTCATTAGTCCGAAGACACCTATTGTGAGGCCGTTTCGCTCGATACGTTCATAGTCTTTCAGTTTTCCCCGCAGCGGACTCGTTTCGGAGAGCACCAGATTGCTCGCAACCGTGGGGAACGAGCAGTGCGGCAGCGCGCGGGCAAGGAGGCAGGTGCCCCGGTCGAACTCGTGGTTTCCGAGGGTGGCGACATCTATACCGGCAAAGGACAGCGCGGCGAATGTAGCCTCGCCGTTGAAATGCAGAAAATACTTGCCGGTGAAGATGTCGCCGGCATTCACCGCAAGCACGCTGCCGGGATACTGCTCCCTGAAACCGTCTATCGCCTGCTTCAGCCGTGCACTACCGCCGAGTTCCACGGCTGAGTCCCCCTCGGTCGTGATGATCGGATCGAGCTGGCCGTGATAATCGTTCGTCGTCAGGATCACGAGCTTCCGGACGGCTGCGGATACCGTCCCGGTCAGCAGAATCAGGCAGGCGGTGAGTATGACGGCACCGCAACAGAGCTGTTTTAATTTATTAATCATGGCTGCAGGTCCTCCCGGGATGTTTTTGTATGCAACAGGATCATATAGTTATGTCGGTGCTTGAGCAGAAATCGTTCACGTGCCTGTCAGAGTTCACACGTTTCAAAGCCTTCGAGCCGGGCGGCATTGTTGAGCTTTTGGTCGAAACAGGCAAAATATATACCCGGGGGATTCGCTTATGAATAATTGAAGCTGAAGCAAGATTTTTACCAGGGCTCCTGTATCCAGGCAGAGGATCACCGGCGCTCCTCGATCACCATTTCGGAAACCGTTTTTCCGCGCAGGAGTATTCTGTTTGGCGGCTCTCTGTTGATGTTCCGGCTCGGTGTGGTTATGACACCTTTTCAGATCAGCGGTTCCAGCATCTTTCGGATTGAATCGTCGGCTGTTTGTTCTTTTATGATCCTGGCTATGGGTTTGCCCCGTTCTGTAATCAAAATGTCCGCTCCTGCTTTAACCTGTAAAAGATACCGGTTTACATTACTTAATGCCTGCACGTTTCATCAGAGATGCACCACAAAGCAGCTGCTATAAGTCAATACATAGCTGCTTTGTGGTGATATGTCAATAAATCGGGAAGTCATGTATTGATTGACCGCAATGCTTTCGGTCCGGTCTGCATATTGACACACATACAGTGCACACCTATAATAGGAATTGCCGTACTTCGATAAGATTAGTGCTACGGCTCATTATTCATATCTTTTCAAGGGTAGCGTCCCATGTCCCGGCAACGTGCAAAGGACTGGATAGGTCAGTCCAGAAACGACATTGAATGGGGGGAGCATTCCTGGCGTCAGGGATTCTATGCTCAAACATGTTTTATTGCTCAACAGTCGGCTGAAAAGGCACTGAAAGGATTAGCGTATTTGCGGGGATATGATCTGGTAAAAAGTCATTCCGTGCGGCTTATCGCACAGAAACTCAAGATTAATGATGAAGTGGAAGAAGCGTCGAAAATACTCGATCAATACTATATTACGGCGAGATACCCGGACAGCCTTCCCCATGGCGCACCGTTTGAATGTTTTACCCGGCAGCAGGCAGATGAAGCACTGAAGCTGGCAAAAAAAATAATGGTACATGTTGAAGATGAACTCCAAAGAACATTTGCTGCAGAATGATGATGTGCTGATCTGTGCCGATGCGTGCGACCCTCTGAACGGCGGCACTAAAGAAGAGTTCGTCCAAAAGCTGCGCAGCGTACTTACCGGTAAAGTTTGCGAAGCATACATTTTCGGTAGCTTCACCTCAGACCGTTTTTCACCGGACAGTGACATCGATATCCTGCTGGTAGCTCAAACGGATCGTGCATTTCATAAGCGTTTTATGGATTTCAACGAGGTTTTCGATCTGACTCCCGCCCTGGACATCCTTATTTATACTCCTGAGGAGTTTGCTGAAATTAAAAAGGCGGGCACCGCCGGTTTCTGGAAGTCGGTTTTTTCTACAGAGCTTAAAATTATTTAACTGCTTACGGCTTTCAACCGCTCTACCATTTCGCTGAGTATCATGGCGGTTGCGCCCCACACTTTGCAGGAAGCGAGCGCAAAATAGGGGACCGAAACGGCTTTGTCCGCCGAACGCCTCAGTTCGGTTTTGCGCAGGGCGGAGTCGAAAAATGTTTCTACGGGCACCTCAAGAATCTCCTCAACCTCTGCTGCATCCATACTAAACAAAGGATCGCCATCATGCCAGGCAGCAAACGCGTGCACGCAGAAATCAGACGGGGGAATGTAGACAGGGTGAAGGCTGCCGAGCACGAGCAGGTTTTCGGGCGGGGTGCCGACTTCTTCGCAGGTTTCCCGTAAGGCCGTTTGCAAAAGCTCTTCACCCTTTTCCTGTCGGCCGCCGGGAAACGAAATTTGCCCGGGGTGATACTTCAGGCGCTTATGTCGCCTGATAAGCACGATGTGGGTGCCGCTGTCTTTCTGGTAAAACATCAGCAGCACGGCCCCGGTACGGTGCCTGCCGTGCTTTCCCGGCGGACGCACCATGCTGCGGGGATTGGGCGCCATCATTTTCTGAGCCCCGGCCGCATCGAATGAGGACAGGTCAAGCGCCTGCCGAATGCTTTCGGGTGAAATGGTGAGCATACGGCTTTCTGAAATATGAGATTTAGATGATTGACCGTCAGAAAAAAATACTATATACTATTAAAATTAATTTTAAACGAATTTTTGCGCCCATAGCTCAGCTGGATAGAGTGTTGGACTACGAATCCAAAGGTCGCAGGTTCGAATCCTGCTGGGCGCGCCAAGTAAAATCAAGCACTTAGGACGATTCCTAAGTGCTTTTTTTGTTGCTTTTTATGTCATTCCCCGCCGGTGGAAAAACATCTTGACAGTACTGCACAAATGACAGCATCCTTGACTTGTCTCTTCATTTTGCACCTCCCCTTTGAAAGCCTGTGCCGCTTGACCCCCGGCACAGGCTTTTTTGTTGTGACTTCCGATTTTGTTGTGAGGTAGTGTTGATTCAATACTCAATACTTAGGGCTTGCGAATAAATAACTTCACATTTTCGAAGGGCAGATGGAGTAATTC
>CAZFIB010000145.1:0-5602 GCA_964518865.1 uncultured Thermodesulfobacteriota bacterium
AACTTTGAGCACTTCACCAAGTCTGGAGGTTTTCTTATATTCCCGCATATGTCATCCATTGTGAGTCCTCCGGCGGAGCCGGAGGTTTACCCATGATTATTATTTCAGTTGCACAGATCAGTCTACATAGGCTATCTTTTTGTAGTGACCGCCATTATAAATTCTTTTGCACTATGAAACAAGGCTCTACTGTTTTCACCTCTGATCTGCATCTCGGCCCTGACAATCATCAGCGAAAGCGCCTCGCCGATTCCTTTTTTGCCTGCGCCCTGCAGCAGCGCTGCAGTGTCTATATTCTCGGCGACCTGTTTGATTTCTGGGCCAACAACCGCGCTCTCATCCATGCCTTTGCGGGTCTTTTCCACACACTGCAGGCCATCAGTTCATCCGGCGGCACAGTGGGATTCGTTTTCGGCAACCGCGATTTTCTCATGCGTCCCGCAACGCTCTTGCGCTTCGGCATACGCCATCTCGGGGAAGAGGCCGTCATCACGCTCGATGGTAATAAAATATGCATTTCACACGGTCACATGCTGTGCCTCAACGATACACACTTTCTCAGCTACAGAGCCGGGAAGTGGCCGCTCTTCAGATTTCTCGACCTGGTGCTGCCGGGAAGTGTCGAAAACTACATTGCGAAAAAGTTCATACTCAAAAGCAAGGCGGTCATAAAGCGACAGGACCAGTCCCGCTTTGACTTCACTATGGATGAGATCGACCGGCGACTGACCAGCGGTGCCGATATCGTCATATGCGGCCATCGGCATGAAAGCATAACTGACGTGCGGGAAAACGGCTCGTTTTACGCACTGCCGGCCTGGTCCGATCATGAAGCTCCGTACCTGCTGTATGAAAACGGATGCTTCGAGCGGAAGATATTCACGGTCGGCTCCGGTCTCGATCCGAAACAACCCGGTAAAACCGGGGCCTGCTGATATGCTCGCTTTTACAGACCGGGCATTTTCCCGGTTTCTTCCCCGACATGCGCTTTGAAAATCTGAATCCGCATTTCAAGCATACCGCCGGTTCGGTTTTTAACGTACCGCGCAGGGCCCTTCCGACATGATCGAGGTGGTCGACAACATCACGCTCGGAAATATGCAGTTCCTGTGAAAGCTCGCGTACAGACCGGCTGCCCTCCCCCAACAGTTCGATTATCCGCTTTCGCACGGTCATGAGGCTGATATCCTGTTTTCAGCGTATACTCATTTAACCGGACGCGACAGAGCGCGTCCCCCCATTTTTAGTGTTTGCCTGTATCGCTGTTATCTTCTGATTATTTTGGCTTTTCTAAACAGCAGGTCGTTTAAGAAGCCTTTTTTTCAGGGCATTTTTAACACTACTATAGAGCCGTTCTGTCATTTCGACGGAGCACGGCGACTGAGAAATATCAAGCCCCTGAAGAGATTTCTTCCTGCGGTCGAAATGACATAAAATCGGATGGCTGCAGTAATTCGTTAAATATCCCGGCTTACTGTAGGCGCTTTCCTCTCGCCCCCGCTCTCGTGCCTCAAGGCCGGGGGCAGCTCCAGCCGTATCGCCTCTTTACCTCGTCACCTCTATATCGTATACTGACTACCATGATCGAAAAATCGGCAAACGGTATTCCCTTTCTTGCATTTGAGATGCTTGCAGACCTGCCGGGCCTGACACACGGCGTAACCACCCGCAGCGGCGGGGTCAGCACCGGTCCGTATGCATCGCTCAACCTCGGCCTGCATACCGGCGACGCTCCTCGCAATGTTATGCATAACCACAATGCGCTGGCCGGCGCTTTTGACCTTCCCCTGAATCGTCTCTATTCCACGCGTCAGGTTCACGGTACGGCGATCGCCTGTGTCGGTCAGCCCCATACCTCCTGCCGCAGGATGCCCACCGGATGGTGTTTCAGCGGCTGTGACGGTCTTGCAACCGACGTGCCGGGAACTGCACTTGTGATTCGTACTGCGGACTGCGTACCTGTTATTCTGTATGACCCGGTGTTAACGGTGCTCTGTATCGTTCATGCCGGGTGGCGCGGAACCTGCGCCGGAATCAGTTCGGAAGCCGTGGCTTTGCTTGTCACGCAGTACGGGATCGATGCCGGCACTGTCATCGCAGGCATCGGTCCGGGGATAGGCGCCTGCTGCTTTGAGACAGGGAAAGATGTTGCCGACTGTTTCATGCGGCACCGCGCGTCACATGATGTTGTGCAGAGAAAAACGGGATCCTGGTTCGTCGATCTCAAGGAAGCAAACAGGCAGCAGCTTGTCGCTGCCGGGCTGCGGGAAGACCGTATCGAGGTTGCGTCCGAGTGCACGGCGTGCAGCTCAGACATCTTCTTTTCTCACCGACGAGAAAAGGGAGAAACCGGCCGGTTCGGACTTCTTGCCGGACTTGAGCCGTGATGTTCCGCGGCCGAGAACCGGGCTTATGCCGGGACGAATCTGCACAATGGTGTCCCGTTTCCCGTTACGCCTTCGTTTTTCCGGATAGTCTATCGTATAATGCAGACCGCGGCTTTCCTTGCGCTTCAGCGCGCAGGATATGATAAGACCTGCAACGGTTGCGATGTTTCGCAGCTCGATAAGGTCCGGCTGAATTTTAAAGTTCCAGTAGTATTCGGTTATCTCGCGACGCAGCAGCTTGAATCTCCTCCAGGCACGCTCAAGCCTTTTTGTCGAGCGAACGATGCCGACGTAATTCCACATAAGTCGTCGTATTTCATCCCAGTTGTGGGCGATGACAACCGACTCGTCGATATCGACGGCTTTGCCCGGGTCCCAGGGCGGAATATCGCTGTCGGGCCATGCACGCTCGTCATCCTGCTGCACTGATAAAACTGCCGCGCGATGTGAAAAAACGAGCGCTTCCAGAAGCGAGTTGCTGGCAAGGCGGTTGGCCCCGTGCAGGCCGGTGCAGGCCACTTCGCCGGATGCGAAAAGCCCGTTGATGGTGGTCTCGCCGCATGAGTTGGTAACAACCCCGCCGCATATGTAATGCGCTGCCGGCACGACCGGTATCGGCTCAACGGTCATATCTATATTGAATGTCAGGCACTTTGCATGGATATTCGGAAAGCGCTTTTTTATAAAACCCGGTTTGCGGTGCGTAATATCGAGATACACGCAGTCATCACCGCTTTTCTTCAACTCGTTATCTATGGCCCGCGCAACAATATCACGCGGGGCGAGATCCTTGAGCGGGTGATATTTTTCCATGAAGGGGGTCCCGTCCTTGAGTCTCAAAAGCGCGCCTTCGCCGCGCACGGCCTCGGATATCAGAAAGTTTTTTGCCTCCGGGTGATACACGCAGGTGGGGTGAAACTGGATAAATTCCATGTTTGCGATGCGCGCGCCCGCCCGGTATGCGGCGGCCATGCCGTCACCGGTCGAAATATCGGGATTCGTGGTGTATAAATATGTTTTTCCCGCACCACCGGTAGCCAGCAGTGTCACCTTTGATATGAAGGTGTTAACCCGGCCGGATGTGCTGTCCAGCACATATGCGCCGTAGCATATGTTTTTCGATACGTTTTTGCGGCCGAGCTTTTTCGCCGTAATAAGATCGATAAAGAAGTGATTTTCAAAAACAGTGATATTCGGACATTCGGCGATTTTGTTGAGCAGGATTTTTTCCACTTCCCTGCCCGTCAGATCCCCCACATGCAGAATGCGGCGTCGTGAGTGGCCGCCCTCCCGTCCGAGATCATACAGGTGTTTCGCTCCTCGACCCCGTGTTGTAAAGGGAACGCCCCAGTTGATTAAATCGGCCACCCGCTGCGGCCCTTCGGTTACGACAAGCTTGACGACATCATCCTTGCACAGACCGTCACCGGCTGTTATAGTATCTTCGTAATGGCAGTCATACGAGTCCGATGAGTCGACAACCGCAGCTATACCGCCCTGGGCATAGTTCGTATTGGACTCTTTTTTGTCTTTTTTGGTTACGATCGTGACACTGCCGTACGGGCTCACTTTCAGAGCATAGGTAAGTCCTGCGATGCCCGACCCGATAATAAGAAAATCAGATTTTATTTCCATAGTACGCAACCTGCTGGATTCGGTCCTGAAATAAAGTATACTATCAATTATATTACGTAACAGTTTGTTGAAAAAGTCATTTTTTGGAGGCTGTTCAAAAATGCCCGGATCGCCCGGCACCTTAAGCAGAATCCCGCTCTGCGTGATCGCGAAATCACGAGGAACCCCCGGACACTCGTGCTCGGGATCTGCGAGAGGCGAACTTGTTTGCGCGTCGCAGTGATCCAATGAGTGCAATCCCGGCATGGCGAAACAGATGGGCGTTTTTTCATCAGCCCGTTACAACACAATTTGCTTGAGGCTGAACATGATTCTGCTCGGAATCGAGACATCCTGCGACGATACCGCTGCCGCAGTCATACAAAATGAAAAGACGATTCTCTCCAGCGTTATCTCATCCCAGAATGACTATCACAAAAAATACGGCGGCATCGTCCCTGAAATTGCTTCACGAAAGCATCAGGAAAATATTATTCCCGTTATCAATGAAGCGCTGCAACAGGCCAAAACCGCTTTTGACGACCTGGAGGGCATTGCCGTTACCCAGGGGCCCGGTCTCGTCGGTTCACTGCTGGTGGGAATAAATGCGGCTAAAGCTATGGCCTATGCCGGCGGCCTTCCGCTTGCAGGTATCAATCATCTCGAGGGTCATCTTCTTGCCCCGCATTTTGAACATGACATACCGTTTCCGCACATTAGTCTTATCGTATCCGGCGGACATACATCACTGTATTTTGTCGAAGCAGTCGGAGCCTATACGCTCCTCGGGAAAACCCGCGATGACGCCGCCGGTGAAGCGTTCGACAAGGTTGCGAAAATTCTCGGCCTCGGGTACCCCGGCGGTATCCTGATCGACCGCATGGCCTGCAGCGGCAGTGCGGACGCTGTTTCGTTTCCTCGTCCGATGATACATGACGGATCACACGACTTCAGCTTCAGCGGTTTAAAAACAGCCGTTTCATACTATGTCCAGCAGCACAGTCCGGTGCATCAAGACGCTGTCTGCGACATAGCGGCAGGCTTTCAGGCCGCGGTTGTCGACATTCTTGTGCGAAAAACATTTCAGGCCGTGCACCAGACAGAAGCAACTGCCGTTACCGTCGGAGGTGGGGTAGCGGCAAACAGTATGCTGCGCAGAGAAATGCAGACTGCAGCAGATCGCCACAGTATACCGGTTTATTTCCCGTCGCCTGCGTTATGCACAGACAATGCAGCCATGATTGCACTGGCCGGTCACTACCGCATTGACAACGGGCCGGGGTTTCCATGGTCGCTTAACGCAGTATCCCGTTTCGATCTATAGTCCTTTTATTACCGCATAGTTGCGCTGATAATATCTTCTCATATAATACAACTAATTACTTTCTAATATATCCTAATTTTATTAATTATGTTATTAAACCATTGATATATCTTTATTATTTCATATTATGTTTTATTATGTTTTTTTCTCAAGTTATATGTTTATATACCGATAGTATGATAAAATGTCTTTATACCTGCTGCATAACTTCTTTCCACGGGGTTGTAAGTTTCCGCAATAAAGTAGTCAGAACCGCTCAGAGATTTTCAGAATAGAA
>CAZFIB010000146.1:0-5598 GCA_964518865.1 uncultured Thermodesulfobacteriota bacterium
ATCTGAACCTTTTACGAATCCGTCCGTTTCCGGACTTTTTACGGGACCATCAATAATAATTAAATATATGTTCGATTTTTGTCGATATAGTACAATCGTACAGGTACAGCTGTGTCACACCCGGAGAACGTCATGGAAATTGCCATCAACCGACGCGGAAAAGACAGATTTGCCACAGAAATACTGGCCAAGTATTTTTTCAAGAATCTCAGCATGCGTTATGAAGACTGCACGATCGTCAATCTCAGCCGGACCGGTGCAGCGATTGAGTTTCCGGCCCATCAGGAGCTGCATCAGGGAGAGCAAGTATTTATAGAACTTATCGTCCCCCGGAGTTTTGAGCAGATCACCGTCAAAGGAACGCTCAGGCGCATTCAGCCCAGTGAACATATCGGCGGGATACGTTTTGAAGAACTGCTCGACGAGCGCATTTTCGAGCTGCTGCTTTCCCTGAAATAAGACCCCTTCAGCGGCCAGCAAATCCGCCTCACTTACTCATCTGTCAGTCTGAAGCGTTTCACCTCATCCTGCATTGCCGTGACCGCCTTGTTCAGCTCCTCGGTGATTTTTTTAAAGTCCAGCAGCGAGTCTTTCGTGTGATGCGCCGCTTCGTTCAGCTGCTCCATTGACTGGCTGATTTGCTCGGCCCCCTGTGACTGCATGTGCATGCCCTGGTCGACAGAGTCGAAAAGCGGCCCCACAACGCGTATCTGTTCGATTATTTCGGAAAGATCGCTGCCGATGGATTTGGTTTTATGAACGCTTTTGTCGGTCCGGTCTGAAAACTTCCGCATCGCGGTAACGCCTTCATCGACCGAGACGACCATTTTCTGAACAATGCTTTCTATATCCATTGTGGCGACCGCCGTTTGATCGGCAAGCCGCCTGATTTCCCTGGCAACAACCGAAAATCCCAGGCCGTGCTCGCCCGCCTTGTCCGCCTCGATCGATGCATTGAGTGAAAGCATGTTGGTCTGGTCGGCTACTTTTGTGATGGTTGAGATGATCTGCTGAATGTCGTCGGCTTTGGCATGAATAATCGACAGCTTGTCTGCAATGTCCTTTGCGGCGTCGAGCAGCGAATTCATGGTTACCTGGATATCCCCGATACCCTCATAGCCGGAGCCCGCAAGCTCTGCCGCCTCGGATGCTTTGTGGGAAACCTCCGTCATGGTGGAGGCCAGGTCATGCGATGTTGCCGAAATCTGTTTGCTTGTCGCACTGGTTTCAATGGTGGCCGAAACCTGCTGCGCCACTGTTGCTTCAAGCTGTACGACAGAGGCGGCGATGCGGCTTGCAGCCGAGGTCACCTGCTCCCCTGAGCGGCGGACCTGGACAAGCAGCGCATGCAGGCCCGCGGTCATGGCATGCATTGACTGAAACAGAACCAGAATTTCGTCTTTGTTACCGGTAGCGCTGCGAATGCCTTCTGATGATCCCGCTGCGCGTTCCAGGTCGGTGCGGGCCTGCAAAACATTGCCGGATGCGATCTTGCGTGCAATAGAGGTAATTTGTGCAAGGGGCCGAGTGATGCTTACCGAAATCAGAAAGACAAGCACGGCGGCGACGGCAAGCATCATGAAGCTGAGGACCAGGGCATTGAGCCGCCGGTATTCGAAATGCGTTTTCCGCGTTTCAAGCATGACGAGCAGTTCGTCGGTTATGGCCTGCAGCAGGGCGGCGGTGCTGCTGCGGGCTGCCTGTCCGGTTTCGATAAAGTTCTCGGCAGACATGGATGAGGCGCGGAAGTCGGTTGCAAGCCGTTGGAGCATTCTCAGAAACTGCTGGCACTTCCCGACATACTCGGTAAGAAGGGGCGGAATGTTTTTTTTCAGCGTCGGGCTTTCGCCGTAAAACAGCGGATCCTGCTCCTGTGCAATGGCGAGACTTTGCAGAATGCGGTCGCGGTCAGATTCGCGAAGCTGTGATGTATACACCGCGAACCTGGCCTGATCGTCGGCTGAAAAACCGCCCCAGGTGAGCACCTGCTGGCCGAAAAGCATGACGTCGCCGTAGCGCATCATCGCCGCAGGCATGCGCTGCAAGGCGATTTCCATGAGGTAATGAGAATCAAGATCGGTATCCATAATGAGGTTGGATGTATTGCCGATGCGGATGATCAGCTTTCGTACCTGATCGATAAGGCGCGCATGCCGCCTGTTGCAGCCTTCAGGGGCCAGTGTTTCCGTCACCGAATGCAGATGCGACCAGCTCTCAGAAAGAACGGACGGTGCTATATCGATAAGCGATTCGCTTTCCAGCTGCTTGTTGTCGATGCGCAGATCTTCACTGTATCGGTCTGCAAGCTCAAGCAGGCGCTCAAACGTTGTATAAATTGATGCAGCCCGTTCATCCATGCTTTTTTTCAAGCTTTTGTTGCCGTCCAGATAAAAGTAGGAAAGCCGCTGATGCTCGGGCAGGTGCTCCATCAGCTGAAGCAGCGGCAAAAGCATACGGGTTCCTTCGATTTCACGGCGGGTAAATTCCAGTGTACGATTCTGCTCTGTAACCATAAAATAGAGCAGAACGGTTATCGGCAAAAGAAACACGAGACTGCAAAGTAAAAGTTTTTGCGATATTTTGAGCTTGTAGAGATAAATTTTCATGGCGTGTACGCATTTATAAATTTTTTTAGAATTTACCGTAAAAGAGAAGAAGTGGCAAGCAAACACTTATCAACTTTATAATTAAATTACACCTTCTTAAAACCGCCTTAACACATACTGCTTATCCTTATGGACAATGTATCCTCCACCGAATGTGTGGATGTTTACCAGAAGATGCCGTCCTTAACCCCCCTCCTGAGGACGGCATTTTTTTATCCTCGAATAAATTCTTTTTAAAAAAACATAAAAGAGAGTATACTTTGCTGTATGTCCATGTCATGGCGACGAACAAGCATATCGCCGATACGCCTAATGAACACAGGGTAAGCTATTGATTTTCCATAACGCTGTTTTTACTGTCATTGCGAGCCGAAGGCGAAGCAATCGCCATGAACAAAGCACCAGGCCTGATGAGACTGCCTCCACCCTCCGCAGCAAAGCTGCTGCGCAGGACGGGGCGTCATCACGCCAGGGCGTGACGCGCAATGACGGGGTTGCTGATCACGTGTGCCCATATGTTCATTGCATGAATAACCCCGGAGCTGCAGCCCGGGGTCAATTGCTCAACAGCCTCATCGGCAGGTCTGCTGCAGCAGCGGTTCTGCTTTTCTGTATCGCCGGAACTTTTTTTATCCCGCGCTCATGTGAAGCAGATTTTCTGCATCTTCGTGAAATTTCAGCGCACGGTTCAGAGCGGATGTGTCCGGACCCTGTTTTCCGGCACACCGGCACGGTTCTTGGAACAGGTGTGCTTCCGCAGGAGTCGGCGGTCATCCCGGAATGCCTGCCGGAACTGTTTGTTATCATCAGAAGCATCTGGGACCTGGGTGTCGGCCTGGTGCTGGGTGACCCCGACAATACGCAGTGCTACGCTCTTACAACCGCCGAGGATGTTCTTTTTATTTTTGAAAGCATGATCGCATACAGAATATGTGTCATGGAGTATGACGGAGCGGATGAAGAGGTTTTGCAACAGTGGGAAATTTTCAGAAAGTCGGTTCTGGTCGTTGATGAATTCATGTATATTATCGAGCTTCTTTACTGTCATGACAGCTGAAAGCCGAAGAACATGTACCGTGCATGCCGGGTTGCGGCTTCTGTATATACCGCTGCTTTTTCTGTTTTTTTCTGCCTGCCCGGCTGCGCATGCCCTGGAGTCGGACAGTTCATTACACATATTGAATCATTTCGCAGAATATCATAGCCAGGCAACAAGACAAAACAACGGCCACGACAGAGCGTGGCTCACCGGCAAAGGGGATATGTTTTTGGCGGGACGTGATCCGTCGCGTCCGATCAGGGATGGAAAACATGGCTGCAACGCTATGGTACATGCTCTGGAACGCGCCGTTGAGCAGTATGCGGTGCATTCGGACGCTCTCGCATCAGACCTCGATGAGTCGCTGTTTTTTGCTGCAGCCGACAATGCGACCGTTCCGCTGGAATGCATCCTTGACTATATTCTGGTTGTTGAAAATGTGGTACAGGGAACTATTTTTTTCGTGCACTTTTTAAACAATCCGGAGCGGATAAGCGATCTTGTCGCGTCCTACCTGACTTTTGTTATTGCACTCAGCAGATACTTTGATTATCTCGAATGTCTTCTGGATGAGTAACCGGCAGCCGCCCGGCTGCCGGTGAATGAATAGCTGTCGCGAACGGGTGGATGCTGTCTGTTTATTGTTTTTTCTTCTTTTTCTTCTTTCCTTCCTTTGATTCCTTTGCCGGCTCGGCTTCTTTCTGTTTCTTTTTCGAGCCGTGCTCTGCTTTTCTGCGCGCGTTTTCCTCTTTTCGGGAGCGGGCGTCTTCCATTATTTTCTGATTTTTCTCGATCGACGAGATCGCCCGCTCGGTTCTCCTGATGTCGGCCTGCAGGCGCTTCACCATGCTGTCCCTGGCTATGGTCTGTTCCTCGGCCCCTTTTTCCCGGAGCGCGGTCTTTCTCTGTTCGAGATGCTGTTCGTACTGCTTTTTCTGCTGTTCCCGTCGTTCCTTGTCACGTGCTGCCATTTTTGTTCACTCCTTAGTTGTGCCGTGGATAACCGTAAAGATATGAAACGCTCAAGTGTAGATGCCGGAGCATTTTTCACACTGCTATAGCCAGTTTGTCATTGCGAAGGAGCACAGCGGCTGAGAAATCTCACGCCCCTGAAGAGATTTCTCCCTTCGGTCGGAATGACAAAAAAACAGATGGCGGCATAAAACAGAAAATTACTTTAAAATAACAGAATAACCGAATCTTAACAAGTACAACCGCATCAGCCTTTTTTCCAGATAACATTTCGAAAGCCCCTGCGATAACAAAGATAGCGGATTTTTTCGGGTTCGATGCTTATAACGTTGAAATTAAACAGTTCCACCGCCTCGCCCAGACCCTGTTCGGCAAGCTGCGCCAGATAGCGAGAGTAGCCCAGTATTTTTTTAAATCGTTCCTGATCGTCGTTTTTCTTGAACACCGTAGCCGTCCCCCACACCTGCAGGCCCGACGCACCGAAGAAGTCGCTTCCGGGATCGTAGGGGTCGGAAATGCCGTAGCAAACCTTCGGGTTTGCTTTTATGTTGGCGATTTTGCCGCCGCCCTCGGACAGTACATGAACGGTTAATCCGTTGTTGAAATATTCAAGCGGTGTGCAGCGCGGTTCATTGTTGCGGCAGGATGCCAGGTGAAGCACATTGTGGCTGTTGAGGAATGCAACGATCGTATCCAGAAAGTCCTGCTCGGTTATCGATTCTATCAGCTTTATGCTGCCGTGCCGGAATGCCGCCTGTTCGCGCTCGTTCGGTTTCGGGATAATAACAGTACCCATGGCTGAACCTTTCTCCTCGTGTGTTGCGGGTGTCTCTATCAAGGCAGGCGCTGCGCCTGACGTTATGATCGTACACGCCGGTTGAAACACAAACAGTCCGCATATTGTAAAGGATGACGGCACGTTATGCAACCCCGATTCACCACCTAAAAAAAAGAAAAACTCGTTGGTTCCTGAAAACAGGG
>CAZFIB010000147.1:0-5574 GCA_964518865.1 uncultured Thermodesulfobacteriota bacterium
CGGAAGGCTACACAACATCTTGAGCTTTTTTCTTAAAAAAACTGTGAACGGTTACTTTTTTTCTTAAAGTAAACAGTATTAAAAGGAATTTTATATCAGCTCTTGATTTATGGACAGTATTCTTCTATAACTCATTTATTTTTACATTAATACGTTAACGGGTCAGCGTCAATGCTTTCTGAACCCGCCGCCATCGAGAGAGGCACTGTATGAAAAAAAAGCTTAAATGGATACTAAAACTCGGATTCACGGCTTCTCTTTTTGTGCTTATTTTCAACCCGAGCCTTTTCGGCATTAAAAAACAGTTCATACCGGTAACCCTCGAGGGGCTCTGGGCGGAAATCCAGGGAATCGACGTGTCGCTTTTCTGGAAATGGATACTTGCGGCAGCGGTTATCAAGGCCCTCGGCATGCTGTCAAGCATGATACGCTGGAACCTGCTTTTGAAAGGGCAGGCCATCAAGCTGCCCTTTTCTCACCTGGTTGGAACATTTCTTGTGGGACGCTTTTTCGGCATGTTTCTTCCGAGCACCATCGGTCTTGACGGGTACCGCCTCTATGATGTCGCCAAGCATACCGGCAAAGCCATAGAGTCGACGACCGTTATACTGATAGAAAAGCTGACGGGACTGATAACGCTTACGTTCCTGGTGTTTATCACGCTGCCGCTCGGCCTTCGCTTTCTTCCGATAAAGCCGCTGGTTCTTGCCGTTATACTTGCGTTTCTGGCGGTGTTCATCGCTGCTTCGTTTGTGCTGCTGTTCAATCCCCGTATAATTCAGATACTGCTCGCGATTGTGCCGCTGCCCGGCAGGGCAAAGATCCGGGGAAAGATCGACAACATATCACAGGCCGTCACGGCATACAGCAACCAGAAGAAACTCCTCGGCCAGGCACTGGTTTTCGGATTTTTTGTCCACTTCTGCACGGCGCTCATGTACTTCGGTACGGCCATGGCCATCAACACCAGGGGAATAGATATCCTGGACATTCTTTTTACAAGTCCCCTCATGATTTACGGCACGGTGATCGGACCGTCCATCGGCGGTGAGGGCATCCGGGAAATCATTTTCGCACTTATCCTGGGAGCCAAGGCGGGAACCGCCAAGACCATACTGTTCGCGCATCTGGGTTTCTGGGTGGGGGAAATTTTAAGTCTTGCCGGCGGCTTCATCTATATCCTGCGTCCGGCGGAATACCGGCCGAAATCCGAAGAGATACAGGATGTGATCCGCTCATCCAAAGTGCAGGCCGATCGGCTGCAGGTAAGCGGTGAGGAGCTGCAGCGCGTTAAAAAAAATATTCACACGGCGCTGCGCGCCGGCGTATTCAGCGGTATATGGGCGGGCTTTCTGATGGGGCTTGTCGAGGCGTTGATCATCGTATTCTCCTTTGACAGCCTTCCCGAGCGATCGGTTTTATACTGGGCCCCTCTGGGCTACGGCCTGCTGGGGTGCGGCATGGGCGCTGCGTTCGGCTGTGCTGCAGGTGTCCGGGCTCTGTTTCGTCCGGCTGTTTTCGAGCACGCAAAGGTTTGGTCGCTGGGCTTTGCAGCAGTATTTGTTCCGCTGCTGCTTGTCATCGGGCGTTTCCGCATTGTGCGCGATATTCTGCACGAGCGCCCGCTGAGCTTACTGGAAAATGCGGCGCTGCTGGCTGCGGCTGCCGTACTGTTTGCCGTGCTGTATAAGGTGTTTTCCCTGCTGATCCCGACATTCAAAAGCATACGGGTTGTCCCGACCGGCTACGGTGCACCGGTTGCCTGGGGTGTTTTTCTGATGTGCCTGGGCGGCTATAATGTTTTCACCGATTATTACACGGGCAAAGCTGAAAACGCCTGGGTGGCACCGCCGTTTAAGCCCACGCCCAATGTCATCATGGTAATGGTCGATGCGCTGCGTGCAGACCATCTGCCCGTATACGGCTACCAGGGCATCAGCACGCCCGGTATCGACAGGCTTGCCGGGGACGGCATCGTGTTTACGCACCACATTGCCCAGTCCTCATGGACAAAGCCGCAGTCGGCCTCACTGCTGACCGCGCTGTATCCCTCGACGCACAACACCTATTTGAAGCCCCATGTGCTGCCCGAAAAAATCGAGACCCTGCCTGAGGTCATGCAGAAAACCGGTTATCACACCGCCGGTATCGTATCAAATATAAACCTGTCACCCGTTTTCAACTTTCAGCAGGGGTTTGATCACTACTGCTACCTTTCGCCGGACTATTACTTTTTTGCCAAAGAGTCCTCCTCAAAGCTGTGCCTGTACAATATCCTGCGGCTTGTGCGGGCGAGGTTTCTGTCCAAGCGGAAAAAGGTGAATCACTTTTATCAGAATGCGGAAACCGTCAACGAGCGGACGCTTGCATGGCTTGACAAATCGCGCGGTGATCCGTTTTTTCTGTTTCTTCATTACATGGACCCGCATGACCCCTATTTTTCGCATCCATACAACGGGGAGGCAATCGCCCGCGTCAGCCGGCCGAACCCGCCTCCCGAGCTGGCAGAGCGCATGCGCGTGCTGTACGATCAGGAAATTGTCTACTTCGACCGGCATTTCAGCCGGCTGCTTGATTATCTGCAGCAGAACGACCTGTATGATGACTGCCTGATCGTTTTTACCGCCGATCATGGAGAGGAGTTTTACGATCACGGCGGGTGGTGGCACGGCACCTCGCTGTTTGAGGAGCAGATCAACATCCCCCTGATAGTCAAACTGCCCAGAAACAAGCGGGCCGGCACAACCGATTCGCGGCTTGTGCGCAGTATTGATATCGCCCCCTCGATCATTCAGGCCACCGGAGGCAGCATTCCCCCGGCAATGCAGGGAGCCAATTTTTTGACCGAGGACGCTGCCGGGGTTGAGGCGGTTTATTCCGAAGAGGATCATGAAAACAATGTCATACGCTCGATCCGGACCGATCGCTGGAAGCTGATTGTCACGGAAGAGGGCAGCCCCAGAATGCCGGCCCCTGTGCAGCTTTTCGATATGCGCAGCGATCCGCAGGAAACGGTGAATCTTGCCGAAACGCATCCCGACATCGTTAAAGCCCTGCGGCAGAAAATGGATACACTATCCGCCGAGATAAAACGCGGGGCCTATAAAGCGGAGGAGGGCAGCGTCGACACCGTCACCCGCGAGCGCCTGAAAGCCCTCGGCTATGTCGAATAGAAGACGGCTGCTGGTAATCGGCCTTGACGGCGCGACCTGGGATATCATCGATCCCCTGCTGCGCGGCAACGCCCTGCCTGCAATCGCCTCGCTTGTCGAAAGCGGCTTTCACTGCCCCCTTGCATCCACCCTTCCGTACGCAACTTTTCCGGCCTGGTCGTCCTTTATGACCGGCGCAAATCCCGGCAGGCACGGCATGTTCGATTTTACCGAGCTGGTGCGGGGCAGCTACCGGATACGCTTCCTGAATGCCTCGCACCGCAGGATGCCGAGCCTGTGGAGCATTCTCGGCAGCAGCGGCCTGCGCGTCGGGGTCATGGGCATCCCCGCGACTTATCCGCCTGAAAAACTAAACGGTTTCATGATAAGCGGCTTCGACTCGCCGGTGGCCGGAAGCATCGATGCCTCGTTTGTCTATCCGCCCGGGCTGTATGATACGATACGAAAAATATGCCCCGACTATGCCATCTCGTACGGGCTTGAGCACTTTATGGATGAGGGCTGGTACGAGGATACCGGGCGCAAGCTCCTGAAAAGTATCGATGTGAAGTCGCGCGCGGCCCTGCACCTGTACCGGACCGAGCCGTGGGACTGTTTCATGCTGCTTTTGAGCGAAACCGATACTGCGGCCCACCACTTCTGGAAATTTCACGACCACTCATCGCCCCGCTACGAGCAGCATGCGAAGCTCGGCCCGATACTTTCAGATGTGTACTGCCGCGCGGATGCGGTCATAGGAGCGTTTCTCGACAACCTCTGGGAAAACACGACGGTTGTGCTGGTGTCGGACCACGGATTCGGCGGTGCGGGTGTTATCGCCGTATCGATAAACCGCAGGCTTGCCGAGCACGGGTTTCTCAGCCGGCTGCCGCGCTCACCAGTGCAGAGATGCGTTGCAGCCGCCAGGAAGACAGCCCTTCGCTTTCTTCCCCAAAGCATACAGGAGGCGGTATTCCGCTCGCCGCTGCGCGGCCTTGCCCAGCGCGTGGAGTCGCACTCCCGGTTCAGCGGCACAGACTGGCCTTCCACGAAAGCTTTTTCCGAAGAGCTCAATTATTTTCCAAGCATTCATATCAACCTGCAGGGCCGCGAACCATGCGGGACGGTTGCGGGCAGCGACTATGAACGGGTGCGGGAGGAGATCATTGCGCTGATGACCGGGTGGAAAGACCTGCAGGGCCGCAGCATCGTCAGGCGCGCCTGGAGGCGCGAGGAGGTGTACCGCGGCCCCTGCGCCGAACGCGCGCCCGATATACTTCTCGACATGAATACCCACGGCGGGTATTCATATCTGTGCCTTTCCGCAGATCATCTTCCCGGGGATGAGGCGGTAGCCGCATTCCGGCCGGATGAACTGCAGGGCTCGCGCGCGCTGAGCATGAGCGGCTCGCACCGCAGGGACGGGGTGTTCCTGTGCGCGGGCAGCAATGTCAGCCGCACGGGGCTTATGCCGGAAGGGGCCTCCATTCAGGATGTCTGCCCTTCGGCGCTGCGGTTTTTCGGTCTGCCGCGCAACGAGGAGATGGACGGGTCCTGCATCCAGGGCTTCCCGGCGGCAGAGGCTGCTCTTTCCGGTCCCGGACCAAAAAGAAGTCAGCCGGCACAGGATCGGCCGTACACCGACGAGCAGGAACGGGCGGTTGCCGAGCGTTTGAGAAATCTGGGGTATATCGACTAGCAATGTCATTTTGATTGAAGTCCGGTTTGGCGCAACCCACTATGAAACAATTGATGATCGATCCGATTCAATGTCCCCGACAGTAATTGGTAAGAAGCAAGCTTTGTAATGGTGGGTTCAATGAAACAGGTGCCTGTCACTGTTTAATTTACGCCCCCCATGCTAAACGCTTCGAAACAGGTCTTTCAAATAAAGCTTATCCTCATCAATGAATAATACATGATTCGTTCTAAAGTCTTCACGTTTTGCATCCCGATTTCCCCATGATTTACGCAAATCGGAAAAACAGGTAATCGAAAGGATATACGCATCAAGCTTAACACCCAAACCCGGCTGCATAGTTTTAATCTTTTCCTGCACCGAAGCATTGATTTCCTGAATGATTTCCGTGCAAAATACAATTTTATCATCCCTGAAATTACCCATCATCCGGATACCTTTGGGATCAAGAAAAAAAATCGTCTGTTTTTTTTCTTCAACAACCCACAGTATAAAATCAGGGAAGAAGGATGAACTTTCTATAAAAAACCCCACGCCCCGCTGGGTCAGGTTTCGCAATACATATACTTCCTTACCCTCCAGGGAATCAGCAGCAGACTTAAGATACTGACGCAGATGCACGAGAAAATTCGTTTCGCCTTCATTCAGTTTTACCGGAACAGTTTTTACTTTAAAGTGCTAAACAGATGACGGACAGAAGGCGGGAGGTTATAATGCCCGTCA
>CAZFIB010000148.1:0-5510 GCA_964518865.1 uncultured Thermodesulfobacteriota bacterium
AAAGATTTTTTAATGTTTTTGAAGCCCCGCCTTGTAGGCGGGGTAATTCACTTACGAACAGCCCCTCGACCACTCGGTCACGCAGCAAAGCCTGCAGCTGTTCGGCAGGGCTGAGCTTATTACGATGCGCACCAACCCCCGGCTTTTCAAGACAAAGCTGCGCAAATGGAACATGCGCAGCGTCATGACGCGGCTGCTTACGCCGCTTGCCCGGGAAAAGGGTCTGGAAGGAAAAGCGGCCGATGCCTTTGTTGCCTCGTGCATCGATGCCCACAGTTTTATAAAGATCATGCCGCACCATATAATCATGAAGGAGTATATGCCGGACTTCACAATGCGAAAATACGAATGGAAAAAGGAGTAGGCCATGGAAGAAAAATCCAGACAGTTTTGTATCGTGTACATCTCGCCCGCCGGTACCACGCGGCATGTCGCGGGTGTAATTGAAAGTAAACTTACAACACTCGGGAGCCGGGTGTCTGTTTTCGACCTCGGCCGGGGGGAAGCCGAAAAAGCCCGATCAGCCATC
This sequence comes from uncultured Thermodesulfobacteriota bacterium, assembly GCA_964518865.1. Taxonomy (GTDB): domain Bacteria; phylum Desulfobacterota; class WTBG01; order CAIYCZ01; family CAIRTM01; genus JANQGV01. The sequence continues at coordinate 530 of CAZFIB010000148.1, forward strand.
AGCGGTTCCGAGGGGCTTTGCCTTTTTATCGGATCCCCCGTCTATGCCTGTCATGCTGTTCCGGCGGTCATGCAGTTTATGGAAAGCCTTCCGACTGTCGGGAATGGATATTCCGTCCCCTTTGTTACCTGGGGCGCTGTTACCAGCGGCATTGCGCTGGAGGAAATGGCATCGGCTCTGCAGCGAAAGGGGCTGCCCCCGGTCGCGGGCGCTTCGGTTGTTGCGCAGCACTCCCTGATGCGCCAGTGTGAGCATCCCCTGGGTGAGGGGCGGCCGGGAAGCCGGGACGACAGCTTGATCGAGGAGCTTGTATCAGAGGCATCTTCCCGCATGCGTTCCGAGCCGCCGCAGACCGCTGCGCTCGACGTGTTTCGCTATCAGCCGGATGCGGCCCGTGATCAGATGCGGCAGCTTTCACTCGATGCAGCCCGCCAGGCACTTCCCCCGAAACAGCTGAAAAAGGATCGCTGCACTTCCTGCGGGCTGTGCGCGCAGGAGTGTCCGGTGGACGCCATAACCTGCGATCCGTATCCGTCGTTTGGCAGAAGCTGCATTTTATGCTATACCTGTGTGCACGTCTGCCCGGAGCAGGCCATTGCCGCGGATCTTTCACCCATGGAGGAGTGGCTGAGAAAGCGCTCCGGCGATGCAGGCGAACAGGCGCTGACGCGCGTGTTTTCAGGCTGATCCGGGAGCCACACGCAGCCGTTAGATGTTTCTGAAAAAATTGCAGGCTGTCCTGCAGGAGATAGCGCTATCATGAAAAAAACGATTTTTTTGTTTATGCTGGTACTGTTTTTTCTTCCTTCATCCGCCGAGACGGCCAAATATGTTATCCCGTTTCATGAGCCGGAAGAGCAGCCGTCCGATGATCTTGCAACTATTACGGTATCCGTCAGTTTGCAGGACCTCGCTTGTGTCGACAAGACGCCGGCTGACCTGACGGTGTACCTGTGCCCGGAAAGCGTCGGTCCCGAAATTGAAAAGATTCGAGCGCGCAGCAGGAAAACAATCGCCAGAGCCGACGGCGATTTCATGGCCCTTGCCAGCGATATGAACTACCTGGAGGGAAAGGCATCCGGGGACGGGGAGGCCGCGAAAAAATGCTCCACCGGCAAAGAGGGCTCCTGCCGCCTGATAAATGTCGCGAACGGCTCGTACCTGCTTTTTGTCGGTTTTGTCGACAAGAAAGCTGCTGGCTACTGGCTGCTGCCGGTAGCCGTTGAGAGCGCGGATGAACGCAGAATCGATCTGAACAAAGAAAATCTGAAAGAGTATTTTGAGCCCTAAACGCAGTGCTATTGTAAAAGCTCCGCATCTCGGTGCGGCAGCAATCTGTTGTATTGCCCTGGTGTCGGCAGCGGCTGCTTTCGCGTTTGATACCACCCTGGTGCTTTCACGCCAGGATATCTCCGGTGCACAGCGACTCTCGCTCAGCTTTGAAGTAAGCGGGGCAGCACTGAACATCGGCCGCTCGCAGGACAATGCCACAGTTGTCCGGGCCGCTGTTTCATCAGTCGATCCGGCGGCGGCCCCGGCGCTTTCGGTTTCACAAAGCGAGGGAACCGCTTCGGCGCTGTTTTCTTCCGGAGCGGATATCCAGCCGGCTGACGCCCCCCTGACACAGCAGTGGGATATTACGATCGGCGATCCCGCGGTCCCCGTTCTGATGACCCTGACCTGCGGCGGTGTTGATGCGGAGGCCGAGCTGGGCGGTCTGCCGCTTGCAAGCCTGTCACTGATATCGGCAAGCTCTGATATCGCCGTCCGGTTCGGCTCGCCGACAGCACTTCCGATTGAAATACTTCTTTTCGCGGGGAGCAGTTCGACACTCTCTCTGGAGGGTATCAATGCAACGGGATTCGAATCGTTCGGTATCCTTGGCAGCCGAAACGATCTTTATCTCGACTTCAGCGGCGACCTGTCGCCCGCGCTGCATACCGTTTCATGCCTTTTATGGGGATCATCGCTTCAGGGCAGGCTTGCTGAGAGCATTGCCGCCCGGCTGAGCTTTCTCGGTGTGGGCGGCGCTCTCGATGTGAGCGGCCGGGGCTGGCAGCGGCAGCTGAGTCTGCCGTTTCGAAAGGTGTACAGAACGGATGACTACCCTGAACGCGAGGCTGCAATCGATTTTGACATACGCACGCTGAATACAACAGTTGCGGTTGAACGCTGAAGCGCAGTTATACATACGGATACCGAGCGGTAAAAGCAGCGGGAGGGACAAACAGCCATGCGATTGAAAAATAAAATTGCACTGATCACCGGAGCTGCCGGCGGCATCGGCAGAAGCACGGCCGTTCGGTTTGCAGAAGAAGGCGCAACCGTTGTCGCCTGCGACATAAACCTGGAGGGAGCCCGGGAGACACTGCGCGAAGTCGAGTCTGCCGGGGCCCCGGGGACGGTGATCGGTGCCGACCTCACCAGGGAGAACGAAGTCGTCGGTTTGTTTGAACAAATCACAAAGGACTACGGCCAACTTGACATTCTGGTCACTATCGCCGGCAGTGATTTCGAGCCCATGGTCGGTATCGACGAGATCAGCGCTGCCGGTATCGATCGCAACATTCACGGCAACCTTACCTCCTGCATCCTGTGCTGCCGCGAAGCCTATAAAATCATGATGAACCGGAATTACGGAAAAATAGTCAACATGTGCTCGATCCTGTACCGCGGCGGGCCCACGCCCATGCAGCACACCTATGCGGCTGCCAAGGGCGGTATCTATGCATTCACGCGCGGCCTTGCCATGAACCTGGGGCTTTTCAATATCAATGTCAACGCGGTCGCTCCGTCACTCGTGGAAGTGGATGTTATCAAGAATTCTATGGACGAGGATACCTGGAATGCACTTAAGGCGGATTGCGAGTCCCGCTATCCGCTCGGCCGGATCGGCCGGCCGAGCGATGTCGCCAACTGCATTCTGTTTCTGGCATCCGATGAAGCTTCCTTCATTACCGGCCAGGTTATCGAGGTTTCGGGCGGTGCGCGCCTGTGACGGCCGGGGGTGAGTGCGGTAACCTTTTTGTGCAGATGGTTTATTGTCTGCTACCGGTATGTACGGTATGCGCACAGTGCTGCACAAACCTTTTCAGAAACGGTCTTTTCTGCAGCAGATTGCTCAGCGCGGCCTGGTTGCGGTAGTAAAACTCAATGAATAACCTGCCCGGCGCTGACCGGGCAAGCACCTCGTCCCTGAAAGCACGCAGCCGTTCAAGGTCGTCTGGCTGCAGGCTGCATGACTCCTCAAGCAGGCAGGACTCATCATCATAGTCATCCTCTGAATCATCATCGCCATTACCCGGATCCGTTTGATTGTCATCACCGGCAGCCGCATCCTCTCCGAAATAATCGGCAGCGGCATCAACAATCAGCTCGGCAAACTGCGGACCGGCCGTCTGGTTTGCAGTTGCGTTCGGGTGGGAATCCTGGCCGACATGGCTGGCTTCATACTCGTATTTCAGGCAGTTGACCTGACCGGGAACAGCCTGCGGATTGTCCTCGGCGACGATGCCCCAGAAATCAAACAGGGCGATATTTGGATGCCCGCTGCCGTCTTCAGTGAGAAAGTCCTCCGTTACCCAGTCGACAAATTTCTTTGCCCTGGCAGCCTCCGCGGAAGTGGTTGCCAGGCGGTGCAGGGGCGCCAGCGTCCAGACAATAAAGAGGTTGTCGGGATAGCTGTCCATCATGTCGCGCAGGGTGCGGTACTGTGCCTTGTAGTTTTCAAGGGTTTTAACCGGCGATGCAACATCGGGTGAGCCGCTGTCGGATTCAACGGCAGCACCCGGAAAGCAGTGCTTGAAAATAATGACATCATAGTTCTGCGTCAGGTTTTCAATGCATTCGACGTTCGGGTTGCCCGACTCGCAGGCGCCGTTTATCCAGAGGTTCCAGTAATCATAGGGATAGTTCTCCCAGGGGTAGGGGCTGTCGGGATAGCTGCGCTCGCTTATCCGAAAAGCCGTACCGTGGCTGCTGTTGTAGTCGTCGATCCGCTCCGGCACACCGCCTTCATAGTAGACGCCCCCGCCGGTTGAGTGATGCAGGAAAAGAATTTCGAGAGCCCCGCAGGGAGCGCCCGCGAGCAGCTGATACGCGCAGATGACGGCTGAAAAGACAAAGCAGGTAAAGATTCTCTTCTGGCATGCAGAACGCATCGTTATTCCCCCCGGTGCCGGTTAAAAACGACAAAGCTACAGCGTATTGCTTTCTCTATCATACTGCTGCAAAAAAGAAAAGCCGGACAAACCCCTGGGGTATGCCCGGCCTCCAGCCGTGAATACAAATACCTGCTAATTATCCATCATGCTGCCGACCGGAAGAATTTCCTGGCCGCTGAACCGGATTGCCATTCCACCGTCTTCGGTTCTTACCACGGTGCCGTGCACGCGCAGCTGAAACTCAGTGCCTGTGAGATTTGTGATGGTTTCGTTGGGAATGATTATTTCTGCGGTTACCTTTACACCCTTTGAGAGCGGCTCGCCGGTTAGAAAAAACGCCCCGCCGGCGCTGATATCTTTGGTAAAAAGCTGCATGGTTTTGTCAAAACCGTTCACCTCCAGTGAGGCAGGTGCGTTTATCTCAAAACGCTCGAACTTCCTCCTGTCTTCTGCAGCTTGGCCCATGACGCAATCCTTTGTTAATTAGTAACGTATAAAAAAAGAACAATATAGTCAATGATAGCATATAAAAAAACATGGAAACAATAACCTGAATGTATTAATTTTATTCGTATTTTTAACGATAGACTTTAGCACAAACTATAAGAAAATATCATTAGCAATAAAAAAATATTGCTAAAGCCTTTGATAAAATTTATATAAAATATATAATATATTATTTTTTAAATTAAGATTCCATGCACGCCCCGGCTTTGGGTGCATATATATTACTTTATAAAGCGGGTTCCTGTCCATAGAATAGTTTTTATGAAAAACAAAACTTGAATACCCCGTTTTGTAAACGGGGATGAAAAGTT
>CAZFIB010000149.1:0-5455 GCA_964518865.1 uncultured Thermodesulfobacteriota bacterium
TGCCTGACACAGTCAACGACATCAAAAACAAACTGCATCTTCAATGCCCGTAAACTGCTGCATCTTCAATGCCCGTAAACGGTGGGTTTCACCCACCCTACTGCTGCTTCCGACAGAAAATCAGAGCACTTTTTGTTAATTATCCCGTAAACGGTGGGTTTCACCCACCCTACTGCTCTTTCGGTTAACTTTGAGCACTTCACCAAGTCTGGAGGTTTTCTTATATTCCCGCATATGTCATACATTGTGAGTCCTCCGGCGGAGCCGGAGGTTTACCCATGATTATTATACGGTAACCCGGCAGGGATGCACGTTTTATTTTTTCCTGCATCTCCCCGGCACCATCCTTCCGGACAGCAGCATACCGAACCGCCGGTTATAAAGTACTGAATGTTACGTATGCAACAAGAATCAAATTTTATTACAACATTTCTGTTTATTTTACATAAAACAAAATGCTATAATTATTATAATATATAATTTATAATATATTACATTTAATTAGTATGATATGAAAAGCATTATTAACCGCTCCCTCCCGGCCTTCGGCAATAAAAAATTCGGCCTCTATCTGCTGATCGGGCTGTGCTTCAGCGCTGCCGTCGCCGCTGCTTTGTATTACGGATCACGGGAGTTTATGGTCAGCCGCGCTGAACAGGCGGTTCAAAACATTCTGCTGATGAACCGGGCGCTGCACCAGTATGTGCAGCGCAATACGCACAAGGCGCTCTACACCCTGCAGGATGCCGGGGAGGTCCCCAAAACGTTTTACTCGCCGGAGATTCTTTCATCGTCGATGATGTCGCGCTGCATCCACGATTACTTTAATGAAATCCGCAGGCAGATGAACATGCCTGAGCTGTATTACAAATTTGCTGCCTGCAATCCGCGCAATCCGGTCAACATGGGCGATTCCTTCGAGCTGGAGCTTATCCGGATGTTCAACGAAAACGAAAGCGTGCACGAGTACCGGAAAATTATCGAGCGCAATGGAAGAACGTATCTGTACTATGCGCGGCCTTTTCTGCGCACCGGCCCGGCCTGCCTTCGCTGCCACGGTAAGCCGGAAGATGCGCCGCGCCGGCTGCGGGAGCGCTACGGCGATGTGCGCGGGTTCCACGCCGAGCCGGGAGGCATCAGGGCAATCGAATCCTTACGCGTTCCCCTTGAGCGGCACCTGCACACGGCCAACCTGCTGTTTGCGGCGCTGCTGGCGGGCGCCGCTGTTGTCGCCGGCCTTGTTTTTTTCAATGTCAGCCTGCAGGCGCAGGTCCGCTCGCGCAAGCGGACCCTCGAGCGGGAAATCGCCGAACGCCTCAGGCTGGCTGCCGCGGTCGACCAGGCCGCGGAAACGATTCTGATCATGAACACGGACGGAACCATACAGTACGTCAATCCCGCCATGACACGGCTCATGGGATACACGCTGGAAGAGGTTTCCGGGCGCAATCCCTTCACAACCGACCGCGGCGATTACCCGAACGATTTTTACCGGACCATCTGGGAAACCATCAGTGCCGGCAGGGTCTGGTCAGGGCAGCTGAAAAACAGTACCCGGGACGGCAGGCCGATCGACTTTGAGGTTACCATCTCGCCCATCCGCGACGCCGGCGGCGCAATAAGCGGGTATGTCTCCATCGGCCGCGATGTAACCCGCGAGCGCCGGATGCAGGAGCAGCTCAGGCAGGCACAGAAGCTGGAGGCCGTCGGCATCCTGGCCGGCGGCATTGCTCATGAATTCAACAACATCCTGGGGGCGATTATCGGCAACGCCGAGCTGGCACAGGATGACGTTTCCGGCAGCAGCCCGGTGCGTGAAAACCTCGACCACATCATTGCATCCGGCATCCGCGCCCGTGACCTTGTCAGGCAGCTGCTGGCATTCAGCCGCAAAAACAGTCAGCGCTTCAAGCCGGTACAGCTCTCGGCGGTGGTTTCTGCATCGGCTGAAAAAATCCGTTCGGACATTCCGGACAATATCGACATCAATCAGTCTGTTCATCCCGACACCGGGGTGATCGTCGCCGATCAGGAGCAGATCGGGCAGGTTATCTTGAATCTGGCTGCAAACGCCGTCCGGGCCATGCAGGGCCGGGGCGGTGTGCTGTCGATCACCGCTGAAGCCGTTGATCTCGATTCCGCTGCTGCGGAACACCGAAGCGGCCTGGTCCCCGGCCGCTATGCCAGGCTCACGGTCAGCGACACCGGATGCGGTATCGAGCCGGATATACTCGATCGAATATTCGAACCTTTTTTTACTACAGCCGGCGTCGGTGAGGGGGCCGGCATGGGGCTCGCCGTGGTGCACGGCATCGTGAAAGCGCACGGGGGTACGATAGAGGTTGCAAGCACGCCCGGAGAGGGTTCCCGGTTTGATGTGTTCCTGCCTGCAGCCCGGAACATGCAGGGCTCAGCACCATGACATTGTCGCGTCAGATTCGGAAAAAATTCCTGACATGCGACAACTGCTTGACGGCCGCCTGAAAAGGTTATAGTGTATAGCAGTATTATCACCTGTAACAGCCTCGGCGCACCCTGAAAAAAACTATGGACGAAAAACGCAACCATGAGCGATTCACCGCGGCGCTTCAGGCACAGTACCGCCTGAGTGATGTGACCTCAGGGGTGTGCAAGGTTCTAGAATTAAGCGCCGAGGGGACCCGTATAGAAATCGTGTCGCCCTCCCGGCTGGAGATCGATACGAAAATTCACCTCGACATATCCTTTCCGCCGGACAGCCGCACCGTACCGGTTGTTCTGTATATCAAGTGGCATAAAGAGCGCGAGCTTGGAGACGCCTTCATTCTCACTGCCGGGGGAATGATTTTTGCGGAGTCGCCCGAAGACGATGATTGCATCAGAGACTATATTTCCCGCTCCCACGCTGCGATGCATCATCTGCAGATGCGGTGATCCCTGCAGGCAGTCAGAAAAACGATCAGGTATTTCCGTCCTTTTACCGATAATCCGTGCACCCGCACACGTTTCCCGAAAAACTGCTTCAGGTTCGGGATACACGAAATCGACAGACCGCCCGCACACGACACAGCTCACGAAGCAAATGCACATGTGGCTCCGTTTCGGGCTCGCAAGACAATCTTTGCAACAATACTGCTCGTGACCGGCAGTGCTGAAAAAACGATTCTCAGCAGGCTGTTTTAGCTGTCAGGCGTTTTCACGGTTGACTCTTTCAGTCCTGGGGTATATAGATGAGAAAGACGACTGCGCAGCAGCCCGGTCTTGTTCGCCGGGCGGGTCAGGGAATATGAAGCGTAAGGAAAAAGTTACTAAAATCATCAACGGCGACACCTTCATGACGGACCGGCGGAAAAATCCCGTCCGCCTTTTGGATGTCGATGTGCCCGGGCGCGGAAGGCGCGGCTGCCGCGATGCAAAAGAAGAGCTCAAAAACCTGATTGCCGACAAGGACGTCATTATCGAGACCGAATCCCGGGACCCTGACGGAACGAGCGTGGCGAACGTCCTGCTCGGCAAGCGCTCGATAAACAGAGCCATGCGCGGTTTTGAAAAACTGCGCACCTGGAAGTTCGAGTAAGCAACGGTCAGAATATGTGTGCTGATTCCTGCACGACCTGCTTGACCTCTTCGCACACCTCATCGAGAGCATCCTTTTCAAGAGACAGCATCCGGGCCGACTTCAGCTCGGCAGGCTGAACCTCCTCGGACGGCTCCTCATCAAGTGTAACCCCGTACCCGGCAGCGCTGGCTATCCTGCTCGCCAGGTTGACGATAAGGATCGGCTGCTGAGTCGACTCATAGAACTCTTTGTCGTCGTGCATCTTGGCGACCTGGGCGAATTCGGCAGGGAACTTCCAGCGCTGCAGCAGCGCGCTGCCGAAATCGGTGTGAACATCCTGGATGCTTTTCAGCAGCTCGGCCATATCAAGTTTTTCCGAATCTTTCGAGACGATATCGGTGGCCTTGAGCAGCAGGATTTTTCCGATATCGTGCGACAGCCCCATGAGAAAATACTTTTCCTCCTCCGCGAGCGACAGCTTCTTTGCAACCGCCTTGGCGGCATATGCCGTTGCCAGTGAGTGCAGCCACAGCTTCTCCATGACGGCCGAATGCTGCTCGTTATCGGTCTGATACAGATTTTTACTGGCGATTGCATTGACGATGCTCTGCGTCTGCTTCAGACCGAGCCTGGGCACGGCCTGGCGCACGGTGTTTATTTTATCGGTTCCGCGATACATGGGGGAGTTGGCCGTTGTCAGCAGCCGCAGCGATATAACCGCATCGCGCTCGATAAGCTTGGCAATGTCCTCCGCGGTGGAGGTGGGGTTGCGGATAACACGCTGAATATCGTTGACGACCTTGGGCAGAACCGGCAGGTTGATCTGGTCGCGCTTGAATTTCTCGACAATCTGGTTGATTATGTCGCGCACATTCTCCTTTTCCTGCCGGGCAGTGCTCTGTGATTGCGAAGATGCCGCGGCAGCTGAAAGGCGCGTGTATTCGACAAAGGCTTTTGCAAGGTCGGCATCAAAGTGGGAGCCGGCGCATCGCTCGAGTTCAGCGACGGCATCATCCATACTGCGGGCGGGGCTGTACTGACGCCCGTGTACCATGGCATCGTAACTGTCGATAATTGTCAGAATGCGGGCCTCCAGCGGGATGTCTTTTCCCTTCAGTCCGTCGGGATAGCCCGACCCGTCGACCTTTTCATGGTGATGCCTGACGATAGGCAGAATTCCCTTTAAAAAGCTGAGTTTCTCGATGATTTTTTCAGCTATTTCCGGGTGCATTTTAACCATGGCCATTTCGCCGTCGGAGAGCTTGTCCTGCTTCTGAATGAAGTCCTGCGGCAGATGGAACATGCCGATATCGTGCAGCAGACAGGCCAGATACATCTGGTCCGCTTCCTTTTTTCCGAGTTTGAGGTGGCGGCTGAAACCGATGCTGTTTTTCGCCATTCTCTCGGAATTCCTGCGGATCGAAACATCCCACGCTTCAATAACCGTCAGAAGTGCGCTGACCATTTCCTTGAAATAAACTCCCGGTTTCTTTGCGGCTGCATTGGGCATGACAGGCTCCCTGATTTCGGCCCCTGAAGGAAACGCCTTTCATAAAACTTTTTATCATTATGCCAGTATAACGCACTATATACCAGTGCATATCATAAAATCAAATTAATCATGCTTGATTTTTTTTTAAATAAAATGTATAAAATAAATGATTTTATGCAAAAAGCACTATTTTCAGTGTGATTGCAGCAACCGGACAAAAACCTGTGCATCGTTTCTCGCGAGCATTTGACCCCGGGCGGGACCGGGGGGTTATTCATGTAATGAACATATGGGTGCAGGTACTATGGCAGGTATCAAAATAGGGTAGCCGGGTGGGAGCGGCCTCCGGCCGCGAAAAAAGATCGCAGCAGAAGCAGCTCCTACGGTTTTACAACACCAGGCGGGCAGCAGATACCCGTCATTGC
>CAZFIB010000150.1:0-5428 GCA_964518865.1 uncultured Thermodesulfobacteriota bacterium
CCCTGTTTTCAGGGGCCAACGAGTTTTTTTATTTTTTAGATGGTGAATCAGGGGCGTTGCAAAAAGAGCGACATCGTAGAATTACATATTCATTTTTTTAAAAAGTCCTCGAATTCATTGTTCATCAAAGAACTGAAAAGCCAGAACTGAAGTCGGTACAGAAACTGCTGCTGTTTATCAGGAACATTTTCTGTTTCACCCATACTGCTGTTGGTAAACGAGTCGGAACAGCACAGCACCGCTATCATGCCCCGGCCGATTCTTTTCTTTACCGCAAAAAGTTCACCCTGGTCCGTCTCCAGCAGCGGCGTGCCGCCGCTTACGGGCGAACACGCATTAATCGTTCCGCATTCCCGCCCGTGCTCCCTGATTGATTGTTTGCGAAGCAAGCGGTCGTGATGTATTCTTATGCCGAATTGTTCCAGCAGCATATTGGCTGTTGACAGACGGCTGCCGGGCTTGTCTATGAGAAGCATCCTGCCACCCTGCCTGAGAAAAGCATTTATTCTGCTGATTTCATCATCGGCAAACCGTTTGAACGGATCAACAAGCACTATGACATCATAGAGAGCAGGTCTTTCTTTTGTAATATCTGTGAGATACGGTCTGTATCCAAGACGCTGTGTCCATACATAGAATGTATGATAATCCAGCGCATCATTGTGCAGCAGCTGCTTGTCAGGAATGCTGAAGCTGCACAGCCCGGTGTCGAATGCCACCTTTTTGAACGGCTTTCCCTCCGTCGGAGGCTCCCGCACCAGCTGAGCGCACAGCAGTGCACCGAGCGCAAGACCCAGTAGAACACAGCCTGTAGCCGTAACCATGCAATGATTATTCTTTTTTGTAACACATGCTGCAGCAAAAACAATACCTGCTGCTGCAGTAAGAATCCACAGCACAACGGTAAACCAATTTCCGAAATAGTTTTTCCCGTTCAGCCACGAAACAGTACCGAGGACAAATTCCGGCTTCCCGGGAATATACATATAGAAGTTTGAAAAACAGGTACTGTCTGAAAATGCTGCTACACGTCCACCGCCGTATTTTACGCCGACCGACTGCAGAAACATACCGAAGGTAAAATTATGTTCGGTTTTTTTGTCGGGGAAATACCCGCCGCGTGAATAATCGAGATTTATGGCCTTCATGTCGGATGCGGTCATAATGTCATCGGCACTGAGCGCGGCATCGAGCGTACACGATGTTGCAAAAAGAAAATACGGCATCCAGACAACTGCCGGGTGACGTACTGTTGCCGTCTGCTTGTGAAGGTGCAGATCGTTTGTTCTCAGGTTGTAGGTAGCATCAAAATTGAAATGGATACCGAACCTGTCCGACAGCGGATTCATGTGCATCGTACTGCCGAATACATTGGTATGATCGCCTATCAGGAACAGCCCCCCGCCTTCCTCAACATACTGTACGATACGGTCGATAGCTTCAGGAGAAAAAGACCGCGTCGGCGTTTTCAGTATCAGTACATCGCATTCCTCGAGGACGCTGTCCGTCAGTGGTTCATCGAGCGTATCGACGCTGTAGTAGTGGCTGAGGAAATCTCTCATGCAGTAGTAGTTATACACCGACTGTATTCCGTACCAGTCGGTGTCGAGCTTTCTGTCCGTCCACTCCCAGTCGCTGTAGTGCTCGTCTATCAGCACCCTGCCCCGCTTGTCAACACCCGGGTCATGAAACCAGCACAGGCCTGCAAGAGAAAGACCGAGCAGAAAAGCTGCAGCATATCCGCGCAGCAGCGAACGGCTGAACTGTACGGGTTCGATGACCCTGACTGCGTTCGGCAGCGTAACGAATACAGCTGAAACAACGGCAAGCGGCACAAACGACACCGCGACTGCAGCCGGTTCCCAGAACGCACGAATAAGGCCCGTATCGACATACAGCACGCACAGGCCGATATAGCGTATCACGGTATAAACGATCGTTATTATTACAACAGAAGCGAATTGCCTGATTGCATTTTTTAACGATACATTTCTGCACAGCACAAACATAACCGCTACGGCGCCGACAGCATAAACAATTGCGAAATACAGTCCGAGTTTCTCCCATGACGCGACAAGCGGAATTGTGCTTCGCTGTGTCTGGACGAAAAGCGTAGAATTGCTGTAACTGCAGTCGAGCCCCATAAGCCGTAACATCAGCAGAAACACAAAATCGAAATATGGCCACTCATGAAAGCGTGCTGCTAGTTTCGTGTACGGGTGCAAAATAAGCGTCTGCATGCCGAAAATCACACCTCCGGCAAGCAGGCCGTGTTGAACCTGAAATAAAATGCCGGAAGGACGCACAATGGTTAACAGCAGCCCGGCGAGAAGCATCCACAGTGCAATGCAGTATGTCTGCGGAAAGGCGGCGATACCCGCTATGACGGGCAGGCAGAGAACCAGCGCGGTACGCGTATCCGGAATACTGCCAGCCTGGCGTGTTCGGCAAAAAGCGAATGCAGCACACAGTGTGCCGGCGCCCAGCAGCAGCGCAGGCACTAAATATGATTCCGAAGCTGCATATACGTGAAACAGAAACAGTCCGGCAGCAGAGAAGAAATAAACTGAAAGCCACATCAGCTGCATGTTAGTCCTTCAGCCTTCCGTTCAGAAGATTTCTGAACAGGAGCATATTTGCCATTGAATAGTTCTCCTTGCCTTCGAGTGCCTCATTCAGCAGAAACGACGAATCACCGACAACTGTCAGCATACCGCTGCCGATCCGCTTTGATACTACGACGGGATAGTCCATGCACATGCTTTGTACTTCACATCCATCACCTTCACAGTTCACCGGCCATGCCTCGTGAAATATGCCCCTGTATGTTTTTTTATTCAGATCAACCTCATGGCTGCAGCGCGCAAGCGGCATTCCATCGATACCGATTCCGAACATTGCCAGCAAATCATCGCAGGCATCGCGCTCCTCCCAGCCGGCACTGACGATAACCCGGCCCCCGCTTTGCATATATGAATCTAGTATCTTGATTTCCCGTTCGGTGAATGGCTCGGCAGGTGCGATGAAAATCAGGACCTTCGACTTCATTATTCTCTCTTCATCGAAGGCTCTGAGCAGAAACGGCCAGTAGCCGTTTCGCATGAGATTGTTTTTCAAACCGCCGATTGAATCATCCTCCCAGCTCATGAGATCGAAGCGCCCTGCATGTGAATAATCGATATAGGCTATCGGAAGTTTCTCAAACGGCAGCTCATGAGCGGTTGATCGTTCCTGCTGCATCCCGGCAGACACTATCGCTGCTGCGACTGCAGCAGCTGCAGCTGCCGGCAGAAGCGTACCGCCACCGAGTGCGCCCAGTACAAGCAGAACAGCAAGCGACAAGGCACATACGGCTGTCAGCACTTTTGCATACGGTCTTTGTATGCTGAATTGGCGATCTGCAAGCGCATTCATTGTATTGATAACAAAACTGTGGGTGCTGATAAATACCGTGTTATGGAAAGCTGATGTATCGCCGCACGCCATGATTCTTCCGTTTCCGTAATCAGCTGCAGCGGCCAGCACAACGTCGTTGAGACGCTCCTCGGTTTCATATACGCGGTTCCCCAGATAGGCGTGCTTTCTGTTTGTTTTGTTGCCGATGTCGGCATAGCAGTATTTTCCTACTGCAAGCGGTACGGCGGGGTATGCGCACGTGATGGATGCACCAACCCACCATGCACGAGCTATTTCCCGTTCGAACCCTGATGTTATCGGGTGCGGCCGCACGTCCATGAGCGTATCCCAGGTGTAGCGCGACGGCATTGCGGAATCAAAGGCAAACCTGAGCGGTACATGCATCAGCAGTTCATTGAAATTCTGCATGAGCCCCGACAGATCGGTGTGATCACCGAGCAGCAGCAGACCGCCGCCGTGCCGCACGAACTGCCAGACGGTGAAAAGATCCTGCCGGGAAAGATTCCGGTTGAGGTTTATCATGACGAGCGCATCGGCATCGGCAAGCTCTATCGGCGTGAGCGATTCGATCATTTTCGTTTCAAATCCGCTCGCCTTCAAATACTCCGGCATCATGCCGAACATGCCGCCGCTTCGCTGGCCGTAGCTTCCCCACCGAGCCGTTTTCCAGTCGAGGGAGCCGTATGTATAAAAAGCGATTGTTTTATCCTGAGTTCCTGCAGGGCGCGGCCTCAGCATACCGTACAGGCATGCCGCAGACAGCACCGTGCAGGCAAGGCCGATTATCACGACAGGGCCACGACCGCGTATGTGGGTGAGCGTAATATCGCGATACCGGTTTGCGGCAACGGTTGCCAGCAGAAACAGATACAGTATTCCCTGCAGGTGAAGCTTGTTCGCTGTATGCAGTACACCGTTTGCTTTCAATACATATGCTGCTACCAAAGTGGTTTCCACATACATCAGGTTCAAAACCGCAATACCTGCGATCGTGAGAAAATACTTTTTAAAACTCCTTTTTTGCGGATGTGTCAGAACAAGGCACCACGTGTGATACAGAATGAATACAAGGACGATTAACAGGCCGAACGCGGTCGGACCGAGACGTATTTCCCGGGTGAACAGCACGCTGCATATTGATGAATAGATATCAGAGAACCATTCTACGGCATACCAGCCTTCCGCCGAGCAGCGGTACAGGGTGTAGAGCAGCAGGTATGAAACAACGGTCAGCAGCAAAACCGCCTGATGCCTATCCTGCTTCCTGCTGCGGTCCGACAGAACATGCATGAAAAAAATCTGCACCGCAAGCAGGCACAGCTGCAGCAGAGGATCATGAAATCGGGCGACGCAGATACTTAAGACAATAGCCGTCAGAAATACTGCAGTCCGTTTTTTTATTCCACTGATGGATATCCAGCTGTAGACTGTCAGAACTGCTGTCAGCAGAAAGGCTTCAAGTGCGCTTGAAACAGGGCCGTAATCGCGGCAGATAAGGCCGACTGATCCCAGTATCAGGGCTGATTGCGCCAGAGTTCTGTTATTCATTTCATGTCGGTTTTATCATAATTTCATAAAAAAAGCCTTCTTTGATACTGCATGCAGTAAAAGAAGGCTTCATCTTGTCACACGTGCGATCTGCGCGCACTAATCAATCACTGGCACGCCGGGTCATTGGCACAGTCAGGGTCTTCGCAGTCCACCAGCCGGTCGCCGTCATCATCGATGCGGTTGTCGCAGATCTCCGTCTGCACCTGGCACGCCGGGTCATTGGCACAGTCAGGATCATCGCAGTCCACCAGCCGGTCGCCGTCATCATCGATGCGGTTGTCGCAGATCTCCGTCTGCACCTGGCACTCAGGCAGGTCAGGATCCTTTGTCACACAGTTACGATCATTCGGGTCCAGTGTCGGCTCGCACACAGGGTCGTTCGCATCCTCTGTCGGTACCGGCTCCTGGTGTAAGTTTCCGCAATAAAGTAGTCAGAACCGCTCAGAGATTTTCAGAATAG
>CAZFIB010000151.1:0-5306 GCA_964518865.1 uncultured Thermodesulfobacteriota bacterium
CTAAAAGGGCAATTGATGGGATAACCTCCTTTCAGGTTATGAGATAATGATTTCGAACCTCGCACGCACATTCGCGATAAATTTACTTTTCCCACTCTGAGAGTGTGACCTGCGTGCCATACCATAGTACACACCCAACATAGATATCCGAATCGGATGTTCCCCAGTTTTTTGGGCTGATATTTTAGCAAGTCCCTCTTTCAGGTTCATCTCGCGCAGAGCATTGCCATCAAACGTGTACACCATGCTGCTGTCCACGACATAAATCACGCCTGAAGGACTTATCCAGACGCTTTTAAAACTGCTGTCGGGGTTAGTGAGCTGTTCCGACCACGTATCACCGTCGTAGTGCAGCACGACACCGACGGGATCATCGTGCCCGCTTGCGGGAATCCTGCCCACGGCATACACATCCGATGCCGAGGTGCCGACCAGGTCGCTAAAAACATATTTCCCGCTTGCGCTTTCCATCTCTGACCAGTCTTTGCCGTCAAAGTGCATAATGTTGCTCAATGTTCCACTGGTCTCAATTGTAAAAATGTCCGTAGAGGACACGCCCCAACGGCTGGTAAATTTACTGCTGGCATACCACGATAACGATATTTCCCATACGCGCTCTTCCGCGGACTGTACAACATGCGGAAAAAGCAAAACCATTAAGGCAACACAAACGATAAGATGGCGGTTATGCTTCTTTGGTTTTCTTCCAGATCAATTAATGTGCTGTGTTCAGCGGAAACCAGTTTATGGCAAAGCTTATCACACCCCCTACTGCACGATGACGCCAAACTCTTTCAGCAGCTGTTTGCTTTTAATTCCCCGCATTACTTTCTGAACGTTCATGCGCAGCCCTGGATCGCCGGCCGCAGCAAGTTTGGCAAGCAGAGTCGTGATTCGATCGCGCATTGTATTGGATATGACAGCCGGCTCGCCAGCAATGAGCTTCTTGAAGACCGGCATGTTCCGGATGAGCAGCTGCCGCAGTTCGGCCTTCAGTTTCGGATTGCGCTTCAGGACCTCGACTATCCCGGAAGAGCTGCGGTAATACAGGGCGGCAAGCTCCTTGCCTGATGCGCTTTTCATTCTCACCTCCCGCAGCTTTCTCAGCACGTTAAGCTGGGAACTATCGTCGAGCGCCTCCTCGGATGCGCAATCATCATCACCGCCGCCACTGCCGGGCAGACCGCCGGTTCCCTTGGGAGAGAGCTTAAACACAAACGCATCGTACCGTCCGTCGCTGTGCGTCCGACTCAGGGCACCGGCGGTCGTGGGAAAGTCGGTTGAATCCGTTGTGCCGGCAACGATGAAATCATCGCTGCCGTCAACGGCAATGCCGGCAGACCATTCGTAATCCTCACCGCCGACATAGGATCCGTATTGCAGGGAGGTGGCGTCGGAGGAGAGCTTGGCAACAAAAACATCCGGCCCATAATCGGTGGTGATCTCCCTCTGATGGGCGCCAGCGGTTGTGGGAAAATCTTCTGAATAGGTTTCGCCAGCCACACAAATATTTCCGGAGCTGTCCAGCGCTATGCCGCTGCCGTTCTCGGAGCTCGACTTTCCGCCGAGAAACGTGCTCCACTGCACGGAGCCGCCCGTAGAAATCTTGGTCACAAAGGCATCCGAGGAAACATAGCCGTCATCCGTGGGCTGCAGGGTGTCTTTGTACACGCCGGCGGTCGTGGGAAAGTCATCCGAAGATGTCTCGCCGGTGATGTAGATATTGCCCGATGCGTCAAGCACCATGGGCCCCATGCTCTCGGGGGCATTTCCGCCGATGAACGTCGACCACGACAGGCTGCTGGCGTTTTCATCGAGCTTCAGCACAAAACCGTCATAGTTTTCCCCATGGGTTGTATCGTGGGCTCCGCCTGTTGTCGGGAAGTCATCGGAAAACGTTATCCCCGAAACCACCACACCGCCGCCGGTAAAAGCAACGTCGGCAGGTACGTCGCTTTGAGAGCCGCCCACAAGGGTTGCCCATTTGAGCTGATCGCCGGTAGCGGACAGCTTGGCTACAAAAACATCCCAGTCGCCGTTGGGAATGATGTCATAGGCTCCCGGGGTACCAAGGTATACCTCTTCGGTCTGGTAGGCTTTTACCATACCGGTCACGATGACATCTCCCGAGCTGCCGACGCTCACGGCATGGCCCTCATCCCAGCCCGTGCCGCCCAGAAAGGTGCCCCAGTCCAGGCTGCCGCCGCCGGCCGCGATTTTACAAACAAACGCGTCCACGTCACCGTTGTGTTCAGAGCTGAATGAGCCCGATGTTGTCGGAAAATCCTCGGAGTTTGTCGCGCCGGTAATATAGACAGCGCCGGATCCCCCCACGGCAATTCCGTAACCGACATCTAAAAAGCCCGTGCCCGAGCCAGCAAGAAACGCCGCCCACTCCAGAGAGCTGCCGCCGGGTGCCATCTTGAAGACCAGCACACTGTCCGAGGCTTCGCGTCCGTCGTAGCCGGTTGGGCCCGGAAAATCCTCTGACATGGTTTCGCCGACCGCATAGATGCTGCCGGAGCTGTCGATGACCATGTCGTGCACCTTGTCGGAGCCGGTGCCGCCCACAAACGTGCTCCACTGGATATCCGGATCGATCACCAGGGGGTGTCCGGGTGCCCAGCCCTCGGTTTTGAACCCGTAGGTTTTCCCGCTGACCACATACCGGCAGGCAACCTGTTTGCGAATGCCGTCAATCGTCTGATAGGCAACGGGCTTCGATTTCAGAAACCGTCCGACAGCCGTATCGATGAAAAGATTGCCGGCGGCGTCCGTACCGAGCTTTTGCGCGCCGTCGACCGATACCCGGATCCGGTGGGTCTTGCCCGGATCCTCAAGGCTGTATATGTCTTCTATGCTGGAACCCTTTGCGCGAAACTGAACGGAAATTCCCGGGTACAGGTTGTCTATGGCAATGTCACGATAGGTCGGCAGGCCGGTTTTCCATTTGTCGGGCCGGTTGCCCGCGAAAAAAGAAACACGGGTGGCCGAGGGGGTCACTGCCTTGAGATCAGGTTTGTACATCCCCATGAAGGTTTCGGAAAAAATCGCCTTTTTCTTGCCGGCTCGTGCATGGTACTGAACGCTGCCGTTTTGCCGGTAAAACACCGATCCGCCGGGGCCCCGAAGGTAGAATTTGGTGAGTGGGTCCTGCAACTGTCCCCTGTTTTCAATAAAAGGGATGCAAGCCCCAAGTAATTTTTTAGCTGCCGCATCCTCCGAAACAGGACTGCCGGAATATGCCGCAGCGGACGAAGCACCTGACAGGCAGACATACAGAAAAAGAGCGATCCACCAAAAGTATCTTTTCTTCATAGTGTATCCCTTTCCAGTTTACCCCATAGTTGCATAACATCTATAGAAGTTGGGAGCAAAAAGCTTGCGGAGGCCCGTGAATAAAGGTTAAAATGCGTTTGAGAGTCACAAAAAAACCTTATTCAGGAGGCCACCGCAAGTGAAGTCCAGTAAAGCAGAAATTCACGCAAAATACCACAAAATTCCCGAGATCAATTTTGAAGATCAGCAGCTGACATCGTTTTCCGGTCTGCTCATTTTTCAACTGCTTTTTTCCAAACTACATCTCAAACAACGCCTCAAAGACTGCTTCCGGCACCTGACGGTTACCCCGATGTTCGGTCGCCATATTGTCACACTGCTGCTTGGCTTCAGACGGCTGCGCGAGGTCGACTACTACCGTGACGACCCGCTGGTACTGCGACTTCTGGGGCTTCGCAAGCTGCCCGATGTTGCTACCATATCCCGCACACTTTCGGCTATGGACCGGGATTGCGTAGAAAATGTCCGGCAGCTGAGTAATTCGCTGGTGACAGAAACACTCAAAAGAGTGTCTCTGCCCCGACTGACCCTTGATTTCGACGGCTCGGTTATCTCTACCAAGGCTCATGCCGAAGGCACGGCCGTGGGCTTCAACAAAACCAAAAAAGGTGCCCGCAGCTACTATCCCCTGTTCTGCACGGTAGCCCAGACCGGACAGTTCTTCGATCTGCTTCACCGGCCCGGCAATGTGCATGACTCAAACGGTGCTGAACAGTTCATGTTTGACTGTGTCATGCAGGCCCGGCGCGAAATGAACCGCAGTATCCTGGAATCCCGCATGGATTCAGCCTTTTTCAGCCAGAGCATTCTCAATGAACTGCATGCTGACGGCGTTTTATTCACTGCCTCCGTACCCTTTGAACGATTTCCGCAGCTCAAGGACATGATCAGCGGCAGAAAACGCTGGAAACATCTGGATACACAGACCTGCTTCTTCGAAACCACCTGGAAACCAAAATCATGGGTCTGCCCGTACCGTTTTATCTTCGTGCGTACCCAGTCAAGCACGCAGCGCAAAGGCCCCCTGCAGCTGCATCTGTTTGAGCCCCGCCACCGCTGCCATGACTACAAGGTCATCGTAACCAACAAAAAAGAGTCTGCCAAAAACGTTGTTGCGTTCCACAACGGTCGCGGCTCTCAGGAAGCCATTTTCGGCGATGCCAAAAACCATGCCGGGCTGGCCGTGCTGCCCTCCCGGCGGCTTGCCGGTAACCAGCTCTACACCCTGTGTGCCATGATGGCCCACAACCTGTCGCGTGAACTACAGATCCGTTCTGCAAAACCACTACTGCCAACGCAGCCGAAACGCCCTGCGCTGTGGACATTTCAGAAACTCGATACCCTGCGCCATCGCATTATTCAGCGTGCGGGGCGCATTACCCGCCCCCGGGGCAAACTCACGCTCACCATGAGCGCCAATCAGGCTGTGCGCAATGATCTGCTTCATTTCATGGACGCTCTGCAAAAAGCCGCTTGATCATCTGCCCTCAAACTGCTACACATTTGAGCACTGCCGGGCAAACTCGGCGCTATGCCACTTCCCAGTTTGCGGCGTTTTTTATGCAACGTTAGGGTTTACATTGATAAAAGTAGTTGGTTATAGTTGCAAAATTCGTTCACTTCAAGGGCATGGGAGGTTTCAGGCTGGTGTGGTTCGCAAAAGCGTTCGGCGGTATTTTTTGCCCCATGTTTCTTATATTGCGTTAATATAAAACGCAAAAAATATCAATAAATTCTTGAAATCACTTTGTAAGGGTATTACGACAGTTGGCATACAAACATTATCGATATGTTGGGGGCTGCTTATCGAGATGAAAGTGCACATAAGCGATAACCCTGTGCAATCATAATTTCCATAGAATTCGTCAATTATCATTCTTTATCTGCACAGGCAAGAGATATTTTTTGATGCTTGTAAGTTTCCGCAATAAAGTAGTCAGAACCGCTCAGAGATTTTCAGAATAGAA
>CAZFIB010000152.1:0-5137 GCA_964518865.1 uncultured Thermodesulfobacteriota bacterium
TCCTGACGGGCATTATAACCTCCCGCCTTCTGTCCGTCATCTGTTTAGCACTTTAGTTTTGGTGCTTTGCTTTTTTACATATGTTCCCCACGGGCGTGGGGATGAACCGTTTGCCAGGACGTGCAAAGACCCCTTGGCTATATGTTCCCCACGGGCGTGGGGATGAACCGGAAACCCGTAGTCGTAGTGATCGAGCAGCGATATGTTCCCCACGGGCGTGGGGATGAACCGTTTAACACCGGGAGATTTACCGCGTCGCCGGAGCTCCTTTTGATGCACGGGATCTCGTAAAGAGATACCCCGGTTTGTCGCATGGCATCAGCGACCCGCAACCGGTCCAGGCTGATCACAAAAAGACCATAAAAGGAGAATAAAAGGCGAACTAGTCGGCACCGCGCCCGATTTCAGTCGAAACACCTTCGGCATCCCACAGTCCGAAGCTGAGCCCCTTTGTATAATAGCCGGACCCCGTCAGAAGCGCTGATCCGCGGCAGACCGCATACAGCGAAATATTGGTGCCGCCCAGGGTTATTTCAAGAGCGCTGCCGGAAACCCCGACCGATCCGTCGACTGCATTGTACAGAAGGGTGCCGTCGTCAAGCTGAACCGGTTCCGCACTGTCTCCGTCAAACGTAACGACAGCTTCCTCGCTGACGATCACGAACCCCTTGAAGGTAAACTCGAACGAGCCGCTGCCGGAAATCCTCACGACACCCTGGCCACGGGCGGTAAAAACCGTGCTGAGCGCACATGCCTCTGTAGCGGCGCTGAGAACGCTCAGGGCTGTAATAACGAACACTGCTGCTGTCGCTGTACGAAGTGATTTTTTCATGGAAAACTGCTCAATGATGTCGAACCGTGCAGGCACCTCAGCGGACATTTTCCTCAAGACGCTTTTTGCGTATTTTTTTGAGGATTCTTCTGACTTCCTGCCTGCGGTCGCTTGACATTATCTTGTCGTATTTCCTCAGAAGCTCTTCCTGCTGGGAAGGGTTCAGCGACTTCCAGGTGTCCAGAATCTCACGCTTCTGCTCGGCTGCAAGACGTTTCCAGGTACGGTAGTTTTCATAGAATTTCGCCTGCTCCGAGGGGTGCATTTTCAGGAGAAGCTGATATCTTTTTTTCAGCAGCGCTTTCTTGGCCGGGGCGTACTTCTGCCACTTTTTATATCTGTTTAATATGAGTTTTCTCTGCGAACCGCTCATAGAGGAAAACAGACTGTGGTTTTTGAGCACCCGATCCTGTTCGTCAGGCTTAAGGCTTTGGAATATTTTATAATTTTCCCTTATCCGCACTTTTTCGTCGGAACTGAGATCTTTCCACACCTGAAACGATCGGCGCAGCCTGTCTCTGTCTGCATCGTCCATTGAACGCCATTTCGACGTATTCTCAGACTGCGCACGCTCCTGGGCATTACACGGATCCGCGCAGAGCAGGCCGGATACGGTGATCATTACGGCCAGCACAGCTGAAATAAAAACGACCTGTATGCGAGCAATACGGAGCATGGCACTCATGAATTTATCAGAAAAAGTTCAAGGTTGTGGAGCATTTCAACATCCTGCTCCATGAGCATATCAAGATTTTCTAAAAGCTCGATATTTTCTATTATTTCCGTTTCCTCCTCGTTCGTATCGGCTGCCGCGGCAGTTTCCTGCCGCGATTCATGCTCTTCGTCGGCACGGGCAGCAGCCAGGCTGAAGAGCATCAGCAGGCAGGCGGTACAGCACAGCGGAACAAGTACGGCCGTTCTCACCCCTGCAGCTCCTCTTCAAAAACATCGAGCAGGGTGATAACCTCAAAATTTTCAAGAGCCTCGCTGTTTTCTATAACCTCCAGATTGAGAAAAAGTTCCATATCGGTTGCGATATGCAGTTTTTCCTGCGAAACATAGGGTACCGTTTTATAGGTCATAACACTTGCGCACACAATGATTGCCGCACACACCGCTGCCGCTGCCAGGGTAAGGCGCGGAACAGACCACTGCTGCCGCAGCCGGTCAAGCCGGGACTCCCATGGTTTGCGCTGCTCGGCACGGGCGGCACGAAGCTTTGTCTGAAAAGCCCGGTCGAAATCAGGCGAAGGTGCGATGGGTTCCCACTCGGCACAGCGGCTGACGGCATCCAGCAGCCCGGCATGCTCCTTACGGCACAGCGGACATGCTGCGATATGGCGTTTCACAGCCTCTGCAGCCGGCTGCGAAAGCTCGTTATCGATAAAAGCCGTCAGGTTTTTGTGCGTTTTTTTACAAAGCCTGTTCATAAGCCGTTCTTATTGTCTCTCTGCAAAATGGTTTTTACCGACAGTTTCGCCCGGTGAATTATCGATTTTACCGCTCCTTCGGAACACTTGAGCCGAAGCCCGATTTCCTTATAGGAGCACTGCTCATATACGCTGAGTATCAGCGCCAGTCGCTGCTTTTCGGGTAGAGCGGCTATGGCATCGCGCACAACCTGGTTCCGCTCATCCTCCGCCATTTTTTCATCGGTTTTAGGCCGCGAGTCCCCGGCCAGCACCTCCAGCTGATAATTATGATTGTCGGTATTATGGTCCTTAAGGGTGCGCTCGTACTGATACCGGGAGGAGCGCATTTCATTAAGGCACATATTTGTCGCAATGCGGTAAATCCATGTCGAAAACTTCGCTTCAGGCCTGTACGAGGATGCCGAGCGGTACACACGAATGAAAACTTCCTGCGTCAGCTCTTCAGCCACACGGCGATCCTGGCAAAATCTGAAAATATAGTTCAATAGTTGAGCTTTATAGGCCTCAAAAAGTTCCTGAAACGCTCCCTCATCTCCTTTCTGAAACCTGAGCATCAGCCGGATATGAGGGTCGTTTTCCATTCCTTATCCATTAAATATAAACACCTGTGGTAGAAAAAAGTTGTACTGATTTTTATCAACGAATTTATTATAAATAATATTTTATGCTATTTATAGAAAAAAATTGATCAATAATTAAAAAAATAATTTAATCCGAATATAATTTCTACTGAAATATGTTCTCTGTGGGCGGTAACGGCTCTGAAATACTCCCCCGGATCGAACACATTCAGTTCACCGAATACCTGCAGGCTGTCGGTCAAGGAATATATTCCCATCATGTCTGCTTCCCAGCCGTAAACGCTTCCCCGCTTTCCGGTACCGCGATGCGGCAGCAGGTATGCACAGGAAAATCGCACCGAAGCCTGTGGTGTGCAGCGCCATGTCGCGGACAGCCCCGGCGCTATGACACCGGGCACCTGCATGCCGCTCAGGCCCACATTATCCGATGAAAACTGACTGTCGATGCCGCCGTTAAAAAAGATGTTGGTCTTGTCGATATACGGATCGATCGCTATGAACGACCTGAATGTTCCTTTGAAGGGCTTGCCGTCACCGCTTGCCAGAAAAAGAAACAGGCTGAACGACAGGTCCTCTGAAAGACTGTAATCAAGATTGATATCGAAAAGGTAGCCGCGCGTACTCAGGCTGCGCCGTCCTTCATCGCGGTTCCGCAGGCTTATCGATCCCTTTTCATACAGAACTGTCGCACGCAGGTACACATCCCATATGAATTTTTTAAGACTGATGCCGAACCACTGAACAGTCCCCCTGCTGGAGTACCGGCGCTGCTGCTCCATATAATCAAAGATTCCGGCAATACCGCTGTGCGTATCGCGAAACGCCCCGTAGGAAACGGTCACGGATTCAAAAAACGACAAGCCGTATTTCAGCTCGGCATGCACATAGGGGCTGTCACTGTCGACTTCGGTCACCAGCACATTCAGCGACAGCGGCACCTGAAATCCCCGTTCGAAGTCGGCGTCTATGCGCAGAACCGGCGATGAATCATCATAAATGAGCCCCCCCGTTGTGCTTAGGTACTGCCTGCCGCCGAGCAGTGTTATCCACTCCATGGACGGCAGCCGGAGCTGCACATAGGCGTTGCGGAACTCCACATCGTGTTCCAGCACATCATCGTCCATATCCAGCCAGAACTCACCTTCAAGCTCAAATACCCCGCGCAGATACTCCGTCGGGTACATGGTGATTTTCGGGTTTATGTAGGTAATATGCAGATTCATATCCTGATCGAACGACTTTTGTCCGCTGTCGTAAAAATTATGCAGCAGATGCATCCGGTCATTGACAAAAAGCTCAAAATCGACGTACTCCCGCATATCGGACCAGCCCCGTGCTTCGGCACTGCCTGGGAAGAACGCCAGCAGGACACAGACGGCACATGCTGCCCGCAAAACAGGAATGCTGCAGTGCTCACGCAGTACAATCCGCCGTAATGGAGTACGAACCGTTTGAATCATTGTGCGCTGGTACATGATCGCAGGTATGCTGCGCAGGTGTTCGCGTGCTGGTACCGCTACAAATTCAGGCTGACCGGCGTTGACCGTGCCGCTTCAGTCTGTTTTCACCCTGTATCATAAATAGACAGGCAAATCCATATTTTCTTTGCAGTCGGCACAGCACAAAAAACTGTTTTCAGCTGAACATAGCGTGTATACTGATGATATGTCGATAACATCACCTGCGTGCATTCCGGACAGGAAAACCTGCATCGAACTGATGGACCGCCTGGACATGCTGCCGCATATCCGGCGCCACAGCCTGGTGGTCAGCCGTGTGGCAATATCGATTGCACAGGCATTAAACAGTACCGGCATGTCCTATGACATTCCGAAAATCGAAGCGGCAGCGCTCCTACACGATATTACAAAAACAAAAAGCCTGGTGACCGGGGAAAACCACGCCATAACAGGTGCAAACCTTCTGATGGACCTCGGCTATACATCGCTTGCCGCAATAGTTCGTGAGCATGTCGAGCCGCAGGACCACGGAGACACGATTACCGAACAGGAACTGGTCAGCTATGCCGACAAACGCGTGCTGCACGACACGGTTGTCGACACAGGTAAGCGATTTGCCTATCTGCTCGAGCGTTACGGCAGAAA
This sequence comes from uncultured Thermodesulfobacteriota bacterium, assembly GCA_964518865.1. Classification (GTDB taxonomy): domain Bacteria; phylum Desulfobacterota; class WTBG01; order CAIYCZ01; family CAIRTM01; genus JANQGV01. Next base: position 4,952 of record CAZFIB010000152.1, read on the forward strand.
CGAGACGGCTGTCAGGCGCATTACCGCCATGCGTGAGCGAACAGAAGCCATTGAACGCAAAATAATGAACCGCATACCGCACCTGCCCCGGCACCCCCGCCACAAAACAGGCTGTTCGCCGGCGGCATGCTCCCCCGATTCACCACCTAAAAAAAAGAAAAACTCGTTGGTTCCTGAAAACAGGGG
>CAZFIB010000153.1:0-5130 GCA_964518865.1 uncultured Thermodesulfobacteriota bacterium
CGCGTTTTCACGCTGTCAAATCTACTCAATATAAGTTTTCGTTCAGACACTAGTTCATAAGAAAAACACCCCGCGGTCGACGGCCTGATGACGGATAAAAAAGCACTTTTTGTCCCGGTGCAACAAATTTCGAAACGTTTTCGCTAAGTCGATCAATTTCTGTTTCTGCCATTCTACATCCCCGCACAATACTCCTCCCTTCGTTTGACTGCCCATCCCCAGCCTCTGTTTTCCAGCCTGTCAAGGACCCGCCAGACGTTGCGCCCGTTGATTCTTTCACAATAAACCGGGAAATGCGCACCCTGCAGAACCTCCAGATCGCGATAGACGGTGCGCGTTTTGCACTCAAGGTGTTCGGCAATCTCCATCACTGTCATGCCGGTGTGTGAGCAAGCCAGCATTTGCAAGAGCCTCCATTGCCTTATCAACCCTTCTCCACGTGCCATGACCGTTCCCCCTGCCTCTGTTCTACACCTGTCTGTTTTTATAGGCTGTCAGCAGATGACCGTCCTTTATGACGATATGCCCTCCCTGCGCGCGGTCCAGCAGCTGCAGCACCCGCTTCAGCTCCGTGGCAGCCGCCTGGCGCTCTTTCCTGCGAAAGGATATTCGAAGCGCTCCGCCGCAGGCCTGCTCTACCTCGCCGTGTTCCATGATGATATTGAGCACGGCACGGGAAAAACCCCGCTGTTGTATCCTCCTCGACCCATGATCCGTTATGTGCATTGCTATCCCTCCTTTCCGGGCGTGACATGTTTTCAGTATTGCATGTGTAATTGTCAGATACGGACAAAACGATATAAGATTTTATCTATTCCACATAGCGCCTGCGCCGCGAGAAACGCTGCATGCCCGAACCTCTGCGTGCGCTTCCCGTTCTGGCAAATGCCGAAAGGTGCATAACCCGGCCTTCATAGACAAGGGCAAAGCCGGTAAGCTCAGCTGAGCGGAATCTGATATCCTCGCCCAGTGCTACCGATTTACGCACCTCCGATCCTGTCCGCGCAACATCCTCGATGAATTTTTCGGCATCGGTTGCCCCGCTCTGCTTTCCCTCATCCGCATCGAGCCGGTCGACCGCATCGATTGCATAGCTCGTAACCAGTTTACGGTAAAGCTTTGCAAACACCGCATCGCCTGAAAACGCATCCATACCCGCTACCCGGCCGTTTATCATGAAAACGGCTCCCGCCTGTCCCGTAAGGCAGGTGAAATGATCGAGATACTCATCCGTCGTCATGCGGTCTTTTTCATAAACGGCATTTATCGCCATCGTGTGCGACACGGCCTTCCGGCGCCGGGCTTTCTGATCGATTGCATTCCAGATTGCCGATTGATTCGAGCAGTAGCCTACATCACGGTCGAGCGCATCGCATACGGCATCTGCTTTCGAGGTCCGCATTTCTGCTGCAAGCATATAATCGCACGAATCGAATGTTTCGCCTGCATACGCCCAGCGGCCCTGCTCCACACAGCTCACCGGTATGACGGTCACGGATTCCGGCGCTATCAGCACGGTTGTGTTGAGAATCCGGTTCTGCTTGGCACCTACGATCTGCTCGCCGTCGAGCAGCAGTACCATTTTTTTGCTGCCGTTGATGACATTGAGCTCCGGCACCGATCCTCCTTTGCTTATTTCGGTTACCTGAATCAGTCCCTGCTCAAGCGCCTGATCGAGCAGCAGAAAATCAGGAGCCCCGCCGTTCGCTTTCAGAAGCGGCAGCACGGCCATGTTTTTATACACCTGCAGCTCAGCCGTACGAAGTTCCGCGATATAGGTTTCTACTGTTTTATGCATGCTTGTTCCTCCCCGGTACGATAACGGTTTCTGCTCAGCCGGGAGCCGTGCCCCGGACGTTCATACTCATATACCGCCGGGGGCATGCATTCTTACCGGTAAAACATTTGAAAATGATAATTTTTATACAGGCAGGATGTCAGGGCGGACATAGCCCCGCGTGTCAGGCTTCTCCGTGCCGGTCATTGCGGAACAACACGTCAATCTCATGGTAACGGGCAAAAGGTAACTGTAGGAGCGGCCTCCGGCCGCGAAAAATCTTATTGAACACCCCTCGTCCTCCCGCTTCGCGATTATCTCCGTGCCGATCATTGCAGGACAACGCAACAATCTCATGGTAACGGGCAAAAGGTAACTGTAGGAGCGGCCTCCGGCCGCGAAAAATCTTATTGAACACCCCTCGTCCTCCCGCTTCGCGATTATCTCCGTGCCGGTCATTGCAGGACAACACGTCAATCTCATGGTAACGGGCAAAAGGTAACTGTAGGAGCGGCCTTCGGCCGCGAAAATTCGCTTGACATACTATTATTATCATATATGATAATAATTATGGTTTCCAATACCCTGTCTGACAAAATTAAAAAAAGAAGGCTTGAGGCAGGGCTTTCCCTCACGCAGCTTGCTCGCAGGGTCAACACATCGTCTGCCGCGCTGTCACGCTATGAAAACGGCTGGCAGCGCTTTGAGATTTACACCTTGCGCAAAATCGCCACTGCACTGGGCTGCCGTCTTGTCGTGGAGCTGCTGCCGCTTGAAGCGCATTCGTCCGCCGTACGGGAAACGTCAGATTTCAAAGACCTGCAGCGCCTTTTCTGGGATTGTCCCCTTACGGAACAGGTTCTGAACGAGTATCCGTTATGGGTGGTTGAGCGAATTCTTGAATTCGGAGCACTGAAGGATGTCCGCTATCTTGTACAACGCATGGGACGCAGGCAATTTCTCGAAGGCGTGGGCCGCATTCATTTTAAATCTCCAAAAACACGAAATTTCTGGAACAGCATTTTACAGCGGGAAAACATGACATGCATGAAAAAGTCCTCCCCAAAACAAGCAAGGCCCTCCTGGCCTGGATAGCCCGTCATGCTTCCGCAGACTTCACGGAATGGGTACTGGCGGGCGGCACCGGGCTGGCCCTTTGGCTGGGACACCGCACATCCGAAGATTTCGATTTTTTCAGAACAAGCGGCATGGACCTGAACACACTTCACGGGATGCTCAAAAGGTATGGATCCTATGAAACGCTGCTGGAGTCAGAACATACTCTGACCGTAATTGCAGGCGGGACAAAACTTTCTTTTTTCCAGATTGCGGATCCCTTTTTATTCCCCAGCCGCCCGTATAAATTCCTTCATATAGCCGATATACGTGACATTGCGCTCATGAAACTCATTGCTATTTCAGGACGTGGCAGCCGAAAAGACTTTGTTGATCTTTATACGATTCTAAGAATGGATTCGAGCCTGCAGGACTTTTTTCGGCTGCTCTTGGAAAAATACGGCCCCTCCCGGACGAACACCTACCATATAGTAAAAAGCCTCACCTATTTTGATGATGCGGAAAACGAACCCCTGCCGAGCATGCTGGTACCCTTTGACTGGGAAGAGTGTAAATCATTCTTTATCCGTGAAGCCCACGCCATTGTCCTGCCGTAAACGCTTCGGCAGGCACGTAATGGGAAATGAATGAGGAACACTCCGTTCTCCTGCAGGTTCACATCACCCGGCCTGCAGGGTCACTGCTTCAGAAGGTTCGTGTCCGGCTTTTTGTCCCCCGAATGAAAAACAGCCGGTGAAAACCAGTGGCTGTCTCTCATAAACGCCGGGGATGCAATGTATCCATTTCCCATTCTGCAGGATTGTTGCCGATGTATTCCCGTATACGGTTCAATTCGGGTTCGTCGCGTACGATATGTTCCCAATAATTTCGTTGCCATAATTTCGCATCCGGGGTTTTCCGGGATTCATTGATTTGTTTTGTTGATACCGTTTTGAACGCCCCGATCAAACGACCGATGGGTTTACGGCGCGTCACCGTAGGGGCGGTTCGCGAACCGCCCCTACCATCGGACGAACCGCCCCTACCATCGGACGAACCGCCCCTACCATCGGGCGAACCGCCCCTGCAACCACCGTTGATTACAATGATTCCATGCATATGATTCGGCATGATTACCCATTCATCCAATTCCACATGATCATATTGCCTACCCAGCCATTTCCATGAATCGGCAACGATTTTCCCCGCGGCATTCAACCGCATATCGCCATCTTTGATTTCTCCGAAAAGGCATTTACGTTTCTGCGTGCAAATCGTAATAAAATATGCCCCGTCCCGGGAATAATCATAACCCCGCAACCGGATGGAACGGCGTTGATGTTTGGCCGGATCGTATTTCATGCGAACGTATCTTCCTTGAGTCGGTTTACAGGCAATCCAATGGACATCATTAAAGATTCTTCGTACATGGTCGTGTCCTCTTTATTTCTTCTTTTTCATCTTTCTTTCATAGATCACTTGGACAATGGTGAGAAACAATACGAGGAGGGCAAGCAGTACAGCTGCCAAGAGCGGTTCTCTATTAAATGCTGCTATCGCGCTTACCAGCAGTAATGTAGTCGTCCAGGCTATCAGGGTATCCTTCACCTTTTATTTCTTCGGCAAACGTGTTTCAGGCAAACAAATGCGCGTCAACATTTGTTGTGCTTGATGTGCTTTTTTATCTCAATCCCATAATTTTTGAAAATTTATTCGTACACATAAAAAAATACCGCAAAAGAGTGCTGGCCCATTTGCGGCAGTAGTCTCCGGGGGTCTCGGCCACCCCGGAGGCACTTGCAGGTTTTGCCGGTGCCGGAACCATATCCTGCATAGCCCATGTATGAATTTAGAACATATGCAATACGACGTCAATGCCGAAAACAAGAGCCGCACGTCGCAATCCCCTTAATTGTCGGGGATATGTTCCTACGCATATAGCTGGCAAAATTGACAGAGGCGATGTGTCGCAATCCCCTTAATTGTCGGGGATATGTTCCTACAGCAATAAAGACGCCCAGGGGAGGTCTTGGAACGCCGTCGCAATCCCCTTAATTGTCGGGGATATGTTCCTACATGTGTTTCCCGCCCTGCGGGCAAAACACGGCAAGTCTCAATCCCCTTAATTGTCGGGGATATGTTCCTACTGCTCGGGATGGACGCCCAAACTGTAAAAGAGATGTCTCAATCCCCTTAATTGTCGGGGATATGTTCCTACGGATGTTATTGATTTGTTTAACGATTAAAGTGCTAAACAGATGACGGACAGAAGGCGGGAGGTTATAATGCCCGTCAGG
>CAZFIB010000154.1:0-5083 GCA_964518865.1 uncultured Thermodesulfobacteriota bacterium
CCTGTTTTCAGGAACCAACGAGTTTTTCTTTTTTTTAGGTGGTGAATCGGGGCCAGTCCGAAAATCAGCAGCGTCTGGATGAACAGCGGGACCGCGATCCAGAGAATTGTCAATGGATTAGAAAGAATGACGTCACCCTTGAAGCTGAAAAGCAACACAAGGGTTGTCAGCAGGGCAATTATTGTGATCGGAGTGAGGACTTGCAGAAATTTTTCCTTAAACCACTGCTCCCCCCTGGCGCCGATGATAACCTTCCGTGAAAAATAACCGGCAACCAGCGGCAGCGCGACATATACGGCAACCGACAGCAGCAGTGCCTGCCAGGGAACCGGCAGCTTTCCGACGCCAAGCAGAAAGCCGCCCAGAACGCCGTACAGCAGCAGCATCGTAAGTGAATTGATGGCCACCATAACCAGCGTCAGACCGTCGTTGCCGCGGGCAAGATATCCCCAGACCAGCACCATGGCGGTGCAGGGGGCGATGCCCAGAAGAATGCATCCGGCAAAATAGCTGCGCCACAGCGGGATCTGCAGCATTTTTATACCGTCCTGCAGTATTACTGTGCCGGCACCATGGGCTGCGCCAACGGGCAGGTCGAGACCGAACGGCATTTTTACAATATCAACCGCATCAGCGCCGATAAAGCCCCTGAAGAGCCCTCCAAGGAAAAAAAGTGCAATTGCATACATGGTAAACGGTTTGACGCACCAGTTGAGAAACAGTGTCAGCAATACAGGCTTACCGCTTTTGCCGGCCGATATCACGCTGGTAAAATCGATTTTTACCATTATCGGGTACATCATGAAAAACAGGCATACGGCTATGGGGATAGAAACCACAGGTGCGCCGTTGATGAAAATGGCCATGCTGTCAAGCTTTTGTGCAACACCGGGAGCTGCTTTCCCGAGAACGATTCCGCCGATAATACAGAGACCGACCCAGAGTGTGAGGTAACGTTCAAAGGCACCCGTTATTTTTCGGTTGTTACTGCTTGTGTCCTCGCTCATTGCATGCTCCTCCAAGAATAAATTTATTTAGCTATATAGCTAAACATAAAATAAAAAAATTATTTGCTTCTGCACACTTCCTGACGGCAAAGCTTTTTTGATTTTTGACGGTCGCTTTTAACGACAGGGTCGTCATTGAGCCAGTTTTTTATAGCTGCCTGAATAACGGGGCTGTATTTGTTTATCTTTTCCGAACAGAGCGAGTAGTCGATCCACTGGCTGTTGCGTTTATCCTGAATGAGTCCGGCTGTTTTTAAAATACTCAGGTGCTTCGACACGCTCGGCTGTTTTATTTCCAGTACCGCAGCCAGCTCGCAAACGCACATGTCCTTTTTTTCGAGCATTTTCAGAATACGCATTCGGTTTTTGTCGGCTACTGCTTTAAAGACACAGACAAGGTCACGCACGACAGACGCCTCTATATTTATCCATATAGCTAATTAACTATATAATAGGCTGTTTGATCCGACAGGTCAAGTTTTTTTTCCTTTCACTTCTTTTCGGCTGACCGTTTTGGATATAATAACAGATTAGCTGTTCCGTCTTCAGACACATCTCATGGATGAATCTCGCGGGCACCTTAATAATGATTAAGGAGGCTTCTTTCTGTATTTTACATAACACTACTGGTCTTATTTGTTTTCACCCTTCATTTTTTTGACATCGGATATCATTTCTACCGCCATTTTGACATACTGCTTTGCCATGGCCCTGCGGAAGCGGTTCGGGGAACAGATCGACCGAATCTGCTTCCAGAAAGCCTTTGGCCGCGCATAGGTGCCTACCCAGAAGCCGGTAAAGATATCCTGCAGTTTTTCAGGTGCTACCGTGGTTTTTATTACGGATTTTCCAAAGCCGTATTCACTCCAGTCAAAGCTCACGATCATATTTTTTTCTTTCAGCGCATTATACATTTCGGTGCCGGGAAACGGAACGGTCATGCTGCCCACAACGAACGAGCAGTAGTCGGGATACAGGAACTTCCCGTACTGCAGCAGGGCATCCATCGACTCCTCGGTATCCTCGGGCATACCGAACAGCAGGTAGACCGAAACCAGAATGTCGAATTCTTTTTCCAGGGTTCGCATCATTTCCTCCACCTGCGGGCGGCTGAAGCCTTTCTTGCCGCAGGCCTCCCTGAGCCTGGGATCGGGCGTTTCAAGGCCGAAGACGATTTTAAACAGCCCGTTTTTTTTCATGCGCGGCCACAGGTCGCGGTAGCCGAGAAAAACATCCTCGCGGGTTTCATAGTACCAGTAGAAGGTCTCGCCGGCGCGCTCCAGCGCATCGAGAAACGCTTCCAGCTGAGGACGCTCGAGAAACGAGGCATCATCCTGGAAAAAAAAGGTGTCATGATCGAAATGCTTTTTAACCCAGACCATCTCGTCGACGATCTTCTGCGGGCTTCGCTGCCGCACTCCGGTGTGAACCTTCCAGGTTATGCAGTAGGGACAGTGGTAGGGGCAGCCCCGCGCGGAAGACGTTGCCAGCATCCTGTTGCCGGCCCAGTGATATTTTTCATGAGGAAACAGATGCCAGGCCGGGAAGGGAATGTCGTCAAGGTCGGCTATGGGAGGCCGGTCGGGATTGCGGATAATCTCACCTGGCGGGCTGCGCCAGGTGATCCCGGCAACGTCAGCCGGGCTTTCGCCTGCTGCAAGCACCCGGCAGAGATGGCGGATTGTTTCCTCGCCCTCACCGCGCACAACGATATCGAGCGCGCTGCACTGCTCCAGCGACTCACAATCGGTAAACGTAAAATGCGGTCCGCCGGCAATGGTCGTTATATCCGGGCTGAGATCCCGCTTTATGTGCTCAAAAATGGCCAGGCTTCGCGGGCTGACCGGGGTCTGCCCGCCGGCCCCGACAATGTCCGGATCGAACAAACGCACCCGCTCGATTATGGCATCATAGGACAGGTCGTCGGCCGCAGCATCGATTACCGAAACCTCAACGCCGTCGCGCTCAAGAACGGCGGCAATGGTTGCAAGCCCCAGGTTGGGCGCCAGGTGCACCTGCTGGTGAAACATGGGGGGCTGGATCAGCATGACCTTCATAACGACTCTACCCCGCTGCACTGCAGAAAGAGAACGCTTCGGCCGTTCATGCAAAGTATTTCCCGGCGGCACGGCTGCCCCTCAATGGAGGGATCGGTGCAGTATGAACCGGATCCCGCACGATGCAGGAGCCGCGGGTGCAATAAAGCCGATACTGCGTTTTTTTAAATCTCCGGCACCGATCACCGTTTTTCATGGAGCCCGATGGTTTCCTTAATAATATAGTCCGGCCGGGCCTTGGTTTCATGGATTACATGCCAGAGGGCTTCACCCAGCAGGCCGAGTCCGATAAACTGCAATCCGCTGAAAAGGGCAACCGCTGCAAGCAGCCATGCGTTGAAGGAAGCGCCAGTGCTGATGACCAGCAGCCAGGTGCAGGCAAGCCCTGCAAGCACAACCAGGGCCGAGCCCAGCATGAGGAACATTTGAAACGGCAGGCGGGAAAAGGTAACGATGCCGTCAAAGGCAATCCTGAACATCTTGGCATAGGTGTACTTGGTGGTGCCTTTACACCGCCTGTCCCGCTCATAGGGTAGTCCGATCTGCCTGAGCCCGATCCAGGCACGCAGCCCCCGGATATACCTGTTGCGCTCGGGAAGGTCGTTCAGAAGATCAGCCGCCCGGCGGCTCATAATACAGAAATCACCTGAATCAATCGGCAGGGGAACGCTGGACATGAAACGCAGCAGGCGGTAAAAAAGCTTGTAGACGAATCGCCTGAACAGATGTTCCTTGCGCTTTTTGCGAATACCGTAGACGATGTCATAGCCTTTCTCATAAGTATCGATAAAAGCCGGAATCGTTTCCGGGGGATCCTGCAAATCGGCATCCATAACGATAACCGCATCGCCGCGCGAATGCCGCAGACCGGCGGCGATGGCGCTTTGCTGGCCGAAATTGCGGGAAAAGCTCAAGATTTTAACCGCGGCATCACGCTGGTGCAGTTCACGGGCTATGGCCGGAGAATCATCCGTACTGCCGTCATCGACAAGCAGTATTTCATAGGGAATGCGCACCGCTGCAAGGACCGCGGTCAGGCGCTCATGCAGCACCCGCAGATTGTCGGATTCATTGCAGACGGGAACGACAATGGAAAGCAGATTCATTGTTTTTCAAACAGGGGGTATTTTTTAATTCCGGCTTTTTGCAGGATGAACTTCAGGAGCGTGGAAAGAGTCTGTAACCCGTAAACGGAACTGTTTCTGAAATCGATTGACGATGCCTCGGAAAAGTACCGCACGGGTACCGGCACGCAGCCGATACGAAAGCCGAAATACACGGCCTGAACAAGAAACTGGGTGTCAAAAACGAAATTATCGGAGTTGTCCATAAAGGGAATGGTCTCGAGCACCTTGCGCGTATAGGCGCGGTAACCGGTGTGAAAGTCGGATACGTTCTGCCCCAGTACGACATTTTCGGTTATCGTGAGCATGCGGTTGAAACAGTATTTGTATATGGGCATGCCGCACTCGATAGTTTCCCTGCGGGTTCTGATACGGGACCCCAGGATGACATCGCAGATTTCCAGATCGAGAAATCCCATTATATAGGGTACAAGTCTGCTGTCGTACTGATAATCAGGGTGAATCATTATAACAATATCGGCACCCTGCTTGAGTGCTTCGGTATAGCAGGTTTTTTGATTGGCGCCGTAGCCCTTGTTTTCCTCATGCACGATGGTCTGAATTCCAAGCGAGCGGGATATCTCCACGGTGTTGTCCGAGCTTCTGTCGTCGACAAGAATAATGTGATCGACATAGCCGGGGGGAATGTCGCGATAGGTTTTTTTCAGCGTTTCCTCTGCATTATACGCCGGCATCACAACTATGACTTTTTTCTGCATGCCCGGGTCCCTGATTCAGTAATGGATTTTAGAGAGCAAAATACACTACTTTTATTTAAAATTCAATCGATTCTTTGGTAAATTGCAAAAAACGAAATGCCGGACGCCAGGCAGCACCAGGCCCTGATTCACCATCTAAAAAATAAAAAAACTCGTTGGCCCCTGAAAACAGGGAA
>CAZFIB010000155.1:0-5018 GCA_964518865.1 uncultured Thermodesulfobacteriota bacterium
GAGGATAACAAAAAAAACAACCCAATGCAACATTTATTACGGAACGCTATACTAGGGCCTGACAGAATTCCGTTAATCAGTTTCTTTAGTTTTTTAAAGAAAAAAACTCTAACCACTGTCTATTCTTCTGTCAAGAGTGTAGACCTGATAATCATACAAAGGTTACCATCCGTTGAAATTCCTGTAATGTGATCAAATCAGAAACCACATTCAGGAGGCACAGCGTATGGAACATATCGTCGGTATTGATCTGCATTCCAACAACGGATATTATGGCATCATCGACCCCGATGGCAAACGTGTTTTTCAGAGACGGCAGGCAAATGATCTGTCGGCAGTGCTCAGAATGCTTGAGCCGTATCGCGACACGGTGCGCAGTGTCGTTGTGGAATCGACGTATAACTGGTACTGACCGGTGGCTGTGACAAGCAGGTTTTTTGTGGCACTGGCGAAACGAAGTTTGCCAGTGAGAACCACCTCGGCGCTGACAACTGCCCGAAGCATGGGCAAACCTTCGGTTTAGCCCATGGCACAATACGAACGACGAATGACAATCAGAATTTGCTGTTACTTCCGACGTGCAGGTATAGCGGGTCAGGTTTCGTCCAAAAACATTCGAGGTGAAAGAACCCGAACATCACCGCAACTGCCTTGCGGGAAATGCTTTTGGTTGCCGGTAATAAGCAGGTTTGCTCCTGCAGCAATGGCAACTTGCAGATATATCACGTCATCAGGATCGGGCAACGCGACACGATGTTTATCTGCTTTAACACGTATTCCCAAAAGCTCAATCGTGCTTATTATGGCATGTGCTTTCTTCGTGGCTTTTTTAAACTGCGGCCGTTCAAAAACCGCTATCAATTCGCTAAGGGTTTCATTGGAGTAAAAAACCTGATGGATGGTGAAGGCTTTTTCAAGGACTAATGCGCATGTTGTGCTTCCAAGTGCAGCAGAAACAAACACATTGCAATCTATTACGATATCCACTGGGCTGTTCTGTTTAGCACTTATTTCGGGAATCTTCTATTATTCTTATGGCGTCCTGCATGATCTCGTCATCTGTTTTGCCACTGTACAAAACGCTGTCGCCGTTTACTGCCAGCGCTTTCCGAAGATCTTCAACAATGCTTTTTTTGTCTGTAACGGTTTTTGGTTTCATTAAAATGCCATCATCGTTGACAGTCACCTCAAGTAAATCGCCGACGTCAAGATGGGCCTTTTGCCTGACCGCAGCCGGGATCGTAACCTGGAATTTTTCTTTCACCTTTATGAGCGCCATATGCATATCTCGCATCAAAACGTAATTTATGAAAGTTGTAAATTATGATATTCCAACATACAGTATAGATTGTAGATGTTCGAAATTCAAGTCAAAAATAATTTGACCGGTGGCCGTGACAAGCAGGTTTTTTTGTGGCTCGAAATAAAAGGGAACAGAATTATTTATTTGCGGAGCTGCGCGACAGGGGCAGGCTGAAGAAGTGTAAAATATAAATCTGTCTTAATACTGTTCTATGGTTTTTCAGCAGTTCGGAATTGTGGTGATTGAGTGAAGGCCGTGCCTCATGGCTGGTGACTCGAAAACAGTGCTGCCGGGCCGTGTGTCCGGCAGCACTGTTTTTTAACAAAAGAATCGTTGCAGTATTCATGAATATATACTATATTTTCATGAATACTGCAACTACATCATATGCGAGGTAGCCGCCGTGGCGAATCTGCAGATCAAGGGCATGGATGACGATTTATATGCCGCCATCAAGGAAATGGCCGTTTCAGAGAACCGTTCCGTAAGTCAGCAGGTGCTGTTTTTGATAAAACAGTACCTTGCAAACCGAAAACAGATATCTAAATGCAACAGTCCCGCCCAAGTGCTGCTCAATTTAGCGGGCTCCTGGGAGGACCCCAGGAGCGCCGAACAAATCGTCGATGAAATTCGTGACGCCAGAAAAAACAGCACCCGGCTCCGGGAGGGATGGTAATGTATCTGCTCGATACCGACACGCTGATATACAGCCTCAAGGGCAACGAGGAAGTTTGCAGCAGGCTGCGTGATCATTTGTCGGACACCCTGAAAATAAGCATAGTGACCGTTATGGAGCTGTATTACGGCGCATACAAATCACAGAAACAAGAGAGCAACATCGCAAAAATCAAAACGCTCGAATCGGCATTCGAGATCGTGCCGCTGGCCACTGAATCGGCCGAAATCTTCGGCATGTGCAAATCAAAGCTGGAGAAGGCCGGCACTGCGCTCGATGACTTCGATCTGCTCATAGCAGCGAGCGCGCTGTCAAACAATTTGACGCTCGTCAGCAACAACGAGAAACATTTCAAAAGAATTCAGGGACTCAAACTCGAAAACTGGACGAAAGCGCCTTGACCGGGACTCATTTCACCCGGTGATTATCTGCAGGTCGGGAAAATAATTCTGATAGTATACGGGATCGAGCGTCATGACAGCATCGCCGGCCGCCAGCGCAAAACCGCCTATAAGAAAATCCGTTAGAACACGCTGCCGAAAAGAAAGCACCCGCCCGCATTGTGCACACACAGCCGATGTTTCTTTCCGGCAGAATGCGTACGTGAATTTCTTCTGTTTCAGATAGCTGCTCCATGCATTCAGTGCCTGTGCGGTATCGACATGATGTGCCTCCAGCAAGCGGACTTCAAGAGCCTCGAGCGCCGTGTCGAGTTTGTCAAACTCCTGAAAATGCACTGCCAGCTCGAGATATATACACCGGTCGATAATATACTCGCTCGTGCTGTATGCAACCAGCAGCTCGGACGATGTTTCAAACAGCGAGTCTCTTGCAAACACGCTGAGCAGAATATTGGAGTCAACGGTAATAATCATGAGCCGTCCCTGAGAGACCGTATGCTGTCAACAGCATCCATGCCGTCCCGTGTTCGGACGCATCCGGCAACCTGTGCGATTCTGGCCTGATAATCAACCTCTTCACGGGTTGACATCTTCAGCGCGAGCTCGATGGCATCGGAATTTTTTTTCAGGTTGAACCGTTTTTTGAAAAGCTTCAAAAGCCGTTCACGCTTCGGCGTCATCCTGATGGTAATGGTTTGGCCCATGGGATCTCCCTCTGTATACGTATTACATATATTAAAATGTACTACAATCAGTTAAGCACATTTGCTGAGTAAAGACAATAATACTTTTACGCCCGTCCCTGGGACAACTTCCTAAAAAAAGCCTTGCACTATGGCATTTTTCAGGCTATTATGCCAACTATGTTTACAAGATTGCTAAAACCATCGGAAAACTCCTTTTTTCTATTTGGCCCCAGGGCAACCGGCAAATCCACCTGGATAAAACTGCACTTTCCTGATGCCATCACGTACGATCTGCTCAATACCCGCGAAACACTTCGCCTGAGCAGAGACCCGGGCCTGCTGTTCAGAGAAACAGAGGCGCAGCCGCCGGGAACATGGATTGTTATCGATGAGGTGCAAAAGGTGCCCGGCCTGCTGGATGAAGTGCATCGCCTTATAGAATCCCGGTCATTGCGTTTCGTGCTTTCCGGCTCGAGCGCGCGCAAACTGCGGCGCGGCGCATCGAATCTGCTGGCCGGCCGGGCCGTTGTCCGGCATCTGTTTCCGCTCGTTTCGACGGAAACGGCTTTTGAGCGTACTGTTTCCGAAACCGTGCGCTACGGCACACTTCCGCTCGCAATAACCGGCCCTGATCCGATCGCCTACCTTCTGGCCTATACCGACACGTATTTGCAGGAAGAAATTAAGGCCGAGGCCCTGACGCGCGATATCGGCAATTTCAGTCGATTCCTGGAAATTGCAGCCCGGCAGAACGGACAAATCACAAATGTAGCCGGCATTGCGCGTGATGCCTTGGTAAGCAGGCAGACGGTTCAGAATTATTTCGAAGTGCTCGTCGATACGCTGATCGGATTCTGGCTGCCTGCCTGGAAGCTGAAACGGGCAACCAGGCAGGTTGCACACCCTAAATTCTACCTGTTTGACTGCGGTATTGTCCGCGCCCTTTCAGGCCGGCTGCCCTACCCCCCTGCACCTGAAGAGGAGGGCCATCTGCTGGAAACATTCCTTGTCAACGAAATAAGGGCGTACATATCATATAGCAAGCTGCACTACCCGCTGTATTTCTGGCGCAGCCATGATGGCGTCGAAGTCGACATACTGTGCGAAACCGACCGGGGTTTTCTGGCTCTGGAAATCAAATCCGGCACCCGCTGGGACAAACGATACAACAATGGATTCAATCGTATTCGCTCGGAACTGGGGCCGGAAAAAGTCACTTGCTATGGCCTGTACCAGGCAGAGCGGGAGCAAACCTGGGACAGCATCACCATCATGCCCGTAAGCAGCTTTCTGCGGCGCCTGTGGAGCGGGGATATCATCTTACCCCACCGGTAAAAATCGGGCTCCGGAGAGGATCCCAGGAGCCCAGAACAAATCGTCGATGAAATTCGTGCCGCGAGAAAAAACAGCACACGACTCCGGGATGGCTGGCAATGTATATGCTCGATACCGACACGCTCATATACAGTCTCAAGGGACATGAGAAAGATTGCACCAGACCTCGGGAGCATTTGTCTGAAACCCTGAAAATCAGCATAGTGACCGTGATGGAACTGTATTACGGCGCACACAAATCACAGATAAACAACAGGCTTATCTAGGACTAGGGTCAGGGCTACACTCTTGACAGGCTAGGGCCTGACGGAATTCCAACTTTTATGAGTTACAGGCTTTTTTTCTGTCCCTTTTTTTTACTAAATACCGGTTTTACCGGGCTGAGCCGTATATCAGCCGCGGCATCGCTTTCACCGGGCCGTGCATGGTCGACACACCGCTGAGGTCTATATCTTCCAGCCTGTATGAATACCCTTTTCTGTTCTTCACATCATCATCAATGTACTCATAATCGGCACCTTCGGTCGGTGTTCCCAGAGCCGGTATCAGTGCGTCATTTATCTTAACTGAAGTTTTACAGTTGCCTCAGGAAATTGGCAGTAATAATCGTGTAAGTT
>CAZFIB010000156.1:0-5003 GCA_964518865.1 uncultured Thermodesulfobacteriota bacterium
CATTGGATGGCCGATTAAAGGCCAAATCCACCAGACGGCTGGCGTGCACGAGGGCCCTACTCTACAATTTTTTAGCGGAAAGCAGCCACAAGATGTTGAATAAATTGGTGTGCTAATTGTTTGTATTACATCACCCATTTGTTGAGACAATTCAGGGGAAATAATGCTAAAAGGAAAAGACAACCCGCGGGATTCAGTGTAAAATTCACAACAGCTGCTTTTCTCCGTTCCGGAGATGATTCCCGCCTTTGTATAACAGGTCGAATGCATATGAAAAAACAGCTAATAATTGTTCTAGCCGGACTTGCCGCTGTGATGGGTAGCATCATAGGCATAAGAGGTCTGCAGATTTTCAAGATGGCAACCCAGAAAAAACCGTCGTTCACGGAAACGGTCACCACGGTTGTGGCGAAGACCCAGAACTGGGAGTCCCTGCTCACCTCAACCGGTTCTCTGACTGCGGTGCAGGGGGTGATGGTGTCTGCGGAAGTGGCCGGCAAAGTCTCGGGCATAGAGTTCGAGCCCGGCACTATGGTGAAGGTCGGGGACCTGCTGGTGCAGCAGGACATAGATGCCGAAACCGCCCAGCTGCGCTCGGCCGAGGCATCGGTGGCGCTGGCGAAAGTCAGCCTCGACCGGGCCCGGACGCTGCTTGCCAAGAATACCGTCCCCCAGTCTGACTTTGACAATGCCGAAGCCCAGCATAAGCAGGCCGTGGCACAGGCCGACAACGTGCGGGCCCTTATCGCCAAAAAGACCATCCGTGCGCCTTTTGACGGGATACTCGGTATACGGATGGTGAATCTCGGGCAGATCATGAGCGCGGGCGACCCCATCGTGTCGCTCCAGTCGCTTGACCCCATCTTTGTCGACTTTTCGCTTCCTCAGCGGCAGATCGAGAAGATCACCCCGGGGCTTGCCGTGCGGATAGAGACCGATGCGCTTCCCGGCAGGGTGGTCCAGGGCACTATCACGGCCATCAACCCACAGGTCGAGGCGGCCACGCGAAATGTCATGGTGCAGGCAACGGTCGCCAATCCCGAGCATCTGCTGCATCCGGGAATGTTCGTCAACGTGACCGTAGTGCTGCCTGCCACGGACAAGGTGCTTGTCATACCGGTTACGGCGGTTTTGAACGCTCCGTACAGCGATTCGGTCTTTATCGTCGAGGATGCATCCGGCGACGGTGCCTCCGGGAAGGTCGTAAGGCAGCAGTTCGTGCGGACCGGTGAACGGCGGGGCGACTTCGCAATCGTGACGGCCGGCCTGAAGGAGGGAGAGACGATTGTCAGCACCGGGGCCTTCAAGCTCCGCAACGGGCAGCCGGTGGTCATTGACAATACCCTGGCACCGGAATTCAAGCTCGAACCGTCACCCAATGATACCTGAGACGTTGCCGCGGGGCGGGTATTACGGCACCGCGGCCTTTATTGCAAGTACGCTATTATGAAATTTACCGACCTGTTCATACGTCGCCCCGTTTTGTCGCTCGTCGTGAATTTCCTCATCATCATAGCGGGATTACAGGCGATCGGCACGGTTAACGTCAGGCAGTTCCCCCGCAGCGAGAATTCGGTCGTCACTGTCAATACCGTCTATGTCGGTGCGAGTGCTGAACTGGTGCGCGGCTTCATTACCACGCCGCTCGAACGCGCCATCGCAGCTGCCGACGGGATCGACTATATGCAGTCCCAGAGCGCGCAGGGATACTCCAACATCAGCATACGCCTGCGGCTGAACTACGACCCCATTAAGGCGCTTTCCGAGATCAGTTCCAAGGTCGACCAGGTCCGCCAGGACCTTCCGCCTGAGGCCGAGGTGCCGGTCATCAACGTCGAGACCGCCGACACCCAGTTCGCCTCTGCCTACCTCGGCTTCACCTCCGACATCCTCGAGCAGAACCAGATAACCGACTACCTCATCCGCGTCGTGCAACCTCGGCTGTCGGCCCTGCCGGGCATGCAGCGGGCCGACGTCCTGGGGGCCCGCACGTTTGCCATGCGCATCTGGCTCAAGCCCGACCGTATGGCCGCCCTCAACATAAGCCCCTCGCAGGTAAGGCAGGTGCTGGCCGCGAACAACTATCTTACCGCCGTGGGCAAAACCAAGGGATCACTAATACAGATCAACCTGACGGCCAACACCGACCTGCACTCGGTCGATGAGTTCAAAAGGCTGGTCGTCCGGGAGCAGGACGAGACCATCGTGCGCCTCGAGGATATCGCCCAGGTGGCCCTCGGCGCTGAGGATTACGAGACGGAGGTGCAGTTTTCCGGGCATACCGCCGTTTTCATGGGCATCTTTCCGCTGCCCAACGCCAACACCCTCGACGTGATCGAGCTCGTGCGCAGGGAGATGAAGTTCATTGAAAAGGATCTCCCGAGCGGCATGGAAGCGAGCATTGTCTATGACAGCACCGACTATATACACAACGCCATTCGTGAAGTGCTTGGAACGCTTGCCGACACTCTGATCATTGTCATGATAGTCATCTTCCTGTTCCTGGGGTCGGTGCGGTCCGTGCTCATCCCGGTCGTGGCCATACCGCTGTCGCTCATAGGGGCGGTCTTCCTGATGCAGGTCTTCGGCTTCACCATAAACCTGCTTACGCTGCTGGCGATCGTGCTCTCGGTGGGGATCGTTGTCGATGACGCCATCGTTGTCGTGGAGAATGCCGAACGGCACTTGAGCGAAGGCATGCCGCCCATGGAGGCGGCCCTTTCAGGCGCCCGCGAACTCGTAGGTCCCGTGATCGCCATGACGCTTACGCTGGCCGCGGTCTACGCTCCCATCGGGCTGCAGGGCGGGCTCACGGGCGCGCTGTTCAGGGAGTTCGCCTTCACGCTTGCCGGCGCCATCGTCATTTCCGGCGTCGTCGCTCTCACGCTTTCGCCCATGATGTGCTCGAAGATGCTCAAGCCCGGCCTGGAGGAACACGGCTTGGCGCTGCGGGTGGCGCAGTATTTCAAACGTCTGCGGGCGGGATATGGACGCTGGCTCGACGTGACGCTGGCCTCCCGGCCGGTCGTCTATGTTGTGTGGATCGCCTTGAGCATCTGCGCAATAATCATGTTCACCATGGCGCCTGCCGAGCTTGCGCCCAAAGAGGACCAGGGCGTCATATTCGGGATTATTGAATCGTCGGCCAGCTCCACCCTTGACCAGAACAGCCATTTCGTGGCGGCGGCCGACGAGATCTTCCGCAGCATGCCCGAAACGGAGTTCACCTTCCAGATAACGTTCCCGACGGGCGGTTTCGGCGGCATGGATACCAAGCCCTGGAACCAGCGTGAGCGCTCGACCCGCGAGGTGTATCCCGAGGTGTCACAGCGGCTGCGCGCCATACCAGGAATCAGGGTTCTGCCGGTGCTGCCCCCGGCTCTGCCCGGTGGCGGCGACTTCCCCGTTGAGTTCATCATCGCCTCCACGGCCGAGCTTGCGGATGTCCTCGCCATTGCCCAGCAGGTTCAGCTCAAGGCGATACAGAGCGGCATTTTCGCCTTTCCGCCGCTCCTCGACGTAAAGATCGATCAGCCGCAGGCCGAGATCGTCATCGACCGCGACAAGGTGGCCGACCTCGGGCTCAACCTCGGGCAGCTGGGGGCGGATCTTGCGTCGATGCTGGGCGGTAACTATGTGAACCGCTTCAACATCGCCGGCCGCAGCTACAAGGTGATCCCCCAGATCAAGCGCGTCGACCGGCTCAATCCCGACCAGCTCGAAAACATTTATGTCAGCGGGCCGCAAGGCCGGCTCGTGCCGCTCAACACTGTGGCCGAGATAAAAAATTCCACCGTGCCGCGTTCGCTGAACCGTTTTCAGCAGCTCAACGCCGTAAAGATAAGCGGCGTGGCCATGCGCCCGCTCGACGAGGCGCTGCGCTTTCTCGAGGGCGAGGCCCGAAAGATAATGCCCCAGGGCTATGTGATCGACTATACGGGCGAGTCCCGCCAGCTCAGAACCGAGGGCTACAAGTTCGTCCCCGCATTCTCTCTTGCTATGGTGCTAATCTTCCTGGTCCTTTCAGCACAGTTCAACAGCTTCCGCGACCCCTTCGTGATTCTTGCCGGTTCGGTCCCACTTGCCATGTTCGGCGCCACTATCTTCATGTTCCTGAAGATGCCCGACCCCAACCTTCAGTTCTTTACCGACAGCTGGACAACAACGCTCAACATCTACTCACAGGTGGGGTTGGTGACCTTGATCGGGCTGGTCTCCAAGAACGGCATCCTCATTGTCGAATTCGCCAACAAGCTGCAGCTGCGGGGTGTCTCCAAGCTCGAGGCTGTCCGCGAGGCTGCCATGACCCGCCTGCGCCCGATCATGATGATCAGCGTAGCGACCATTGCAGGCCATTTCCCCCTGACCCTGGTTACCGGACCCGGCGCTGCTGCCCGCAACTCGATCGGCCTCGTGCTCGTCGGGGGGATGGCCATCGGCTCGCTCTTTACCCTTTTTGTAATCCCTTCCATTTACATGCTCGTCGCCCGCGATCACAGCAAGGATCGGCCGGCCGTCTGAGTACTGTCCCGAAAAAGGTATAACAGTGCACATGAAATCCGCCCGTTCGCTTTGTGTGCGGGATTACAAGCATGTGCGATAAGCGTCGGTACTATTAGATACGCGACCCTTCGCTGCCGGTTAATCAGTTCAATAGATATAGGTCGGCAGCGGCGTCAGGGTTACGGTGACGGTGCCGTTGTCCGCTGGCAGACATAATTTTGTAAGTTGTTGACATTAAAATCAGAAATGACGATTAGCAAAGGAGTGGCCTGAGCCGGACTTAAGGTAGTGCCCAAAATAGAGTCTGAAACCGGGGTGAATTTAAACCTTGAATTTGCCCCGGTTGTGTCATATTAGGAGTAATAATCATCCAAAATCCGGGGATTTATTATTGAAGAAGGTTATCGCAACAGTGCATTCTGGGGCCAACCGATTTTGTGACGAGTATCATTGCAAATATGGAAAGATGTAGGGTGGGTGAAGCGTAGCGTAACCCACCA
>CAZFIB010000157.1:0-4833 GCA_964518865.1 uncultured Thermodesulfobacteriota bacterium
AGAATCGGGCCTCCGGCAGCACAAAAATCCGGGTTTCCGTTCAGACACTATCTAACCGACATGCCAATGAATCCCGGCCGCCATGCCAATCAGGAAGGCCTGCATGATGCCCGGCAACTAGATAGGCAAGGGTTTTGCCAACAATATTGGGCCATTTTTCATATGCAAAAACAGCACCCACGCCTGAATGGTTGACTCGCCTGCCAGAGCTTTGCCCATCATACTCTGAAGCATCAAGGCCGTTTTCCTTCATCAGATAGTGCTGAAAATTACAATGCGCTTTCCCGATGTCGTGAAGTATTCCGGCTGCCTGCAACCAAGCTGATGAATCAAAACTTGAAGCACAATCCTGACCCTTTAGCGCGACATTTTGCAAGTGTTCCGCCAATCCCTGCCACTTCTCCGGGGACTCGCCTTTCAAACTGTGTGCGTATAATTTATTTTTCATAATCATCTACCTGAAATTCGACATAAGATAATTCACCGATGCATTCAGGAGCATTCTTGACCGATTTTCTTTACCCCATCGCCATCTTGCCCAGCATGCACCGCTCATCAATACATCACCACCGGTAATAAAGGTGACAGATTTATTTTACATACTAATTTCATCTGTTCCAGTCAGGGCCTTTCAGTCTCCGCACCTTATCTTCGCCGATCTCGTTTTTTAATGACCGTTCGAACTCCTGCATTATTTTATCTATGGTGTCCCAGTTCTGCTCATAGTCGCCTTCGACAAAAACAAATTTCTTCTCGCCGAGGGTTATTTCTCTGGGTGGATTGTCGCTTTTGCATAACTTATCGAGATAGGCGCACATGCCCATCGGACCTTCCGGTGTCTCTACGGCTATCTGTATGCGGACAAAGAATTTTTCCGAAGACGTACCGTCGGCGTTTTGCTCGCAGACCGAAAAATGCATCATCGGTTTTACGGACGGCGGCTCGACCGGTTTGCGGCCGCCGCGTATTATGGTGAATTCATGTGGGTGCCCCATGAGAATAGCTTTCAAAAAAATGGCAGCTCATTATGCTAAAGTGTCCGTGCCTGCCATTATAGGTAATAATATATTAAATCAATTAACATGTTTCAATGTTTCTTTTATAAAAATATATTAATTATGTATATATTATTTTATTTAAATCTTACATTGCGGTGAAGACCATGGCCTGTAGCTTTCTGTACTCGGATGCATATAGATAGGTTTTTTAGATGCCTCATTATTTATAATCAATGCATTTGTCAGATACGGACAAAAACAACCAGTTTATTGAAAAATAAGCTTTTTCTTGGATTTCTTCGAATATGAACAATATCCGCCATTACCCTCAACAGGTCTTTTTTTTACGCCGGCACCAGGATGTGATATACTATATACTTTTATGACGATCGCCGGCTATGAATACACATTTCAAAACCGCTGCATTTGCAACCCTGGGCTGTAAAGTCAATCAGTGCGACAGTGCTGCCATGCAGCACTGCCTCGAGCAGGACGGCTTTCAAAGCGTCCCGTTCGGGTCGCCCGCAGACGTATGTATCGTGAACACCTGTGTGGTGACCGGCAGAACGGAGGCTCAGTCGCGGCAGCTTGTCAGGCGCGCTCTGCGCAGCGCTCCGTCAGGACAGGTGCTGGTGACGGGATGCTATGCTCAGCGGGCGCCGGATGATCTTCTGGGTATTTCACCCCGGGTGCATTGCATCGGCAATGACGAAAAAAAGGATATCGTCTTTTTCTGCCGCAGTCTTGACGGCATGTCATCGCAGCTGTGCCGGGTTTCGGACATACAGGCAACGACATGTTTTGCCACACCGGCCTTCAGCCGTTTCCCGGGCAGGAGCAGGGCATTCCTGAAAATTCAGGACGGCTGCAACAGCCGCTGTACCTACTGCGTTGTCCCGTCCGTGCGGGGGCGCAGCAGAAGCCTGCCGCCGGGGGAAATGTGCAGGAGGCTCGATCGCTTGATACATGCGGGATACCGCGAAATTGTGCTGACGGGCATTCATCTCGGTGCCTACGGCCTTGATCTTTCGCCGCCGGCGTCTTTCGAATCACTGGTGCGGACGATCGACACTGATCCGGCCTGTGAACGGGTGCGGATTCGCCTGAGCTCGATCGAGCCGATGGAATTCAGCCCCGGCCTGCTTTCCTGTTTCGCTTCCTCCGAACGCATATGCCCGCATGTTCACATACCGCTGCAAAGCGGGGATGATGCCGTACTGAAGCGCATGAACCGCCCGTATGCGACCGCATTTTTCCGCGATCTGCTTCTCGGTATACACGCGGCCGTGCCGGATGCCGCGATCGGTGTGGATGTCATAGCGGGCTTTCCGGGGGAAGACGAAGCGTCTTTTACAAGAACGCACTCGTTTCTGGAAAGCCTCCCGATAACCTATGTGCATGCATTTCCCTATTCGCGCCGTCCCGGAACATCGGCTGCCGCTTTCACCGGCCAGGTCGACGAGCGTGTGAAAAAGAGGCGGGTGACTGCCCTGCGGGCGCTTTCCGACGACAGGAAGGCTTCATTTTATGCATCGTTTACCGGCAAAGTGCTGGAGGTGCTGGTGGAAGGCGATCGCGATAGGGAAGCGGGCCATCTCAAAGGCGTTTCCCGAAACTATATACCGGTCGCATTTCAGGGAACGCCGGATATGATCGGCAGCGAGGTGCCGGTTCGAATAGAGTCGGCAAGTGCCGCCGGGGCTGCCGGCTGTGTTTGTGACCGTGCGGCATAACGTATCGCCTCAGGCGGTGTAGCGCGGGAATAACCGATGCTGGACGCAGCTGTTATAGTCATCACCACAGCCTGTATTCTGGGCGGCATAATCGGCTCGGTGGCTCCCGTTATTCCGGGCCCGGTTCTTGTCTTTGCAGGAGCTGTGCTGTATGCCTGGCACACCGGCTTTACAGAGGTGACCTGGGGCGTAATCGTTTTGCTTGCCGTTCTGGCCGGCGTTGCCCAGGTTCTCGACTATGCGGCCTCGGTGCTGGGCGCGCAGCGGTTCGGTGCAAGCCGGTGGGGCATCATCGGGGCCTGTATCGGCGGTATAGCCGGGCTCGTGTTCGGCGGGTTTGCCGGCATTCTGCTGGGCCCGCTTATCGGAGCTGTTCTGCTGGAGCTTCTCAGCGGCCGGCGGCTCGGCGCCTCACTCAAGATCGGTACGGGAACGGTTATCGGTCTGCTCGGCGGCACCCTGGGAAGAGTTGTTGTAGCTTTCGTTATGGCGGGGATTTTTGCAGCCGCTTTGTGGCTTTAATAATACGCACCGGAGAACACGCGTTTGTTTTACAGAGTAGAACGGGGGATTGTCTTTCAGCTGTGCTCATTTTCATGAACATAAGGTACGCTATTGATTTTCCTCAACGCTACTATATCGTCATTGCGCATTCGCGGGATTCCCTGCAATGACGGTTTTCATTAGTACATACACATATCATGTTCACTGCATGAATAACCCCGGCCCCGCCCGGGGTGAACTGCTTTCAGATGTCGGCTGACAGAACGTACAGATGCATCTGCTGCTGCACACGGAAAGGATACTGTATTGATGAATACCACCGGTACTGCATCACTGCCTGAGTCCGTTTCACATCTGACCGTTGACGGTAAGGATATCTATCTTATCGGAACGGCCCATGTATCCAGGGAAAGCGTCCGGGATGTTTCGACGACTATAGAGGCGATCACTCCCGATACTGTCTGCGTTGAGCTGTGCGAACCGCGCTACCTGGCGCTTGTCAATCAGAGCGACTGGCGCCGGATGAACATCTTCAAGGTTGTGCGGGAAAAAAAAGCTCTGCTGCTGCTTGCACAGCTTGTGCTGAACTCGTTTTACAAGCAGATCGGCCGTAAGCTCGGGGTCGAGCCGGGTGCCGAAATGGTGGAGGCCGTGCGCTGTGCCGAGCGGGCGGACGCCGGGCTTGTGCTGGCCGACCGGCCGGTCGAGATTACGCTCAAACGGGTTTGGGGCTTTCTCAGCTTCTGGAACAAGCTTAAAATGATGCTGCATCTGAGCATGAGCTTTTTTGTTGCCGAGGACATCGACGAAAACCTTATCGAGCAGATGAAAAACCGGGATCAGCTCGAAAATATTCTGCAGAACTTTACCCGCGCAATGCCCGAGCTCAAACACCGGCTGATCGACGAGCGTGACAGATATCTTGCACACAAGATCAGATCGGCCCCGGGCGGCACCGTTGTCGCGGTTGTCGGGGCAGGACATGTTTCGGGAATTGCTTCGTGTATCGGAGAGCACATCGACGTCGAACCGCTCATGGAACTGCCGCCGAAATCATGTATTCCTCAAATAGTGAAGTGGGCACTGCCCGCCGTGATTGCAGCGCTTATTGTGGCCGGTTTTTTCAAAGGGGGTATGCAAAGCGGCATCGAGTCGGTCTATATATGGGTGGTGGTGAACGGCACGCTTGCCGCGGCCGGATCTGCACTGGCCCTGGCGCATCCGTTGACTATTATTACATCATTTCTGGGAGCGCCGATCACCAGCCTGAATCCAATGATCGCTGCCGGCTGGGTGGCGGGTATTGTGCAGGCATGGGTGCGAAAACCGACGGTTTCGGATCTCGAAGAACTTCCATCAGACATCATGACGGTCAGGGGATTCTGGAAAAATCCGGTCTGTAAAATCCTGCTTGTGGTGGTTATGGCAAATCTCGGAAGTTCGCTGGGCACGTTTATATCCGGGGGCTGGATCGCAGCCCGTATTTTTAATTAAATAATGACGAATCCGTAAAAAGTCCATCTGCTGCGTTGCGCTGCAATCCCAGTCACTGCGGCGTACAGAAAGTACGCCTCTCGCAGATTCCGACCGACAGCGTC
>CAZFIB010000158.1:0-4578 GCA_964518865.1 uncultured Thermodesulfobacteriota bacterium
CGCTGTACGCACCGAAAAAAGACCCTGTAGGAGCGGCCTTTGGCCGCGAAAAGAAATCGCAGCTGAAGCAGCTCCTGCATGTTCGCACCACCCGACGAATTGTGCAGGTGGGAAGCTCGCAGGGTGCGCTGTGCGCACCGTAAAAAGACCCTGCAGGAGCGGCCTGCGGCCGCGAAAAAGGTCGCAGCTAAAGCAGCTCCTGCATGTTTGCACCACCCGACGAATTGTGCAGGTGGAAGCTTGCAGGGTGCGCCGTGCGCACCGCAAAGAGACCCTGCAGGAGCGGCCTTTGGCCGCGAAAGAATCGCAGCTAAAGCAGCTCCTGCATGTTTGCACCACCCGACGGGTTGTGCAGGTGGAAGGCCGCAGGGTGCGCTGTGCGCACCGAAAAAAGACCTTGCAGGAGCGGCCTTTGGCCGCGAAATGAATCGCAGCTGAAGCAGCTCCTACATGTTTGCATCACCCGACGAATTGTGCAGGTGGAAAGCTCGCAGGGTGCGCCGTGCGTACCGTAAAAAGAACCTGTAGGAGCGGCCTTTGGCCGCGAAAAGAATCGCAGCACGATCGAGCCGTGCAGGGTGCGCTGTACGCACCGAAAAAAGACCCTGTAGGAGCGGCCTTTGGCCGCGAAAAGAATCGCAGCTAAAGCAGCTCCTACATGTTTGCACCACCCGACGAATTGTGCAGGTGGAAGCTCGCAGGGTGCACCGCAGTTCACCCCCCACCCCTGTAATCGGGCGGGAGGTGTTGTCGGCCGGGCTTGCAATATCCATCTGAATGTCCTAGACTCATATTTCCGGCATATGGCTGAATAACTGTTTTACACAAAGAGGAGGCACAGATCATGAAACGTTTACTTTTCGGCTTGTTACCCGTACTCGTGTGCAGCCTGCTGTTTGCCTGCGGCTCGCCTACCCAGGAGCCTCAGCAGTCGCAAAAACAACAGGCACAGCAGCCGGAAGCAGTCAAAGCTCCGGCCCCGGAACCGGAAACCATCACTCTTTCCTACAGTATTTTCTTCCCGCCCACCCACGGGCAGTGCAAGGCCGGTCTTGCCTGGGCCAAGGAGATCGAGAAGCGCACCAAAGGACGCGTTGCAATCGACGTTTTCCCGGGGGGCACGCTGACCAAGGCCAAGGAGTGCTACAGCGGTGTCGTCAACGGTATATCGGACATCGGCATGTCATGCTTTGCCTACACCCGCGGCCGGTTCCCGCTTATGGAAGCGGTTGATCTGCCCATGGGCTACCCCAGCGGTAAAGCGGCAACACATGTTGCAAACGCTTTTTACAAAGCCATGAAGCCGGCAGAGCTGGATGATGTCAAGGTTCTGTATCTGCATGCTCACGGGCCGGGGCTGCTGCACACCAGAAAGCCGGTCAAAAAGCTCGAGGACCTGAAGGGAATGAAAATACGCTCCACCGGGCTCAGCGCCAAAGTGGTTGAAGCCCTGGGGGGTATTCCCGTGGCAATGCCGCAGGGCGAAACCTATGAGGCCCTGCAGAAGGGCGTTGTCGAGGGCACCTTCGGCCCCATCGAGACCCTCAAGGGCTGGCGCCAGGCGGAAGTCGTCGATTACACCACCGAGTGCTACGGCGTGGGCTACACCACAACCATGTTTGTCGTTATGAACAAGGATAAATGGAATGCGCTGCCCGGGGATGTGAAAACCGTTTTCGACGAGGTCAGCCGGGAATGGATAGATGTGCATGCCGCTACCTGGGATGAAAACGATGTCGAGGGCCGGGCATTCACGCTGAGCATGGACAATGAAATTATCAGCCTCTCCGGGGATGAGAGCAAACGCTGGGTCGATGCAGTGAGACCCATCATCGACGGCTATCGCACGGCAGCCGCTGAAAAGGGCCTTCCGGCCGATGCCGCAGTCGCAAAGATCAAAGAGCTGATCGCAGGCTTCAGCACGCAGCCACCCGAAGAGACTGCCGAATAACAGTAGCGATTCATGTTTCGCATCGAGAGAAAGATTACTTCTTTTGCAGCCGCAGCCAACTGGGCGGCGGCTGCCGCCATTGCCGCCATGATGATTCTGACGGTAATGGATGTGGTTCTGCGCTTTTTCCGCCATCCGATACCCGGCACGTACGAGCTTGTCGGGCTGCTGGGGTCGGCTGCCGCCGCGTTTTCTCTTTCCTATACCTCAATGGAAAAGGGGCATATCGCCGTCGAGTTTCTGGTGCGGCGATTTTCCGCTTCCGCACAGGCCCTTGTCGGCGCGGTCAATGCAGCCGGTGCTGCGCTCCTGTTCGCCGTTGTGTGCCGGCAGAGCATCGCTTACGGCATCGACCTGATGCGCACGGGAGAAGTATCGCTTACGCTGCGCATGCCCGTGTATCCGTTCGTTTTCGGCGTTGCAGCCGGCTGCGGGCTGCTGGTGCCGGTACTGCTTTCGGAGTGCCTTCAGGCATTGAGAAGATATTCGTATTCGCGGCATGATTGAAGGACATAGATACCAATGACGCCGACACTGACAGGCCTCATCGGCATAGCTGCATTGTTCGTACTGATATTTTCCCGCATGCCCATCGGTTTTATCATGATGCTGACGGGATTTGCAGGATTTGCCGCCATAGTATCGTTCGATGCCGCTCTCAACCTGCTTGCCAAAGATGTTTTTTCGGTTTTCAGCTCGTACAGCCTGACCGTGATTCCGCTGTTCGTGCTTATGGGACAGATCGCTTTTCATGCCGGCATCAGCACCAGGCTGTTCAGCGCAGCCTATACGTGCATCGGTCACCTGCCGGGCGGTCTGGCCATAGCGGCTATCGGGGCCTGCGCATCGTTTGCCGCAATCTGCGGATCGACCAACGCCACTGCGGCAACCATGGCGTCGGCAACGCTGCCTGAAATGAAGCGCTACGGGTACCGTCCCGGGCTGGCGACCGGGGTGGTCGCGGCAGGCGGCAGCCTCGGCATTCTGATTCCGCCCAGTGTCATCTTTATCGTGTACGGCATCATGACGGAGCAGTCCATCGGCAGGCTTTTTGTCGCGGGGCTCCTGCCGGGTCTTTTGCTGACCGTGCTGTTTGTCCTGACGGTCGTTATCTGGACGATTATCAAGCCGGAAACAGGCCCACGGGGGGCGCGGGCGACGCTTCGTGAGCGCTTTGTCTCGCTCGCCGGTGTCCTTGAAACCCTGATACTGTTCGGTTTTGTCATGGGCGGGCTGTTTGCCGGAATATTCACCCCGACCGAGGCCGGCGCGGTCGGCGCTTTCAGCACGATTGTGCTGGCCTGCGCACAGAAGCGGTTGACCTGGAAAGCGTTCAGCGGAGCCCTGTTCGAGACAACGCGCATTTCCTGCATGATTCTGGTCATTGTCGCCGGCGCAACGGTGTTCGGGCACTTTCTGGCCGTATCGCGCATACCGTTTGATATAGCGCGCTGGATAGCAGGCTTTTCCCTGCCCGCGCCGCTCATTATGCTGATCATTATCTGCGTTTATCTGGTGGGAGGCTGTTTTATCGATGCGCTTGCCCTGATCATGCTGACGGTGCCGATTTTTTACCCGGTGGTGATCCAGCTGGGCTTCGATCCGATCTGGTTCGGGGTGGTTATCGTGCTGGTGACCCAGATCGGGGTCATCACACCGCCGGTGGGAGCAAACGTCTATGTTGTCAGCGGGGTTGCGCGGGATGTGCCGCTTGACGTAATTTTTAAAGGAGTGGTGCCGTTTGTGATCGCACTGATTGTCGGTACGCTCCTGCTGATCCCGTTCCCCCGGATAGCGCTGTGGCTGCCGTCGCTGATCAGATAGTGCTGTGGCGGGGCCGGTCGGCCGTGCCGTACAACAACAGCCGGTCAGTAATTCATGTAATGAAAGGGTTCGATATCGGCGAGGGCCTGGGGGGTGAGGGTTTCAAAGCCGGCCGCATGGATGATCGGCCCGGCTGTTTCCGGGTCGCGGACCTCAAGCACGAACACCGCGTTTTTGCGGCTTTCGATAACAAAACCGTAGGCATTTTCAATATTTATGTTTTTTTTAGCCAGCAGCTGCACAAGACCGTCAAGGCCACCGGGGCGGTCCTGTATAAGCACGGCGATAATTTCCTTGAGCTCCGCTGCAATTCCGTTATTGACGAGTGCTCTGTAAGCCTGATCGGGGTCGTCGACGATTAAATTGAAAAAACCCTTTTCACCGAAGGACGATATTGCGGTGGCGCGAATGTTGATTTTTTCCTGAGACAGGATGGAGGTTACCCCGGCAAGAATGCCCGGTTTGTTATCGGCGGGTATGGTAACCTGAAAGGCTTTCATGACGTTCTCCCTGAAGTGGTGCTGGGCACAGTATAAAAAAACCGCTGCAGGGTGTCAATATGAAAGGTTAAAGCAAAAAAGCCTGCAGGGTGGGCCGTGCGCACCGAAAAAGACTGAATGGGATACCTCCCCCTGTTTACATGCCGGACACGCTGGCGCTTTGTCCGGCCTACGCGAGAGCGGGCTGAAGTTGCAGGGTGCGTCGTGCGCACCGAAAAAAGACCCTGCAGGAGCGGCCTTTGGCCGCGAAGAATCGCAGCTAAAGCAGCTCCTACATGTTTGCACCACCCGACGAATTGTGCA
>CAZFIB010000159.1:0-4575 GCA_964518865.1 uncultured Thermodesulfobacteriota bacterium
AACCTTGTAGTTTTTTAATGTCCAGATTTTCCGACATCAACTCAAAACTGCGGGGATTTCTCTATTCGGTTAGCCACTGCTCGGCAGCATGCATCTTTTCAAATATTCTCAAATCGTACGGCAAGTCTTTTGCCTGCTCTGAAAATATTTCAGCCAGTGCCCTTTTATAACCGGATGTAGAAACAAGCGCGGTCTTCCTTCTTTTTCCACCGTGCGGATACTTCATCTTAATGGCATTGACAATATACACCATTTGTTCATATTCGATATGAACATTACATTTATCGAAATTCCAGAGCGAATTCGTATCTTTGAAATCATCCTTTCTGAAAAGTGCATAGATAGCACCCAGTAAATCGGCATAACCTTTGTCACCGGTCAATTCAACATAATAATACTGTGGTGTTCTCTCGACGGTAAACATTGCCCCAGCCCCAGCGGATTTCTAATTTTTTTTTCAAAAATTTATAATATTTTTTCTCAAAAATAAATTATAAATTTCACTAGGAATTAATTACACCTCCTGCTTCATTTCTCTTTTAATCCGATGGTACAAGTCCCTGACCTGATATCGATACATGCCCAGACGTTCGGCGATAACAGAGAAAGACAGCCCTTCCCTGTCTTTCAGTCTCACGATATGTAAGCGAAATTCTCTGCTGTAATTATGCATCGTACTTCCTTTACATTTGCATTACTCCGCATGTGTGAGATATCGAAACCCACGGACAGCTTGAGCCCCGAGTAGTGCTACCAAACTTCTTACCGCTCTTAAAGCACACTTCCGAATATGTTTTTGTAGAAGTGAAGACAGTCTGCCGGCGTGCAATCTTATCGGCTCTGTGTTCATCAGTATGTTTTTTTTATCACCCCTGCCCCTGATATTTTTTGAAATTTTTAAAATAAATATACGTATGCTCAACATTTATGTATGCTCTGCTCTGCCGACAGTAATGTCGCTGTCGACCCGCACTATTTCGGTCGATCAGAGAAACCTCCGGACAGCATGCAGGCGGTGGGAGCACGCCACAGGTCCATAAAATGTATTAACCCAAACCTGTTCTCTGTTCATCCACTTTATTGATACATTAAATAATTTATTGAAATTTATTGCATTATATGAAGCTATATACTACGTCATATATGCAGTGGATGCCTGTTCCGCCAGACATCCGAAGCAATTTTCTATGTATTCTGATTTACATTCGAGCTGAAACAGTTCAGGATGTATTGTATGATATCCGGTGGGCAGACTTCATTCGCAACACGATCTATATTCGCGTAAAGCTTCCATACCATGAACAATCGTCACGAAAAGCATCGCAAGACAGGTATTGCCCTTCGTATCGCCGTTCCGATCCTCCTCAGTATCGCCCTCTTCATCAGCGCCATATATCTCATCCTACTGCCGATGTTTGAGAATGCCGTGCTGGAGAAAAGAAAGGAAATGGTGCGCGAGATGGTACATGCCGCCTGCAGCCTGCTGGCTACCTACAACCAGCAGGTTGAGTCCGATGAACTGACACTGCATGAGGCTCAAAACCGTGCAATCGTACGGCTGAAAAATATGCGGTACGGCAGTGAGGGTAAAGACTACTTCTGGATCAATGACCGGCGTCCCTCTATGATCATGCATCCTTACCGTCAGGACCTTGAAGGCGCTGATCTGTCGAAATACCGCGATCCCAGCGGTACCCGCTTATTTATCGAAGCCGTCAAAAAGGTCACGGAACAGGGCGACGGCTTCATCGAATATATGTGGCAATGGAAAGACAACCCGCAGATGGTTGTGCCGAAAATATCCTATGTCAGGGGTTTTGCCCCCTGGGGCTGGATTATCGGTTCCGGCATCTACACGGACGATGTCCACGCCGAAACACGTAAAATTACCCGCAATATCAGCATCATTGCTCTATGCATTATGGGTATTTTATTCGTATTCTCCGGCTACAGTATCGCTCAGGGGATCAAGGCGGAGCGTTTACAGAAAAAAACGGAACAATCTCTGCGCTGCAGCGAGGAGAAGTACCGCGAGCTGGTCGAATCCTCAAACAGTATTATCCTGCGCTGGAAACCTTCCGGAAAAATAACATACTGCAATTCCTTCGCGCTGCGCTTTTTCGGATTTAACGGTGATGAGCTTATGGGAAATAACATGCTCGGAACCATTGCGCGCCGGGATGAACGTTCCGAAAATATATTCAAGGATTTCGTAGTCGAACTGACCCGGAAACCCGAAGGCTTTGAAAGCCATGAATGCGAAAACATATGCAAGGACGGCCGGACGGTCTGGATCGCCTGGACGAACAGAGTCCTTCGTAATGATGATAACGACGCCGTTGAAATCCTTTCGATCGGCAATGATGTAACCAGGCGTAAACACGCAGAAGACGCGCTTCTGGTATCCGAATCGAGCTATCGTGAAATATTCAATGCCGTCAACGATGCCATACTTGTTCATGACCATGAAACAGGCAGACTGCTTTCCGTAAATCCGAAAGTGTGTGAGCTGTGGGGCTATTCGTACGATGAAATTATGCAGCTTGATCTGGATGCGCTCAGCTCCGGCGAAAGTCCGTATACCCGGACAGAAGCCGTACTGCTGATACAAAAAGCTGCCGCAGGATACCCTCAGCTGTTCGAGTGGTGCTGCAAAAAAAAGAACGGTGAGCTTTTCTGGATGGAAGTCAGTCTTAAACTGGCCAACATCGGCGGCCATACGTGCGTATTGTCGGTTGAACGTGATATAACCGAACGAAAAAAATATGAAGAGGAGTTGCTGCGACTTGCCGCTGTTATCGAACAGGCTGCCGAGATAATAGTCATAACCGATACCACAGGTGTTATCAACTACGTCAATCCGTCATTTTGCGCTGTGACCGGATATGCCAGGCAGGAGGCGATCGGTCAAAAGCCGTCTATCCTCAAAAGCGGCCAGCACGATGATTCGTTTTACCGCGACCTCTGGAGCACCATTTCCCGCGGTAAAATGTGGAGCGGTCAGTTTGTCAATAAAAAGAAGGACGGGACACTGTATAACGAACATGCGATGATAAATCCTGTCAAAAACGCGGATGGGACCGTGATCAACTATGTCGCTGTGAAACGGGATCAGACACAGGAAATGAAACTTGAAGAACAGCTGCGTCAGGCACAAAAAATGGAATCGATCGGCACACTTGCAGGGGGTATCGCTCATGATTTCAATAATATCCTTTCAGCGATAATCGGGTATACCGAACTGTGCATTGACGATGTTCCCGACAGGCCCCAGACGTACCGATCATTGCAGCAGGTATTGAGCGCCGCCCTGCGGGCGAAAGATCTCGTCAGCCAGATTCTCACCTTCAGCCGGTCAAAAGCGCTGGATAAAGCGCCGATTAAGATAATTCCGATCGTTAAAGAGGTCTGCAAGTTCATCCGCTCGTCACTGCCGGCATCGATCGAAATACAACAGCAGATCACAGCGGAGCATGATCTTATTTTGGCCGACCCGACGCAGTTACACCAGATTCTCATGAACCTCTGCACCAACGCCGGCCATGCAATGAAGCATGGCGGAGGGGTTCTCAAGATGCTGCTTGATGATGTGGTTCTGTACGATGACGATCTTGTACACTACCCCGGATTGAAAACCGGATCATATCTGAAACTGATCGTTGAGGACACAGGACACGGTATGAGCAAAGAAATTCTCGACCGGATTTTCGAACCGTATTTTACCACTAAAGAACAGGGGGAAGGTACCGGTCTGGGACTTGCCGTCGTCCACGGTATTGTGAAAGACTACGGAGGTGATATCAAGGTGTACAGTGAAATCGGCAAAGGAACGACCTTTATAATCCTTTTGCCGCTCATAGAAAATATGTTGGATGACCAGCCGCTGGAAATGCTCACACCGCCGCCGACCGGAACGGAAACGATTCTTTTCATAGATGATGAAAAAAGTCTGGTCGATATCGGTTGCAGAGCACTCGAGAAGCTTGGTTACCGTGTGGTGGGAATCGATAGCGTCGAGAATGCGATTGCAGCGTTCGAACGCGACAGCTCAGCCTATGATCTCGTCATAACGGACAAGACCATGCCGTTGATGAACGGATACGAAGTGGCTCGGAAGTTACGTACGATACGACGGGATGTACCGGTTATTCTGTGTACGGGATTTGTCGATAAAAACGATGAGAAAAAAATTGCAACTGATAAAATCAACGGCTTCCTCCTGAAACCATTCAACAAACAGACCATTGCACAAACAGTTCGATCCGTACTTGATGACGTATCGGTCTGATGCATACTAATGAATCCCCAAACTATATAGTTCCATATACGTACACCTCAAGCCGGACCCGACCGTCTACTG
The DNA here is from genome assembly GCA_964518865.1 of uncultured Thermodesulfobacteriota bacterium. Taxonomy (GTDB): domain Bacteria; phylum Desulfobacterota; class WTBG01; order CAIYCZ01; family CAIRTM01; genus JANQGV01. Next base: position 4,361 of record CAZFIB010000159.1, read on the forward strand.
CGTCAAGCCCTGACCGGCACACTCTTCCGGAAGCAGAAGTCGCACTTTCCGGCTGCCGCGTCTGATCCGGGGACCGTGCCAATATGTTGTTTCTCTTCACCGCCGGGCTTTTTGCGGTGCGCGCAATGTTTCCTTTTTTGCATTTTACGCGCTGAATGTTTGTAAGCGATCGATAAACCGCACCCCCGCATAAACGCAAAAAAGCCCGGCATGCA
>CAZFIB010000160.1:0-4532 GCA_964518865.1 uncultured Thermodesulfobacteriota bacterium
CCCTGTTTTCAGGGGCCAACGAGTTTTTTTATTTTTTAGATGGTGAATCAGGGACGTGTGTATCCTGTTGAAAAAAAAATCAGGTCGTTGTAAACAATGAAATCATGAAACGCTTACACACCATGTCCTTATTTGTCCTGTCGATTTTCAGTATCGCCCTTCTGCTGGCCGCCTGTGCACCACTGCAGTTCCCCCCGCCGGCTGCGCTTGATACGGCTGCCCTGGACACATCGGTTCTGCGCGGCAAACGTATAGTTATCGATCCCGGTCACGGCGGTCCTGAAAAGGGGGCGGTGGGCATTCGGGGTTTGACCGAATCCGAGGTAAACCTGAGTGTGGCGCTTCATCTGTGGGGTATGCTGAAAGCTGCCGGGGCACGCCCTCTGCTGACCCGATCGACCGGCGAGGCTGTTTTCGGAAAGCACGATTATAGCCTGCACAAGGATTTGACGGCGCGGGCCGAGCTGAGCAACCGGGAAAGCGCTGATTTGCTTATCAGCATTCATCACAACGCCTCTACAAACAGAAAAATCAATAACCTGATTGTCTTTTACAAAGCAGGCTGCAGTGTCTCCAGAGACGTTGCCGCTGCAGTCTGCAGTGCTCTGGAAAAAAGTGTCCGCCACAAATCCGCCCGCATAGCGCCGGGAAACTTTCACGTGCTCCGCAAAACCAGGGCTCCCGCTCTGCTGGGTGAGGCATCCTTCATATCGAACAAAAAAAATGAGAAAGCCCTCTCGTTTCACCGTACCACCGCATGTGAAGCCCGCGGCTATTTTCTCGGCATACTGCACTATTTCCGGAAAGGTGTTCCGAAGGTCAGCCTGCTGCTGCCAAAAAACACCGTAACGCACACCCCGCGGCCCGCTGTGCAGGCCCGTATCAATGCCGGCAGGGCGGATGGAAGCGTGAATCCCGCAACCATACGCGCCCTGCTCGACGGCCGTACACTTGCCGGCAGCTATGTGCCGGAAGGGGGGATGTTTCATGCCGTGCCCGGGTACGACCTGCAGAACGGAGTCCATACATTCTGTATTTCCGGGCGCAACACAGCCGGCAACACATCACAATCGGTCTGCAATAATTTCCGTATCGCCCTGCCCCCGGCACAGATATCGATAACACCGGTTTTCCCGGTTATCCCGGCTGATGAGCTTTCAACAACAGCCCTCGACATAAGGGTTCTCGACAGGCTCGGGCGCCCGGTTATCGACGGCACTACAATCGAAATCACCGCATCGGCCGGTACCGTTATCGACCGTTTTGCAGAAACAAAAAACGGCAGTGCCCGGGTCAGGTTGGCTTCGGCCGGTCGTGCGCAAAGCGCAACCGTCAAAGCTTCATCCGGCCCGGTTTCGGAAGAATGCACTGTGCGTTTCGACATGCCAGGTGCCGCTCTCTTTACGGCAACCCTGCGCGACGAATCCGGCAGCCCCGTTTCGGGGGCCCGGCTGCTGCACGACGAAGAGGTTCTGAGCATATCCGACCAGCGTGGATTTATTTACAGCGATTTGAATCGCTCCGGTCCGGTGAAACTGTGCGTTGAAAAACAGGGGTATCGTAAAACGTGTTTTCCGGTGCTGCTCCGACGAGACAGCGTAACCGTGCGGAACCTGCTGATCCGGCCAAAGCAGGGAGGTGTTTTTTTCGGAAAAACCGTTGCCCTTGATCCGTCGGAAGAGCAGAATGTTCCGCTGCTGCAGGCGCTCGCCCAACTGGTTCGAGAATCGGGAGGCCGCGCTCAGCTGACCTGGAAACAGTCTCCGGCCCCGAACATGCAGCAGCGAGTCGGCACGGCAGGCCGCATAAAGGCAGATGTTTTCATTGCGCTTGTTACCGGCTCATCAGACATATCCGTAGGACACTACTATCGAAGTGCCAGAGGCGAGTTGCTTGCAAATCTCATAGTCGAGCGGCTTCGGCCGCTGCTCCGCCCTGGCGGCCGCGTCCGCACGGTCCACTCGCGGGCCTACGCCATCGTCCACACGGCAATGCCGGCGGTATCGATTGCACTATCCCGACGTCAGGATGCATCGAAAGAAGAAACGGCTTCAGCCCTGCACCGGGCGCTTGCAGAATACTTTTCCGTGGAACCGTAAGGTTTCTCACTGCGGGCGGTAATACAAAGCCTTCGTAGACTTGTGCCTCTACGCGCACTCATTCGTGCAGCGCTGATATGCCCGCGGTCGTTTTCATCCTGGATTATCCGTCATCCGGTTTCCAGTATCGCGGCATACGGCCTTTATCTCTTCAACACTGTTTTGCCGTCAATCAGACAACACCCAGAGCACTGCCGAGCACATATACGGCATTCTTGAGGTACAGGGGATGCAGGCGCTGTGCCCGTGCAAGATATGAGCGTCCCTCGGAACGCCGTCCGCGCTTGAGGCAATGGCGTCCTATGTAATGACACGTGTCCGCAAGCCGGCGTTTGTAAATCTCCGGCGGTATTTTTTCCCGCAGGTACTCTTTTTCAAGCACCTGCAGCCTGAAAAGACGCCCCGCAAGGCTGTCGGTACTGACACCGTCCGGGTTGTCCACATATACCGCAAGCGCCTCGTTGATAAAGCCGACCTGATAGTGGGCGGCTATGCGGAGCCACAAATCATACTCCTCGCACTCTTTCAGCTGCTCGTCAAAAAGCCCCACCGCATCAAAGACCTCCCTGCGTATAACAGCCGACGACGTGCGGATAAAATTCTTACGGAACAGCTCCTGCAGCATCCAGCCCGAGGCGCCGGGCCGGTTCTTGTGCTTGAAGCTTCCGTCGAGCCTGACCGATGAGCACTGCGAGGCGACAAGACCGTACTCGGCATGCTGCTCGAACATCGCCATCTGGCGTTCCAGCTTACGGGATACCCAGTAGTCATCCGAATCGAGGAATGCGATGAAAGCGCCGGAGCTTTTAAGAATACCCGCATTGCGGGCGCCTGCGATACCTTTGTTGTCCTGGTAATGGTAACGGACTCTGTCCCCATAGGTGCGGACAAGCCTGTCTGTTTTGTCGGTCGAGCCGTCATCGATGACAACTATTTCATAATCGCTGAAGGTCTGCGCCATTACCGAGTCCAGCGCTGTTCCGATACAATGCTCTCTGTTATAGGTGGGAATGACAATACTGACTGCCGGCGGCATAACCCGTAAACCTTTCCTGTGCACAATATCGAGCCGGCACAACCGGTTCGATTCTTGTTGATTGAATTTTTATTTTAGCAAAGCGGTCCAATGCACACAAGCACATTAGATCCTCTGCGACGGCAGCATATCCGCATAGACCGACTCAATTTCTTCCGCGATCCGCGGCCAGGCGTACCGCGTTTCAGCACGGTGCCGGGCGTTCCCCCCCAGGTGCCTGCGCAGTTTTTCGTCTCCGAGAAGCCGAACAATACCGTCCGCAAACGCTTCGGCGTCATCATCGGCTACGATAATGCCGCTGTGCATGTGCTGGAGGGCTTTTGCCGAACTCCTGCATGCTACTATCGCACAGCCTGCAGCCATGTAGTTAAGGAGTTTTATGGGGAATCCCGACCATGCCGTACGCGGCAGGACAGCGACTGCCGATGCCTGCAGCAGCCTTTGTACCCGGGAAAATTCTGCATGCCGCTCAATATGCACTGCCTGTCGCAAGCCGCAGGCAGTACAGCGTTTTGCAAAACCATGGGGCTCGCTACCGGTCACGATGACGAGCCGTGCCGACCGTTCCTGTTCGAGTACCCGGCCGAATGCATCAAGCAGCAGCCCGAGGTTCTGATAATTATCAAGGTTGCCGCAGTAAAACACAACCGGTCCCTGACCGTAAACCGCAGGCAGCGGCTCATTGCATGCCTGACCGGAAATTTGATCATCGAGGCTGATGCCGGGCGGAATCGCGAACAGGTTTGCCGTATCGGCACCGCGCTCAATAAAATAAGAGACAACCTCGGGGCAAAGGCCGATAGTACGATCGGCTAAACGGACGGTTACAGGATCGAGCAGCCCCGCTGCAAAGTCTGCAAAGCGCTGCAGGATCGGGCTGCTGAAATACGTTCTGAGCTCATCCGACATCACCCCATGCGCGTGAAAAACAACGGGAATTCCGGTTATAAAGCTCACCAGTGTACTTGCCAGGGCGGCCTCGTAATTATGCGCATGGATAATCTGGATTTCATACCGACGGACAGCCTGGTACAGCCTGACGCTCAGCAGCAGGTCAAGCAGCGGTTTGGACCAGCTGGGACCGGCCCTGAGCTTTGCATACGGTATCACTGCAGGAATACGCCACACAGGAATCCGGCACGACACACCGGGTTCACCGAAATGGTATGTCACAATACACACATCGTGCCCGCGAGCGAGAAGGGCCTCTGAAAACTGTCTGATAAACACCTGCGACCCCTGCGACGTCGGAAACGGGCAGGCCGCTGCTACGGCAATTTTATACATATTTATCAAATCAAACCGATTTACTGTAATTTATAAATTGTTTAATTTTTAATAGAAACCCCGATTCACCACCTAAAAAAAAGAAAAACTCGTTGGTTCCTGAAAACAGG
>CAZFIB010000161.1:0-4515 GCA_964518865.1 uncultured Thermodesulfobacteriota bacterium
ATCCGAAAGGATACACCGCTTTTTCTCTCAAACACAACTTTCAGTTATAACTCCCTCCGGTAAAAAAGATATGACTTCGGAGGGACGCGCTCCGTGGCGGGCGAAACCTTTCAAAAAACATGGCTGCTGTCGGAAAAACAGTTCGCAACGGGCACGCTACCGCCGGTGGGAGGTGCTCAGAAAACGCCGGTCGCCGACGCGGCGGGTCAGGTGCTCGGCGTCGAACAGGTTCATTAAAAGAAGGCATATCTTGCGGTTACCCTGCACAAGATCACGGAACTCGCCGAGCGAAATACCGTCGCTGCGCTGCTGCAGCGCCTGCACAAGGGCATTTCGGCAGGCATCCACGGTCGGGCCGTAGAGATACTGGCCGTCAACCTGATAGGCCCTGCCGGTTTTTACACAATAGTTGAGTGCCTGCTTCAGCATTTTTCCGTCAACGCCTTTGCCGTGGCTCTTTCGAACAGATTCCTCAAGCTCCGGCAGCAGGGGCGTCTGCATATTGCATTTTTTCAAATACCCCGTCACGCTGTCGACCAGGCGCTGCATGCGCTCGTCGATGACCGCGTCGTGCCCGGCAAGCGCCCAGGTCTGAGCAACCTGCTTTACGACACCGCGGGCGTTCAGGTCCTCGAGCAGCAGCTCCAGATACAGGCGATCATCTCCGGATGCAAGCTGCAGGATGCCGGCCAGCTCCTGAATGGTCCTGCCGCCTGCTTCAAAAAAATGCTCCCGGTGAAACTGCCGCAGATCATCAAGCAGCATCCGCTCATACCGGTCATGTTTTTCCCTGACGAGCAGGACCGCAGTATCGGCGTGACCGAGTGCGACGATATCATCGGGAAGCCTGCCGGTTATATCAGCGGCCTCCCCGGGCGGCACATGAATGTTTTCAGTAATCGCAGGGAGGCTGACCGGCCTGAAGCGTTTTCTGACCTCTTCAAAAATCAGTCCTGAAGCGCCCTGCTCGGATAGCTGTTTCATGCCGGCAACGGTTTTCTGCTTGCGGCGCCGGTGATGCAGCGGCGCCGGGTCGATAATCTCACCGCCCCCGAGGGTCACATCGCTTGAAGAGGTTCGAACGACGAACCGGTCACCGTGAACGGCCATGCAGGGCTCCGTAAGCGTTATCTGCGCAAGTGCCTCCTCACCGGCCGGCAGTCGGTCCCTGTCGATAAGGTGCACCCTGGCCTGAGCCTCATACGTGCCCAGGTGAAAAACAACCTGCGACCAGCGTTTCAGGGGGGGGCTCTGCGGAAAAAGGGCCAGGCGCACATCAATACGTGTTGTCTGCTGCAGCAGGTGCTCGGAAACGATCATGCCGCGGCGGAACTCGCTGCGGTCGAGCCCGGCAAGGTTGATCGAGGCCCGGTCCCCCGCCACGATTTCCGCCACCTCGGCACCGTGACGCTCCAGACGGCGCACCCGGCAGGTCTGGGGCCGTGATCGTGCCGGCAGCAGATAGACCGCATCATCGACCCTCAGGCTGCCGCTCATTACCGAACCGGTCACCACACTGCCGAAGCCGCTGACCGTAAAAATCCGGTCGACAAACATCCTGAAGCCGCCCGCAGCCTCCGTGTTACCGCAGGCAGCTGCAATGCGCTCGATCTGCCCGACAAGCTCCGGCCTGCCTGCTCCCGTTTTGGACGAAAACCGCACCAGGGGGCAGCCCGCCAGAAAGGTGCCGGCAGTCAGCTCCCGCACCTCCGCCTCAAGCAGCTCCAGCAGCTCATCATCGACCATATCCACCTTGGTCAAAACCACAAGGCCGCTGCCGATTCCCAGCATGTGCATGATCTGAAGGTGCTCGACGGTCTGCGGCATAACCCCGCTGTCGGCGGCAACGACAAGCACGACAAAATCTATGCCGCTGGCCCCGCCGACCATGGTGTGAACGAAATCCTTATGGCCGGGAACGTCGACAATGCCGATGCTGTCACCGCAGGGCAGATCAAAATGGGCAAAGCCCAGGTTGATGGTGATACCGCGCTTTTTTTCCTCTTTATGCGTATCGCAGTCTATGCCGGTCAGTGCTTTAATCAGCGCGGTCTTGCCGTGGTCGACATGACCGGCAGTGCCCATTATAACGTGCTTCATTCAACAATTCTTCCGGTGGCAGGTAATTATCCCCGCCCAGCAAGCGAGGCTTCAGGATGGCGCCCTTTGGGAGCCACTAATTGTTTTGAACCCCATTTTGACCGCGCCGAACCGAAGGCCCGTGCCTTATCTCATGCTCCGAACGCTGGAGCGCACGATGAGCGCCAGAAGCAGGAATGCCGCCGCGACCGGGACCAGTCTCCCGTGGCCCGGATCATGCGCGGCGGCCCACCCGCCGATGTCAAGCGCAAGCAGTCCGTAGAGATAATTCACCGCCACCCCCAGCAGCAGCGAAACCGCTGCGATAACCGTTACATACACGACAGCCACTCTTTTTCCCATGGTCGAGGCGATGACGCCGATGGTCGTGACATTCGTTGCCGGGCCGGCAAGCATAAACACGAGGGCCGCCCCGGGTGAAAGCCCTTTAAGGGCGAGCGCGGCGACAATGGGTGTCGATGCCGTTGCGCAGACATACACGGGAATACCGGCAAGCAGCATGATGAGCATCGGCACCAGCCCCCCGCCCAGGTGGTCTTCGATGAAGCTTTCCGGCACAAAAAACGATATGATCCCTGCTATCAGAAAGCCCAGAAGCAGCACCGGCCCGATATCGCCCATGAGCTTTGAAAAGGAAAACCGCAGGCCGTCCTGCAGCCGTTGCACAAGACCCGGCCGCACGTGACAGGCACAGCAGCAGCCCGGGTCGTTTCCATTGCAGCACGGAGTTTCGCTGCCGCCGCACTGCGATGCGGCTTCGGCACCCTGCTCACCCGTGTCCGGCAGGCTGTTGACGAGGAACCCGGCTGTCAGTGCCGTTGCAAAAGCGGCCAGCGGCCGCACAATGGTCATCAGGGGATCGAGCAGGGCATAGGTAATGGATATGGAATCGACGCCGGTTTCGGGTGTGGCGATCAGAAAAGCGGTGGTTGCACCGCGGCCGGCCCCCTGGCGGCGCAGCCCCATGGCAAGGGGAATGACACCGCACGAGCACACCGGCAGGGGCACGCCGATAAGCGAGGCCTTGACAACGGACAGAAAGCCCGCGCCGCCCAGATGCCGGTCGACGAATCCCTGCGGAATAAGCGCACGCAGAAGCCCGGCCACAAACAGCCCCAGCAGCATATAGGGCGCCGCCTTGACAAGGACGTGCCAGCTGCCCAGCAGTATGGATGTGACGGCGTGTAAAAACTCCATGCAAAATCCCCCTGCCCCGATCAGTAAGCCGGGCGGCAACCGTATGGTTTACAGGCGCACTTCGAATATCATGTTGATCGGGGTTTCAATCACGCGCCTGAACCGGGTAAAGCCCGCCTGCTCGGTAATGCGCTTTATGCGCGCCTCGCCGGCCTGGCCGCCGAGCGTCAGCTCATCGTCCTGCGCAAGCGCGCTGGGCGTGCACAGCAGCACCGAGGCACAGTAATACAGCCTGCCCACCGGATTGAAATTCTCCTCCATCCGGTCGCCGGCGCGCGGCTCTACGATCATCCACGTTCCGTCCGCTTTGAGAGCCGCCCGGATGCGCCGGGCGGCTTCCAGCGGATCGCCCATATCGTGCAGGCAGTCGAAGGTCGTTACAAGGTCGCGATCGCTGATTTCCATTTCCTCGGCTTTGCAGACCTGAAACGAAATCCGCCCGTCGAGCCCGGCGCGGGCGGCTGCCGACCGGGCGGCCGCAATGGAGGGCTCGTGAAAGTCGATGCCCAGAAACGTCGATGCCGGAAACCCTCTTGCCATCAGAATGGTAGAGGTTCCGTAGCCGCAGCCGACATCGGCCACCGCGCCGCCGGCAGCAAGCTTCTCCGCAACGCCGTCGAGCGCCGGAATCCAGGCCTGGACCAGATTTGCGACATAGTTGGGTCGGTAAAAATTATCCGCCCCCTGGTAAAACTCCGGAGCGTGCTCGCTCCAGCAGACGCCCCTACCGGTGCGGAATGCCTCGGCAACCTTGGGCTCCGACTTTATGGCGGCGGTCGCAGCCTGAAAAGCTCCGGCCATGTACACAGGGCTTTCAGGGTCGGCCAGAACAAGGGCCTGTGCCTCCGAGAGGCTGAATCGCCCGGTTTCCGGGTCATAGGTCACATAGCCGCCGGATGCCAGCCCGGCGAGCCACTCACTGACATAGCGCTCGATCGTGCCGGTTGCTTCGGCCAGGTCCTTTGCCGATACGGGTCCGCTTTCGGCCATGGCCTTGAAAAGCCCCAGCTTTTCGCCAATAAGGACAAGCGGGGCATGAAACACGGCCCCGATATCTTCAATCACTTTCTGCACGAGGAACTGAACGTTGTCTTGATCTGCAGTCATAGGGAACTTCCTTTCATCGGGTGCATTAAAATCACTGCTTCCTTGTATATCTTCTATCAAACCTGTCCAAAATAGCTTTTGCTGAATTATAGATTGAAAAAGTCCTCCGAT
>CAZFIB010000162.1:0-4447 GCA_964518865.1 uncultured Thermodesulfobacteriota bacterium
ATGCCGGGCTTTTTTGCGTTTATGCGGGGGTGCGGTTTATCGATCGCTTACATTGTTTCAATAATCTTCTTTTGCATTCTGGGCCTCTCAGCGATGCTTATCAGTAATATCGTGCGCTGTTGTTGGTGCATTCTGACAGTTCCGCCCACAGAGGCCGTTGTCCGAAGGGTTTGTTTTCTCGTCATATGTATCTTGACGTGGGCCGTCTTCGGCTGTGCGTTTTGCATTTGGTTTTCTTATCGTGGGGAATATTCTCTTGTTAGAATCCTTGTTTACGGCATAATTTACAGCCTAATGCTTGCAGTGCACTTGGGTGTGTTGTATTATTTCCTTCGACAAGCGGCGTCTCTGCGAAAAACACCTTTCATGAAGCCCTTCATTTGGATGCTTTTCCTGCCCGTGGGACTCCACCTTACTGCCTTTGGTGACAGTGTCGTCCACAGACCCCGGACGCCGAACGTCCTGCTGGTTGTGTGTGATACACTGCGTGCCGACCACCTCGGTTGTTACGGTGGCCACAGCGATGTTTCCACCCATCTCGATATGCTGTCTGAGGCGGGGTTTGTTTTTGAAAACGCCTATAGCCAAGCGCCGTGTACGACACCGTCAATGTGGAATATTAGTACTTCGAAGTACCAAGCACCCCATCCGACCCCGAAAAACCATGTTACGCTGGCTGAGTATTTTAAATCAATGAATTACGCCACGGGCGCATTCATTGCACAGCATCACTTGGAAAAAAACAAATCACATCTGCATCAGGGGTTTGACAGGTATGACGCGGACTCAGCCTATGACATTCACGGACTGACCTCGCGCCGGGCAGAATCCGTTACCACGGCGGCAATTTCCTGGATCGCGTCCCTGGGAAACAAACCGTTTTTTGCCTGGCTCGTCTATTTCGATCCCCATGATCCCTATATTCCTCCGGAAGGTTTCAAAGGATATTATAATCAAACCGAGAATTTCAGTGGAGATCGACGGGCAAAGGGTATTATGGTATGGGCGAATAAAAAAATATCTCCTGAGCATAAGCAGTTTTTGATAAATGCATATGATGAAGAAATCAGATATTTTGATTATGAGCTTGGGCGCTTAGTGAACTACCTGCATGAGGCGGGGGTCGACAACAAAACAATTATCATTGTGACTGCTGATCATGGCGAAGAGCTCGGCGACAACGGTAACCTGTGGGACCATTGTATGCAGGTAAGCGACGAGGAAATATGGGTCCCCCTGATTATAAAAATGCCGAAGCAGATGTCCTCAAAGCGAATAACGGACCCTGTTCAGACGATAGACATATTCCCGACCTGTGTAGAATATTTCAGCTTTACCGGCAGCTTGCCGAAATTTTATCCGAAACTTGAGGGTAGAAGCTTTTTGGCGTTAATCAAGGGGGAGCAACGACAGTTTGAATCATTTGCTGCTTCCTTTTGGCGGAAGCAGCAATGCCTTATCAGCGGAGGATACAAGCTTTGGGTCAGAGGAGATAACGCCACTCTGTACAAAGAGAGAACGAATGAACGCGTAGCTGATGCGGCGTTGCATGCCCGGCTGCAAAGCAAACTGAGCTATGTGTACAGCCGCTATATTCTCAAAAAAAATTATTATAAAAAAACTATCGACAAACTCAAAGCGATTGGCTACATCGAATGAATAAGGCAATGTAGTACCACGTATCCCACATAGTGCCGTTTTCAAATATCATGCCAGCTTAAGCTTTATAAAGGCAGCGATGCACATTCTAAACATCACCCATGCATTCCTGATTCTGTTTGTCATTTTTGTTTCACCTGCCGTGCGACTGACGTAGTGCACCGGAAGCTCGATGATTTTCAAATTGTGGCGGGCGGCACCGAATATCCAGTCATAGTCGCCCCAGCGGTCGATGTTTCCGAAGTACTCGCGGGATTCGAGGATTTTATAATAATCACGTCTTAAAATAACTTTTGTACCGCAGAGCGTATCTTTTATCGGTTGGCCCAGCAGAAAAGTAAACAGCATGGCAAACAGCTTGTTGCCGAAAACGTTGGCTGTTCTCATGGCCTCATCTTCCATTGGGTAAAGAAGTCGAGATCCATTGATGAACTCCCCCTTGCCGCTGCTGATCAGCTCGAAAAACTCGGGGAGTACTTCGGGCATGACCGTCATATCAGCATCAAGGATCATGAATATATCGTTGTGCGCAACAGAGAATCCTTCCCGGCAGGCAGCTCCTTTTCCTATGCCTGGGCCAGCAACCATTTTGATATTTTTTTCAGGATGCTTGGTAATTTGCTCCTTGATTTTGTCTGCTGTGGTGTCTGTGGATTTATCGTCTACAAATATAAGCTCAGTAATGCCGCCCATTTCAGGTGTTCGTTTGACAACTTCTTCGATATTGCCTTCCTCGTTTTTGCACGGCACAACAATGCTTACAGACATGTTATCCTGCTGCTCGAAAGGTATAAACGGGCGTGCAACGGTGTAACAGGTTACTCCGAATTTACAAAAGAAAGGCATGCGTACAAGAAAATCATTAAAGAATTCCGAAATTACAGGAATATATTTTGGAAGAATAGTTCGATACCCGTGGCTGACAATTTCAAAGTCAGCCGTTCTGAGAAGGTTATCAAGGTCCTGCTGCGAAAGCCAGTTTTCAGCAGGTGACTGTGGACGCATTCCTATGTTTGCTCCGAGTTCAAGAAGTGGTTCCCACAGGTAGTTGTAGGTTACAATAACAAGTCGTGTTTCCGCATTCATGAGCCTGCGGAGTGCTTTTAAACAGCGCCGTATGTCGGTCATTTCCGTTATTGAATTTGCGGTAACGATATAATCAAATTTTTCTTCAAGCGATGCTGCTTCTTCGATATCCAGATGATGAAACTGAAGGTGGGGGTGCAGTCTGCGGGCCTCATTGATCATTGCCATGCTGAAATCAATACCTGTACCGCTGTAGGGCCTCAGGTGATTCAGGATGTGTCCGCATCCACAGCCTGCGTCAAGTACTTTTTTGCCAGGTGGTATGATTGTAGCAAGCAACTTTTTTATCTGGTTGTAATAATAAGTGTTTTTCTGAATCCACTTGCTGGAGTAGCGGGGGGCTTCGCGGTCATGGAAAGTACGGATTTTATTCTTTTTCTGTTCCAGATACTGGAGGTAGCAATCGGCATGTTCTTTTGATTTATCAGTCATACGTCTGCAAAAAAATATTAATGATCAAAAGTCAGCAACTCACGATGTAACGGTCTTTGCCGGCGGATTAAAGCTTACTTGCTGCGTTCAGAATCAATGATTTCATCAATAATACTTTCGAGGCTTCTTGTCAGTTTCCACTCCGGAAAATGGCTTTTCATCTTGGATAAATCACTTATATAGCAAATATGATCACCCACTCGCGGTACTTCATCGTATGTCGTATTGATTTTATTCCCTGTGCGATCCTGTATCATGCTGATGCATTCGAGTACTGAAGCGCTGTTATCCCTTCCTCCTCCAAGGTTGTAAACTTCTCCCGGGCGTGGGTTGTTGACATAGGCGTCGAATGCACGGACAACATCGAAACTGTGAATTTGGTCCCGCACTTGCTTTCCCTTATATCCGATTACAGTATACGTTTCATTTCTAACAGCAGTTTTTACAAGGTATGAAAGAAAACCATGAAGCGCTACGCCTGAATGGGCCTGACCGGTCATGCATCCCGCCCGAAAAATACCGACATTCATGCCGAAATATTTTCCGTATTCTTGACAAACAATATCCGCAGCTGCCTTGCTGGCACCGAACAGGCTGTGCAGGCAGTTATCAATGCGGCAGCTTTCTTTTATTCCATTATAGTCTTTATCCCGCGCATAGTCCCATCGGGTCGGAAGTTCCACTACTTCAACTTCATTGGGTGCATCACCATACACCTTGTTGGTACTCGCAAATACAAACACGGCTTCCGGTGCCAAATGGCGTGTAGCTTCCAGCAGATTGATTGTTCCGAGTGCGTTGACCTCAAAGTCATCAAGAGGACGATCTTTTGCAAGATCATGACTTGGCTGTGCTGCGCAGTGTATGATGACATCCGGATGTTCGCGTTCAAAAAGTTTGAACAGGGTATGGCGGTTTCGAATATCGAGATTATGATGAGTAAATTGTCTGCACTTTTTGGTAAGGATATCGCGCATCCATGTTGTGTCGCCCTCCGGGCCAAAAAAATCACAGCGCATATTATTGTCGATACCGACTACGGATGCACCTGCATTATCGTAATACATGACTGCTTCAGACCCTACCAGGCCACTTGATCCCGTTACGCATACTTTCATAAAAGCACCCGCGATAAAATTAGATAATCAACTCATTTATTTTACTAAATAAATTCATTATATAACATAAATATAATTATGAGCAAATAATTATATAGACCCCGATTCACCACCTAAAAAAAAGAAAAACTCGTTGGTTCCTGAAAACAGGG
>CAZFIB010000163.1:0-4221 GCA_964518865.1 uncultured Thermodesulfobacteriota bacterium
ATCCGAAAGGATACACCGCTTTTTCTCTCAAACACAACTTTCAGTTATAACTCGGTGCACTGCCGGGCACCCTGCTTTTTGTATCCGGCAGTCATGAGGTCAGGGGTTCGATCCCCCTCAGCTCCACCAGGAAAATCAGGCACTTGGCATTTCGCTGAGTGCTTTTTTTATTGCTCAAAGAGTGAAATTTAAAATATTTTTCCGTTGAAAAATATACCAATAAATGGCATATTTAGTTATGCAATGGTCAGTTGAAATAAAAAAACAAGCAGTAAAGAGGATCACCCGGCTTCCGAAGACTGTACGATACAGCCTGTTTGTTTTGATAAAAGAAATTGAGGAAGCCGGACCCGTCAGGGGAAATTGGCCAAATTACAGCAAACTGGGAAAAAACGTTCACCACTGCCACCTTAAAAAAGGAAAACCTACATATGTGGCAATGTGGGAAGTAAAAGACAAAAGTATACATTTAGTGGAGGTAACCTATGCAGGCAGCCACGAAAAAGCACCATATTGAAATCAGCCTCACCGGCCCTGCGAAAAATAAAGCCAAGGCTGTTGAGTTGCTGAAACCGCTGGGTTTTTTGGAAACCGATACGGTACCCTGGGAATCTGTTTTTTCAGATATAGCGGAAGATAAAGAGGCCGGAGCAGCCCTGGCAGGAGCGCGGTACAAGGAAGGTTTCACTCAGAAAAAGCTCTCCGAACTCACGGGGATCCTGCAAAACCATATCTCTGAAATGGAAAACGGAAAGCGACCAATAGGTAAAAAGAATGCTAAACTTTTAGCAAAGGCTTTGCATGTCAGTTATAAGGTGTTTCTTTAAAATAAACTATGCCTCGGCCGCCCATTTATTAAAAATTTTCGGCAGCAACTTCAAAGTCCTCCTCGGCAGCGTCAAGCCAGAACCGAATTTGTTTTGAAATATCGACCATATAAATTTTCATATCGCAACCGCGGTCTAATAGCAAGACCATTATGGGCTGCTGAAAGATAATGAAAATGTGATAATGGGTGACCCTTTGCAGACCTTCTTTTTGCCGAACTTTTTATGCAAGAAAAGCTAAACGTAGACCCCCAATCTTACATGAAGCCCGACATGTGCTGCTGAAAAAAGATATGGCAGTAATACTGGATTGGCTGGCAGATCCGTTCTGGCCGTAATATGGTATAAGATAAATTTATATGAGAACCTTTTTTGAACTTCATGAATGCAGCGCGCTGCCGTCAAACGGGATCAAGGTAATATACTTGCATGATAGTGATTTTGGTTTTGAACGGTCCTGGAATCTTGTCATTTCCAAAGAGGCAACCAGGGAGGACCTCGCCGGAGATCATCGTTTTGAACAGCCGGGTGAACTCATGTGGTCAACGGTCCTTGAAATAGCAAACTGCCCCTTTTGTGGAACGCTTTTGCTGGAAAAGGGCGATGACGGCCGACAGGTGCAGGGACGCTTCATGCATATTGACTGCCCGGCAACATAGATTGTAATTGATATGACTGCTAAAGATGCAGGTAGACCGCTTCAGAAAATAAGATTTAAAGGCATCGTTCTGGCGGTGCAACCCCGGACACGGGTATGGCGTTATGTGGTCGACAACAGGTCTCATTACTACCTGGGATATAATCTATTCCTGTCCGGAAACGCACGTGGCATTGAGAAACGGTTTAGTGTTGCAATTTCGGAAAAGCAGCAGCAGAAGCTCGAGTTGCGCGCGGGAGACACCATAAAGGGTACCGCGTGGCAAAAGAAGCATGAGAAAGGAGAGTTTGCCGATTTTTACCGGGCCGGTTCGTTAAAACTTCTGGGAAGAAAAATCGATAGTCCGGACTCGTGCGGGCCACCCTGGACAACGGTATCACCCGAGCTTGAAACATATAAACAGCGGGGCGCGCGAGTTCTTTGCAAATCAAGATGGAAGTCGAAATGTTTTACCTGCGTTTGGGCAAATATGGCAAACGTTGAGATACAGTGGGACTTTGATCGGGATATAAAGAAATACCGCTTTGAAAGTTTCTGCTACGGCCCGAAGTCATGCAGGTATTACAGGGTGGGCAGGGCGCCGCTTGTCCCTTACAGGAACCGCGGCTCTTTTCCTGATGATGGGGCATTTGACGAAATGATGACTGAGCACCGTGATGATGATGAATAATCCACGGGATTAAAGGGTTTTTGTCTGCAAGTACTGTAAGGATCGGCAATAATGAGCGCGCAGCGTGAAAAAGCATCACAGATGATTTTGCGGTTTGCCGGCGATTATATCCGGCTCGGCGATGACCTTGAGCATAAGCAACAACTGCTGCAAGGTGCCGTGAGCGCCTGGAATATCGCCTGTTTGCCGGAACAGAGTCGGACCAGGGCTATCAAGAAATATATGAAAGAGTACCGTAAATATAACCCGGATCAGACAAAACGGCAGATAAGTTATGTTGAAAAGGATATGAAGCAGCTCATAAAAACTAAAATGAGTATGTATCCCGATGATGTTTTCCAGATCGTGAATGCGGAGGTTCGTGAGGTTGAAGGAAAGCTGCATGTAACAGCGATATCCATTAACAGGAAATAAAAACCTCCTTACCGCACTATAAAAGATATTTATGCAAAATGCTTGTTCAAAAAGAGAAATTAATATCACTGCTCGAGCATAAAGATTCCAGAGTCCGGGATGCGGCCGCACGCTCGCTTGACAGGTTCTTTGCCGGCAGCAGCGGTGTTACCGGCCATTTGATAACGGCAATTGATCGCTATCCGGAAGATTGTCTGCCTCATGCTGCTGCGCTGAAATATTTCGTGCCCGCAGAAGAGGATATTCCGGAAATCGTCAGGCTGTATAACTCCATTGATAAATCGAAAAAAGACGATATATCTCTTAGCCTTCGTTTTCACCTTGACCAGTATTTGCTGCACGCTCCTTTTGAGCTTCTGGAAAAGAACAAGAACATCCTTTGTTTCAACAAGGATATGGTCGAGGTCTACGACATTGCTGAAAACTGGGAGTCTTTCAGGAATGAAAGCCTTGAGACGTTGTGGGGTGAGTTGAACAGCCTTTGTAAGCATACGCAGGAAAACGGCGTTGAGCGAGGGGACCGTGACTATGGCACTTCTTTAATAGATGGTCTGTGCAGGCATGGTGATGAGATCAGAGAAAAGGTGATCATGCATCTGCGCCAGCCAAAACCCTCAAATTATGATTTTCAGGAATACATGGTAATTCTGGCGGGTCGGCTGCGCTTGAACGAGACGGTTCCCGATCTTTTCCGAATACTGCGTGAAAGCGATTACATGCACACGGTTCACAGTGAGTGCATCAGGATGCTGGGCAAAATAGGGTCCCGGGAGGTTGTTGACGAGATAGAAAGAATATACGGCGAGGATCCTGAGGAAAAGATCGGACTGGCTGAGATTTTGAGATACATCCCCCATGATTATACTGAAAATCTTACGCTGAGACTTTTACAGGAAGAGCGGAATCTCAATGCAAAAACATTTTTGGCCTGTTCCCTTTGCGACATTTATTCCTGGAAAGCGGTTGAACCGCTGAAGGATATGGTGAGAAAAAAGCAGGTCGATCATGAGGTGACGACAATAACCGATGATCTGGTCCCGGTGTATGCGTATCACGGCCGGCCGATTGATGGGTTGCATGTTATCTCACTTACTGAACAGAAACAGGTAGAAGAACACTGGGAAAAAAATCCCTTGTACCAGGCCGCTGAACCGTTGAGAAATGCGTTCTTAGATTACCGGAGCCAGGAAAATGAAAAACGTGAAAAGGAAGAAAAGCAGCGACTTGCCAACAAGCCCAAAAATATCCTTTCCATGAAAAAAATGAGGCGGAAACTGAAAAAGAAAACGAAGAAGAAACGGAAGTAAATAATTTCATCCCGTCCACAATCATCACGATTAAAGCCGCTTTATTTTAACCCTGACAAAGTGGTAATGTTGTTGCAATTATTGCCGATCAATTTATTGAAATAACATCTTTTTTTGCTCTTGACTTTGGCTTTGGAATCCGCTATTAAAAAGATGTAATTTAGTGATTTTTGTTACTCCACCTGAGATAGCATCTCAGGTCTGCGCCCCCTTGAGGGGCGTTCTTTTTTTGGGGTTGTTTATGCCTGGTAAACGTTTATCGTTTTATATTGACGGTTTCAATCTATATTTTGGAGTTATAACTGAAAGTTGTGTTTGAGAGAAAAAGCGGTGTATCCTTTCGGA
>CAZFIB010000164.1:0-4201 GCA_964518865.1 uncultured Thermodesulfobacteriota bacterium
CCTGTTTTCAGGAACCAACGAGTTTTTCTTTTTTTTAGGTGGTGAATCGGGGAGATGGTAGATTAAACTATCTCACGAAAAGAATTAACCTTGTCATTATGTTTAAACTACCCGTAAATCGATGTTTCTGCCTGCTGCTCAATCAGAACTGAAAAAACTCGGCTGGGACCGGCTCGACGTCATTCTGGTGACCGGGGATTCCTATATCGACAGCCCGTATATCGGGGTGTCGATTATCGGTAAAGTACTGCTTGCAGCCGGATATCGTGTAGGAATAATAGCTCAGCCTGATATTGATTCAGAAAAAGATATCATGCGCCTGGGCGAGCCGGAGCTGTTCTGGGGCGTGACCGCGGGGTGTCTTGACTCGATGGTTGCCAATTATACGGCAACAAAAAAGCGCCGCAAGCAGGATGACTATACCCCCGGCGGCGATAACTGCAGACGACCTAACAGGGCCTGTATCGTTTATTCGAATCTTATCAGGCGCTGTTTCAAGAAAACCGTCCCGATCGTGCTGGGCGGTCTCGAGGCCAGCCTGCGACGCATAGCCCATTACGACTACTGGGACGATGCTGTCAGACGCTCGGTTCTGTTTGATGCAAAGGCTGACATGCTGCTGTACGGCATGGCTGAGCAAAGCATTCAGGAGCTTTCTGATAAAATAAAAAAAAGAAGAAATTACAAATCAATAAGGGGATTATGTTATATAGGACATGAGGTTACGAAGGGGTTTATCGAGCTGCCGTCGTTTGAGGAGACCGCACGCTGCAGACAGGCGTTTTCCGAGATGTTCATGCGGTTTTATGCCCAGACCGATCCTCTGACCGGACGGGGTCTTGTGCAAAAACACGGTGACCGCTATCTCATTCACAACCCGCCGTCGCCGTACCTGACAGGAAAAGAGCTTGACCGTGTGCATGAACTCGGGTTCGAGCGAGCACTGCACCCGGACTGCGCCCGTAACGGCGCGGTCAGAGCGCTTGAAACCATTCGGTTTTCTATTCCGTCCCACCGCGGCTGTTACGGGGAGTGCAGCTTCTGTTCCATCGCGGTTCACCAGGGACGTACCGTGCGATGGCGAAGCCGTAAATCAATTGTCAGGGAAGCACGGCATATTGCACAGCATAAAGATTTCAAAGGAATAATCAGTGACATCGGCGGACCGACGGCCAACATGTACGGCTTTGAGTGCAGAAAGAAGATCAAAAGCGGGGCGTGCATCGACAGACACTGCTTGTACCCCGAGGTGTGTACCGGCCTGCGGCCCGACCATGGACCACAGATTCGACTTCTTCGAGACATCAGGACGCTGCCGGGAATAAAAAAAGTGTTCATAGCTTCAGGCCTGCGCTACGATCTGCTGGAGGCCGACAGAAAGCACGAGGATGAGTATATCAGGGAACTCGTCGGGCATCATGTTTCCGGACAGCTGAAAGTCGCGCCGGAGCACAGCGAAGAGGACGTGCTCGATCTTATGGGAAAGCCGGGTGCCGGGCTGCTCAAAAGATTTATTAAAATATTTGATAAAACCTGTCGGCTGCTTGATAAACGAAACTATTTGACCTATTACTTGATTGCGGCTCATCCGGGCTGCACAGATGAGCACATGCACAGGCTTCGCCGGTTTGCTGCCCGGGAGCTTAAAACGCATCCTGAGCAGGTACAGATATTTACACCTTCGCCGTCAACGATTGCAGCGCTCATGTACTATACCGAGCGGGATCCGTTTACCGGCAGAAAAATATTCGTTGAAAAGACCCTGCGGGGAAGAGAGCGGCAGAAGAGGATTATCATGCGAGGTTGACTGAAATCATGTTTTACGCTTGCACAAGCGAACGCCCGAATGAAAAGCCGGTCGACATGTTATGCGGAGCTCAATGGGAACCACCGTTTTTTTTATCGGGAAAGTAAGGTTCGACCATAACCCGCTCATTTTCTTCAAAAAGGCGGAGGGGGCCTTCTATCCTGCTGCTTATTTCCCGTCTGGCAGCGCCGATTTTGAAAATCACTCCCTGATAAATATATTTGTGCACGACAGCTTCCGGCTCTGCTGTTTCATGCATGGCGGTTATGAGTTCGTTTTTTTCACTGTTGAGTGAGTCTTTCTTATCGCGCAGCTGCTTGAGGTATTCAACGGTCTCTTTCAGCTTTTCGCGCTGCTCGGCGGGGAGTTTGGGGATGAGCTCCCTGTTTTTCAGAAGCGGAGCGATGCGCTTGCTGATTGCCGCATCTTCGTTGTTGACCTCAATAATCTTCCCGTCGATTTTTTTGCATTTTTCAGCCGTTTCATAATCATCGCCCGGAATCAAAACTGTTTTGACACCCATATCCGACCCGAGATTATATGCCTCGATACCTTTTTTTGCCATAATTGATCCGCCTCGTGCAGATCCGCCGGAAGCAACATAAACACGGCCGAGGGCTTTGATTTCGGAGTTGACGATCTCGTTGTGTATGGTGATGTCACCTCCGCATAGGACATTGCATTCGTTCAGGTAGTGGGCCGAAAGGTTGCCGCCACAGGTTATCTCCGCCTGGTTCTTGCCGTTGCAGCCCCCGGTGATGGCAATGTCGACACCTGCGTCAAGTTTGCAGGCGCCGACGATTCCGTGAATTATGATTGTTTTGGTGGACTTGACGGAAAAACCGTCCTCCACATCGCCGCCGATTTCCACAATACCGTCAAAGTCGATATTACCGACAGAGAGATCGAGATCACCGGGGATAGAAAAGGTCTCGTTGACGCTGATTCTGTCACCGAAAGCTTCAGATTCCACGATCGGCCGGCCTCCGGTTTCTGCAAAAAAATGACAGCCGTCAGAAGAAACACGCACGCCCTTGCCGGCACTTAATTTCACCTTTTTGACTTTTGGTGCAGAAATTATTTTTCCGTATACGTTCTTGCCGTATGTAGGTTCGATATGCGGTATAAGCTCGGCAAGTTCCTGATTTTCCTGTACGGATTTTACAACGTTTGTTTCTCTGATATTGATGCTGCCGTCTTCTTTTTCAGTGTAAGCGGGCCCTGATGAAGTATTGAAAAAAAACTTTAATTTGCCGTCTCGGCCGGGTTTTGGGGTGGTTCCGCGGGCAACAGCAAAATTCAGAATTTTTTTTCTGTTTTCATGAAACGACGAAACCAGGTAGTCGATGGCCTGATTGTCAATGCCTGATGTAATTCCTTTGGCGTGGAGCTCTTCGATTATCTGGTCACGCGTGAGGTCGGATGTGCCGGTATAGGTCAGCAGAGCTTCCATTTCGTCGTCAGTCACCCTGATGTCCAGAATCTTGTGGACCTCAAGCACATTGTTTTCAAAGGAGGCGGTACCGAAAATGTCACTGACAAACTCGGTATAATCATCATTCGGAATGACATGATCACCCAGGGTAATCTTTACGTGTTTTCCGGGTTTGGGTTTTATCGTGTCGCCGTAGATGGTGCATCCCGGTTCTCCTTCTTCCGGAGCAGAAATACTCAGGAGTTTCTGATTCTGTTCGACACAGGGATCGTGTTCATCGAAATGAATGCGGCACTGTGCATCCTGACCATCAGCAGCAGGACGGCCTTCAGCGATCAGAATGAGGTTTTCTGTCGAACGGTCTTGCGTGCATTTTGCAAGACCGTTTTCAATCGCTTCATGATGGATGCCGGTTGTAATGCCGAGCTTTGCAAGTGTATTGCAAATGTCCTCTGCTAGAAAGGATGCTTCGGTTGCGCGGGAAACCTTCATGAAAGCACGAGACTTGTCCGGTGATTCATAAATACTCAATCTGCCGCGCTGATCACCGGTATCGTAAATTTTTTTTACAGTGTCCAAGGAATTTTCACCGGATGCTTCATCATCCGAACCGGAAGAAACATGCTCGATTGCCGGATCGCTTATCTCAGGTGAATGATCAAGGTTTTCTGCCATAGTAAAAATAATTTATTAAAATAAAATTATATTTAACATATTATAAACAAATAAAAATTCACTTTTCCTTAATTATATTCGGTATTTATTGAAAATTACTTAAATAAAAAGATTATATGAGTACTTACAATAATTAATTTAAAACCGGCTTGCATGTTTTTTTGTAGCTCATTGAAAAAATGATTTAAATTATATTTTACGCACTGCATACTTACTATGTTGTCCACAGTACCCTGATTCACCATCTAAAAAATAAAAAAACTCGTTGGCCCCTGAAAACAGGG
>CAZFIB010000165.1:0-4150 GCA_964518865.1 uncultured Thermodesulfobacteriota bacterium
GACACTGCCGCAGTAGGTTCGAGTCCGGCTTTTTGTCGTACCGTATGTTCATCAGCCGGACAAAGTACTGACGATGCTCTCGGGATAAACTGCGCGTGTCCGGCGATTTTTCCGTAGCCTCTGACGTGCCAAGCGCTTGAGAATGCCGAGCGTTTGTAGTATGTATACTGCCCCCCTGAACTTTCGTCTTTCACGTTTCAGAACCGGTTTTTCATACAATTCTATTGTATTATTTAATTATTTATATTAATTAATATTTATTATTCAACAGCCCCTGTATACAGTCCATGAAAAATGGGTTCTTTTTTCGATTTCATATTATTTTACGTGCAACCGTCGTATTCTACATCCTCATTTTCTTGCCGACTGCATCCTCCGGCAGCATAGACCCGAAAAAAGTTCTCGTCCTGAACTCATACCACGAGGGACTGCCGTGGACCGACACTATCGTATCCGGAATAAATTCCGCGATGAAAAGCTCATTCCCGGACCTGCAGATATATTATGAATACCTGGATATGAAACGCTTCCATGACCGTATTCATATACAGAACCTGTATGCTCTGCTGCAGCACAAATACAAGGACACCCGGTTCGATGTCGTCATATCATCGGATGATCATGCCCTTCGTTTTCTGCTGAAAGACAAAAACAGCCTCTTCCCCGATGCCCCGGTTGTTTTTTGCGGTCTTAACTTCCTCGATGAAACACTGCTGCAAACCTCAGGCACTGTTACCGGTGTAGTCGAGGCGACCGATATCAAGGAAACGATACAGCTTGCGTTGCGCCTGCACCCCCGGGCGACTCACCTCTATGTTGTGTGTGACACGACGGCAAGCGGTCGCGCAAACCTCAACCGTTTTGAGGCGGTGCGGTCTCATATCGACACGGCTGAGGATTTTACAGTTCTGAGCGGCCTGACAATGCCCGACCTGACGGAAAAACTCCGCCGGATCCCGCCGGACAGCATCGTGTTCTTTTTTACCTACACCCGGGACAGCGCGGGCACCGTGTTCACCCACGGACAAAGTACCCGGATAGTTTCTGAAAACTGTGCGGCGCCGGTGTACAGCTTCTGGGATGTGAATCTGGGACACGGTATTGTCGGCGGAAAGCTTGTCAGCGGCTTTGCCCAGGGCCGGGCGGCAGCCGGGCTTGCCGTCCGCATATTGAACGGTGAAAACGCGGAAAATATCGATATCGTACGCACAAGCCCCAACCCCTGCATGTTCGACTTCCGACAGCTCAAGCGCTTCGGAATCGACACCTCCCTGCTGCCGGAAAAAAGTATCATAATCAACAAACCGTTTTCTTTCTACACCGAATATAAAAAGGAATTTTTTTTCGTCAGCATGGTCTTCGTTGTGCTGCTGTTTCTGATTCTGGCGCTGGTAATAAATATCATCAACCGGAAATCATACGAAAAGGCCCTGAAAAAAAGTGAAGCGATTTATCGCACCCTTGTGGAAAATATCGACCTCGGGATATCGCTTATCGATAAAGACCGCAAAATTATTATGATCAACAAAAAACATGCTGATATGCATAAAAAACCCGCCGACTATTTCATCGGAAAACTCTGCTATCGCGAATTCGAAAAAAGATCGGCCGCTTGCGTTCATTGCCCCGGAGAAAAATCCATGCACACGGGTGAGTCCGGCGAAGTTGTTACCCGGGGCGTTCTCGATGACGGCTCTACGTTTGACGCCCGGGTAATGGCGTTCCCGCTTTTTCATAACAACAGCCCATCAGGATTTATCGAGGTTGTGGAGGACATAACCGAGAAAAAAAGGGCGGAGGACCGCGAATCGGAGATGAGAGCCCGGCTGAGCCTGGTTATGAAAAGCGCCCGCGCCGGTGTATGGGAATGGGATGTTGCTACGGGACGGGTAGTACTCGATGCGGAAGCATTGAAAATGCTTGGCTATGGGTCCGATACAACTCCCCAACCAGGCACCTGGTGGATCGAACATATCCACCCCGACGACCGGGGTGCCGTAGAGCATAATTTTTATGATTTCCTTTCCGGCGATACCGACAGCTATTCGAGCGAATTTCGTCTTCGATGCCGTGACGGGAGGCACATCTGGGTTGCATCCAATGCAGCAGTCGTCCGTCGTGACGAATCGGGCAAACCGCTTTTAATTGCAGGCATTCATCAGGATATCACCGAGCGCATCGAAGCTTCAAACAGACTCAAGGAATCAAAGGACTTTCTGGACAATGTGTTCAAAACAACCATTGACGGCCTCCTGGTATCGGACGGACGGGGCAGCATCACTATGGCGAATGAAGCGGCAGCGGAAATACTGGGCTACGAACCCGGTGATTTGCTCGGTAAACACTATTCTGATTTCAACATTTACGGAGGGCAGTATACCGGACAGCAAATGAAAATTATCAATGAGTTGTTCAAAAAGGGATTTTTCAAAAACAAACACGACACAATGAAAAAAAAGAACGGGGAGCACATCGATGTTGAAATGCATGCTGCGCTTTTGCGAGATAACGATGAGGTTATCGGCACCGTTTGCAGCATCAAGGATATAACTGAACGAAAACGAACAGAGGAACAACTGCGTCAGGCCCAGAAAATCGAATCGATCGGCACGCTGGCCGGCGGCATCGCCCATGACTTCAACAATCTTCTGGGTGCCATACTCGGCAACACCGAAATGCTTCTGGAAGACCTCCCCGGGGAGAGCGAATCGTACTGGAACGCCGGTCAGATTCAGCAAGCAGCCGAACGAGCCCGCAACCTGGTAAGGCAGATTCTGGCGTTCAGCCGCAAGGCACCGCAGAATTTCACATCATTCAGCATGTCGGCCCTGCTGCATGAAAGTATCAAGCTGTTACGTTCGACCGTGCCCGCAACAATAGAAATAACAACGCATATCGACTGCCCGCACGATACGGTCTTCGGCGATGAAAACCAGATCAGCCAGGTTGTGATGAATCTGACCGTCAATGCCGAGCATGCCATGCACGAAACCGGCGGCACGCTCGCCGTTGAACTGACGAATACGGTGCTGCATGAACAGGAGCAGTCAGCCCCCGGTGATGTTAAGCCCGGTGAGTATATCCGAATGACCGTCAGCGACACCGGTCACGGCATCGCAGCGGATGTGATCGATAAGATATTCGACCCGTTTTTCACAACCAAAGAAGTCGGCAAGGGGACCGGCCTTGGGCTCTCCGTGGCACACGGTATTCTGCAAAATCATCACGGCACAATAACCGTTGCAAGCGAAAAAGGCAACGGTACGGTTTTTACCGTTTTGCTGCCTGTTGCCACCCAGGCTGCAACGGGCAGTCCGGCCTTAGACGAGAAGCCGCCGCCGGCAGGCTCCGCGAACGTACTGCTGATCGACGATGAAATCTCGCTGCTCGAAACCGGCGGTCGCATGCTTGAAAGCCTGGGGTATTCGGTAACGAGCTTTCAAGACAGTGAACAGGCGCTTGCCGAGTTCCGAAAAAATCCGCGGGAGTATGATGTAGTTATCAGCGACATGACCATGCCGCGCATGACCGGGAAAACACTTGCCTCCGAACTGCTGCGGATCAGGCCCGACCTGCCGATAATTCTGTGCACGGGTTACAGCGATCTGATCAGCGAGGCTGAATGTGAAGAAATAGGCATCAGAAAACTCATTATGAAGCCGTATAAAAAAAAGGAAATTGCGCAGGCGATCGATGAAGCGATTAATAAAAAGCAGCTGCCCAAGGTCTTATAACCGTGGCCCTGAAGACACGACAGCTGGCATGTTCCGTAAAGAAATTATCTGGTGGGTTTTGCTACCCTGGACCCGCCCTTCAAATAAGCATTATATTTATGTCATTTGTTTCCGGGACAGACCACCGATGAAACCCGTCATTGCGCGTCACGCCCCGGCGGAATGACGTCCCACCCCTCCGCAACAGCTTTGCTGTGGAGGGTGGAGGCAATCTCAGGGTGAAGGTCAAAAGGCAAAGTGGCAAAACAGGGTAGCCGGGTAGGAGCGGCCTCCGGCCGCG
Organism: uncultured Thermodesulfobacteriota bacterium; assembly: GCA_964518865.1. Lineage (GTDB taxonomy): Bacteria > Desulfobacterota > WTBG01 > CAIYCZ01 > CAIRTM01 > JANQGV01. The sequence continues at coordinate 4,015 of CAZFIB010000165.1, forward strand.
AAAAAAAAATCGCAGCTGAAGCAGCTCCTACATGCTCGCACCATCAGGCGGGCACCGGAAAAGCAAAACCGTGTAGGCCGTGTAGGAGCGGCCTCCGGCCGCTTTAGGATGGCACCCCGAAGGGGTCCATCAAGTC
>CAZFIB010000166.1:0-4144 GCA_964518865.1 uncultured Thermodesulfobacteriota bacterium
ATAACTTACACGATTATTACTGCCAATTTCCTGAGGCAACTGTAAAACTTCAGTCAGAAACAGCGGTGGTGACGGCCATTACCGCAACAAACCGCCCCACCGTGCAGACATGGATACCAGACAATCAGCACAAGCCGTCTTTTCCCCCGGTGGTTGCCGCGGTTCTGCTATCCACCGATGATCCAGAGCGAAACAAGCGGAACATAGGTAACCAGCAGCACTACGACCAGGCGAAGCCCCAGGAACGGCAACACTGTTGCATACAGCTGTGACAGGGGCTTGTTGAAACGGTACGCTGAAAAAAACAGGTTCAGACCCACGGGCGGCGTCAGATACCCCAGCTCGAGGTTTACCAGAAAAATAATGCCGAGATGGATCGGGCTGATATCGTATGCCTGCGCCACGGGAATCAGTATGGGAACAATGACGACAATGGCGCTGAAAATATCCATGATGCAGCCCACCGCGACCAGAAACACATTCATGGCCAGCAGAAATACGAGCCGGGATGAGATGGTTTCCCGAATCCAGGAGAACAGGAACTTCGGCACCTCCGCATCGATAAGGTAGTTTGTCAGGCCGAACGCACATCCCAGGATAATCATCACGCCGCCCACAAGCCGTGCGCAGCTGACAACCGTTTTCGGCAGGTCGGTGAAGAACCGCATCTTGCGGTGAATAAAACACTCCACGATCACGGCGTACAGTGCGGTCATGGCGGCTGCCTCTACAATGGTAGTGAATCCGCCGAAAATACCCACCGCCACCAGCACCGGCAGCAGCATATCCCACTTGGCCGTATTTGCCGCCTGTAGAAACTCTTTGATTGAAAAACGCCCGGCAGGCACCTCCTCGCGCTTCCACACGAACAGCCCGTACAGCACCATGAGCCCCACCAGGATACAGCCGGGCGTGAGGCCCGCAAGAAACATTTTGTCGATCGGGACAGCGGCAACCACCCCGTAAATGATGATCGGCAGGGCCGGCGGGAACAGTATGCCCACCGAGCCCGATGCGGTAATGAGGCCGAGGGAAAACTTTTCAGGGTAGCCGCCGCTCAGCAGCACCGGAAACAGAAGCCCCCCCAGAGCGAGAATGGTAACGCTGGAGGCCCCGGTAAAGGTTGTGAAAAACGCGCACAGCGCAACGGTTGCGATGGCGATACCGCCCGGAAGCCATCCGAACTGGGCGCGAAAAAGCGCAACGAGCCGCTGCGATGCACCGCCTTCGGCCAGAATGCAGCCCGCAAGCGTGAACAGCGGAATGGTCGGCAGAATCGGTGAAGACACGATGCGGTAGGCCTCGGCCGGAACCGCGGAAAGGGGCATGCCGTCGCGGAAAAAAAGAAACAGGGCCAGGCCGCCCATAAAGACGAACAGGGGCGTGCCGGTCAGCACGGCGGCGACAAGTACGGCCAGCGCAGGGTACAGCAGGGCTGCACGCTGCTCCCAGGGCACAAACCCCAGACACAGAAGGCCCGCAGCACACAGGACGGCAAGCATCGTGGCGCGCACGCCGCTGCCTGCCCGTACAACAAACCGCACTGCGATGACCGTCATAAACAGCACCATGGGGATCTGAGCCAGCCAGGTCGGCAGAAACGGCGCAACGGTAAAGGGGTGCTCGAATTCAACGCGCACAAGCCCGAATGCCGCAGCGGCAAATCCCAGGGCAACAGCAGCTGCGAGCCCGGACTGCAAACAAGAAAAGGCTTTGTGCAGTCGGGTTTCCCGTTGTTTCCTTCCGATTGCAAGCCGCAGATGGGTGCCCTCGCGGGCTGCAAGCGAGGCTCCGGCAAAAGCAATCCAGAGGGTTCCGTGGGTAACGTATTCCGATATGCCGGTCAGGGAGGCTTGAACGATTTTTCTGTAGACCGAATCGGCAAGCGGCAGCACCACCATGGCGCCGAGCACTGCTGCGGCAAAGCGCCGCTCGAACACGCTCCATGCCCCTGCCGCTGTTCGAAACATATACTGCGCGCCGCTGCCCATGGCTCATTCCGCCTGCACGGCGGTCGTGTGCCGGCGGGACGATTGCAAACCGTTTTCCTTTCGAAACCGGGTGCGCAGCTCTAGTGTCGTATCGAAAATATCGCTCGGAATGATGCGCTCACGTATGTCGGGATATACCTGCTGGACCGGGTCTATCCAGGAGGCGGTCCGGGCCGGGTCAACGCGGACCACCTCCAGCCCGTACTTTTGCATTTGCTCGATTGCGCGGCGGTCGAGACTGCGGGCCTCAACCCGGATGTCACGGGCCACGTTCTTTGCCGCCTGCATCAGCTTTTCCTGCAGGTCGGGAGCAATCCTGTCCCAGTCCTTTTTCGCGACAATCGTGGAGGCCATGGCTATGCCGTAGCTTACGTCAACCATGTAGCGCGCCTTGGCAAACAGCTGGTAGGACAGCGCAAAAACGGGCGAATTGACAAAGCCTTCGATCAGGCCGGTCTGAAGTGAGGTCAGAATTTCGTTAAGCGACAGGTCGATGACCTTGAATCCCGCCTTGGCCCAGATCTCCTTGCTGACCTGGTCGCCGGAAAACGTACACACCTTTCGGCGCTGCAGCTCGTCGATATTTTCCACCTTCTGCGCGGTAAAAAAGTAGAGGTGACCGAAATCGCTGTAATTAAGTATAACGAATCCCCTGTCGGCAAAGCGGCGCTCCAGCTTCGGAGCAAGCCTGCTGCGGCAGTAGTCGAGCTCTTCATAGGATGCTATGACCCCCGGCACCTGCAGGGCCCCGTAGGCCGGGTCGATCTGCATCATCCCCAGCGCTTAAATGGTTGCCGCCTGTATCTGACCGATACGCAGCTTGCGCACCATATCGTACTCGGAGCCCGCGACGCCTCCCGGATATATTTTCAGCCGCACTGCTCCGCCGGACAAACGCGACCACTCTCCGGCAAGCTTGAGCAGCGCATCGTAGAAAAGGGTGCCCTCAGGGGCGAGGGTGGCAAGTTTGATGACAACCGGCCGTTGGCCTGCCGAAACCGTGGGCACCGAAAAAAAACACAGGGTCGCGGCGAGCGTCACGGCGATGAGCGTGCTTTGTTTGTGCATATCACTCTTCTCCGATGAACAGATTATCCTGTATCCGCTGCAGATACAGGGCGCGGCGCCGGGCAAGCTCGTTTGCAAGCCGGTTCTGGGGCGCCGCCTCATAATCAAATTCAAGAATCATTTCAATGTAGCGGCTGAACGTTTCTCTGTCCTGCTGCGGAATACAGACCGCCTCAACATAGGTAAGCAGCGGGGACACCCGTTTGCCGGCTGCAAGCTCCCGGGCGCGCTCAAAGTGCCTCGTTACACGGTCGCGGCTGCCGCCCATCGCGGCACCGCGCGCTTCATAGGAAATAAAAAATTCATGCAGCGCACCCTCATTGAAATCGGGATTCACCTCAGAGGCCCGCCTGACGAATGCCGCGGCCTCGGGAAGCCTGATCATGGCGCCGGGATCGGTTTTTGCCAGGGAGATTGCCTTGGCAAGCGAAACGCCGCACCAGTACAGATAGGCGACATCCTCAAAGCGGTCGAACCCGGCAAGCATGTCATCGCTTACCGGTCCGTCCGGCGGCAGGTTCGCTGCGCTGCCGCAGACAAGCCCCAGCAGTGCATAGCGATGCGCACGCCGGTACAGCCGGCGTGCGCGGGCCTTCAGGCGGGCGTATTCGGCGGGGTCCTCGTATTTGAGCTCATCAGCCGCATGATCGACAAAAGCATTGGCATACAGCATGTATCCCCTGGCAAGCGACAGGTACAGGCCCCGGTGCTCAGGCACCTGTGCCTGAAGGGTCTCAAGCGCCTTGAGAGTGAACGGCAGCGCCCCTTCGACAAGATCAAGATCGCTTTCACGCTCAAAGGCGTCTCCGGCACCGGAGCCGAGGGCATCGGCAAACGATCGTACCGCCGTCTGCCGCAATGAACAGGCAGAGCAATATACGACAACACATAAAAGCAGGCAGCAAATCCGCAGACCAGGCCTCGTGTTTTCAGAAAAAACAATCACGGCAACGGGTACGCTTCAGTGAACGCATAGTGAACGAAGGGTTTTTTATATCACGTCGTTGCACGTCGTGCAAGGAGTGATGCGGCCCAAAATCCACCGCCTCATTTCACAGGCGCACTATTTGCAAGCCACCGGAGTT
>CAZFIB010000167.1:0-4135 GCA_964518865.1 uncultured Thermodesulfobacteriota bacterium
GAAAAAAAAGTTCAGATACTGCTCAAAGACGAAAACGGATCACTTGTCAAAAAAACCTTTGACGAAGACGGAGCTGACTAATGGCCTCCTTTTCCATCCGGAACTATCTTGAAGAGCAAAAAAAGCTCATCGATGACACACTCGACCGTCTGCTGCCCCCGGAAGACACGTTTCCGCCTGCCCTGCATCGTGCAATGCGCTACTGCCTGTTTGCCGGCGGCAAGCGCCTGCGCCCCATACTGGCCATTGCCGCAGCCGAAGCGGTCGGCGGCGATCCGAAATCCATCATTGCGCAGGCGTCCGCCCTTGAGCTCATTCACACCTATACCCTCATCCATGACGACCTGCCGGCCATGGACGATGATGATTACCGGCGGGGCGTGCAGTCGACCCACAGGGTATTCGGCGATGCCGTGGCGATCCTGGCCGGTGACGCCCTGCAGACCGAGGCCTTCAGAATTCTGGCAAACGGCGGCAGCCGTCACTCGCCGGACAAGCTGCTGCGGATTATCGCATCTGTTGCCCAGGCGTGCGGCTCCTGCGGCCTTGTCGGGGGTCAGGTGGTCGATATCCAGTCCGAGGGAAAGCAGATAGAGCCGGAGTTGCTCGAGTATATTCACCTGCACAAAACCGGCCGCCTCATTCAGGCCTCCGTCATGCTCGGGGCGGTTCTGGGCGGTGCAGCGGAGGTGCAGTGCCGCAGCCTCGATGAGTATGGAAAGGCCGTGGGCCTTGTTTTCCAGATTACGGACGATCTGCTCGATGTTGTCGGCACAAGCGAGATGCTGGGAAAGTCTGCCGGAAGCGATGAAAAAAGAGGCAAAGCGACCTACCCGGCCCTGTTCGGCATCGAGGAAACAAAAAAGCTGCAGCAGGACCTGTTCGGACAGGCGCTCGATCATCTCAAGTCCTTCGGCAGCCCGGCTGAGCCTCTCAGAGCGCTTGCCCGGCTTATTATCGATCGCGATAAATGACGGAGACAGCGCCGGTTTCGTAAAAACGGATTATTGAAAAGGAACATGCATGCACAAAATTCTTAATACGATTGACTCGCCCGCAGATCTTAAAAAATTAACCGTTGATGAGCTCTCTGCTCTTTCTGAGGAAATCCGTACTCTGATTATCGATACCGTCTCCAGCACCGGCGGTCATATTGCTTCGAGCCTGGGCGTGGTCGAGCTGACGATTGCGCTGCACTACGTGTTCGACACACCGGAGGATAAGATCGTCTGGGACGTCGGCCATCAGGCCTACGCACATAAAATCCTGACCGGACGCCGGGAGGCCTTCCACACCCTGCGCCAGTTCGGCGGCATCAGCGGATTCCCCAAGCGCGAGGAAAGCATCTACGACACGTTTAATGTCGGGCACAGCAGCACGTCCATCTCGGCTGCCCTCGGCATGGCGCAGGCCCGCTGCCTGAAAAACGGTGAAAACAAGGTAATCGCCGTTATCGGAGACGGCTCCCTGACGGCGGGCATGGCCTTCGAGGGCATCAATTATGCCGGGCACATCAAGAAAGACCTTCTTGTTATTTTGAATGACAATGAAATGTCGATATCTCCCAACGTGGGTGCCGTATCCTCCTACCTCTCGCGGATGATCTCCGGACAGACCTACAACAAGTTTCGTGACGAAGTGAAATCGTTTCTAAAAAATATCCCTGGTATCGGCAAATCCGCCTACCGCTTCATGCGCCAGTCCGAAGACTATATAAAAAGCCTTTTCGTGCCCGGCCTCTTTTTCGACGAGCTCGGGTTCAACTATATCGGCCCGGTGCTGGGTAATAAAATCGATGTGCTTGTACAGGACCTTGAAAACATCAAAAACCTCACCGGTCCCATCCTGCTGCACGTGATTACCAAAAAGGGACAGGGCTATGCCCCGGCCGAAGACGACCCCACCCGCTTTCACGGCGTCGGCGCCTTTAACCGGGAAACCGGCAAGTCGGTCTCGCAAAAAAAGAATGCCAGCTACACGGATGTGTTCGGCACCACGCTCAGTAAAATCGCCGATCAGGACCCCGCCGTCGTGGCCATAACCGCCGGCATGACCACCGGCACCGGTCTGTCGATATTTGAAAAACAGTTTCCCGACCGCTTTTTCGATGTCGGCATCGCCGAGCAGCATGCGATCACCTTTGCCGCCGGCATGGCCGCCGAGGGACTGAAGCCCGTCGCCGCCATCTATTCGACCTTTCTGCAGCGCTCCTACGATCAGATCCTGCACGATGTCTGCCTGCAGAACCTGCCGGTGGTGTTCATGCTCGACCGCGCCGGCATCGTGGGCGAGGACGGCCCCACGCATCACGGCCTGTTCGATATCTCCTACCTGCGGCCCCTGCCGAACATGGTCTTCATGGCCCCCAAAGACGAAAACGAGCTGCAGCACATGCTCTTCACCGCATTCAGCCTGAACCGGCCGGTTGCGATCCGTTACCCTCGCGGCGCCGGCCTGGGCGTCGAGCTCGAACAGGAGCCCCAGACCCTGGCGACCGGCAAAGCAGAGGTGCTTGCCGGGGGACGGGACCTGGCGATCGTTGCCCTGGGCTCCACCGTGTATCCCGCCTGCGAGGCGGCTGCGCGCCTGGAGGTCGAGGGCATATCCTGCGCCGTCATAAACGCGCGCTTCATAAAACCGCTCGATGAAAACGTCATCACCAGTTATGCGGGGCTGTGTCCGATCGTGACGGTCGAGGAAAACGTTCTGCAGGGCGGCTTTGGGTCGGCGGTCGTCGAGCTGCTGCAGCAGCACGGCTGCTCGGCGCCGGTGGCCCGCATCGGCATTCCCGACACCTTCGTCGAGCACGGGTCGCAGAAAGTACTGCGCGCCAAGTACGGCCTCGACCAGGAAGGCATATTCCAAACTGCAAAAAAACTTCTGCACAAGGGTTCGTGACGCATAAAAAAAAACCGCTTGAGGAGCTGATGGTCGCGCGCAGCCTGGCGCGTGACCGCGATCATGCCCGGGCGCTCGTCATGGCCGGCAGCGTCATCGTCGACGACCACCGCATCGACAAACCCCGCACCCCTGTCTCCACTGAATCGGAAATCCGCCTGCGCGGCGCTGCAGCGCCCTATGCGGGCCGCGGCGGGGAAAAGCTGGAAGTGCCGCTGCGCGAATTCAGCGTTCCTGTTGCGGATGCGGCGGTTCTGGATGTGGGGGCCTCGACCGGCGGGTTTACCGACTGCCTGCTGCAGCACGGCGCGGCGCGCGTGTATGCCGTTGATGTGGGGTACGGCCAGCTTGCCTGGAAGCTGCAGCAGGACCCGCGCGTGATCCGCCTCGACCGTACCCATGTGCGCAATCTCACGCCTGAGCAGCTTCAGCCGCGGCCAGACCTTGCCGTGATCGATGCCTCGTTTATTTCACTGAAAAACATTCTGCGGCATGTCGCCGGTCTTATCCGCCCGGGGGGAAGCATCCTTGCGCTGGTGAAGCCCCAGTTCGAGGTGCACCGCAAGCAGATCGCCGCCGGCGGCATCGTCCGGGACGCCGAGCTGTACCGAGATGTGATCGCCGGCCTGATCGAAACCGCGCACAGCCTGCCGATGCTGGTTTCGGGTATCATGGAATCGCCCCTGCAGGGCAGAAAGGGCAACCGGGAGTTCTTTCTGTATCTTACGTAAACAGGCCGAAAACGAACTCGTTCATTTTGGCCCCGATCCCGGTATAGATGAACACACCGATAAGCGCCGAGACCGCAAAAACGACCAGCCACTTCTGCATGGGGGTGAACGCCGTGCTGCGCAACAGCGCATAAATCCCCAGGGGCGGGAATGCCTGCAGCGAAAAAATCACCTTTGCGCGGTTGTTGTACCACTTTACTTTGAGTTCCTCTGCCGTGCTTTCCTGTACGTTCTCTTCCATTACGGGATCCTCACGTTATTTTTCGGGCAAAACAGCATTCATGCCGGTATAAAAAAATGAAAAATGAATATAGCAGATTTTCAGCAAAAAGGATATTGAATCCGTATGATTGGTTTGTCGTTCCCTGGCGGAATGGAATCCATTTCTTTTACCTCTATCGTTTCAGGCTTTTTGTTGAACTTCAAAGATTACTTTCCCGATTCACGTCAGGCAATCACAATTATATGTTTACCACAGAGGCACTGAGGCCACAGAGAAGGAAATT
>CAZFIB010000168.1:0-3982 GCA_964518865.1 uncultured Thermodesulfobacteriota bacterium
TTACTGCCCGGGGAATCCTTCTTCTTACAGGTGACAACTATCCTAACACGGGGGGCAAACGACAATATTATCCTATATATGCGGACCCCGATAACGGTGCGATTAGAATTCCGAAAATGGAATGGGATGATTTTAAGGAAGAATGGATAGTCAAGGAAAAGCCTCTTAAAAATGAGATTACAATATATCCTATCAATGATGACGGAGTTGAAAAAAACTGGCGGTGGAGTGAGGCCAACGTAACGAAGGATTATGCTCAGTTTCTTGCTAAAATCCCCCGCCGTGGTCTTCCTCAAGTCTATTATAAATATAGACCCAACATGGAGGGGTTTACTCCTTTAACTTTTTGGGCAGATGCAAAGTATTCTGCAACAGAACATGGCACTAAAGCACTTAAAGACCTCTTTGGCATATCAAAATTCTCATATCCAAAGTCAATTTATGCCGTTGAGGATTGCCTGACGATAATGGGGCTTGATGTAAACGGGATTGCATTAGATTACTTCCCGGGTTCGGGTACTACATTTCAAGCAGTTATGGCCTTAAATAATAGAGATCAGGGCAGGAGAAAATGTATTTTAATAGAACAGGGCTTGTATGTTTTTTCTGTTATCATTCCGCGTATCAAAAAAATCGCCTACAACTTTGATTGGGAAGACGGTATGCCTTTAGACGACAGCATGAACGGTCTGGGCGTTTTTCTGAAGTATCAGCGTCTTGAGCAGTATGAAGAAGCGCTGGAAAACATCGCCTTTACTGTGCCGGAAAAGACCTCGCAGCAGGCACTGGAATTCAAGGACTACATTCCGAAATACTTTCTTGCGTTTGAAACGCGCGACAGCCGCACGCTGGTGAATACGGAGGAGATGGCTGACCCGTGGGATTATCGTCTTAACGTATGGGATGGCTACAACTATGACACGCAGCAGGCCGTTGACCTGGTGGAAACATTTAACTACCTGATCGGACTGCACATGCACAGATGCATTACCCGCGAGGTGGACGGCAGGCGTTATCAGTTTGTGTATGGCTGCAATAACGCCAACAAGCAGATACTGGTGGTGTGGCGCAACGTGAAAGACTTTGACCTGGCGGCCTTTGAAGCTGACGGGAAGTTTTTGAGGAAAGAGCTGACGGGCTGGACTTACGACGTGCTCTACATAAACGGCCAGGCGCATATCGAGGGCTATAAGCCCATTGAGGAAATTTTTAAAAATAAAATGATATCCTGATTGTGCGACTGGTATGGTGCGCACAGCGTACCCTGTGGCCGGACAAAGCATGTCCTGAGCGCAGTTGAAAGGCACAGCGTGTCCGGCAAGGCCCATGATTCTAACCACGGCGAGTTATGGCTTTAAACAAAAATCTTGTACTGTTTCAGTATATCCTCCGGCAGTTCGGCTATGATAATTTTGAAAAACTCATAAACGAATTCGGCACAAAGCAGGCCGGGTATGACGCAACCGGCAGAAGCTATTTTGCCAATACTTTGCTGGGAGCACAGAAAAGCATTGATGACCGTACGCTGCTTGCCTATGACCAGGCTATTCGGGACTATGAAACCAGACTGCGCACACACCGGGCCGAACCCTTTCTGACCTTCAAGTACTACCAGTTTTTTTCTCTGCTTTTCTCCGAATATTATTTTGACCGGCTTAGTGAAAATAAAGGCCATCTGCTTGCAGACCTTAATGCTTTCAAAAATGCGCATGCGGATTTAAGGGCGCTTGAAGATTATACGGAAAGCGACCTTAAAAAGCTTACCTACTGGATGGCGACCGGCAGCGGTAAAACCCTGATCATGCACTGCAATTTCTGGCAGATTACCAAATACTTCAGTGATTGGGAAAACATCATCCTTATTACTCCTAATGAGGGCCTGAGCCGTCAGCACTATGATGAGTTTATGGCAAGCGGTATAGCGGCCAAGCTCTATTCCGGCAGTGAGGAAAGCCTGAAGACCCGCGATGGAGAAATATTGATTATTGAAATAACCAAGCTGGTAAAGGAAAAGGAAGGCGAGGGCGTAAGCGTTGATGTTGACTACTTTGCCGAATCACGAAATCTGGTTTTTATCGATGAAGGACATAAGGGGCAGCGTTCGGAAGAAAGAGCCTGGAAACGCCTGCGCGAGCACCTCACCCGCGGTGAGACATCATTTACGTTTGAATACTCGGCAACCTTCGGCCAGATTATCAATGGCGGGTCCAGGGATTTGCTGAATGAATACGGAAAAACCATTATCTTTGATTACTCATACCGACATTTTTATGCTGACGGATACGGAAAAGACTTTACCGTTTTCAATGTTGACGCAAACGAGTACAGCGAGGAGCAGACGCGCCTGCTGCTGACTGCAAGTCTGCTTGGCTTCTATGAGCAGCTTGTGCTTTTTGATCAGTACAAACATGAACTGCGCGTCTGTAACATCGAAAAGCCGTTGTGGGTGTTTGTGGGCAGCAAAGTTATCGGCGGCAGCTCAAGCCTTACCCAGGCCGACAGGCAGAATGTCTCTGACGTGACCATGGTGGTGCGGTTTTTTCAGAACATTCTTTCTGACCCGACCGGGCTGCAGAAGGATATTGATAAAATTTTGCACAACAAAGCCGGCCTCATGAATGCCGCCGGTGATGACATTTTTGCAAGCCGGTTTGAATATCTGCGCCAGCATTGCCCGGTAGCGTCTGAAGTGCTGGAGCGAGTGTTTCATGGTGTGGGCAATATTGAAGCGCTGCACATCAAGCAGGGAGAAGGCGAAATCGGGCTCAGGACGCACACGGGCGGTCAATATTTTGCGGTTATCAATATCGGCGATGTGGGAAAATATGTAAAAAGGATGGAGGAAGACCTCGGTGGTGCGATTTCAGTGCAGGAGGATAATTTTACGGGGTCGTTGTTTCAGGATCTTGATGCGCCAACCTCTCAGGTTACTATTCTCATCGGCTCTAAAAAATTCATCGAAGGCTGGAACTCTTGGCGTGTATCGAGCATGGGTCTGATGAACATGGGCAAAAGCGAAGGCCCCCAGATCGTTCAGCTTTTTGGCCGCGGTGTGCGCCTGAAAGGGAGGGAACTGTCCTTAAAGCGTGAAGGCCCTGCCGCCCCGTACTACATCAGGGCCCTGCAGTCCATTTCAATCTTTGGACTGAATGCCTCGTACATGAGCAATTTTCTCAAGCACATTGAAAAGGAAACCCCTGATTACCGAGAGTTTCACATCGATATCCGGCCCAATAATAAGGATGAGTGGGAAAACAGGGTGCTCACCTTTAAAAAAAGCAATGAGCATCGTTTCAGTGACTATCCGGTTGTTCTCGAATGCAGCCGGCACATACTCAAACGCATAACAATAGACCTGCGCCCAAGAATCAGCACGGCAATAAGCGGTTTTAACAGCCAGTTGGCCGAGCAGATAGAAGAGTATACCGTAAATTTTCTGAAAACATACCTGGCATATATTGATTTTAATGCCCTGCTTGTGGAGTGCAATCGGTATAAACTGGTGCGAGGTTTTGCCAATCTGCTGATTTCAAAAAGCGTTCTGGAAGAAATAATCTCGTCCGACGCGTATGGAATTTTTAGCCACAAGGGGCAGTTCGGCTTACGGGATGCGCTGGATGGAAAAATTCAGGATATAGCAGCATCAGTGGTGAAAGACTATATTACCAAATTTTATTCAGACAAAGAAAAAGACTATTTAACCAAAAACCTGAGCATTGAAATGCTTACAGAGAAGCATGATATTTTTCCGGCCAATCGGAAAATGGTTGTAAGGATTCCAAAACAGTATGCTGATATAATTGATGAAATTCAGGCGGATATTGAAAAATTTTATCGCCAGGACGTAGAGCAGATACCAACCCTGCATTTTGACAAGCATCTTTACTCCCCCATAGCGGTATGGAGAAAAGGAGTAAAATTTCAGGAAGTGATGTGCTCAACAAAAAACGGACGATTCCTGTGTGGAATCAGGCAGCCTGTT
>CAZFIB010000169.1:0-3934 GCA_964518865.1 uncultured Thermodesulfobacteriota bacterium
AACTTTTCATCCCCGTTTACAAAACGGGGTATTCAAGTTTTGTTTTTCATAAAACGCGGCGTCGCCCTGACCGGCCCGTGCTCGACCGGCCAGCCGATCAGGTTGATGTCTTCCAGCTTGTACCAGTAGGTCTGCCTGTTTTGTACATCCGTATCGATATACTGGTAGTATGCGCCCTGCGTGGGCGACCCTTCGGACGGAATGATGTCGTCATTGATTTGTATGTAGTCGCCGTTTTCAGAAGTGGCGCGGTACAGGACAAATCCGGCGGAACCTGTTTCGGACTCGGTCACCCACACAAGCCGCACCCGGCGGTGTCCGGGTATCGCCCGGAAAAGGGCAAGCTCAATCAGGGTCGGCTCCTGCCCGAGCGTCTGCACGGCACACCAGAAGCCGGGATGCAAATAATAATTATCCGACCGCGGCTGCAGATCCGAGGGGTTCAGAAGCGGTGTGCCGGCGTCGTCAGTAATATAGCCCTGGCAGTTCAGCGGGGAGGGCGCCTGCGCATAGGCTGCCGTGCACAGCAGCAGCGAGAGAAAAATTGTAACGGCATTCATAATATATTTTGGCATAAACATGTTTCCTCACTATGATATCACAAGATGGTTTGAGGCTGAAAATAAATGGACATGAAGTATCGTGTCTTCAGAATAAAATATTACATATATTCTGTAGTACAAAACCATAAATTATGGTTAAATTTATGTTAATACGCATTGTCTAATGCTTTTTATGGTTTTTATGTTACTTTTTATTAACCGTCACTATCAGCGATAAACTGAAAAAACAGGAAATCAGCAGCGATGCTCAATAGGTGTTACCAGCGGTTTCACGATGATGCGGTTTTCTGTGCCGGTATGATTGCCGCGCTTGCGTGCCTGCTGCCGGCAGCTGCTGTGTTTCTGTCAAGCCCGTATGTCGTCCAGAACGTCTATCAGCCGGTGCTTGAAATTCTGCGGCTCTGGATCGGACCGGAGGCACCGCAGGTTGCCTTTCAGTATGATGCAGCAGTCAGAAGAAGTATGGAGCTGTTTGCGCTGGGGGCGGTGGTACTCGGCTGGACGCTTGCATGGCGCCTGGTCCCCCCGGCTCCGGGAACGGCACCGAAAGAGCCCGGCCGTCCGGTCCGGCGCACCTGTACCCGGCTGGAAATAACCGCAATCGCAATCATCTGCCTGCTGGGGCTGGCAGTGCGCTTTCCGGGGCTCGAGCGAAGCCTGTATTATGACGAGATATGTACCGCCCTGCACTTCATCGATACCGAATCCATCCGGGAAACCGTGTCCGCAAATCTTGTGTTCAACAACCACATTGCCTATTCTCTTGCCGCCCGCCTGTCGCAGAATCTGTTCGGCAAAAGCGAATGGGCGCTGCGCCTGCCCGCCCTGCTGTTCGGGCTCGGCGGCATCGCCTTCCTGTGGTATTATGCCGGACGCACCGCAGGAGCTTTTTTCGGAATCGTGTGCGCTGCTCTTTTATCCGTCTATCCCCTGCACGTTGTCTGGAGCGTATCGGCTCGCGGCTATTCCGCGATGGTGCTGTTCTGGCTGCTGTCGAGCTTTTTCTACCTCGACCTGCTGAAAAAGCCCGGCAGGCTGACGGCAGGCTGTTATGTCGGTGCAACAGCGCTGGGCGCATACTTTCATCTCTACAACATTCTTATCGTGCCGACGCAGGCCGTGCACCTGCTGTGTGTCGCGACATATCAGCGCCTGCGCCCGGCAGGCACACAGCATCTCTCGGCTGCGTCGTTTCGGCTGCTGTGGCTTCTGCTGTTCGCGGCGTGCGGGTGCGTGCTTGTTCTGTATGCCCCGCTGATAAAATATTATTACGCCATGGTACAGTCGCAGGCCGGCTCATCCTTTGACCCCCTGTTTCCGTTGGAGCTGGCACGCCGCCTGTCCTCTGCCGGCAGCACCCCGATCAACACGATTATTTTTATTCTGTCTGCAGCAGGGGCGTTCAGAGTGTGGAAAAACGACCGGATGCTTGGCAGCTATATTTCCTGCGTTTTTTTGATACCGCTTGCTGTCGCGTGGCTGCTGAAGCCCGAAATACTCGGTGCGCGTTTCTTTTCATTTCTTTCGCCCTTTTACATACTGCTCTGCGTGCATGGCATGCTGTGGGCTGCTTCATTGATTGCCCGAACAGCAGGTAAAAAAGTCGTTTTCGCGATCAGCGCACTGCCGCTCATTGCACTGATGCTTGTATGGGCAGATGGTTCACGGCATGCCCTGAGCATTCAGGAAGGCTTCAAAGATGCCGGCCGTGAAATGCAGGCCCGCAGCCGGGACGATACGTTTCTCTGCACCTTCGGTTTCGGATCGGGCTTGATTCAGTATTACGTTCAGCAGCCGGTCGCCGTACTGAAGTCCCTGCAGCAGTTCAAGGAGGCTTCCCGGGATCGGGAAAAGATTATATGCGCCCAGCGTATTTCTTCGCGCAACACGCCCGGGGAAAAGGAACTGGCAGACTACCTTTCGCAGCGGGCCGCCGCAAAGGAGTTTCAAAACATACGCCTCTTTTTCATGACGCAGAAACATTAAAACCACGAGGTGCGGCAGTTTTCCTGCTTTTTCATTGACCGGCCTGAGTACTTTTCCTATACTTCGGTGTATTACACGGTATATATCAATTCCTTTACGGGGGAACAGACAATGAAACGATGTGTTGTTTTTCTTGCAGGTCTTATGATCCTGGGCGCTGCAGCACCGGTCTGCGCAGAGGGAATCTCGGAAAAGATGTTCGCCCGGACCACGGAATCCGGCATGCACTATCTCTGCGGCGGCATCGGCACGGACGAGCGCGCGGTTCTGGAGCAGCTCGGCCGGGGGTATTCGCTGAAGCTGGTAACATCGGTCATGAGCGGCGAGTACCTGACCGAAGCAAACATACTGATTGTCGACAGCACCGGCAAAACGGTCTTCAGCGCTTCCGCCGACGCCCCGTGGCTGTATGTCGATCTGCCGGCCGGCACCTACAGCGTGACCGCATCCGCGCCGGGCAAAACCCTTGAAAAGCGGATCACCTTGGGAGCGGCCGGACAAAAAGAGCTGCAGCTGGTGTGGCAGTAGTAAGTCACGATTTCTTCAGCAGCCAGATATAACCGGGGCATAACCACATACAGTACTCGGCCACTATCCTGGCTGCCTGCGATTTCAGCGTCTCCTGTTTCAGCAGGTAATCTGCGTGGAAACGGGAAGGGTTGTTAATAACAGGCTTTGTATAATCAATTACCCTGAAACCGCCGACCAGATTTTTCAGCCCCCAATAGCTCAGGTGCTTCTCATAGTAGTAGCTTCCCCTGCCGGCAAGACGCATATAAATATGTGCAAGCGGACGTGGCAGTGCCGATAGAAACGGAAGGTTGTAGTGGTGCTCTTCAACGGCAAATCGATTGCCTGCAGCAAAATAACACACCCCTTCCTTTTTCAAAACCCGGCGGATTTCAGCCAGTAATAGCTTCGCATCCGGCACATGTTCATATACCTGGGAACAGATAACGATATCGAACGAGCAATCGCTGATGGGCAGGCGCATGGCATCGCCCGCAAGGAAAAACAGATTGTTTTTCTTGAAAGTTTTTTCAGCAAAGGCAACCCCGTGCTTATCGATATCAAGTCCCGTGACCATACCTGCATGATCCGCGAGAAAGTTATCGATAATACCGGTTGAAGAACCGACATCGAGAAGAGAAAGCTTTTCGATATCGCTCTTGAAATAATCTTTAAGGACCGCCACCATGGTTCGTGCCTTTCTGGTGCGGCCCTCCTGGTGGTGCATTGCGGCATGGTGCTTGTCGGAAAAATTGTGCTGATACCCCCTGGACATTGCGAATGCATCCTCATATGGAAACGTATGGATGAGATATACTACATAAAGTGCTAAACAGATGACGGACAGAAGGCGGGAGGTTATAATGCCCGTCAGG
>CAZFIB010000170.1:0-3878 GCA_964518865.1 uncultured Thermodesulfobacteriota bacterium
TGCCAAATGCCCCTTTCTCCCTTTTTTGTCATCGAAACTGTCGGCCGCAATGTTTGAGCATTGTTTATGGTGGGTTACGCTACGCTTCACCCACCCTACATCTTTCCATATTTGCAATGATAATTGTCACAAAATCGGCTGGTTCAAAAGTCCACATTTACGATAACCCTGTGCAATCATAATTTCCATAGAATTCGTCAATTATCATTCTTTATCTGCACAGGCAAGAGCTATTTTTTGATGCTAAAGGCTGGCACAGGAACATGGAATTTTGCAGAATATTCCCTAACCACAACATCTTGTGCCTTGACGTTTTATTGCTTGTCAGAATTAACCGGCAACCACCATTCCTGCGAGCCGGTCCAGCGGCAGCGCTTTTTGCCGTCCGCTGGAATCGGTTAGCGAAGCATTGTCTGCTTCGGAACCTTGCTCCGCGGAATACCCAAGGCCTCAGCCACACCTTCGCCGTAGGCCGGGTCGACCTTCAGAAAGTTGCCGATATGACGAATTCTGATCATCTCCGGTGCATCGTCCATGGCACGGGCGGTGTCGCCGAACAGGGCCCCCTCTTGTTCCTTACTTGAAACGAAAATTACTTAATTCAAAAGCAGGCCCCACACACAGCGAGGCACAAGGGTGTCACCGCAAAACCATCAATAGCACTTCCCGTCACCTTCGGATTCGAACCCCGGCGGAGTCAGCCACTGAAGCGTTACAACATGATGGATGGTGACCCCGTCACTGCTCAACTGCTCGTCTCTCAGTGTTGACCCTGCGCCGTTCAGTACGACGGAATAGCCATCTATCCAATTTCTGGTGTAGTCCGTTTTCTGACAGGATTCCTGCTCAGGATCATCATCATACTTGGTATCACACACCTCAAGCGTGCCTTTTTCCTCAGCAGTCAAGCCGATGGAGGCCTTCCAGACATACTCCTGGGTCGGATAGACATTGTCAGGGGATACAAGGGCTGCCGATCCCGTGCAGGTAATGGTTCCGCGGCCCTCCTGCTTCCTGGTTACTTTGTGGTTTTGATTGGGGTTATATAGCCACTCATAGTCGTCTGAATACGTCACGGTTCCGTCACCCCTGACACTCGCACTGCCGGGATCTGAGAGGAACTCTTCATACGGAACGTAGCAAGTGGCTGTGGCGTAACGTGATTCTTTTTCGACTTCGGGCGGATCGGAGTCGTCCAGCTCGTAGTCGATGGTGATCTTAAACCGCAGAGCACACTGGTTCCAGAGCTGGTCGGTCAGGCTCTTCAAATCATCTGTTGCAACACCGATTTTCTCCGCGGACTGGTAATAGTTGAACGCAGCCCGGGCATAGTTCCCGCAAAGATCGTCCGGCAGGTTCTGATTTTCAAAGCTCTCTATGGAGCGCTCCACCTCGGCTTTCACCAGGTCTTCAGCCTCCTGGGCGGCCGACTCGTTTCCAAGCATTGCAAACCTGTTCTGCCAATACAGCAGGCCGGCAACTTCAGCACGCATTCCCTGCCAGCCGTAATCATCGGGCGGACAATCCCCCGAGGCATATGCATGGACGGCATTTCTGCTTGCCACTCGGCTCCAGGCCTGTTGAGCACTTCTGATCTGGGCAAGCATCTCCTGCTCGGTGGGAATGCCGGCGGCATATTCCCCGAAATAATAGATGCTGCCCCGGATAATGCCGGATCCGTTTTCCACCGTATGCTCATCAAGGGGCATCAGAAGCTCGTCAGGTGTTATGCAGTAGAGCACCCCCTCCTGCCAGTCATCGGTATCGTAGAACCGGACGCTTAACTCGGCCGGGTAGCGCAAAAGCAGGTCCGCAGGCTCGATGGTGATGCCGGGCAGAATGTTTGCGGCGATCTGTTTTTCAAGGCGCGGACCGGTAGCGGTAACAGTGACGGTCGTACCGTTGTCAACGGCCCCGTAGGGGATGTGCAGATGTATTTCATTGCCGCTGCTGTCAGTCACCTCGACATATCCACCATTTTCATCGATAGCAGCACTTGCCGATACCGAATCGCCGCCGGGGCCGGCCGGTCCGCTGTTGTCATCGCATCCGGCCGTATATAGCAGTAAAGCTGCCAGGGCAGCTAAGGGGATATGAAAATATAGAGTTTTCATGATTTACTCCTTGTCGTAGAGGATGTTTTCCCAGTCGGCACAGACGTTCTGTGCAAGATAAATGCAGCCCCAATCGCCGTCCGCCGGAGTGATAAGGCTGCCGTCGCCGTTTGAATCACCGCCCAGGCTATCGTCCTTCCAGGAGGTGAACCAGACCCCGTCTCCATCATAGTTGTGCAGGTTGTCATCCTCGATGGTCATGGAGTTGTTGTTGAATTTCACGATCACCCCATCGCCAAGCGTCAGGCTGCTGCCGGCAGGGATTTCCATGCTCCAGGGCTCAATCACAAACGGCACTTCGGTTTCCGCCCAGGTGCGGTCACCGGACATATCGACATAGCCCGTCACCAGTATGGCGTTGTAGTCGTTGGTCTGCGTCAGTTCGTCGGGGTTGTGAAATATGTTGCTGTCGTCAATATCCACGGCGCAGCCGACGCGCAGGGGCTTTTCGTTGGCATAGAAGATGTTTCCGGTAATCACGGTACTGCTTCCGGCGTGAATCGCATTTAAAACCGCGTCGGCACTGTCTTTGTTTGCTCCGGCATCTCCTTTGTTTTCGGCAAAAACGCAGTCGGTGACGGTGGTGCCGTCGGATGCGATACTCAGGGTATACACTTGCCAGGCGCCTGTGCCGCCGTAATAAAAGCGGCAGTGATTGAACACCGACTCGTTGCGGTCGCCCTCGATGCTCAGGAAGGCCCAGTCGCCTGCAAGCGGTGAGGTAAGGCTGCTGTCGCCATTGGTATCTCCGCCGTGGGCATCGTCCTTGTACGACGTAAAAACGATCGGGCTTTCAGCGGTACCGTCGGCGTTCAGGGTGCCTTTAACATTGATGTAGGTGCCCGTCTTGAACTTGACGATGGTACCTGGCTCGATAATCAAGGCTCCTTCAATGTTAAACCACCGCGTGACCACGTAAATGTTGGTCGACTCCCAGGTGGTGAGTGTGTCAATGTGGCTACCGACTTCAACTACCGGTGGTGGGGTGACTGTAATCATAATGCTGTCGCTTGTGGTCGAAGCGTCTGCCAGTGTGGCTGTTAACGTTATGGTATGCTCACCAACTGAAAGAGCGGCTGTAGTAAAAGTTGCGGTACTGCCGAGCTCTCCATCGATGCTTGATGCCCAGACAAGTGCGGTCACCTCGGCATCGCCTATGTCAGCTGCAAGAGTTATTTCCTGCCCATAAGCAAATACAGCATTATTTGTGGGTGACGTGATGCGCACTGCACCGGGAAGCATACAGCTAGCAAAGCTAATGACTGTTGAAAAAAGCAGTATAAAACTGACATATAGTTTATGCATTCGATATCTCCTCCCGGGATGTATTTGAACGTAAAAGAAAATGTAAAGATTTCAGGAAAAAAGAAGTTCAGCAATACCAGCAAAGAGCACTGGGTGGCGAGCGTGATGAAAACGAGGAGGTGCAGGCTTTTTTGATAAATTCAAACCGGGTTCCCGCAAAAAAATAATATTCAGCATAAATACCACTGCTTGAATCAAATATACATAAAATGAAGCTATCCAGATATTCAACAAAACAAGCAGGGCATGAGACCCGCCCGTGTGATCCGGACATACTGCTTTTGCCGGATTCTATCCAGCTGGGCTGAGAGCAAGTCGATATTTGATGCTGTGAATATTTTGCATGACATGTGTGATATACCGGGGAGATGTTTACCGCAAAAACATATTGTCCCAATAACAGACGAGCTATTGTCAAATGTTGTGTTTAGGAGCTTAGGCGGCGATCCTTTCAACTCC
>CAZFIB010000171.1:0-3832 GCA_964518865.1 uncultured Thermodesulfobacteriota bacterium
ACTCCGGTGGCTTGCAAATAGTGCGCCTGTGAAATGAGGCGGTGGATTTTGGGCATCAAAAGTAATTGACTTATGGTGGCGATATGCGGTAACTTTCTACGATTACTTTATTAATTTAAATCATTCTACTGCTTTAGCCTCATAAAATATCGTTCAGGAGTACGACCGATGATCGGAAAACAGATTCGCATGGAAAGAATATGTGATCGGAACTCCGGCAGGACCGTAATCGTTCCCATGGACCACGGCGTTACGCTGGGTCCGGTGCCGGGGCTGATCGACATGAAAAAATCCGTGGACGGCGTTGTGGAAGGCGGCGCCAACGCAATTCTGATGCACAAGGGCGTTGTGGCCTGCGGGCACCGCCGCAGCGGTAAGGATGTGGGCCTGGTTATTCACCTTTCCGGCAGCACCTCGCTGGCTCCCGACCCGAATGCCAAGGTGCTGGTGTGTTCGGTCGAGGAGGCGGTCAAGCTGGGAGCGGATGCGGTTTCGATCCACATCAACCTCGGGGCCGAGTATGAAAAGGACATGCTCAGGGACATGGGAGCCGTGGCCCGGCAGGCCACCGAGTGGCGCATGCCGCTGCTGGCCATGATGTACACGCGGGGCCAGAAAGTCAAAAACGAGTACGATGTGGCCGTGGTAAAGCATGCCGCCCGCGTGGGCGCCGAGCTGGGCGCCGATATGGTCAAGGTGCCCTATACCGGATCGCCCGGGTCGTTTCGCGAAGTGGTTGAAGGCTGCTTTGTGCCGGTGGTCATCGCCGGCGGAGAGAAAATGGAGACCGACCGGGATATTCTCACCATGGTGCGCGGTTCGATCGACGCCGGCGGGGCCGGCGTTTCCATCGGCAGGAATGCGTTTCAGCATCATCGTCCCGACAGCATCGTGCGGGCCATAAGCCGTATTGTGCACGATGATGTTTCGATCGATGAATCGCTCGAGGAGCTGAAGGAGTAGGGGGCTCAGGGCAGAGAGGCAGGAGCGGCCTTCGGACGCGAAAAAAAATCGCAGCTGCAGGCTGGAAAAAAAGCCTGAAAGGCATAAACCCCTGCTCGAATGCCGGACACGCGGTAACTGATAGAATCGATTCTGAAGGGTCATTTCATGAAATACGTATGGGTAAAGGCGATTCCCTGGGATAAAGAAACCGTGATTGCCGCGCTCGAGTCCGGTGCCGATGCTGTTGTGGTTGAACCGGGCCGCAGCGGGCAGGTCAAGAAGCTGGGCCTTATAACAACCGTGGCCGAAGACGGCGATCTCAAGCCCGGCAAAGATGTGTTCGAGCTGTCGATCAGCTCGCGGGACGACGAGGCGAAGATCCGTTCGCTGCCGCCCGACAAGCCGGTAATCGTCACGACCTCCGACTGGACCGTTATACCCCTGGAAAACCTGATCGCCCAGCGATCCGACCTGGTGTTCGAGGTCGACAGCCTTGACGGAGCGCTCACCGCTGCCGGCATTCTCGAAAAAGGGGTCGACGGCGTGATCGTCAATGCGCCTGACAGCAACGGGATACGCAGCATCGTTGCCGCCCTGCGCAGTGAAAACGAGGCGATCGGGCTGCAGGAGGCTGAAATCACCCGCGTGCTGCCCCTGACCATGGGCGACCGGATCTGCGTCGACACCTGCACCAGCATGCAGGTCGGCCAGGGCATGCTTGTCGGCAACAGCAGCGGCGGCATGTTTCTGGTACATTCCGAAACCATAGAGAATCCCTACGTGGAACCGCGGCCGTTCCGCGTCAACGCCGGGCCCGTGCATGCCTACGTGCGCGTGCCGGGCGGCAAAACGCGCTACCTCTCCGAGCTGCGCGCCGGCGATCCGGTGCTGATCGTCGGCCACGACGGCACAACCCAGACCGCCGTAACCGGCAGGATCAAGGTCGAAAAGCGCCCCCTGCTTTTTCTGGAGGCTGCAGCCGGCGGGCGCCGTCACAGCCTGATTCTGCAGAATGCTGAAACCATCAGGCTTACCGCACCGGGCGGGGAGCCGGTCTCGGTCGTCGACCTCAGGCCGGGCAGCCGGGTGCTGATGTTCACCGAACAGGCCGGACGCCATTTCGGCATGAAGGTGGAAGAAACAATAGAGGAAAAATGAACGGATATCCGGGTGCCGGGCCGGTTATTTTTTTACGTCGATAAAAAGATTCTCGAGCATATTCCACGCCCGGTCGACATCCTGCTGCTGCTCACGCGAAAGCGGGGTTTCCGACGGCTTGCCGGTCGAGTAGACGACCGCTGATTCCTCATCGGTCACCCGTATGGTCGTGTCTTCATGCTTCTGCTTTTCAAGCTCGCTTGCCAGCATCAGCTGAATTGTTTCATCGGAGACCCCGTTTTTTTTGAGATACACGATCTCTTCTTTTGTCAGGCTCTGGGCCGGAACAGCCTGCAGCAGCAGCCCGGCAGCGAGAACGAAAACCACGGCATAGCGCATGGGACACCCCCTTTGAGTGTGAAAGGTGGTTTACAGTTAAAATATTGCATGAACCGGTCTTTTTTGCAACTTTGCCGCGTGAGGGGGGTTACAGAACAGATATGCAAGCAGGGAGAGGAGCGGCCTGCGGCCGCGAAAGAATCGCAGCTGAAGCAGCTCCTACGGTTTCGCACCGCCAGGCGGGCAGCAGACAAAGGCTGTAGAATAGAATACAACATCACAGATACACACACATTCCACGGGGAGCTGTTTACGTGAAGACGCTTATTACGGGAGGAGCCGGTTTTATCGGCTCGCATCTGGCCGAAGAACTGATCGATCGCGGAGAAGACGTATTCATTATCGATGACCTTTCAACCGGAAGCATCGATAATATCCTGCATCTCAAGGAAAAAGACCGCTTTCATTACACCATCGACACCATCACCAACCGCCAGGCCATGGCCGAGCTCGTCGACCAGTGCGATATCATCTATCACCTGGCCGCAGCCGTCGGCGTGAAACTTATCGTCGAACAGCCGGTTAATACAATAGAAACCAATATATACGGCACCGAGGTCGTGCTGCAGCTGGCCAACAAGAAGGGCAAGAAGGTGCTGATCGCCTCGACCTCCGAAGTGTACGGCAAGAGCGATCAGGTTCCGTTCAGCGAAGACGACGACATGGTGCTGGGATCCACCAGGAAGGCCCGCTGGAGCTATGCCTGCTCAAAGGCCATAGACGAGTTTCTGGCGCTGGCATACTGCAGGGAGCGCCGCCTCCCGGTCGTTATTATGCGGCTGTTCAACACGGTCGGGCCCCGCCAGACCGGCCGCTACGGCATGGTGATACCCACGCTCGTGCGCCAGGCCCTGGCAGGTGATCCGATGACCGTGTTCGGCGACGGCCGCCAGACCCGCTGCTTCACCTATGTGAAGGATGTGGTGCGGGCAATGGCGGACCTCAGCCGAAAGCCCGAAGCCGAGGGCAATGTTTTCAACATCGGCAATGACAAACCGATCAGTATAGAGGGGCTTGCCGGGCTTATCAAGGAGCGGACCGGCAGCCGGTCCGAGATCGTGTATGTTCCCTACGATGTGGCCTATCAGCAGGGCTTCGAGGACATGCGGCAGCGCGTTCCCGATATCAGCAGAATCCGCAACCTGACCGGATTTGAACCGACCGTGGATATCGAGGGTATTGTGGAGTCGGTTATCGAGTTCTGCCGGAAGGGGTAAAAGAGGTGAAAAGGCAGCGGCCTGCGGCCGCGAAAAGAATCGCAGCTGAAGCAGCTCCTGCATGTTCGCACCACCCGACGAATTGTGCAGGTGGAAGCTCGCAGGGTGCGCCGTGCGCACCGAAAAAAGACCCTGCAGGAGCGGCCTTTGGCCGCGAAAAGAATCGCAGCTGA
>CAZFIB010000172.1:0-3765 GCA_964518865.1 uncultured Thermodesulfobacteriota bacterium
AACTTTGTAAGTAGGCCGGAGTAAGAACCGGGAGGATACAGGCATGCTGGAACTAGTGCCGGACACGCTGACGCTTTGTCCGGCCTACAGGGACACTGCCGCAGAAGGTTCGAGTCCGGCTTTTTGTCGTACCGTATGTTCATTGCGAGTCCCGCTGAAACGGGACGAAGCAATCTCACCGTTTGTCGTTTGCAGCCTGCGCCGTGCGCACCGAATGTCTCTTGCCCTTTTTGCCACTCTTTCCTCCAGGCCGGCGGCCGCTCCTTTCCCTTAATTCTTTCTCATCAGGAATAGCTTGTGTTTGAAATATTTTTATACTATTTTTCTGTATATAAATTAACCGTTTTCAGGTTTTTCCGGTATGGATGGCACCCCATTCCAGCCTTACGGCGACCTCACCGAGCTCAACTCCTGCAGGCTGATTCTGGATGCGGTCGGCGGGGACATGCTTGCCGATATCGTCGAGGACTACCTCGATCTGCTGGAAACCTCATCGGCGGTCTATGAAAAAAACGGTGATTATGCCTGCGGCATATTCAGCTCCGGCTGGTGCAGGCGGCTGGATGCCGCCTCGCGCACGTTGTGCGGCACCGAGAGCAACAAGGCGGCGCTTGCGAGCGGAAGATGGCTCTGTCACGAGTCGTGCTGGACGAAAGCCTCCAAACCGGCGATGCATAAGGGAGCGCCTGTCGATATTGAATGTCACGGCGGTATTCGTCTGTATGCCATTCCGATCACGGCCCGCGGCGAGGTAATCGGCGCCATCAATTTCGGGTACGGCTCCCCGCCCGGCGACCGCTCCAAACTACAGGAAATAGCATCGAAATACGGCATCGGCATGGAAGAGCTTGCGGAGCTGTCGAAAAAACATGAGCCGCTCCCGCCCCGCATTATTGAAAACGCCAAAAAACGTCTGTCGAGAATCGCCCGGCAGATAGGGATTATTGTCGAGCACAAACAGGCCGAGAAAGAACGCTCGATCAATGAGGCGCGTCTCGAGGCTCTGCTGAAAATGAACCGGATGCGCACGGCGAGTCCGGATGATCTGTCGGAATTCGCTCTTGAAGAAAGCGCCCGCCTTTCGCAAAGCGAAATCGGTTTCATCAATTTTTTATCAGAAGATGAAAAAATGGTGACGCATGCAGTCTATACGCAGAACACCCGAAAGCTGTGCACTCTGCCGATAAACCTCGAAGCGTTTCAAATTTCAGGATGCGGGCTGTGGTCTGAAGCCTGTCGGCAGCGGGCTCCGATAATCATAAACAACTACCCTGCCGAACGCGCAGGCGGCATGGGTGTGCCTGAAAAGCATCCGGAGATCAAACGTTTTATCTCGATTCCCGTTTTTGAGGGTAACCGCGTCGCAGCTATCGCAGCTCTGGGAAACAAACCGGCCGCCTACGATCAGAGCGATATTCACCAGATCAGCCTGTTCATGGAAGGCATGATGCATATCCTGCAGAACCAGCGCACCACGCAGGAACTGCAGGATCACCGGATCGAGCTGGAGCAGATTTTCGAAGCCCTCCCCGACGCGGTCGTCTATGCCGACGCAGGGAGAAAAATCATTCGCGTGAATTCCGCCTTTACCCGCATCTTCGGCTACACGCCCGAAGAGGTGCTCGGCAAAAGAACCGAGGTTATCTATGCCCGCCAGGAGGATTTCGAGGAACAGGGTTGCCGGCGCTACAACCCGCAGGCCCGCGACATGTATGACCCCTATATTGTAGATTACCGCCGCAAAAACGGCGAGACATTCCCCGGCGAAACCATCGGAACGCCGGTTCGTGATTCACGGGACCACGTTGTCGGGCTGCTCGGGCTGGTTCATGACATCAGCAAGCGCCGGCAGACCGAGCAGGAGCGTATGCGGCTTGCCAGCGCCATCGAGCAGGCCGGTGAAACGGTCATGCTCATGGACGCAGGCGGCACCATTCGCTATATCAATCCGGCGATGTCGAAACTGACGGGTTACGCGCCTGAAGAGGTAATCGGCATCAACCCGTTCTTCACGGACGACCGCATACACAGAAATGCGCTGTTCAAGAAGATATGGGATGCGATCAATCGCGGCGAAATCTGGACCGGCCGTATGGAAAACTTTAAAAAAGACGGTTCCGTCTGTCATACCGAGTCGGCCATTTCCCCTATCCGTGATGGTAACGGCAAAATCAGCGGCTTTGTGTCGCTTGGCCGCGATATCACGCATGAGCTGGAAATGCAGGAGCAGCTCCGGCAGGCCCAGAAAATGGAGGCGCTCGGTACGCTTGCCGGCGGCATCGCCCATGAGTTCAACAACATCCTGGGGGGCATCATGGGCTTCACTGAAATCGCAAAAGACGACGCTGCCGGGGACAGCCCGGTCGTTGCGAGCCTCGATGAAATATCCAAGCTGAGCACCCGCGCCAGAGACGTTGTGCAGCAGATCCTTACCTTTTCGCGTAAAGGCAAAATCGACAAAAAACCGATTCTGCCGCACCTGCTCCTCGAGGATTCGCTGAAAATGCTGCGCGCCTCGATTCCGTCCAATATCGAAATCAGGCACAGCCTCGATTCCCGTTCCGGTACCATCATAGCCGACCAGACGCAGCTTCACCAGGTCGGCATGAATTTATGTGTCAATGCCGTACAGGCCATGAAGGATACGGGCGGCGTTCTGGAGATCACCCTGTCGCCTGTTGTTCTGGATGATGAGGCCGCAGACATGTTTCAGAACATTCAGCCCGGAAATTACGTACAGCTCACGATCAGCGATACGGGGGGCGGGATAGCACCGGATATAATAGATAAAATATTCGACCCGTTTTTCACCACCAAAGAAACCGGACAGGGTACCGGCATGGGGCTTTCGGTTGTCTATGCCATCATACGTGAGCACGGCGGAGCGATACGGGTTGCAAGCCGGGTCGGCAGCGGCACCACCTTCACTATCGTTCTGCCGAGATTCGAGGGCGAAGACGTGAGCAGCAGCACGCCGGACAGGCAGGATGCCCCCGGCGGATCAGAGCATATTCTGGTTGTCGATGATGAAGAGTTCATGGTCGTGACAATGAAGAGAATTCTCGAGCGGCTGGGATACCGGGTCACCCCCATGACCGGCAGCCTGGAAGCGCTCGAGCTGTTTCGCAGCGACCCCCGGGCCTATGACCTTATCATAACCGATCTTACCATGCCCCGGCTGACCGGCGACAGGCTTGCCGCGGAAGTGCTGGCCATCCGTCCCGACATCCCCGTCATTATTACCACGGGCTACACCGATGTTCCGGATGCCGGCGCAACAGCCCAAAACGGCATCGCAGCCTTTCTGCCGAAGCCCTGTCGAAAACAGGAACTGGCAGAGACAATCAGAGCCGCGCTGGACGGAAAACAGCCGTAGAGCGTGCGGCAGCGATTTCACCGAAAAAAGCGACAGGCCTGCTCGCGCAATGACGCATCATTGCGCGTCTCCACGGATGCACCTGCAAAGGCTCCCGGTATCGCTATCGGGATCGTCCTTTCATCGACACCGAATTCGATACCGATTCCGATAGCGGCCTCCGGCCGCGAAAAAGATCGCAGCTGAAGCAGCTCCTACATGCTCGCACCACCAGGCGGGTACCGGGAAAAGCAGTCATTGCGGGCAATTGACCCCGGGCGGGACCGGGGTTATGCATATAATAAACATACGGGTAGGAGCGGCCTCCGGCCGCGAAAAAAATCGCAGCTGAAGAAGCTCCTACGGTTTCGCACCACCAGGCGGGCACCGGAAAAGCAGTCATTGCGGGC
>CAZFIB010000173.1:0-3716 GCA_964518865.1 uncultured Thermodesulfobacteriota bacterium
CCCTGTTTTCAGGGGCCAACGAGTTTTTTTATTTTTTAGATGGTGAATCAGGGAACCCCTTGAGTAGTTGACAATTGCCGGGTATTTCGTTAATTTTATCCGTTATGTATGATATCTCCGAAGAGCTGCAGTGTCTGCATCACAACGATCTTTTCCGCAGGCTGAAAACCGTTTCTACGGCTTCGGGGCCCTGCATGCAGATCGACGGGCGCACGGTACTGATGATGGCCTCCAACGACTACCTCGGCCTGTGCTCCAGCGAGCGCGTAAAGAAGGCGGTTCAGAGTGCCGTGCTGACCTGGGGGGCCGGTTCTGGAAGCGCGCGTCTGATCAGCGGCAACAGCTCGCTGTTCGAGAAGCTTGAGTGTCGGCTTGCCGAATTTAAGCAGACAGAAGCCGCTCTGGTATTCAGCACGGGCTACATGGCCAACACCGGCATTTTATCGGCTCTGGGAAGCAGCCGGGACGCTGTTTTCAGCGACGAGCTCAATCATGCCAGCATTATCGACGGCTGCCGGCTGAGCAGGGCGCGGACGGAAATTTACCGGCACTGCAATACGGCGCACCTTGCGGAGCTGCTTGCCGCCGCCATGCAGTATCGCCGCAGAATCATCGTTTCCGACGGCGTTTTCAGCATGGACGGTGACTGCGCTCCTGTGCCCGAGCTTGTCTCCCTGGCGGAACACTATGATGCGATTCTGATAATCGACGATGCACACGGAACCGGCTGTCTCGGGGCCCGGGGACGGGGTGTTCTGGAGCATTTTCATCTCACGTGTTCCCCGAGGATCGTTATCATGGGGACGCTGGGTAAGGCACTGGGCGGTTTCGGCGCTTTTGTCGCGTGCACGTCGGCACTCAGGGACTATTTCGTCAACCGCGCGCGCAGCTTTATTTTTACAACCGCCCTGCCCCCTGCCGTGACGGCAGCGGCCGTCGAGGCGATAAGCATAATCGATGATGAGCCGGGCCTGCTCGGCACCCTCCAGGATAACGCCGCGTACATGCGCCGCTGCCTGCAGCAGCTCGGTTTCGATACGGGCAGGAGCCGAACCCAGATTATACCGATCATGATAGGAGAGCCGCGACAGGCGCTTGACGTATCGGCAGATCTGTTTCGCGACGGCATATTCCTGCTCGCCATCCGCCCGCCGGCCGTTCCGGCAGACAGCGCGCGCCTTCGCCTGACCGTCATGGCCACCCATACGCGAGCGGATCTCGATCGCGCGATTGAATCGCTCGAACGGAACGGCAAACGCCACGGTATCATTTAAGTCTATGTCTACACAATGAGCACGACTATACACCACGCACGTATCGGGAGCGGCCGGCCGGTAATCCTTATTCACGGATGGGCCATGCACGGAAGCTGCTGGTGCGGCCTGGCAGAGCATCTGGCCCGGCGGCACCAGGTAATAAGTGTTGACCTGCGCGGGCACGGCAGATCCGCACAGATGCCGGGCCCGTTTGATTTCGCTGCCTGCGCCCGCGATGTTATCGACCTTATCGATATGCATTCTTTGCAGCGGCCGGTTCTTGCAGGCTGGTCCATGGGTGCTTCCATCATGCTGAAGATGATTGAACAGGGCTTTTCGGACATACGGGCCGCGATTTTTATCAGCGCCAACCCGTCACTGGTCGCCCGCAAAGATTATCCGCACGGCGTGGCGGCAGCGGTGGTGCGGCGCCTGTATAAAAAAGTCGAACGCAATTACCCCGGCGGGCTTCGGGAATTCTACAAGCTGCTGCCGGCGGACGGAGAGGCAGACCCTGCAGAAAGCGACGTGTTTTCAGCTGTGCTCGATCCCTCGTGTGCCCCGTCCCGGCAGGCCGCGCTTCAGCTGCTGAGCTGCCTGCAGGAGGAAGATCTGAGGGAGCTTGTGCCGCTGGCTGCCGGTGTGCGGTCGCTCATTATTCACGGTACTGAAGACAGGATATGCCATCCCGGTGCCGCAGGATATCTCGGCGGCATGCTGCTCAATGCTCAGCGTGTTATGCTGCATGGCACCGGACATGTACCGTTTTTGACGCGCAGGGCGGAGGTGTGTCGGGTTGTCGGCGATTTTCTGGGAGCGGCATGACGGACTGTATCGATAAAGCTTTTGTCAGGAAATCCTTTAATGCCAGCGCCGCATCCTACGACGTCCATGCCGGGCTGCAGCAGCGCCTTGCTTCGATGCTTATCGACTTTGCCGGGGTCGGACGGCCATGTCTGAACCGGGTTCTTGATATCGGCATGGGTACCGGCAGCATGACGGATCTGCTTGTCGGGCGATTCAGTGATGCGGCGGTACACGGCTGTGACCTCGCGGAAGGGATGATTTCAATCTCCAGAGAAAAACTGGACGGCAGGGCGGCAACCGATACGTTTATCACCGCTGATGCGGAATATCTGCCGTACCGTCCGCAAAGCTTTGACCTGGTGGTTTCGAATTTTACCTACCAGTGGCTGTCCTCCTGGCAGCGCGCCTTCAGTTGCGTTCGGGAGATTTTAAAACCCGGCGGTCTTTTTGCCTTTTCCGCCTTCGGCCCGCAGACGTTCCGCGAGCTCAGGAAGTCTTTTGAGTCGGCCTGTGAAGAAACAGGCTTCCATTCGGGCCGTGCGCTGGCACTGACCATTTCGGAGCATGAAATTCTTGCCCGTCTTGACTCCTGCGGTTTTGATGAAATAGAGACAACCGCATTTACCGTTGTCGAGTGGTACCCGGGCGTTATCGATCTTGTTCGCGCCATCAAGGGGATGGGGGCCCGTAATGCATCCGTCAGGAGAACCAGAAGCCCGGCCGTACGAACTGCCTGGAAGCGGATGGTCGAGCTGTATGAGCACCATTACGGCGGGCGCCGGGGAGTGGCAGCAACGTTTGAAATCATTATGTGCCGGGGGACAAAAGTTGTTTGAAAAGGCGAGGTGTCAGTGCAGTTTGCCGCTTATGTTGTAATACAGGATACAGAAAAGAGCGACAAAGCCGTCCTTCCAGCCGATTTTTTTACCCTCCGAATAATCCCGGCCGCTGTAGGAAACAGGCACTTCGTAAATACGGCATTTTAATCTGGCGAGCTTTGCCGTTATCTCCGGTTCGATGCCGAAACCGTTGGAGCGTATGGTAAAGCGGGTGAGCAGGGATGCCTTGAACGCTTTATAACATGTTTCCATATCTGATAGGTTTATATTGGTCATCATATTTGAAAACAGCGTGAGAAGGGTGTTGCCCACATAGTGCCAGAAAAGGTGTACCCTGTGGGGGGGGCCGCCGAGAAAGCGGGAGCCGTAGACCGCGTCCGCCCGCCCATCGACTATAGGCGCAATGATCGAAGGGTACTCCTCGGGCGCATATTCCAGGTCGGCATCCTGTATAATGACGATATCGCCGGTAACCTGCGAGAATCCGGTGCGAAGCGCAGCACCTTTACCCATGTTTTTTTCATGAAAAAATATTTTCAGGGAAGTGTCGTTTTCTGAGAGATTTTGCAAAAGCTCCCGCGTCCCGTCTGTTGAGCAGTCATCGACAATAAGGATTTCCTTGTCGACAGGTACGTTTTTGACACGCTCGACAATGGTCAGCAGAGTTTCATGTTCGTTATACACCGGTATTACAATTGATAAAATCATCGATTGTTTTTCCTCAATGTATCAGTAATAATATAATAATATACTTTTTTTTCGTAACCGTTCACAGTTTTGATACATGAAAAGAGGAAAAAACTCAAGAGAGGAA
>CAZFIB010000174.1:0-3702 GCA_964518865.1 uncultured Thermodesulfobacteriota bacterium
GCACGCTTTCATCTCCGGGCTTACGCCCGGAGTCTTCAGCGTGATTTTTGATAAAATGTCTTCCTGAATTTTGCATACAAACAGCAGCATAAATTGGTTTGAGAGCATTTTACGGGGTTTTTCGTGCAAAAAACATTTTGCACAGCATACCCTACTTGGTTAAAGAAAAATGGTTTAAAAAAAACGTAAAATGATCATTATTATTGGTTAAAACGTGACGGTTTCCATTCGCCTTGCAAAATTCAGGGACTTAAAAGAAATAGCCGATAGGATCGGCATAAGATATAAGGGCCACATCTTCAATAATCATCGGTCAGGCAAAACGGTATCGCCGGCAAAACCGGCACATGGCGGAACACAATAAAAAATAAAGTGTAAAAGTTTCAAAAAAGAAGATGAGTTTTCAAAATACCGGCCCTTTATGTGCTGCAATTCTTGTTTGCATTTCTACTGCATATAACCCAGCGCCTTCAAGCCGTTGACCATGTCATGCGAAATAACGTTTTCAACCTCTTCTTCCTCTACTAATGCAGGCCGATATGTGCCCTTCCAGTCATCCAGTAATGCCTTCATCCTCGAAGATTTTTCCGGCAGGCTGTCTGCAAGATTTGTTTGCTCAAGCGGATCACGTGCCAGATCATACAGTTCGTGAGTTCTTTTTTTTTCAAACCACATGTATTTATACCTGCCGTCATATACAACACTGTGTCGTCCCACGCTGCTTTCATAGTAGTCAGCCGCAAGAAGCCCGCTCTCGGCGCGCTCAAAATCGTCATCCGGCAGCGGCAGCCCGCACATCTTCAATATCATTGCAAAAAGGCCGTGCAGCGGTACGTCATCAGTTCTGCGCCCGCTTGCCCGCTGGTACGGCAGTTTTACCATAAGCGGAACATGCAGAACACCGCTGTACATGGACACGTTTCTGTGTCCGTAAAAACCGTGCTCACCGAAAAGCTCGCCATGATCCGAAACGATCACGATCAGGGACGAGTCATAGATGTCGAGTTTTTTCATTTGTCGAAATACTTTTTTCAGCTGGCTGTCCATATACTTCAATTCGCCGTCATACTCCAGCAGGTTGATGTCGTTCGATGACATGGCTATGCCTAACCCCAGTCTGTTTTTTATCGCATTAAAGATTCTGTAGAGCTGCGGAAACGCCCATGAGGAGTGCTTTCGCGGCGGACGATAGGGTCCGTGCGCATCCATGTAATTTAAAAAAAGAAAAAAAGAAGAGCCGTTCAAGCGGTCTAGGAGGCGGCATGCTTTCCTGCTGATGTCTTCCGCTACGACGTAGTGTATCGAAAGTTTTGGCATGACCGTAAAAAGAAGACTTGCTGTATGAATAATCGGCTTGTGGGACAGTCCGTGCAGCGAACCCGCATTTTTCTTGCAGTCATAATAATCAAACCCCTGATCGAGCTGAAAGCCGGGCTGCAGGTAAAGATAGTTTGAAACTATTCCCGCTGTTGTATAATCGTGCCGCTTGAAAATTTCGGCGAGTGTCGTAAAGTCCTCGGACAACGGTTTGCTCGGAATCAAATTACCGAACCACCGGTCCTCGGTGATAACGTTATGGCTTCCATGCTCCGCAGGATACAACCCGGTAAACAGGGAAGCATGAGACGGCAGCGTCCATGGTGAAGATGCTATGCAGCGGTCATACACAAGGCTGTCCTCTGCAAACCCGCTCAGGCAGGGCGTTTCGATATCGCTGTGCCCGTACATGGGCAGGCGGTCTGCACGTACGGTATCCAGAACGATGAGCACAACGGATCTCATCTTTTTTTCGACTGCTTCACCGCTCTTTTGAGGTAACAGTTCCTCATAACTGTTGAAACTTTTGGCAAAACCGGTAAGATAAACGGCAATCAAAACAGCAGTCAGTGCAAGCTCGGTTTTACCGTTGCGGCCTAACGATGATGTTTTAAAATAAAAGAGCATGTAGACCACCAGGATGCAGGTCACCCCAGCTGCGTATACAGCCTTTAAGGCAGCCATCCCCGTTTCACCGTCCGATGCGGCCCATGGGTTTACAAGGCCCGTCACCGCCAGAATCCTTGCAAAATTGGAGCAGAAAATATACACACTGATAACGGCTATTATTTCAGGAAGAAAGGATGCTGCCGATGTTTTTACTTTGGCTGTTCTGCCTGCAAAAACGACCGGAACAGCAACAATACAAACGGCCCAGAGAAAGGACAGATGATTGTCGAAGGCATTGCTCAAAACAGCTTTATCCAAATCAAGTTTACTCAACAGACCGTACAGGACAGCAAACGGCAGTAAAACAAACAGAGGGAAAGCTGCAGCCCTGCGGTTTCTTATGATCGGCACAGCTGCGCTGAGCGGTTTTGCAATACATGCAAACAGCATACAAAGTAATAACCACAGCGTAATATTGAAACCTGTAACAATCGCCGGGTACCCGCTCGGATAATATATTTCCGAAGAAAATGTATACGAGCAGTCGAAGATGGAAGTACATATGCCGATTATGAGTCCGGCGTGCAAAGACTGCCGCAGATTGCATGTCGTGAGTTTGCTGTCGATATGCATAGATGAAAACATGGTGCGCTATCTCCTCTATTTTATAAGTCCAACAAGAAATCGGCAATAATACGGGCGATCAATTCATTGCCTGCAGCCGTCCAGTGAAGAGGGTCACAACAGGTGATACTATCCCACAGATTTCCATTCCGCTCAAACTCCTCCAGAAATGGACTGCAGAGATCAAGGCTGTGCATGGTATTACTTTCAGCGGCAAAATTGCGCAAAATGGCATACGCTCTTTCAAACGGCTGTTTCATCCAGGGGCACTGATAAAAATATGGTTATTGCAATAATGCAGGAAATAACACAACCGGTGCAGTAAAATAATACTTTTCTTCTTTTTGAGTTCATGAGATATTTCTGCTGAAACCTGTTATCGACCGACTAAACGGTAATGCTAATAATAGCGGTAATCGTGCTGCTCGGATGATTATGTGAAGATTGATAAGACAAATTATTTTATCTCTATATGTAATAATTGATGCTGTCGGTGCTTTATATATCGACACAA
Source organism: uncultured Thermodesulfobacteriota bacterium (assembly GCA_964518865.1). Lineage (GTDB taxonomy): Bacteria > Desulfobacterota > WTBG01 > CAIYCZ01 > CAIRTM01 > JANQGV01. Next base: position 3,065 of record CAZFIB010000174.1, read on the forward strand.
CAAAATAGATGCGGAATAAATAAATATATAATATAATATTACACTCTTTAAATAAAATAAGCAACCAGACACATTACATGCTGCAAGCGCAACCAAGACAAATATGTTCGTTTGCAGCACCATAACAAGAGCACTGTATGGCCGATACCGTTAAAAAAAAAGCCGCTCGATTCATACCGGCCACCATTACGAAACAGCAGGCTGTGGACAGCGGAATGGCTTTTACGCTTATCTGCCTGATTCTGGGACTTGCGCTTGATATACGTCAGCTGCTCGTACTCGCCGTCCCGATGCTGCTGGTTAACATGACCGTTCCGATGCTCTACAAACCCGCCGCTAAAATCTGGCTGGGTTTGTCGACGCTGCTCGGTACGATTGTTTCAAAAGTAATACTCAGTGTACTGTTTATCGCCCTGGTCACACCGGTGGGTGTTTGCAGAAAACTTCTGGGGGCCGATCCGCTTCAGCTAAAGCAGTGGAAAAAAGGATCTGAAAGTGCATTTACGGATCGCAACCATATCTTTTCATCGGATGATGTTACCATGCCGTATTAACCTGCGCCGGGAGTGCGTACATGGATTTTTTGTAACCGTTCACAGTTTTTTTAAGAAAAAAGCTCAAGATGTTGTGTAGCCTTC
>CAZFIB010000175.1:0-3684 GCA_964518865.1 uncultured Thermodesulfobacteriota bacterium
ATGTACCGACCGGTCTTTTGTTGACAATCACCTTTGCCGTTTTTCTGATATGTTTCTACCGTGCATGTTGTCGCAAGCCTGACTCAGGCAACGACATCAAATGCAAACTACATCTTCAAGGCCCGTAAACGGTGGGTTTCACCCACCCTACTGCTGCTCTTTCGGTGAACTTTGAGCACTTCACCGATTCTGGAGGTTTTCTTATATTCCCTCATTTGTCAAACTCTGTGAGTCCCCCGGCAGAGCCGGGGGTTTACCCATGATTATTAACAGTTATGCTTATCGGCAGCATTTTTCACACTACGGTAGCCATTCTGTCATTTCGAAGGAGCACGCCGACTGAGAAATCTCAAGCCCCTGAAGAGATTTCTCCCTGCGGTCGAGATGACAAAAACACATGGCTGCGGAAAATGAAAACTGCGAACATGCGCTTCACGCCATTCCATAGCCCTTTTCCGGTGCCCGCCTGGTGGTGCGAAACTGCAGGAGCTGTTTCAGCTGCGGTTTTTTTTCGCGGCCGGAGGCCGCTCTACCCGGCTACATTATTGTGATACATGCCATACCGTACATATTTTGTTACAGCTTTGCATAGCTTAACGATATGGTGAGATTATAATTTTGTTAAAATAAAAGATTTGGTTAAGGCGAGGAAAAAAATCTATTTATTCAGCACACTTGGAGAATATATCGGTTGTCAGTTCTGTATCCATCCGGACCGTATACTCAAAGTGCGTGGATATATCCGCCCCGGGGAGCCCTCGACCATAGAAACGCAGCTTAACGTGCTATGCTTGTATTTCATGGTCGTTCTTCTTTGTTTTAAATCGAATAATTTAATGGAAGCCTGTTTTTAGTATTCTGATTTTCAATAAGCATTGTCAGTGTCGTCGATTCAAGAAAAGTGTCCATTGTTTTTTTCAACTGCGTCCAGACGTCGCGGGTTGAGCAGGTCGGTGTTCTGTCACACAGCGAAGGGTTGTCGATGCACTCGACAGGAGCAATCGACCCCTCGACGGCATCGACAATATCTTTTAACGTAATTGCCGCGGGATGACGCATTAATGTATACCCGCCGTTTTTACCGCGAATATTCTTTATCAGACCCGCTTTTCGCAGCGCGGAAAGAATATGATCAAGGTATTTCGGTGATATGGTCTGACGCTCGGCAATGTCTTTGAGTTGCGCGCATTTACCGCTGCTGCTCTGCAACGCGATGTCCAGCATCGCCCGCGTACCGTAACGGCTTTTTGTAGAGAGTCTCATGATGACCTCCTGTGGCATGAACGCTGCTTAGTGTTTATGCTCCCGCATACAGATGTGATCACCTGAAACAATTATACCTCCTTGCACGACCCTGGCAAACACTCCTTCGGTCGGCATGATGCAGGCTCCCGCCTGTCGATGAACGGCACAGGGGGAATGACATGTTTTTCCGTGCTGCGTTATTTCGATGACGGCATCCCTGCCGATACAGAGCAGTGTACCCAGCGGTATGCCGGTGAGACGGATGCCGACGGTAGTTATGTTTTCCGCAAAGTCACCATCGCAAACAGAAAGTCCTTTGTCCTGCATTTTTTTAATGCTTTCACGTGCAAGCAGGCTGATCTGCCGGTGCGAGGAACTGTCTGCATGTGCATCACCCCGGATACCGTAGTTTTCTATCAGTACCGCTGTATCGACGGGGTCTTTTCTTGTACCGGTGCGGGTGCTGGTGCAGACGCTGCATATCGTACCGATCCTTTTGGTTTTTCTGAGAGAGGAGGAAGCCATTGGACACCTTTTATGTGTGAAACGGTATATAACCTGTTTTTATGCTGCATAATCGACAGAAAGCTGCAAAGTCGTTAAAAGCGACTTTCCAGTGCTTTGAACGGGCATACGGGAATACACATCTCACAGGCTATGCAGCTGTCCTTGATAAAAGACACCTCCATTTCTTTGCGGTCGACCGCTATGGCACCGGTAGGACAGGAAGGGACACAGGCCGTACAGTGGACACACTTGTTTTTGTGCCACGTAATATCATGTTTAAGTGGCTCTATCTGGATTCCCAGACGTTCAAGGTAAGCAGTCCCGGCCGCAATTGATTTTCCGGTACCGCTAATTTCGATAACCAGGCGTCCTTCCTCATTGGGTGTAATGTTTCCGCGCAGGATATTGAGCACAAGACCGTGATCCTTTACAAGGTGATAGGCGATGGGCTGGGCGACCCGGCTGGTGGGAAATGTCAATACCATACGTTTTTTTGTCATACCGGTTCTCTCCTCATACGGGGCTATGGCACGAATGCACTAATTATTATATCCGGCCCAATCATTACCGGCCGGCATAGCGTTGTTTCCTGCGTTTCACCGGTCGCTCATGCAACATTTTAAATCGTATGTCCGCATCTACGGACGGCAGTGGCTGTACGGCTTCGGTCAGAAAAAATTGTTTTGCGGTAATGCGCTCTTTCAGCAAATGTGCAATTTTCCGCGCACAGCGATAGCTTGACATGCCACCGGTAGGAACCCTTTTGCCGTTTATTGTTATTGTGCCGCTTTTCAGCTCCTGATAGCTGACTTCACCGAGCTTATCGGCAACAGCCTGGGGATACGAACTGCTGTAGTCGACAACCGGTGCCGTCAGTTCGGCATCGCTGACAGCAGTATAGCGGGCGATTTCTTCATTCAGCATCGGTATCGGCACCCCGATGCCTACTGTCAGCGTGGCACCGTAACCGGTGAAGCTTGCACCCTTAAGCCACTCGGGACTCATCTCTTTCAGGTTGCCGATGACCGCAAGTGTCCCGGCAGGTCCCCTGGGAACATCGAGAGGGCTGCGTGCTGCGCCGGGATTGTGCTGGGTACCGTTCCATACGATATATCCTTCACCGCCGCCGAGAAATATTCGTGTGCCGATACCGATTGTCTTGTACAGCGGGTCATTGAATAGCGGCGAAAGCTGGCCGGCACTGCAGTAGTTTGCATTTGCCAGATCGGGCAGCAGCCTCCCCATATAGGTATAAATGATTTTATCTGACAGATTCACTGCGGCATTGTAGTTCTGATAACTGTTGCGGGGATTGAACAGCACGGCTTCGTTCATATCCTTCAGCGAAATCAGCGTGTCGAGTTCCTTGCGGGGATAGCAGTCGGTTCCATATCCCTCGGCCTTCAAACGGACGCTTTTACCGGCAACAAGGTCCTCAATGACATGGGCACCGCCGTATCGAAAAGCACCGGGATAGACTGAATTTTTCGGATCACGGGTTTGTACTGCCGTGGCGCCGATATAGATGTCGACCGCCGCAAGACCAGTATAACAGGGCACATCGTTCATGGAACAGGTACCGCCGCCGAGCTTCATACGCGGCTTTGTATGCCCGATATTGAAATAAGCACCTGAGGAACACATGGGTCCGAACGTTCCCGTGGTGACGACATCTACCGCTGCGGAAGCTTTCTCTGGTCCCTTTTCCTTGACGATGTCGATGATTTCTTCAGCCGTAACGACAACGGCTTTACCCTTTTTAATTTTTTCGTTTATTTCCCCTATGGATTTTGACATGCACATCTCCTTTATAAATCTACTAATTTAGTTGATTTATAGATTAATTGACTGTGCACGTCAAGTCTTTTTTTAATCTCTTGACTGAAGTTTTACAGTTGCCTCAGGAAATTGGCAGTAATAATCGTGTAAGTT
>CAZFIB010000176.1:0-3577 GCA_964518865.1 uncultured Thermodesulfobacteriota bacterium
GAGCATGTAGGAGCTGCTTCAGCTGCGATCTTTTTCGCGGCCGGAGGCCGCTCCTGCACCCATATGTTTATTACATGCATAACCCCGGTCCCGCCCGGGGTCACGTACTCGCAATGACGGGTGTTTTTGATTCCGCACATTCGTATTTTGAATGTGTTTCGTGCTCTCCTTTGCAGGAGCGACCTCCGGTCGCGAAATTCGCCCGCACAGCGGTCTCCTACAGAAGATGCTCCACCAATATCGCACCCATATCCGGTGAGCTTGCCGCCACCCTCCGCAGCAAAGCTACTGCAAAGGGCAGGGCGTCATCCCGCCCTGGCGTACACCTTGCAATGACGGGTTTGCCGATCACGTGTACACCTGTTCACGTTTCATGCATAACCCCCGGACCCGGGTCATTTGCTCGCAATAGCAGACAACTCAACAGCCTGATGTCCTATGGTTTGTGTAACTGCTAACAACAATAAAAGACAAGGACGGTACCTGCGGTGGTCAGGGCCGCAGCCGCAGTTTCTGGCCGGTGTATATGACGGTCGATTCGAGGCCGTTCAGATCCTGGAGCGTTTTTACGGACGTTCTGTTTTTCAGGGCAATATGGCTCAGCGTATCGCCGGCGCGCACGACATACACATCCTTTTTACGTGCTGCTTCGGCCTTGCGGGCTTTCGCGGCAAGGGCTGCAATCGCTGCCCGGGCATCGGGACCTGAGCCGTGCGGCACATGCAGGATATGCTTTCCCCGGGGCAGATAATAGCCGGTAATGTGGGGATTCATTTCCCTGATAACTTTAAAATCGGTATTCAGGCGGGCGGCCAGGTCGGTGATATGTACGGGCGCACGGATCGCCGTTTCGATCGTGTCGCACGGGACGGGTCGGTACAGCCTGGACGGATCGATACGGTAGCCGTAACGCTCCGGATTTTCCATTATTATCTTTGCCGCAGCTATTCTGAACACATAGCGCTCGGTTTCCAGGGGCAGGTTGAGGCGATAGTAGTCGCGTACCTTCTGGTGCTTTATTTCTTTTCCTATGCGGGCCTCGCCGCAGTTGTAGGCGGCGACAGCCAGTGTCCAGGAACCGAACAGATCATGGAGCTTTTTCAGATAGACAAGGGCGGAGTCCGTGGCCCGGTCGAAATGCAGCCGCTCATCCACCAGCCTGTTCGATTGAAGACCGTTGCGCCGGGCCGTGTTGCGTATGAACTGCCAGGGCCCCAGCGCACCCTTGTGGGACCTGCCGTAGGTGAGCAGACTGCTTTCGGCAACGGCGACGTATTTCAGGTCGTCTGGCATGCCGTTCTCTGCGAGTTTCTTTTCGATAACGGGGAAATATCTGCCGGCGCGCTTGAGCCACAGTATGACCTGCGCGTGATCCCATACGGCTATCGTGAACTCGCGCTCGAGCATCTCCCTGACAGAGGGGTTGTTCAGGGGCACAGGTTCGTTGAACAGGCTCAGGCGCTCTGGAAGAGGAAAGTCTTCGAAAACCACCGCTGCTGCAGCATGCTGCGAGGCTGCCGTACTGCCGGAGAAGAACAGCAGCACCGTCAGCATCGGCAAAACGAGGCGACTGAAAAATTTCAGCATATGGACGGAACCATCCCCCCGGTTCGGCAGGGGGAGGATAATTGTTATAATTTTACCAGACAGAAATCAACGCCTGACCGGTCACGCACAGCTAATGGTAGCATATCGTGCGGCTAAATCAAGCCGGTGTTGGGCTGCGGAAAAACACTCATCTCCTGCGCTGTACCCATCGTTCGTCACTGCAGCGTACGGTCAGGTGCGCCCCTCGCAGCTCCCGACCCATAGTGTCGGGGGCTGCCTCACGATTTCGCTCAACGTGCCGAGCGATCTAAACGTTTCTGAACAGCCCCCAAAAAGAACTTTTTCAAGACCCGGCTGTCACGAAAAAAAGTTGAGGATGCGGGAAAACAGCGATTTTTTTTCCGGTGTCGGTACCGGGGACGGCGTTTTTTCCGCCGGGGTAAAGCTCTCGCCGTATTTCTGTGCATAATAGGCAAGGCGCTCTTCGCGGCTCATGTCTGTTGTCGGGCCCTTGTTTGCCGTTCCGTTTTTCCCTTTGCCGTTCCGCTTTTTTTTCTGCGCCTGCGCAGGCCGCCCGTTGTCGCCTGATGCCTGCCGGCGGCTGGTTCTGTCTGCTTTGCCGCGCTCGGAGGAAGCGCGGTTTTTGCCGCTGCTGCGGCCCCGTTTTTTCATGTCCGTAGGTTGTTCGAATTTCATGCCTGCACTTCTGTCTTCCAAAAAGGTTTCCTCGTCGGCCCAGATAACCGGGATAGCCTGCTTGATGTAGTCTTCCACGGCCTCAAGGCTGTAAACGAATTTATCGCACGCCAGGGAAATCGCCTTTCCCTTTTTACCGACACGCGCGGTTCGCCCGATGCGGTGAACGTAGGATTCACCGTCGTAGGGCAGGTCGTAATTGACGACCAGCTCGAGATCGTCGATGTGAAGACCGCGGGCCGCAACGTCGGTGGCGACCAGAAACTGTATGTCACCGGATTTGATCCCCTCGATAATATTCAGGCGCTTCTTCTGGGGCAGATCCCCCATGATATACTTACAGGGGTAGCCGTTGCGTTCAAGCCGCTGGGCGACCCTGACCGCCGCATGCTTGGTATTGGTGAAGATAAGCGCGTTTGAGGGATTTTCTTTTTTCAGGATTCCGAGCAGGAGGCTCATCTTTTCTTCGCTTGCCGTATGGTAGAGCTCCTGCGTGACATCGGTCACGGTTCTGCTCTCGGGATTCAGTTCGATTTCGACCGGCTCGTTCATGTGCTCCCAGGCAAGTTCCCGGACGCGGTAATCCAGTGTCGCGCTGAAAAGCATGGTAAGACGCTCATGCACGGGCGGCATTTTTCTGAGCATGCGGCGGATATCGGGCAGAAAGCCCATGTCGAACATGCGGTCGGCTTCATCGATGACCAGCACGCCGACAGTGCTGAAGTCGAGTTTGCCCTGCTGATTGAAATCGAGAAGCCGTCCCGGCGTTCCGATAATTATATCCACGCCGCGCTTTATGGCCTTTTCCTGCTGGGTATATGAGACCCCGCCGTAAAAACAGCCGGTTTTTATGTCCAGGTAGCGGCCGAGGAGTTTTGCCTCGTTTTCTATTTGAACGGCAAGCTCGCGGGTAGGGGCGATGATGAGCGATTTTTTATTTCGCAAAGCATTGTCGTGTAAAAAAAGCTGGAAAATCGTAACCAGGAATGCGGCTGTTTTGCCTGATCCCGTCTGCGACTGAACGTAGACGTCTTTTCCCGTGAGGGTATGGGCGAGGGTTTCCTCCTGAACGGGCATGCAGGTGGAAAATCCCGTATCGATGATGCCACGCAGCAGATCTTCGTGAAGCTGTAGTTTTGTAAATCCCATTGTCTTGTAACCACATTCGGATCAGGATGAGGAGCAATCGTTCCAAAGCATGTTTTCAACGCCGCAAGAACGCTGCACGATAATTATAAATTATACCACATATCTGCTGTTGAGCAAGCAGCTTCTCCTTTCCAAAATCCACCGCCTCATTTCACAGGCGCACTATTTGCAAGCCACCGGAGTT
>CAZFIB010000177.1:0-3531 GCA_964518865.1 uncultured Thermodesulfobacteriota bacterium
CCCTGTTTTCAGGAACCAACGAGTTTTTCTTTTTTTTAGGTGGTGAATCGGGGCCATCATATCTCCTCCTGCAAAGCCATGGTTTGCGGTTTTCAGTCAACGGTCTTCGAGGCCGCCTGTTTAGTATGAGCGCTGGAGGCTGCTCATGGTAAAAAGTTCCGGTTGTACCGTAATGCCGATTCCTTTCACGGTCTGTCGTGTGCAGGCGGCGTATCCGCGCTGGTAGTCGATCACATGACAGCCGACCAGATAGTTTTTCGTGTGCTGCTGGGCGGTTGTAATATTCTGTCCGAACTGTTCGATAAATTTCCAGAATTTGCCGTGCCGGTCATAAATCTGGGTGCACAGAATCGCATAGGTTTCCGGGTCGACATACCATATCCGCTTGCCGTAAATGTATTTCGGATCCTTGCTGACGACCTCGACAGCATAGGTGTTGATACGCTCGCGGATAAGGTTGTTGTACAGCACCTGGCCGTTGCGCCGCTCGAGAGCTGCAGCATCGATGTTGCGTGCTGCAAGAAATTCCTTTCTGCCGATGAGGGTGTAGGTGTTGCGGTTTATCTGCCCGTTCCAGCAGTATTCATCATCATAAATGACGATCGATCCATCGACGGAATCGGTACGGTGAACTCCCGACAGGCGTGAAAGGCGGCGTGTCTGTGCATTGTACATGTAGTTGTCGTCATCCCGCTCGAAATCCAGATAACGGATGTTAAACCGCCTGGTATTCAAAAGCTCGTTGGGCTTGTACAGGTGATAAAAGCCGGCCCAGTGAATACGCTTTCTGTTCCTGGGCAATACGGGACGCGGGTCGACGTCCACGCGGTGTGCAAAAAAAAGCTCCCAGCAGTCTGCATCCTGTACAAGCTCATGACCGCTGCGTATAGTCATACTGGGCGTATAGCGCCGGTAGCAGGATGAGTCACCCCTGGTGTTGAAATCGAAATTCCAGGCTACCTGCCGGCCGGTCTTCGGTTCGGGAAAGGGAATACCGGCGATCGAATCATAGTTTTCGATCATCCCCTCATCATTCACTTTGACAGACGCGGCATATGTCTCGGTTGCCTTTTTTCTGCCGGGGGTCATGTCAATATGACGGTACGGGCCGACAACAAAATAAAACCCGTTTTCCGGAGCACCGTAGTCAGCAGGATTTTTATATATCCTGACAAGGCAGGAAGGAAGAAAATCGGCGATATCGTCTATCCTGTCTCCGGTTATTTTTTCACCCGCCCACGTGTTCTCCCAGTCACGAACTTCCCGGAGCTCGTCTGAGGAATATGACTGCTGCAAACAAGCAATGCTTTCGGTTCTGCCGGGGGTTGCACCGGCCGGCAATGTACTGAGGAATGTCACTACGGCAAGGTAATACAGGTATCGTGTCGGCATGTCAGGTCCTCCTTCAGTTCAGGTCAGATACAGATTTCGATCAGATATCAGCTCAATACGTATAAACAGCAGGCATGACGGCTACATTAACTAGCATGCTTACTATTTGTCTGCAAATTATAACATGCTGCGGTCCTCTGTCAACCATTTATTGACTCAAGTCATTTAATATACCTGTTGAATATATTTTCATTAAATTGTTTTTTCTTTATATTTTATTAATTACCTATATATGATATTACATTTTTATTTTTTTTAATTGAACAAAAGTCACTTGTTTTCATGTATGGCAGGCATACAGACGAAACCTTCATGCACAAAATCCGCATGCGATACATGCATCAGTCATTTTGCTGTATATACCGCCAGTAGATAGTACCGTCCGGCTGGATGCCTGCAATATCGTCCCGGCCGTCGCTGTTGAAGTCACCCGTAATGATGTGCACGACCTGGCCGGGCACCTGTGTCCATGTCGAGGTATCGTCGGTAATATATATGTTCCCGACTGAGTCGATCGCGGCTATGTCGTCGTGACCGTCATCGTCGAAATCGCCTACCGCTGCCTGAACGTATTCCCTATCGCCCAACACGTTCCAGGTCTCGCCCGTATCGATTGAATACCATATTTCACCGTCTTCCTGAATCCCTGCAATATCATCGTGGCCGTCACCATCGAAATCACCGCTGACAATGCTTAAAAAGCGTGCCGGTATCGTGGTCCAGGCAGAAAAATCCGTCGTGCTGTACAATTCAAAATAATCCATCCATCCGTCGAACTGCAGCGCCAGCATATCGTCCCGGCCGTCGGCGTTCAGATCGGCCGGTGTAAGACCATCAAAGCCCGAACCGCCCGGCGATGTCCAGCTGTCACCCAGATCGGTCGTCATCCATACCGTACCGTCACCCTGAATACCGGCGGCATCGTCTCTGCCGTCACCGTTAAAGTCGCCGCACACAACCGCAGCGAGCCTTCCGGGTATAAACTCCCATATTTCTTTATCGGTCGTGGACTGTATTTCATGGTAGCCGTACCATCCGTCATCCTGGAGTGCGATGATATCATCCGATCCATCATCATTTAGATCGCCTGCGGCTATGCCGGTATGCCTGCCGGAAAGGCTGTAAAGGCGGGAGCCGTCGGTGGAATAGCTGACCGTACCGTCATCCTGCAGGCCGGCGATGTCGTCCCTGCCGTCGCCGTTGAAATCACCGCTGACAATAGTGTCGAATCTTCCGTTTAATTCACCGAAGACCGGTATCGTGGTAGTTGTTGTATGTGAGCCGGGATACAGATATTTTATGCCGTTTATATCATCAGCGTGCAAATTCTGTGATCCATGATAGGTTGCATGCATAACCGCATTCCGTTTGCCGCTATGCCCGAGTCCGAGGTTGTGGCCCAGCTCATGCAGGGCTACCGTGCGCAGGTCATAACGTCCTGAGCGTTTCGGTGTCGACCAGCTGTAGCGCTTGTTGAACCGGATATCGGAATCGATTGTCTGTCGTTTTGAATTGTACCACCAGTAGCAATAGCCAAGATAGCCGCCGCTGATATTTGCAAAATCGATAATATTCTTTCCGTCACGTGATCCGACCGCGTGGCTTGTGGTCGTACCTTTATAAACAAACCTGAAGCGCGATCCCGCAACATCGCTCCACTCACTCATTGCCTGATGAATCGCCTGCAGAGACCCGTCCGGGCCGCCGCCTGTATTGACATACTCCAGGGCCTGTGCGTTTTTCCATTTGCAGCCTGTTTTTGTATACGCATTCGAATTTACAGGCAGGCTCAACACAGCCGTCAGCATACCAAGTACTATATATCCGCCAATTTGCAGCCCGATCACCGTATCCCCCTGATGATGTCGATGAGATCCTGCAGCGGCAACCTGTTATCGATAATCTTTGCGTCTTGCCGGGTAAGAACGGTAAATCCGTCTTTTTGCGCTATGTTGTCGGCCCCTATTCTATATTTTCCCTGTGCATGTCCGACTACCCTGAATGATCTTCCCCGACTGAGCCTGCTCGAGCTTCTCTTGACAAACAAAAGCACCCGCTCCCCGGGCTTCAAATCGACCTGATCGGATGAGCTATTGTCAAATGTTGTGTTTAGGAGCTTAGGCGGCGATCCTTTCAACT
>CAZFIB010000178.1:0-3481 GCA_964518865.1 uncultured Thermodesulfobacteriota bacterium
TTCACACTATTCCAGAGCATGTTTCTGCTGTCCGCCTGGTGGTGTGAAACTGTAGGAGCTGCTTCAGCTGCGATTCTTTTTTCGCGGCCAAAGGCCGCTCCTACCCATATGTTCATTACATGGATAACCCCGGTCCCGCCCGGTGTCACGTGCCCGCAATGACGGTGTTTTATTCAGACGGCCCGCAGGGTGCGCCGTGCGAAACCGCAGGAGCTGCTTGAGCTGCGATTTTTTTTCGCGGCCTCAGCCGGCAGGAGCGGGGCGGGCTTCCTCCCGGAAGCGATTGAATTCTGATTCAATAATCTCTATCAGTTTTTCGGCCTGCGCAATGTCACCGTCTTTTGCGATCAATTCGACACGGTAGGCTGCTTCCCGCACCCGCGGAGCGCCCGAGGTGGCTGAAGCTCCTTTGATGGTATGGGCGAGGTGGTTGACTGCATCGCTGTTGCGCTCGCGGATTGCCTGCCTGAGATCGGATATCAGGACGGGAGTTTTGGTGATATAGGCGTGTATGACCCGTTCGATCAGTTCGGTGTCGTTATCGAGCCTTGCAAGCATTTCCTGCTTGTCGAACACGACGGTATCGGTTTCGGCAGCCTCCGCCTGAATGCGCTGAGAGTCCCGGTTTCCTGCTTTCGCGGCAAGGCAGCGCTCGATCGTTTCCGCAAGCTCGGGCTTTTTGATCGGCTTTGAAACATAACCGGTCATGCCGGCGTCAAGGCAGCGCTCCCGGTCGCCTTTCATGGTATGGGCGGTCATGGCGATAATCGGAACGTCATGATTTAGAACGTTCGACGAGCGGTCCCTGATACTGCGGGTGGCCTCAAACCCGTCCATGACCGGCATCTGAACGTCCATCAGCACAAGGTCATAGTCGGTTTTTTCAAGAGCTGCAACGGCCTCCCTCCCGTTTTCCGCGGTATCGGCCCGGTAGCCGAGCTTTTGCAGAACCTCCTGCGCAACAATAAGGTTTGTTTCATTGTCCTCGACCAGAAGCAGGCGAACGCGGTCGCGCCGGTTTTCGGCAAGGCTGTGGCGGGTGATAAGCGTGGATTTATCCTTTTCCTCCGCAGCAGGCTTTTTCCCGATAAGGGTGCATATGCAGTCATACAGTACCGACTGCTTGACCGGTTTGGATATGTAGGCTGAAAATCCGCTTTGCTCGGCCTGCAGGGCATCGCCGGCCTGTCCCATGGACGTCATCAGGATGAGCTTTGTCGCGCTGATGGCAGCATCTTTTTTTATGCTGCGCCCCAGCGTCAATCCGTTCATGTCCGGCATCTGCATATCGACGATGGCTGCTGAGAACGGATCGCCCCGGGAGGATCCCTGCTGCAGCTGCTCGAGCGCAGCTTTGCCGCTGTCTGCCGACTCGAAGCGGCAGCTCCACCCCTGAAGCTGCTCCTGTAAAACAGTACGGTTGGTCGCGCTGTCGTCGACGATAAGAATGCGCTCTTTTCTCAGGTCGACCGGGTACGGGTGATCATGCTGCGGATCGAGGGCCCGTTTTTCAAAGGGGCAGGTAAACCAGAATGTCGCGCCCCGGCCCTCGTCGCTTTCGACTCCGATAGCGCCGCCCATCATCTCGGTCAGCTTTTTGCTGATGGCAAGGCCCAGCCCCGTACCGCCGTATTTGCGGGTTGTCGAGCTGTCGCGCTGGGTGAATTTTTCGAACAGCCGGTCGATCTGATCGGCTGGAATGCCGGGGCCGGTATCGACGACCTCGAAGCGGACGCGCGCCGAGGTATCGCTTTCCTCGATAAGACGCACCGCGACCGTTACTTCACCTTCAGCGGTGAATTTGATCGCATTGCCGATCAGGTTCATGAGTATCTGGCGCAGGCGGCCCGGATCGCCCCGGAGCAGGGCGGGAACGTCGTGGTGGATGATGCAGGTATACTCGAGCCCCTTTTCCTGAGCCCGGTGCGCGATGGTGTCGTTCAGCTCATCGCAGACGGTTCTGAGATTGAAGTCGATTTTTTCAAGGTCGACCCTGCCCGCCTCGATTTTGGAAATGTCGAGTATGTCATTGACGATGTCCAGCAGGGTGGCGGCGCTGTTCTTGATTATGTCGGCATAGCGCTTTTGCTGGGGGCTGAGCTCTGTTTCCTGCAGGAGCTCGGCTATGCCCAAAATGCCGTTCATGGGGGTCCTGATCTCGTGGCTCATGTTGGCAAGAAAATCGGTTTTTGCCTGAGTGGCGTTACGGGCTGTTTCAAGCGCCTTGTCCAGCTCGATGTTTTTAAACTCCATCTCAAGCGCAAACTCATCGAGCTTGGCGGCATTGCGCTCCGCCTCTTCTTTGGCGGTAACAAGATTTTTTTCATTCAGGTGTTCCCGGGAGATATCCCTGATGATTGCAAACGAGTGGGACGGCGTGCCGGCATCGTCGCGCACCAGTATGATGTTTTCCAGAATAGGCACCAGGCGGCCGTCCTTTCTGCTAAGATAGGAATTGCGGTTTCGGATTTCCCCGGTCTCGAGCAGCCGGCTCACCATGTTTGCGGAGCCTTCCATGAAATCCTCATTGATAATGATGCGGTCGCCGCTTGTCAGCTCGTAGGTTCCTTTCTTGATGACGGACAGTTCATGCATGGCTTTGCCGAGAACCGCTTCCTCGGCGTGGCCGACCATTGCAAGAAATGCTTTGTTGGCTTTGAGTATATGACCGGTGCCGTCGCACAGCACTATCGGATCGATGGATGATTCAATAAGCCGCTCGAACAGGTCTTTTGTGCTGCGAAGCTCGTTTTCCGCCTGCTTGATGTCAGTTATGTCGAAAAATATCTCTATGAGCACGTTTCTGCCGTTCAGAACGGACGGTGTGACGGTTTTCAGTATCTGCATTTCCGTTCCGCCGGCTGTCAGCAGTACGCGTTCGCTCTGGTCGACCGCTTCACCGAGATCGGTGATCGGGCAGCGGCCTTTTTCAGCCGGGCAGACAAAGGTGTGACAGACGGATCCGGTGATCTGTTCAGCCGGCAGGCCGATCAAACGGGCGGCGGCCGGGTTGGTGTCGATAATGACATGGGTTTCGCGGTCGATGATCAGGATTCCGGCCTGAATCGCGTTGAACAGTGTCGTATAGAGGTCCCGGTCGCGGGGTGACTGCAGCGCTGCGCCGGCTTCGACAATCCGGCGCAGTTCGGCGATGTCCTGCCGCAGGGCGTCAAGTTCCGCGGCCATGGGCCCGGCTGCTGTATTGTTATCCGTCATGGCAAAGGAACCCGGTTGTGACCATTAGTCTGCCAGGGGTACAGTACCCGAAGCTGTGTCTTTGATTTTTCATAACGCTTTTTTTGTCATTGCGAACGAAGTGAAGCAATCTCCATGAACACCGCACCATACCTGGTGAGATTGTCTCCACCCTCCGCAGCAAAGCTGCTGCAAAGGACGGGGCGTCATCCCGCATTCGCGGAATTGCTCCTGATGAACATACGGTACGACAAAAAGCCGGACTCGAACCTACTGCGGCAGTGTC
>CAZFIB010000179.1:0-3456 GCA_964518865.1 uncultured Thermodesulfobacteriota bacterium
CTCCGGTGGCTTGCAAATAGTGCGCCTGTGAAATGAGGCGGTGGATTTTGGATAAGCGGGGCTGTTGACAATGTCTGTAGTACATGATAAATATGGCTTTGAATCCATATTCATAACTGTTTCTGAGCTGCACGAACAACCGAAATATACAAAAGGGGTGTCGCAGTGAAATATAAGCGACTCGGACGAACCGGCCTTCGTATTTCCGAAATAGCGTACGGCGGTCTTGCACTGTTTTACGTCGAACGCGACGAAGCCGTACGCCTCATCAATGAGTCCATCGACATTGGTATCAATTATATCGACTGCGATGAGGCGGGTAACCAGTTTGTGGCGTCAAAGGTCTATGAAGACACCCGGGACAAACTCGGTGAAGTTTTAAAAACGCGCCGCAGCGAAATATACGTCGGTATAAAGTGCATGTTCGCAACCAAAGAAGAGGTGGCACGGGACATAGACCGCGCACTGGACTATATATTCAAAGGCACCGGCCGCGAGGTCATCGATCTGTTTCATCTGGCACATGTCGATGTGCAGGAAAAGCTCGACCTGCTGCAGTCGCCCAACGGCGGCCTCGCTGCCGCAGAAGAGGCCAGGCGGGCCGGGAAAATCGACCATCTGCTGGTTGCCTCTCACAATCCGAAAGTGCTCCTGAATGCACTGCAAACAGGCATGTTCGATGTGGCTGAATTTCCCTTCACAATCATCGAGGATGAATACAGACATGACGTCATACCCTATTGTCTCGAACACGATATAGGCACCGTGGTTATGAAGCCGATCGGCGGGGGCCAGATGGCTTCCTGCGCAGGGCTTTCTCTGCGTTGGATAAAGGAACAGCCGGTTGATGTGATTATTCCCGGCATGAAAACAATGAACGAACTCAGAGAGAATGTTGAAGCCGTCGTCAGCGGGGGGGCGCTGTCCGACAAGGAAAGGCTGCAGCTCGAAGAAACCGCGAAGGTGCTGGGCAACGAATACTGCCATCGCTGCGGCTACTGCCTCCCCTGCCCGATGAACATTCATATTATCAGCCAGTTTGATATCTACAAGTCCCGTCTGCTCGCTACGGACAGGAAAAAAGAGATATACAGAAGTATGCGTGAGCGCGGCGCGGGTGTGGCTTCAGACTGCGTCGCCTGCGGGCGGTGCGTTGAAAAATGTCCGTTTAAGCTGCCGGTCCCGGAAATAATGAAGAAAATAGCCGCCGCTCTTTCGGATTGAAACCAGAGTACTATTCTTTTGTGGAAAACCTTTCATTACAAAGGACTACATTATGGAAAAAATAATTGCCTGCTGCGGTCTCGAATGCACAGCCTGTGCCGCGTATATCGCCACACAGGAAAACAACGAAGCACTGCGCCGGGAGACCGCGGAGCTGTGGGGCAGACAGCTCGATGTTGAGGTGGACCCTGCAAGTATTTCCTGTGACGGCTGTCTCCGTTCGGGGCGTCACCTCGATTACTGTGCACTGTGCGGTATCAGAAAATGCTGTATGGAGAAAAACATCCCGAATTGTGCTCACTGCGAGCAGTATATCTGTGAAACGCTTCAAAAAGGGCTCACGTTTTTATCCGAGGTGCTTGAAATGGGACCGATGGATGAGCTCGAAGCCAGGAAGAACCTGGAAGCCATCAGGGCAGAAAAAAACACGTAACCCGAAAGGAGCAGGTCGTTATGCTGAAGAACGCTGTATGCCTCTTTCTGCTGTTTGCCGTGCTTTGTCCCGGCGCTGTCTGTTTCGCTCAGGATGCAGCATGGAAAAACGGCGGTCCGAAATACATCTATATCAAGCCGAAACAGAAACCACCGCGCCATATGCCGTATGACAAGGAACTGAAGTGCATCGACTGCCATACGTGGAACGGGGTCGATGCCTACACCGGTGCGACCATGACCCTCAAAAAAAGCACGACAGGCCGCCTTCCCCGCGGGGAGATACGAAAGTCCATCATCGAAGCCCTGAAGGGTAACGGCAATTACAGAGAAATGTATGTATTGAGCACATCGTTCAACAATGAGCCGCTGGGTACCTGCATTGAGTTCACGCTCGACCCGGAAACGCTGGCACTGTATGGTTCATCCGAAAAACAAACTGAAAAACTGTTTCATATTGCGGCGAATCCGTCGGTATCGCTTGTGTATGTACGAAGCCGTGACGACCGGCAGTACTTTATCGACCCCCTGGGCGTACAGATTGTGGGTACAGCGGTACAGTTGAAGGCCGGTGACCCGGATTTCGAAGAAGCGCTCAAAAAATGCCTTGCAACGGTTCACCTGCCGCCCGGTGTCGAGCTTACGCCTGAAATGCTCGACAAGATACGTAAAAACCAGCTGGTTACCAAGGTCGTCCCGGAGCGGATCGTTATCACCAATCATGCCTTTCGCGAAAAGGGGCTGCATTTTAAGCAAATATGGGAAGCACAATAGAATAGCTACAGCATGCGCAGCTCAGCTGAAACTGCTTGCAGAATGGAGGATCGATGAACAAGAAAAAAAAGACCAAGGCACAAATACGAAAAGATATTATAGATTTTTTGAGCACAACATCCGGGCAGATAGACCCGAAACCCGATAAAAACAGCTGCGGCATACGTCACCGCAATGCCCTGGTGCTGGCAACCTGCTCCGGTAACGACCCGCGGGCCACGGTGGTGGAATTTTTCAATGACGGCATGAGCATTTATATCTACGGCGAGCCCGGCGGAAAAATCGCAAATATCAAACGAAACCCCAGGGTTTCAGCGATCGTGTATGAGCAGCCGCTCGATCACGGCGCTTTTCAGAAAAGCCTTCAGCTGTTCGGTACCGCTGAACTCATAACCGCAAAAGAACGTTCCCGCCTGTTCTGGTCCAGGATACGCAGGTGGAATATGGACAAGGTGGCTCGAAAACTCATGAAGCATATGCTCGCGGACAAACAGCTTTCAGACAGCGAGTATGAGCGGATGCTCAAGCGGGCGATCGAGATACTCAATATAATCAAAATTACGCCCGAGCGCGCCATTTTGAAAGAATGGAATCCGGATTTCACGGTCAATCGGTATGAATGGAAGAAGTAAAATAATCCACCGGATTTTTTCCTTAACACCTGAATGTCATATGCATCCGACTATCAACAGTCCGTAATAAAATCCTCCATTTACCGGCGAACACCGCATAACCTTCACGGCACTATTCCCGACGACTATACGGTAATGACCGTCTGTCATGGCGGGCACGTGACCCCGGGCGGGACCGGGGTTATTCATGTAATGAACATATGTGCATACGTGATCAGCAAACCCGTCATTGCGAGTCACGCCCTGGCGTGACTCGCAATCCCACCGGCATGGCGCTTTGTGTATGGAGATTGTTTCACTTCGTTCGCAATGACAGTGAAAATTCGGGGAATGTATTCTCAAGCTAATCTTTGACAGTCGATTTCAAAAAGCTATGATATTTCGATGCACTACG
>CAZFIB010000180.1:0-3445 GCA_964518865.1 uncultured Thermodesulfobacteriota bacterium
TTCGCGGCCGGAGGCCGCTCCTGCACCCATATGTTTATTACATGAATAACCCCGGCACCGTCCGGGGTCACGTGCTCGCAATGACATACCCGTCTGCCCGGTGCGGGGAGGACCGCGACGAAGCAATCCCGTCTTTTTGATGCACGTGCGTTGTCACAATCCAGGCATGCTTCGGCAAATGTATCCTTAAGAGATTAAAACAGAGTTAATTTTATCAGAAAACTGCTTCTCCGGCCAGTTTCCGCCGACAACAGACTGCTGCTGAAAAACAGCAGGCGGCATCTCCTGTTTTGATACCGTCGGAACATGGTCGATACCGTGAGGTCACAGAAGATATCCCTGCATAAATTAGTATTGACATATAATATTTATTGTATATATTATAATTAATATTTAATTATTATTTATAATTAATACCATATTAATTATATTATGGGTGGTGAAAAAAAAACACGTGGTGCGGCGCACGGCACGGATAGCGGCAGAAAAGCAGGCCGCCCCAGGGAGATCAAATATCCCCTGGAAAAAAAATTCACCCTGATGATGCCACGGGACCTTCACCGTGCTTTAAAGATCAAGGCTGCCGAACTTGAAGAACCCATGACAACCGTCATTATCGATGCGATAAAAAAAGCGTATGATATTTAGCAGGTCGTTGAAAAAGTCATTTTTTCCAGGCTGTTCAAAAATGCCCAGAGGCAAGGCGCGCTAAATCATGAGGAATCCCCGACAGGTCGGGATCTGCGAGAGGCGTACTTGTTTGTACGCCGCAGTGACGAATGATGAGCGCAACACAGCATATGGGTATTTTTCAACAGCCTGTTAGAACGTTAATACCTTTTCCACGTACAAGGAGGGGAAACCATGATACAGTTTAATGATACATCATCCCACAATGCCGTAGTCAAGGTTATCGGGGTGGGCGGAGGCGGCTGCAATGCGGTCAACACAATGATCACGGCCCGGCTCGATACGGTCGATTTCATTGTCGCAAACACCGACCTCCAGGCGCTCAGGCAGAATACGGCCGAGCACAAGCTGCAGCTCGGCAAGGACCTGACAAAAGGGCTGGGTGCCGGCGCCGACCCGCTGATCGGCAAGGCCTCGGCCAATGAAAGCAGGGAACGCATATGCCGGTCTCTTGAGGAAGCCGACATGCTTTTTATCGCCGCCGGCATGGGAGGCGGTACGGGCACGGGCGCGGCACCGGTAATCGCTGAAATCGCACGCGACATGGGCATCCTTACCGTCGGCGTCGTGACAAAGCCGTTTCTGTTTGAAGGCAAAAAAAGGCTGAAAATCGCTGAATCCGGGATCGACGAACTGTCGCGGCACGTTGACTCCCTGATCGTCATTCCGAACCAGAAGCTTTTTTCCTTAGCTGGCAAGGCGACCTCGCTGCTGGAGGGCTTTAAAAAAGCCGACGAAGTGCTTTTGCATGCGATAAAGTCGATTTCCGATCTTATCAATGTCCCGGGGCTTATAAATCTTGATTTTGCCGATGTCAAAACAATCATGACGGGTATGGGCATGGCCTACATGGGAATCGGGGAGGACAGCGGGGAGCACCGGGCGGCAAAGGCTGCCCAAAAGGCGCTCGAGAACCCGCTGCTCGACGACATTTCCATTAACGGGGCCCGCGGCCTGCTCATTAATCTTGCAGGTGACAGCTCGCTGAGCTTTGCCGACCTGGAAGAAGCCACATCATTTGTACAGGAACGCGTGCACGAAGAGGCCAACATCGTATTCGGCGCCATAATCGACGAGGACCTCAAGGAAAACTGCAGACTCACCGTGATTGCGACCGGTTTTTCGGAACGTATAGCTGTCGACAGGGAGATTGCTGCGCCGTCTGCCGAGCCGAAACAGGAATCGGCACCTGATCGGATTTTTACAAAAAACGATTCAAAGGTCGTCAAGGTAGGAACGATCATCAGCGAATTCGCCGATGACGACGAATATGATATACCGACGTTCATCCGCTCAAACTGTCTGTAGTCGAGACGGGAAAGGCACTGTCTCAACAGTGCGAAACATCTGCGGCGCCCTCAGCGGCCGGTGAAATTATGATCGGGCAGACACTGCACTATCCGCGGGAACTTGAACGACACGAGCGCTTCCGCGATGTGCTCACGGCCCTTGAAAAAAACCGGGCATTCCGTATCGAACCGGACACCTTCGCTGTTCCGCTGATTTCCCTCACGGTCGAACTCAAAAAAGCCCTGCTCTCCGCGCGGCGCAGCGGGAGGCTGCTGAGGGGATTTGAAAATGCCCGGGAGCAACTCGACAATGAACGCCGCGGCCTGCGAAAACAGCATGCTGAAAAAAACACCAGGGTTTCCCGCCTGCTTTTCATCACCAGCGACGGATCGGATACTTTTCACAGAAACATTGCAGCGCTCGCCGCACGGCACGTCGGCCGGCTTCTGTGCTGCTGTCTCGACTGCACCGGCCCGGAACTGGGAACATTTCTTTTCGGACATGACAGCCGGGCCAAGTGCCTGCTCGTGACCCACAAGGACGCGGTCACCGGCATTCTTCTCTCGCTTGCCGGTGATAAATAATAATTCGTTTAGATCGTTTTGCAGAATTGTATGGCAATCTTATTATTAAAGTCTTTTTCCGGACCCTGTGAGCACGTTGCAGGGTGACATATCCGGCTCAAATGGTAAGTTTCGCTTCGCTGCACGTGCTGTCGTTGCGGGTCACGCCCTGGCGTAACTCCTAATGAACATACGGTACGAAAAAAGCCGGACTCGAACCTTCTGCGGCAGAGTCCCTGCAGGCCGGACTAAGCGCAGCGTGTCCGGCAATAATGCGGGCATGCAGGTATGTTCACGGTTCTTACTCCGGCCTACACTGTTTTACTGCGATTTTTTTTTGCGGCCGGAGGCCGCTCCTTCACACATTATGTTCATTGCATCAACAACCCCGATGCAAAGCGCCGGGGTCAATTGCCCGCAATGACAGATCATGCCTTCGGGTTTCGACGGCCTCGGTATCGCTGTCGTGATCGTTTTTTCCGCTACGTGCCCTTGGGGGTCTGCTGGCCGGAGGGGAGAACAACAAGGTTTGATTTGTCCTTTTTAAAGGCAAGGCCCTTGTTCGTCATGCCGACCTCCTGAATTGAAACGATCGTGTATATCGAAAGGTGCAGCATTTTTACATCCGCGAGCTTTGTTTTAAGCTCCTCTTCAGCGGGATTGACGACCAGCGAGGAATCCTCAAAATAAAAATCCGATATGGCGATAAAGCTCAAACCGAGAGAGGAGTCGGTTACGCTGCGGGCTTTCAGGCTGACGATCGAGCCGTCCTGCTGGTCGCGATACGTAATAACGTAATAGGAATTATTTGACTTGTTGCGCATAGCGGTTCACTGTAAAATAACGTTTAAAGTGCTAAACAGATGACGGACAGAAGGCGGGAGGTTATAATGCCCGTCAGG
>CAZFIB010000181.1:0-3269 GCA_964518865.1 uncultured Thermodesulfobacteriota bacterium
CCCTGTTTTCAGGGGCCAACGAGTTTTTTTATTTTTTAGATGGTGAATCAGGGTGTTCCTTCCTCCCTTGCACTTCAGGATATTCTGTGGCAGTATGAACCAGTAGTAATGTTATTTCCTGTATGCCATATAATGATTCGAATACTTGCCAGCTACATCATTATGCTCCTGATCGTCGGGGCCGCAGTTCAGCACTGCCGAGCTGCCGAAATGAACGAACCGGTACCGGCCTACCTCTCCGATCTGGACATCATGCAGCAGTACGGTGAGGACATTTCCAGGGCAATACCGTCTCTTCTTGAAAGTCTGGCAAGCCCCGATCCGAGCATACGCCGTAACGCAGCCTTTGCGCTGGGTGAAATGGGTTCCGATGCTGCGCCGGCTGTTTCAGCGCTGGCCGATGCCCTTGAAAACGATACCGATATAGAGGTGCGCCGCAATGCAGCCTTTGCCCTGGGTGAAATCGGCTCCCCGTCACTGTCGCATCTCATGTCGATGCTCAATGACAGCGATTCCCGCATTCGTCGAAATGTCGCTGCGGCACTCGTCCGGATCGGAAAGCCGGCCATCCCCGATCTCATCCGTGCCATGGGCAGCACCGACCAGATACTGAGACGAAATGCGGTCGGCATTCTCGGCAGAATCGGGCCGGATGCCCGGATTGCCGTACCGCAGCTGAAGCAGGCCCTGAACGATCCCGACAAAGCATTCTGCTGGACCGTAAAACAGGCCCTGAAAAAAATCGAGAATGATTCGCCGCAGGACATGCGTGCCAAACTGCGCCATGCCGACCCTGCAGTCCGCAGCTCAGCGGCCGAAGCCCTGGGAGACAACGAAGCAGCCGGCCCCGGTGCGGTTAAGGCACTCATTGACTGCCTTAACGACGACAGCGCTGCCGTGCGGCAGGAGGCTGCTTTTGCACTTGCCGAAATCGGCGCTCCGGCGGTCGAGGATCTCCTGCAGGCCCTTCAGGAAAACGATGCCGTCACACGAAAAAACGCTGCATTCAGCCTTGGTGAAATGGGTCAGGCTGCCGTACATGCACTGCCCGCGCTGAAAAACCTGCTTAACGACACCGACAAGCAGGTGCGCTGGTGTGCCGACATAGCAATAAAAAAAATTAGCGGTTCCGGCGAATAAGACGCATTACAGTTTATATCATCATGAACGATCCCGCCCCGCGCATCAAAACGGTTATTTTCGATCTCGGCAGGGTCGTGGTAGACTTTGATCACTCCGTGATATGTGCTCGAATTGCAGAACACAGCCCGTTTTCCGCTGCAGAGCTTTATGATCGTTTTTTCACCTCCGGCCTTGAACAGCTGTTCGATACCGGCAGAATAAGCCCCGCACGGTTTCATGAACGAATCCGGGATGTGGCAGGGACGGACATGGGCTTTGATGCGGTACGACATGCCTGGAGTGATATTTTCAGCCTGAAAGACGGCATTGAAACTGTTTTTAACCGCCTTCGACCCTGCCGGCTGCTATGCCTTTCCAATACAAATGCATGGCATTTTGAGCAGTGCCGCAGACAGTTCCCTTTGCTCAACCGTTTCGACGGCTATATTCTCTCCTACGAGGTGGGAGCGAGAAAGCCCGAGCACACAATATTCATGAAAGCGCTCGAACAGGCTGAAGCGCTGCCGCAGGAGTGCCTGTACATCGATGACGTGCCGGAATTTGTGCGGGCGGCACAGGCCGAAGGCATCAACGGCAGGGTCTTTGTCTCGGTCGACAGGCTTGCCGCAGAACTTGCAGCCTACGGTTTGCTGAATACCGGCAACAGCTGCGCTGCCGACAGCCGCTGAAATCATATACCGTTCAGATCCGTCTGCGGCGCTTTTTGGGCTCATAGTGCATGCAGGCTACCCCGGATGTCTCTTTCACGACGGCATGGGGCATGCGTTTCGACTTGAATCCCATAGCCCGACAGCCATAGGGAAAGTGGTCATCCCAGGTTATGTAAAAATTCAGACAGCCGAAGCATATGTTTTTATTCTTTGTTTTCATGACAGCCGATACCGTGAGACAGTCAGTGCCGGACAACGCTCGGGAACGGCTGCCATTATACTCCAGATACCGCAATACGCATAGATGTATCGGAACGGCTCTGTCGCAGTTTCCTGCACACGTACAAGAAGGAGATGCTCCATGGAAAACCTGATTATTATCGGATCCGGCCCGGCCGGCCTCACTGCCGCAGTTTACGCCTCACGGGCCCAGCTGAACCCACTGGTTATCGAAGGCCGTGAACCCGGAGGGCAGCTGACGACAACGACTGCCGTAGAAAACTGGCCCGGCAGCGCAGAGGGCATAGACGGGCCGGTGCTTATGCACAACATGCGCAGGCAGGCAGAGCGCTTCGGCACCCGGTTTCAAAGCGGCGAGATAACCTCCGCCCGGCTCACAGCCTCTCCATTCGACATGGCGATCGGAGAGACACGCACTGAGGCACGCTGTGTCATCGTCGCAACCGGTGCTTCGCCGCGTCTTCTGGGACTGTCTGCCGAAAAAAAACTCATGGGACGCGGGGTTTCAGTCTGCGCCACCTGCGACGGATTCTTTTTTCGCAACAAACATGTGGCAGTCGTGGGCGGCGGTGACAGCGCAATGGAGGAAGCCCTGTACCTGAGCAACCTGGCCGAAAGCGTGACCGTCATCCATCGCAGGGATGAGCTCAGGGCATCGAAAATCATGCAGCAAAAAGCCTTTGATGCACCGAACATCACCTTTCTCTGGAACAGCATCGTAGAGGACATCCATGATGTTGAAAAAGAAACGGTTACGGGTGCAACCATACAAAATGTCCTGTCCGGCGAATCGTCATTCCATGCCTGGGATGGTGTATTTCTGGCACTTGGACACATACCGAACACCGATATGCTGTCCGGGCAGGTCGAAACCGACGAAAAAGGCTTTATCAAAACCGGCGAGGGGACGGCAACGAACATTCCGGGCGTGTTTGCCGCAGGCGATGTCACCGATCCCGTGTACCAGCAGGCGGTAACCGCTGCCGGCATGGGCTGTATGGCTGCCCTCGATGCCGAGCGTTTCCTGCGGAAATAGATCATTGCACAGCATATCACAGCCGCACAACATCCAGGCCGATCGGGAGGGGGAAACCCGTCATCCACGAGATGGTGTTTCTAAAACACGGGGGCGGTAGCAGTACCGCCCGCTGATGCCTGTGAGGTTTTCTGGTAATGACTATATAGAGCCTGTCCCAATTCCGAAAAAATTCAAGTCAGCAGTCGGGCAGGCCATCG
>CAZFIB010000182.1:0-3191 GCA_964518865.1 uncultured Thermodesulfobacteriota bacterium
AAACAGGCTGCCTGATTCCACACAGGAATCGTCCGTTTTTTGTTGAGCACATCAGTGCTCACATCGGTGAACAACACTACAGGAGAACGAATGCATATATGTATGATCGGATTCAGGCGGAGAGAGGAGATGGGGAGATGGGAGATGTGGGAGATGGGGACGTCCATGAATATATCAATAAATATTATATGTAAAAGCTACGATCAAATCTGGCTGTTCGAACCATAAAATGCATTCTCTTTCTTTTACATTTCCCTGTTAATTCATTTATTCATGGACGTCCCACTTTAACTTTTACGCGCGGCCGACATCAGCCGGGAAGAGCAGCAGGAGCAGATCATCCGGGCTACGCTGGATTTTCTCGATACGCTTTGATCCGCACGGAGGACGAAAAATGAAACTGCTTGAGCCGGGACGTATCGGCACAATGGAAACCAAAAACCGGGTCGTCATGGCACCCATGGGAGTGCGCGGGCTGTGCGATGAGGACGGCGGCTGGGGCGAGCGCTTTCGGGCATATTACGAGGCCCGGGCGGCAGGCGGCGTCGGCCTTGTTACAACAGAGATGGCATTCGTTTCCCGGGATCTGGAGCCCGTTGCCGGAAACCTGTTCAGCCTGGCATCCGACAAGCACCTGGCACAGCTTCGGCAGCTGGCTGACGCGCTGCATGTCCACGGATGCCGGCTGAGCGTACAGCTCACGGCCGGATTCGGACGGGTGGTTCCGCCCTATATCGTTCCGGATGATGTTAAGCCGGTTTCAGCTTCTGAAAACCCCAATTTTTATGTTCCCGACTATCCCGACCTGAACAGCCGCGAACTGAACACCGACGAGGTGGAGGCCCTGACAAAATCCTTCGGGTATGCTGCCATGCGCTGCCGTGAAGCCGGTGCAGACTGTGTCGAGCTGCACGGTCACGAGGGATACCTGATGGACCAGTTTATGACCGGGCTGTGGAACCGCCGCACCGACCGCTACGGCGGCTCCCGGGAAAAGCGGCTCACGTTCGCCCGCGAAGCTGTCGCAGCCATTCAGAAAGATGCGGGCGCTGACTATCCGGTTATTTACCGCATCGGCCTGACCCACTATCTGGCAGGAGGCCGTGAAGAGGATGAAGGGCTCTGGATAGTCCGGGAGCTGGAAGGCATGGGAGTCAGCGCGCTGCACGTTGATGCCGGCTGCTATGAAACCGGCTGGTGGCCGCACCCTCCCCAGTATCAGAAGCCCGGCTGCATGGTCGATATGGCGGCAAAGGCCAAGAGTGTTACCGCTCTGCCGGTTATTGCGGTAGGGCGGCTTCAGTATCCTGCGGTTGCCGAGCAGGTGCTCCGGGAGGGTAAAGCCGATTTCGTTGCCATAGGACGGGGGCTGCTTGCCGAGCCTGAATGGGTCAACAAGGTGTACAGCGGCAGGCTTTCGGAAATCAGGCCCTGCATCGGGTGCCATGAGGGCTGCCTGTGGCAGATGATCGCCGGTGAGCCGACAAGCTGTTCACTGAATCCCCTGACAGGACATGAAACCGAGTGGCAGCTCGCTGCGCTCAAAACAAAAAAATCTCTTCTGGTGGTCGGCGGAGGCCCGGCCGGCATTGAAGCAGCACGGGCAGCTGCCGGGCGCGGGTTCGATGTAACCCTGTGGGAGTCTGCCGGCCGGCTGGGGGGGAATCTCTGGCCCGCCTCCCGGCCGGATTTCAAGCGTGACATTGCAGAGTATATCAGCTATCTGACGGACCTTGCCGGACGTCTTCCGATCGAGGTCGTGCTGAACAGGGAAGCCGCGCCGGAGGACATCCGCTCCTTCGGGGCGGACTATGTTATGCTTGCAACCGGTGCCCGGATGGAGCCGCTGCCGTTTGAGGGTGAGAACGTGATGAGCGTCATCCAGGTGCTCAACGGCAGGGAGCCGGCGGGCGACAGGGTCCTCATCATGGGGGCCGGTGTTATAGGCTGTGAAACAGCGGTGTATCTGGCCGGCCGGGGCAAACAGGTAACCCTGTGTGCGCGCAGCGACAGTCAAGAGCTTGATACGGATATCGTAGATCTGCATAACCGGAATATGCTTCTGCAGATGGTAGAGCACCCGAACATTACGATTCATCGCGGTACCATTCCCACGCAGCTGCACAAGGGCTGTGCTATCGCTGAGCGTAAAGGCTCCACGGTCGAGATTGAAACAGACAGTCTGGTTTTCGCCGGCAGGCTGTTTCCGGTACAAGATCTCAGTAAAACTCTGGGTGACAGGGATACTGTTTTCAGCATAGGCGATTGCAGAAAGCCAGGCACTATTATGGAGGCGGTCTGGCAGGCGTTCAGGGTAGTGCGGGAAATGTGATGCACGCTGCAAAAAGGGGACAGAATTATTTGATTGCGAATCAGATAGTATTGGCCGCGGTAGCGGTCGGCGTTGCGCCGGTTGGTATGGCATTTTTTTATTGCAATTACCGTTAAATTACCGTATATTCACACTATTATAGTGTACACGATATTTTTGCGGGAGGTTTCATGATAAAGAACATTACGTTAAGTGCTGATGAACAGCTCATCCAAAAGGCGCGAAAAAAAGCCCGGCAAGAACATAAAACGTTGAATGAATATTTCCGCCAATGGCTTAAACAATATGTCAGCAACAACACAAAAACCAACAATTACTTTGCATTTATGGACTCATTGAATTATGCCGGACCAGGTAAAAAATTTACCCGCGAGGAACTCAATGAAAGATAAATATTTTATCGATACAAACATCTTTGTTTATTCTTTCGATAATGAGAATGTTTGTAAAAAGGACATTTCGTTACAATTGATTTCGACTGCTCTGAGCCAATCCAAAGGAATAATCAGTAATCAGGTCGTCCAGGAATTTATCAATGTTTCCTTGAATAAATTCAAAGCTCCTTTGAGTATCGATGACTGCAGAAAATATCTCTCTGTTGTATTGGAACCGCTCTGTGAAGTTCATTCAAGTATCGATCTTTATCATAAGGCTATAGAAATAGTCGAACGATGGCAGTATTCCTTTTATGATTCTTTTATTATTGCCGCTGCTATACAAGCGGAATGCAAACTTATTTATACTGAGGATCTCCAGCACGGTCAAAAAATATTCAACCTTGAAATAGTGAATCCATTCATACCATGACTAATCTTTGACAGTCGATTTCAAAAAGCTATGATATTTCGATGCACTACGC
>CAZFIB010000183.1:0-3141 GCA_964518865.1 uncultured Thermodesulfobacteriota bacterium
GTTGAAAGGATCGCCGCCTAAGCTCCTAAACACAACATTTGACAATAGCTCCAAACCTGGCGCTGAGAGCCTTCTCTGTGCAGGTTTGAGATGCTGACTCCGAGCAGCCGTACAGGCGTGTGCTCTATATCTGTTTTCGCAAGCAGCCTGCAGCATGTTTTGTAGATTGAGCTGTTATCGCTGAAGCAGGCGGTGGCGGTATGTGAGCGGGATATTTTTCGGAAATCGCTGTATGTCGCCTTAAGTGTTACGGTTTTTCCCGACATCCCGTGTTTACGCATACGTGCGGCAGTTTTCATCGACAGTGCAAGAAGTTCTGTTCGGGCCTGATCTATTCCTGTAAGGTCGTGCATGAATGTTTCTTCATGACCGATTGACTGAATGGTGTGCCCGGCAGTTACGGGTTGGTCATCAATGCCGCGGGCACGTTCGTGAAGTTGCAGAGCGGCCCGGCCGGCATATTTAATAAGTACATTCAGTGGCATACATGCTATATCGCCGATTGTCCGTATGCCCAGCAAACCAAGCTTCCTCTGCATTGCCGGGCCGGCCCCCCAGAGTTTCTGTATTGGCAGGGGACCGAGAAATGCTGTTTCGCACCCCTGCGGAACAGCAGTAAGACCATCGGGTTTTTGATGGGCTGAGGCTGTTTTTGCGATAAATTTCGATGAGCCGATGCCGGCCGAGGCGCTCAGGCCGGTTTCCTGAATAATGTCGTTTTTTATTTTTTGTGCAATGCTCAGCGGGTCACCGAACAGTCTGCCTGACCCTGTTACATCGAGAAAGGCTTCATCAATGGAAAGACATTCGACCAGTGGTGTATAGCGGTGTAAAATATCGAAAATGGTATCGGATACCTCGCGGTAGCGGTGAATGCGTCCCGGCAGCAGAACAGCATGGGGGCAGCGGCGCAGCGCTTCTGCAACAGGCTGTGCAGAATGCACTCCATAGCGTCTGGCTTCATATGAAGCTGCCGAGACGACACCACGCCTGAGATTTCCCCCCACAATGACAGGTTTGCCGCGAAGTGAAGGATTATCGAGCACTTCAACGGATGCAAAGAAGGCATCCATATCGACATGGAGTATATGACGGCCGGTCGTTTTTTTGCTTCCAGACACGCATTGCATACACGATCATTACGCTACAGTTTATGAGCACAGGCTTACCGGAAAAAACATCTTGCAAAAGGTATACATATGTTATATTACTATGCTGGATTACTCATTGCAAGCGGTAAAGGACAAGCCATGTATTTTTTTCCATGCCGTCCGGTCCAGGAACGCCCGGCATGCGGCCCGCCGCTGGTCCTGTCCAGGATTTCAGCCGGGTTCCCCTCGCCGGCCGATGACTATATCGAACGGAATCTCGACCTGAATGACTACCTGGTCCGCCGTCCGGCGGCCACGTTTTTTGTGCGCGTGCAGGGCGACTCCATGATACAGGCCGGCATTCATGACGGTGATATTCTGATTGTCGACCGTTCCCGGGAACCGGCGGACGGAAAGGTCGTTATCGCGGTACTCAACGGTGAGATGACGGTCAAGCGCCTGCGGCGCTGCGGTGACCGCCTGGTGCTGATGCCGGAAAACCAGAGGCATGAGCCGATCGAGATCGGTGCAGGGAGCGATTTTACCGTGTGGGGCGTTGTGGTATGGGCGATTCATGAGGTACGATAACGCAGCGGTGCATGCGTTGCCGGGAGTATGCAAAAACATGATCGACGGTCAGCTGATCTCCGGCGGAGAGAACCCGGCTCCATCAGCCGTTGCTCTGGTGGACTGCAACAATTTTTATGTTTCCTGCGAGCGGGTTTTCAATCCGGCGCTCGAGGGACGGCCGGTCGTGGTGCTCTCCAACAACGACGGCTGCGTTGTTGCCCGCTCGAACGAGGCCAAAGCCCTGGGCATCAAAATGGGAACGCCGTTTTTTACGTGCCGGGACCGTTTTGTTCGACAGGGGGGTGTGTTTCTCTCATCAAATTATGCGCTCTACGGGGACATGTCGCAGCGGGTCATGGATACCCTCGGGATGTTCACCCCGGCGCTGGAAATGTACTCTATTGACGAAGCTTTTATGTATCTCGGCGAAACCGCACGGGAAGGCCTGGAGAACTTCGGCCGCAGAGTCGGGGCCTGTGTTGCGCGGCACACCGGCATACCGGTTTCCATCGGCATCGGTCCCACCAAGACCCTTGCGAAGATTGCCGCACGAGCGGCAAAACGTTGCGGATCCCCGCACGGTGTGTGCTGCCTTATGGGACGGGGTACCAGTGACGCCGTGCTTGGAAAGATCGATATTGCCGATGTGTGGGGAGTCGGGCGGCAGTATGAGGGACTGCTTCGCAGAAGCGGCATTCGCACGGCCCGCGATCTGAAATACGCCGACCAATCGTGGATCAGGAAAAAAATGACCGTCACGGGGCTGCGCACCGTCCTGGAACTGCAGGGCGTTGCATGCATACCTGCTGAGGAAGGATCGCCGCCGCGCAAGGGGATTTGCAGCTCCCGGTCCTTCGGCTGCCCGGTGGCGGGACTCGGAGAGCTCAGCGAGGCCCTGAGCGAATATACCGGCCGCGCTGCCGAAAAATTGCGGCGGCAGGCATCTCTTGCCACGGTTCTGCAGGTGTATCTGGGCACCAACCGGTTCAAGCCCGAGCCGCAGTACCGCGCCTGCTGCACCTGCCGGCTGCCTGCGGCCACCGCTGATACGCCGGAACTGATCAGGCGGGCGTGTGCCTGCCTTCGCTCAATCTACCGGCCCGGCTACCGGTATCAGAAAACAGGCGTTTTTCTGACCGGACTGCACTCCCGAACATACCGGCAGCCCTGTCTTTTTGGCGCCGGACAGTCAGGCGCCGGGCATCGGCGCCTGCTTATGGATGCTTTCGACAGGATTAATGAGCGCTGGGGCTGCGGCACCGCCCGGTTCGGGGGCGGGGGCCCCGGCAGTCGCTGGCAGATGCGACGCGCCCACTGTACGCCCCGGTATACCACCAGCTGGTCCGATCTGCCGCTGATAAAAGCATAAAAAAAGCAGCCATGACCCGCCCCATGGCTGCCGACAGCAATCCCTTGCCGATATGGACCCTGATTCACCATCTAAAAAATAAAAAAACTCGTTGGCCCCTGAAAACAGGGA
>CAZFIB010000184.1:0-3090 GCA_964518865.1 uncultured Thermodesulfobacteriota bacterium
TTTTCACGCTGTCAAATCTACTCAATATAAGTTTTCGTTCAGACACTATTTAGAATAGTACGCTGCATCTCGTGTTTTTCAACGGCAATGGATGTTAACTGCAGCTACTGCCGGGACAAAAAACGGTTTCTAAAAATTATCGACATTATCCGCCATGCTGTTTTTATGCGTCCCCATGGGCTTTTTTCAGATCGGGATTTGCGCCAAAAGCGCTTGCGATAAGAAACCGGTATTTCTATAATGCGCTTTTTGCTGATAAGCATGGCGATCATCATTTCCGTGGCGAATTCAAGGCCGTTCGCCGTCACGTAAGGCCGTATTTTGCGGTAGCTGTTTTTCCATACGGCGCGATAAGTGCAGCATACATCGGTAAAGCGGGGCTCCTGGCCCCACCAGAGCGACTCGATGATTTTTCCGCCGACGACATTGGCCCATCGACCAACAGGACCCATATTGGCTCCCTGTTCAATCATCTGACGTGTGGTTCTTGTTCCGACCGCCATATCGCAGTCTTTCAAATATTCCAATAATTTGGGAATATCCTCCGAGCGGAAACTGCCGTCGGCCTCGGTGAGAACGACAATATCGCCGGAGGCCTCATCGAGGCCGCGCTTGAGTGCGCGGCCGTAACCCTGTAAGGGTTCATGCAGGACGCGTGCGCCTGCAGCGGCCGCCAGCCGGTTCGTGCCGTCCGAGGAGTTGTTGTCGATTACCAGAACCTCATCAACGGCAGGGTGGCGTGCATATTCGTCAACGACTTCCTGAATCGTTTCTTCTTCGTTGTGAGCAGGAATAACGACGGTGATTTTGTAACTGTCGAAAAATTTGTCACGGTAGATGTAATTTGCATAGTTGAGGTCATCGAGGCTGTTCACATTAATGTAAAAACCCCTGAGTTTTGCAGCATAGACCCTTTCCTTTTGTGCCATTGATGAGAGAACTTCGGTGATTTCGACTTCACCACGGAGCGGAGACGGAGGGCTGTTGCGGATATAATCGAACACTTTTTTGTTAAGAAGATAGGATCCGACGCCCAATAGCCTGGAGTCAGGTTCGGCGGGTTTCTCGATCAGCGAGACGACCCTGCCGTCGGCGAGTGTGCCGGTATAGTTGCTGCGTATCTTGTTTTTGTCCATTTCTTCACGAAAGAGCAAAACCGCATCGGCATCGCTGTGATCAGACAGAAATGCGGGGAGTTCACAGTGGTTGGAATCCAGATAAAACTCATCGGCAAGCATTACCAAAAACATTTCCCGGCCGACATGCTCTTCAACACCGAGCAGTGCGTGCCCGATGCCCTTTTGTTCATGCTGGGTGACAAAAAGAAGATCGACTCCCATGGGGTTTTTTCTGAAATGTTCCACGATCTGATCCCCATAGTGGCCGATAACGATGATGATTTTTGCTATTTTCAGCTGATCACGCATTATTTCAATATTTCTGGAAACAAGAGGCTGTTCCCCGATTTCCAGAAGTGCTTTTGGCATCATTTTGGTAACCGGATAGGCTCGAACGCCTTTGCCTGCTGCCAGGATAACACCTGTCGAAACGGTGCAGCCTGCAGGTTCAATGATGGTACGAATGTTCGTCTCTTCTGCAGAATCGTCATGTGCCGAACGCATATTCACTTAAAAGGTCTCCATTGAGAATACTTCTTGCTGAAGCGTAAAAAATTATTTTGACTAACGATCATATGCTGTAATAATAGAATGACAAGAGCAGACAGCACTGAGGGATGTGAAACCGCATGTTAAACAAGAGTTCCTGTCTTATCGTCATTCCCGCATATAACGAACAGGCGTCGATTAGAGCCGTGGTTCAAGGCGCAAAAAAATATGCCGATGTTTGTGTCATAAACGATAACAGTACCGATGCAACCCGTGACATTTTACAATCCATCCCGGATATCCATGTCATAAATCATACAGAAAACACTCATATCCCCGGCGGACTGCTGGACGGCATGAGATATGCGGTTGAAAAGGGATACGATTATGCCGTTTCGATGGATGCTGGCCTCAGTCACAATCCCGAAGAAATCCCGCTTTTTCTTGCTTATCCGCCGTGTGATCTTGTTATCGGCTGCCGTGAAAGAAAAATAAATACGCCACGCTACCGGCTGCTTTTAAGCAAAGCCGGTAATATCAGCTATAATATATTTCTTGACTTCCCGGAGAGCATTTTCAGGAATAAGTACTATCGTGATATAACCTCAGGCTTTAGAAGATATTCTTATGATGCAATGGAGCTTCTTTTGTCCAGGGAGATGAAAAGCAAATCTTTCGACATACTGTTTGAAACTGCAAAGCATATTTATCAGAACCGGATGAGCATCGCTGAAGTTCCGATTACTTACAATTTTTCTAACAGTTCTTTGAATTGGCGTGTTTTTTTTGACTGTTTAAAAATATGTTTTAAGGGCTGATTTTCTGTAATTCGTATCGGTGCATTAATCCAGCCGGAATTCGTCTTTCCAGTTTCCAGTGTCACGCCATTCAGGTTGTTCATTTTTCTTGAATAAAGTATTCTCCATTACCAGATAATCCATTTCCGTGCGCATGAAGCATCGGTAGGCGTCTTCAGGGTTGCAGACAATCGGCTCGCCGCGGACATTAAAGCTTGTATTGACGACAAGACCATATCCGGTTTTGTTTTTGAAAGCGCGAATGAGTTTCCAGAAACGCTCATTGGTCTCCCTGCGTATGCTTTGAATGCGGGCGGAATAATCTATGTGTGTGACGGCGGGAATGTCGGATCGTACACAATAAAGCCGCTCATACATCGGCATGCGCTCATAGTGCTCAGGAAGGGGATTGTGCCGGTTTTCGCGTACCGGAGCCACCAGCAGCATGTACGGGGAGGGGCGGTCGAGGTCAAAATACTCCGTGATATCCTCTTCGAGCACGGAAGGTGCGAACGGACGGAATCCCTCGCGGTACTTGATTTTGAGGTTCAGCTTTTTCTGCATGTCCGGGCTGCAGGGATTTCCCAGAATACTGCGATTGCCGAGCGCGCGGGGACCGTATTCCATGCGGCCCTGGAACCACCCTACGACATAATTCTGTGAGAGCAAATCGGCAACAACGCCGC
>CAZFIB010000185.1:0-3076 GCA_964518865.1 uncultured Thermodesulfobacteriota bacterium
GCTTTGAGCGGTTCACGTTTTTCAAGCCTCCGGCTTTGCCGGAGGTGTCTGACTGTGCACGTCATGGTGTAGCGCATGAGCCTGTATAAAAAAACCGTTTTTATCTGCGCATTCGTTTTTCTGTGCCTTGTGCTGCTGCTGTCGTTTGTGCTGCAGCAGGCGCTCATGGGCAGCTACCAGCAGCTTGAAAAAAATCTCGTGCAGCAGAATACCGAGCGGGCACGCAATGCCGTGCGCTCGGAGCTCGATCAGATCGGCAGCCTGGCCAAAGACTGGGCATGGCGGGACGACACCTACCATTATATTCTACAGCCCGACGAACGGTATGTACGCTCAAACCTTGTCGATGAAACCTTTATGGAGCAGCGTCTCGATCTGCTGCTGCTGCTGGACACGTCGGGCCGCATACGGGCAGGCAATGCTTTCGACAGGAGCGCGAAAAAAAAGAAGGACGTTGCCGGGGAGGTTCTTGAATATATCGATCTGAAAAAAAGCATCATGGACCATGAAGCGCTGGTCAAATTTTCTCAGGGTGCCATGCTGCTTGTTTCAAGGCCCGTCCTGAAAAGCACCCAGGAAGGTCCGGTTGTCGGCGCGCTGGTTATGGGGCGCATGATCGACAGCCAGCTGGCAGCCCGCCTGCAGGAAACCGTCAGGCTGTCGATCGATTTCCATCTGTTCGACGACCCGCAAATCCCGCAGGAGGTCAGGCGGCATTTCGATGCCGAATCGACCGCACCGGCATTTGTGCAGCCCCTCAGCGGCGACCGCATAGCCGGATACGGCCTGCTCAGGGACGTCTACGGCGTTCCCGCCGTTATCGTTCAGGTAACCGAGCCGCGCACCATTTATGCCCAGGGCCTGAGTGCGGTACGCTATAATCTGGCTTCCGTTCTCTGCGTCGCCTTTGTGTCGATCCTTCTGCTTATAGTGCTGCTGCAGCGCTTTGTGCTCGGTCCGCTCAGGCGCCTGAGCCGCAATGTGGAACATGTAGGCGATGCCGGTGCGCAGGCGATGCGCGTTGCAGTCGAGGATCATGGCGAAATCGGCATGCTGGTCGAGGCAATCAACCGGATGCTCGTCAGGCTTGATGAGGCGCACACAAAACTGCAGCAGAGCGAGCAGCGATTCCGTGACGTCAGCGAGGCTGCGGGTGAATACATCTGGGAAATCGACAGCGACAGGATGTTCTGCTTTGTCTCCGATCGTATATTCGATGTTGCGGGATACCGTCCCCGGGACCTTATCGGCCGCAGACCGTTTGATTTTATGACTGCTCAGGAAGCAGCGCATGTCGAGGCTGTCCTGGATGAGTCGGTGGAGGCCCGATCGCCGTTTCATCTGCAGCACTCGTTTGCTGCACGACCGGGTGATGTTGCCTGGGTCGAAATCAGCGGCGTGCCGCTGTTCGACAATGCCGGGCGCCTGCAGGGATTTCGGGGAGTCGGCCTTGACATCACCGAACGAAAACGGGATGAAGAGGAGCTGCGCCGCACCCGCGATTTTCTCGACAATGTTGTCGAGAATTCCCTGGACGGCATCGTGATCAGCGATCAGTTCGGCCACATAGCCCGCGTCAACGGTTCTCTGCTGAAACTTGTCGGCAGAGGCGCGGACAGCCTGCTCGGAAAATCCCCCATCGAACTGACCGTCGCGAAGCCGGGCTCCTATGACTCGTCCGTGGGCAGCAAAGTTACCCTGGGAGAAGATTTTTTCGAGAACGCTGTAGAAAAAACAGCAGAGCTGTTTGAAAAAGGTTTTCTGCAGAACTGGGAAACATATCTGTATCGTTCGGATAATAAAATCATACCGGTTGAGCATAGTATCGTGCTGCTCAGGGAACGCGGGGACGAGAACATCGGGGCGGTTGCCGTAGTCCGCGATATTACCGAACGCAAGCGTGCCGAGGAAATTCTGCAGGGGGCCTATGATCAGCTGCGGGAGGCGAAGTCACGGCTCGAATTCGAGGTGTTCCAGCACCGTCAGACAGAGGATCAGCTGAAAGTCGCGCTTGCCGATCTGGAGTGGACCAACAAAGAGCTCGACGACTTTGCCCACATCGTATCGCATGACCTGAAGGCGCCGCTGCGCGGCATACGGTCGCTTGTCGCCTGGCTGGACGAGGATTATCAAAACCTGCTCGACGAACGCGGCAGGCTCTACCTGCATGATTTGACCGTGCAGACAAAGCGCATGAATAATCTTATACGCGATATCCTGCAGTATTCGCGTATCGGGCGCTCGCAGCCTTCCGTCAGGCTCTTTGACAGCGGCCGGGCCTGCAGGGAGATCATCGATGCGCTCAAGACGCCGCCGGGGATCAAGGTTTCTGTTGCCGAGGACCTGCCTGAGATATGGTATGACAGGACGCTGTTTCAGCAAATCATACAGAATCTGGTCGACAATGCATTCAAGCACATGGGTAAACCGCAGGGGACCGTTTCGGTTTTGTGCTCCGGGCGCAATGATTCGCAGGAGTTCTGCGTCACCGATACCGGCATCGGCATCGAGCCGGAGGATCGTGATCGAATATTCAAAATGTTCGAAACGCTCGACCGCCGGTCGGCTGCCGATTCGACCGGCGTAGGCCTTGCGCTGGTAAAAAAAATCGTCGAACGGTACGGCGGCCGCGTACGGGTCGAGTCCAGGCCCGGCACGGGCAGCGCGTTTTATTTCAGCGTGCCGAAGAATGTCGCCTCACTTGCGTACCGGCACACGATTCTGATCATCGATGACAATATCGACTTCACCGTGCTGGCCGAGCGGCTTCTTGTGCAGGCGGGTTTTAAAGCCATGACGGCTGCTGACGGAAAAAAAGCCCGCGAGATAGCAGCGCTGCAGACCGAAACAATAGATGTCGCGCTGCTGGATCTGAATATGCCGGGGGAGGAGCCCCTGGACATATTCAGAGAGATCCGGACTGTCAGACCGGACTTGAAAATCATACTCTGCACTGCCGAGGAACGATCGGAAAAAGCCGAAAGGCTGCTGCAGCAGGGTGCCGCCGGCTTCATCCAGAAGCCCAAAATCCACCGCCTAATTTTTAAACGCACCTTTTCACCAGCGGCAGTGCTGT
>CAZFIB010000186.1:0-2912 GCA_964518865.1 uncultured Thermodesulfobacteriota bacterium
CGGTCAAAATGGGCCCCAATGACTTGATGGACCCCTTCGGGGTGCCATCCTAAAGACTCGCCCTCTGGGCGAGGATAATTTTTTTTAAGGCCCTGGGATCGACGGAGACAGGGCCAACACTCCCTTAAGGCACACTGAAAAAATTGTTGCCCCGGCCCCGTTGCGACTTTGAGAGAAAAAAGAATTTTTCAGTTCAAAATTTCGGATTTCAAAGATAAACCAATGAAGTACGCAGTGTGAGGGTGTATATATATTCAAAGAATATAATATAAATTGCAGGTGTCAATGGTGAAAGATCGGGGTATTATGGGTGTATCGAAGGTACTGCTAATCCAGGGTCCTGAGGAAGGTCTGGAGGTTGTCGTTTTTGTTTTTCAGGCCCAGCTTTTTCCTGATGTTTTTGCGGTAGGCATCGACCGTGTGAGTGGAAAGTCCCATTAAATCGGCAATTTCCTTGGTTTTCATACCCTGCCGGATGTAATTCGCCAGCCTGAGCTCGCCGGGGGAGAGTTTTTCAAGACCGGATTGAACGCTGCCGGCAAATGAGGTGTGTATGTCCTCCAGGTTGGATGCGATGATATCGACATAGGTTTTCTGCCGCTTGTCAAGCTGCGTCTGCTGCAGGCTCTGAATGTTCGGTACGACAAGCTCCTGGATATTCCGCAGAATCTGCTTTATGAGCTGGTTTTTATCTTCCTCCCGCCGGTCAAGCACGACCCGCAGGGCGACATTGGCGTCTTCGAGCTGTATGCTTTTTTCTTCCAGCTCGGAATATGCTTTTTTTTGCTCGGTAATATCGGAGCAGACTCCAGCCATGAGACGCCTTCCGTTCAGTTCCAGGTCGACAGGATAGCCTTTTTCATGAATCCAGCGGATATCTCCGTTTTTCCGTATGAGGGGGTATTCATATTCATACGGTTTGCCTTTTTTGTGACAGGTGTCGATCACCGCGACATAGCTATCGAGGTAGTCGGGATGAATGGCCTCCAGAAAGCTTCCGGGGCTCTCCATGAGGCTTGCCCGCGACCGTTCCCACAGCTGTTCATAGGCCGGGCTGGTATAGATCATCTCATTAATGCCGCAGGTGCGCATCCAGAACACGTCTTTGATTGTATCCGTTACCAGCCTGAATTTCAGCTCGCTTTCCTGCAGGGTCTGCTCCGCCCGCTTGCGCCCGGTAATGTCCGACCAGTTGGCAAGGTAGTAATCGAAGCGGCCCTGCTTCTGAATGACCGTTGCCGTTATCTCCACCCAGAAGCGCTCGCCGTTTTTTTTCCGGAAACATTCCTCCACCTTGACGGCGCCGGACTGCATCGATTGTTTCAGGTCTTTTCTTGTTTTTTCGAGCGTTTCCGGGGTCCACCAGGGATAGGGCGCTTTTGCCTGCATACTGTCGGAAGCGGAAAAACCGGTCAGCGCTTCGAAGGCCCGGTTGGCATAGCGGATGGAAGTGTCCCCGTTGATAACGAGGATCGGATTGGGGGAGCAGTCAAGCAGCGTTCTGTTGAATTCACTGCTTTCCCGGAGCTCGCTGTCGATTCGCTCCCGCTCCCGGATGTTATTCAAGAGCCTGGGCACATCCCTGTGTGCCTGCATCTGTTCGTGAAAATCTTCAGGCGGTATATAGTAATAGTTTTTACACACAAAGTTGCCGTAGATGACCATCGGGTGCGTAAAAATAACATTCCGGATGATCTCGGGTGAAAAGCGGTTGATATTGTACTGGCATATTGCAGAGCAGTCGTAATGGGGGAAGAAGGTATTCAGCTTGTTTTCATATTCTATCAGCCGGTCGGCCCCCAGAACATCGCCAAGGGCCCAGGTCATCTCGCCGGTCACGCGCAGCGCCGTGAAGCCGTCGTTTTTAGCGGCTTCGGTCGACTCCTGCAGGAATGACAGCATCCAGTCCGGGTCGAAATGCCCCGGCTTGAGATAGGAATCCCGCTTGCCGGCCACGATCAGCGCCCCGGAATCGATTGCCGCGTCAGTGTCGACTCCCTGTCTGCCCATTTCGGCGATGACCTGACCGGCCGTGTTTTCATCTGCGATATATATGCACCGCTCGTTCTGCTGCAGCCCTGAGCTGATGTAGGGAATGGCGGCCCCGAACTGCTCTTCCTGAGTTTCATAGATGAGGCACAGGTGATCGCGGGGTTTGAGTTTCTGCAGCGTTGATAAAAAGGTATCGGTGCTCATGTGGGGTACCTGTGGTGTTTCTGCAAACGGTGATTTTCGCAAGAGTTGTGATTTTAGAACAGGAGACAGGCAATAATCAAATGATTATTCTGAAGGAATGATGCCGGAGCGTGCACGTAATGACGTTGCTTGATTAAGACAGCCCGCAGGGTGCGCCGTGCGAAACCGCAAAAGCTGCTTCAGCTGCGATTTTTTTCGCGGCCGGAGGCCGCTCCTACCGTTCTGTCATCTCGAAGGAGCACAGTACCTGTAGGCCGGACAAAGCGTCAGCGTGTCCGGCACTAGTTCCAGCATGCCTGTATCCTCCCGGTTCTTAGTGCGGCCTCCTTACAAAGTTCATACCTTTCTTTGCTTGTCCAAAGAAAGGTATGCCAAAGAAAGGACACCCGTTTGCCCGGCCCGCCTCCGGCGGGTACCCTCGCTTGAACCGTGTGCTGCGGCGGGCCGAAAACTCGCTGCGCTCAGACAGTTCGGCCCTTTGATCCGCATCACACGGTTCAGACTCGGCACGGTCAAAATGGGCCCCAATGACTTGATGGACCCCTTCGGGGTGCCATCCTAAAGCGGCCGGAGGCCGCTCCTGCCCGGCCTGCCCGGTTTTACTTTTCCCGGTGCCCGCCTGGTGGTGCGAAACTGTAGGAGCTGCTTCAGCTGCGATCTTTTTTTCGCGGCCCGAGGCCGCTCCTTACAAAGTTCATACCTTTCTTTGCTTGTCC
>CAZFIB010000187.1:0-2872 GCA_964518865.1 uncultured Thermodesulfobacteriota bacterium
AGCTGCGATTTTTTTTCGCGGCCGGAGGCCGCTCCTACCCGGCTACCCTGTTTTGATACCTGCCATAGCACCTGCACCCCTATGTTCATTGCATGCATAACCCGGCCCCGCCCGTGGTCAATTGCTCGCAATGACTGCTTTTCCGATGCCCGCCCGGTGGTGCGAAACCGCAGGAGCTGCTTCAGCTGCGATTTTTTTTCGCGGCCGGAGGCCGCTCCTGCCCATATGTTCATTACATGAATAACCCCGGTCCCGCCCGGGGTCAATTGCCCGCAATGACTGCTTTTCCGGTGCCCGCCTGGTGGTGCGAAACCGCAGGAGCTGCTTCAGCTGCGATCTTTTTCGCGGCCGGAGGCCGCTCCTGCCCGGCTACCCTGTTTTGATACCTGCCATAGCACCTGCACCCCTATGTTCATTGCATGCATAACCTGGTCCCAGCCCGGGGTCACGTGCTCGCAATGACGGTACGGTATGTATGCAGCCGTAGGGACGCAACATCTTTCGTCTCCACTAGCTTTCAACCACCACTTTCAGCAGCAGGTTTCCGCGCCGGCCGTCAGCGAGCTGTCTGCCCATGCCCCGCAGGCGCAGCACCGTGCCGCTGGTGATGCCGGGCGGTACGCTGACGCGGATCAGGCGCTTGCGTAAGCCGGACGGGATGTTGACCAGCTTTCTGGTGCCGGTCAAAGCTTCGAACGGGCTTATGCGCAGGACTCCGCAGGTGTCGGCATCCGGCGCCGGTCCGGCGGGCCGGATAACCTGAAGCCGGTCTGACTTTTTTCTGGCGGTCGCTTTTTTGATTTTCCGCGTCAGGCCGCTCTCGGGCAGGGTCTGAAACATCTTCAGAAACAAAATGCCGAAAATGAATCCGCCGATGTGCGCCCACCAGGCCACGCCGCCGGCGGCGCCGGCACCGAAGGATGCGTTGAGAAACTGCATCACAAACCAGATCCCCAGGAACACAAAAGCGGGTATTTCGATAAAGTAGGGAATGATGAGTATCGGCACGAGCGTTAAAATTCTGGCGGCAGGGTACAGGATGAAATAGGCTCCCATGACACCGGCGATCGCGCCGCTTGCCCCGACAACCGGCACGTTGGATCCGGCATTGAGCACCATGTGCGATATTCCCGAGGCAAGACCGCAGAGCAGGTAAAACAGCACGTAGCGCAGGGGTCCGAGCCGGTCCTCGATGTTGTCCCCGAAAATATACAGCATCCACATGTTTCCGAGAAGGTGCATGAACCCGCCGTGAAGAAACATGAACGATACCAGCGAGAGGGCCTGCTCGCCGGCCGAGAAATATTGAGCAAGTGCGGGAACGAAGTAGCGCGCCGGCACCAGCCCGTACTGGTAGAAAAAACGGGGCAGGCTGTCACCCATGCCGAGCTGGTACAGGTACACGACGATATTTATCGCAAGCAGTGCGTTGTTTACATACGGATAGGACCGGCAGGGTGTTGTGTCGCGCAGTGGAAACATAGGGTGCGATCTATAATACTATGCATTGCATTACGGTTACAGGTCACAAAACGACGTCCGCCATACGTACCTTGAGTATACCGAAGGACCTCAATACGTGCAATCGCAGAGACGCACATTGCTGCGTTTCAGCATTCGTTTCGGTGCCCGGCGTTTTTTTCAGTCGACACAGGGCCCGCTGCCGTCCCAGATCAGCCGGGGGGTGCAGGCATCACCGATGATTCGGCCCTGCTGACGCTCGCGCGGATACCCGAGGCAGTGTGAAATATAATGAATGCCCTCAAGCGTTCTGCAGCGATTGCGATGCTGGTGCCCGTAGACGTGAACCGCTGATCCGAGTTCGCGTATCTGCCTGTCGATGGTACTGCTTCCCGCGACCCGGCTGAAATTGAACCGCGGCTGCGGGTCTTTGAGCCGGCCTGCCCAGGCCCGTAACTCACGCTCTGTCGGAAACATGAGTTCCGCCCGCGGCAGAACATGGCTGCACGATATGACGGTCCCGTCGTAAGTGCGCTTCAGAAAAGGTTCGTTCAGGCCGAGAAAGTACTCCTCAGGCGTCCGGTCATCGACGCAGGCGGGCCAGCGTACTGCTTTCATGTCGGACCATATCCTCAGAGAGTCGTCTTCGCCGTGCTTGCAGACAAACAGGCTGGATGGCGAGTGCTCGGGCAGCGCGTACCACGCAAAAAGCGGCACAATCCAGGCGGCCGGGCCGCTGTCGGATGCGATCCGGACAGGGTGTGTCGCTACGTCGATTTCAGAACACATGGCGCGGATGCCGTTGAATTTTTCAAGCGAGTCCGGAAAGTCGTCGCGCAGCCACAAATCGTGGTTGCCCGGCACAAAGACGACGACGGCAAAGCGTACTTTCAGGATTTCGAGAGCGGACCTGAGCAGGCCGGTGTTATGACTGATGTCGCCGGCGACGATCAGCGCGGAATCATTGTACCCGTCAGCCGGTATTTTTTTTATGTGCTCATAATTCCGGCGGTAGTCCGCATGTATGTCGGAAAGAGCGAAAATACGCATGATTTGAAATGTCTTGCTGTTTGCATAAAGAGCGCCCGCGGCGCAGCACCGCGCACTTGTTTTTTGGCAGCGATTACTTTATATACAACATTAGTATAATAGTATTTGCGGTGTTTAAAAAGCTCTTTTGCGGGTGTTCGAAAAAAACAGCGCCGGCGAAATTTAATAATCATGGGTAAACCTCCGGCTCCGCCGGAGGACTCACAATGTATGACATATGCGGGAATATAAGAAAACCTCCAGACTTGGTGAAGTGCTCAAAGTTAACCGAAAGAGCAGTTTACGGGCCTTGAAGATGCAGTTTGTTTTTGATGTCGTTGACTGAGTCAGGCATGCGACACCATGCACTGTAAAAACATAC
>CAZFIB010000188.1:0-2859 GCA_964518865.1 uncultured Thermodesulfobacteriota bacterium
GAAGGCTACACAACATCTTGAGCTTTTTTCTTAAAAAAACTGTGAACGGTTACGATTTTTTAATGTTTTTGAAGCCCCGCCTTGTAGGCGGGGTAATTCACTTTTTTCTGGTGTGCGTATTCCTGTTTGCCCTGCGCATTCTGAATGTGCCCCTGGCCGCATTCGCATTCCTCGGCGGTGCGCTGGCCATCGGCTTCGGTTTCGGCGCGCAGAACATTCTGAGTAACTTTATCAGCGGCTTTATCATCATGGGCGAGCGACCGATACGGGTCGGGGATCTGATCGAGGTCGAGTCCATGGTCGCTACGGTCGAGGAGATAGGATTCCGCTGCACCCGCATCAGGACAGCGGATAACGTCCATATCCTGGTGCCTAACAGCAAGCTGCTCGATCAGAGCATCATCAACTGGACGCTCTCGGACAAGCGGGTGCGGGTCAAAATAATTGTCGGTGTCGTGTACGGCT
The DNA here is from genome assembly GCA_964518865.1 of uncultured Thermodesulfobacteriota bacterium. Taxonomy (GTDB): domain Bacteria; phylum Desulfobacterota; class WTBG01; order CAIYCZ01; family CAIRTM01; genus JANQGV01. The sequence continues at coordinate 466 of CAZFIB010000188.1, forward strand.
CGCCGGTGCGGGAGGTTGAGCGGCTGCTGAGCACACGGATGTCAACAAAGAGCCGAAGCCGTATGCGCGCTTCAGCGATTTCGGGGACAACGCGCTCATATTCCATATGTATTTCTGGATAAGCATGGTGAATATGTACGAGCGCAAGCGCATTGCAAGCGACATGCGTTTCCGCATCGATGAGCTGTTCCGGGAGGCAGGCATTGTGATCGCCTTTCCGCAGCGCGATGTACACCTTGACGCTTCAGGTCCTCTGGATGTCAGGGTAGTGAAAGAGTCCTGAAACAGTATTCAATCAAATCGAGGTTCTGCCTGTCAGGGGCATGTAGCGCATATAACGAATTACGGCAGCCCTGTTTAAAACCGTCTCGGGCGCGACGGAGCGCGTCACTCCGGAAAATGCATCCATTGTTGGAGGGCCGCGCTCTGTCAAGGCCGTTCTTTTTTTGTGCTGCTGTTGTAATCATAACAAATATGTTTTCAGGAGCCGGCTGTGCGGAAAATAACGGCAGCGCTACTCCCCGCCGCCGACCGGCAGCTTCACCCTGAATACCGTCCAGTTGTACTCCGCGGATGTCTCATACTCGAAAAAGCCGTTGTGCATAAGGGTAAACAGGCGCACGATCGACAGCCCGAGGCTCCCCTCGCGTTTCTGGTGCTGTATGGGTATGTTGTCATCGAGCATCCTGCAGGCTTCCGGGGGCAGTACGCCGGTGTTGCCGATGCTGATTACGGCAAACTCCCCCTCGAGATATGTTTTTACCTCAAGCACACCGGCCTTCAGGGACTCGAGTTTTTTGTGGGCGTTGTCAAGGAGGTTGCCGATGATGCGCCCCACCTTTTTTGTGTCGGCGGTGATGAAAAGTTCCTTGCTCCGGCAGCTTTCCTGCAGCCTGATATCCTGCCCGAAATAGTAGGCCTCGAGGCGCTCGGCGATCACGTCATGCAGGTTGAAGCACTCCTTTTCGGCAAACGGTATGCGGTCGGCGATGATATCGTTGACGGCCAGCATGCTTTTGTTGAGCTTTTTGAAAAGCTTTTCAATTTCTTCGGGGGTCGTGTCCGGTGCGGCCTGTTTCTTTGTGTACACCCGCGCTATGGCACCGAATGAGATCATCCGGTTCATGAAATCATGGCGCTGCTGCGACAGAATGGAAGCCTGTATGCAGAGCTCAACATCGTCGATAAGCGCGTTTATGAAAAAAATATCTTCAGCGGTCAGCGGTTTTGACTCGTCACCGTCGAGCACCAGCACGTGAGTGGTCGTATCGCTGTCGTCCTTGATGGGAACAAAGCAGACATTCTGGATATGCCGGTCGATATACAGCCCGTAGTTTGCTTTCATGCGGGGGTCCTGCTGGGCGTTTCTGATGATCAGCGGCTCGCCCGCCTCGCACACCTCCAGGAAGGCCGGGTGCTCCTGGAACGTGAGGGTTATGCCGTAGGTGTGCGCCATGGGCTTGAGGGGGAATCCTGCTATGAGAACAGCGAAGCCGTTGCCGGCCGCATCCCGGTTTATGTTGAAGAGCGAGCAGCGGTTGACGTCGATAACCTCGGCGATTTTGGCTACGATATAGCTCAGAACCTGGTCGATCAGTCGGGTGCGCTTGAGTATGCCGATGAGGGCCTTGCGGCTGTCGCGGATGATTTCGGAGCGCTTCTGGATTTCAAGCCTGCGCTTCAGCGCCAGAACGTAATTGAAGCGCTCGATCAGGCTGCGCAGCAGCTTTATCTGCAGGGGATCAGGTTGATTGTTCTTTTCTTCAAAGTAGAGCTGCAGCGAGCCGATAAGGACGTTCTTTTTTTCCGCGCCCACGTAATCGATGAGCTGTATGGGAAGCGCCAGCAGCGAGTTCAGTCCTGCGGCGATGACCTTCTCTTTCTCGAGATACAGCTCCTCGCTGGCGATATCCGGCACGCTGTAGGGCTCAAGCGTGCTGATAACCGTGCCGGCGACCGTATCGCGGGAGGGGATGGCAGGGGAGCGCTCTGTTTTCCAGTTGAACTCGCCGGCTGCCAGCAGGGTGTTGAGCTCGGTATCGAATACCCTGCAGGTGGCGGCCCGGGCATCGATGAGAAAAGCCGTTTTTTCGCACAGCGTGTTCATCAGGCCCGACCAGGGAAGTTCCGGGTTGATTTTCATGATTTCAGAGGCGACACTGATTACTTTCTCGAGATCGATACCCGGTGGAACAGCCACTCTTTTCATTCTCCGCAGTTTTGATTTGTCGGCAGCGTACCGTCTGCCGCAGGCGGCATAAAGGTAAGATAAAAAATATCCATTGTCAAAAAAAATATTTTTAAGCACCTGAAATATATTGCATTATAGTTTATCGGATAATAATAATCATGGGTAAACCCCCGGCTCTGCCGGGGGACTCACAGAGTTTGACA
>CAZFIB010000189.1:0-2857 GCA_964518865.1 uncultured Thermodesulfobacteriota bacterium
TGTAGGAGCTGCTTCAGCTGCGATTTCTTTTCGCGGCCGGAGGCCGCTCCTACCCATGTGTTCATTACATGGATAACCCCGGTCCCGCCTGGTGGTGCGAGCATGCAGGAGCTGCTTTAGCTGCGATTGTTTTTCGCGGCCGGAGGCCGCTCCTACCCATATGTTCATTACATGAATAACCCCGGTCCCGCCCGGGGTCAATTGCCCGCAATGACTGCTTTTCCGGTGCCCGCCTGGTGGTGCGAAACCGCAGGAGCTGCTTCAGCTGCGATTTTTTTTCGCGGCCGGAGGCCGCTCCTGCCCATATGTTCATTACATGAATAACCCCGGTCCCGCCCGGGGTCAATTGCCCGCAATGACGTTTTTTGATTCAGACAGCCCGCAGGGTGCGCCGTGCGCAACGATTGTATCATCAGTAAGCATAAAAACCCCTGATTGTATCCGTCATATTGCCGCTTGACTCACTCCCATGATGGTGCCTATAGTACATAAAAAAACACACGAGAGAGGGGGGTCCAATGAATCGATCATATATATCTGTCATTATTATCATCCTCGCGGCCGTACAGGCGGCAGTGCCGCAGACTGCAGCGGCACAAAGTACGGAAGACTATACCGCGACCTTTCTCGGCGGAAGCGACGGTGTTCAGACAATCTATTCAATGGCGGTCGGCGCAGACGGCAGCGTGTATGTCACGGGCTATACGAAGGCGACCGACTTTCCCGCTACCGAGGGAGCATTCAGTACGACAGCCGCGGGATCGCGTGATGCATTCATAGCAAAATTCAGCGCCGACCTTTCGACCCTGCAGGCGGCGACGTTTTTCGGCGGTTCACAGTCAGACGAGCCGCGCTCGCTCGCTGTCGGCGCAGACGGCAGCATATATATCGCCGGCATAACCGGCTCGGACGATCTGCCCGGAACATCGGGCGGTTTTCAGCCAGAGCATGTTGTGGGCAGGGTGGGAGATGACGGTTTTGTCGCCAGATTCAGCGCCGACCTTTCGACCCTGCAGGCGGCAACCTATCTGAGCGGCAGCAACGGCGGGGCGGAGGACCGCGCATATGCCCTTGCCGTGGCCGGCGACGGCAGCGTGTATGTCGCCGGTTATACCGACTCGCCCGATTTTCCGGTGACCGATGGCGCCTACGACACAACCCATCCGGCGGACCCCGATGTCATAAGCCCGCCGGGCATGGTGTTTGTCGCGCACCTCAGCGCCGACCTTTCACAGATGCTTGCCGGAACCTTTCTGGGAGCGGACGAGGGCGGGCAAAGCGCCTATTCAATCGCGGTCGGCGCGGCGGGTGATGTGTATGTAGCCGGGCAGACCGGCGCGGCTGATTTTCCGGTCACCGCGGGCGCCTATGACACGGTGCTGAATGCAGGCGGCAGCTACAGCGATCTCTACATCGCCCGCTTTGACGCCGACCTTAAGCAGCTTCTGTCCTGCACGTTTCTCGGCGGCACGGATTCGGAATCAATGGGCTATGACCGGCCGCAGCAGACCGACCGCTCACTGGCGTTTGACGCCGACGGCAATATATATATAACCGGATGCACGTCGTCACTTGACTTCCCGGTCACCCCCGGAGCGTTCGGCACGGTCCGCGAATACGCAGGCACGTTCGTCGCTCTGCTGAATGACGATCTGAGTGAGCTGATCGCCGCAACCTATCTGTGTAACGGGACAAGCCGCTCGATCGCCGTCGATGCGGACGGCAGCATTGTCGTGGCGGGCGATTCGGAATACGGCTGCCCCACGCCCGTCGACGCGATTCAGACCGAAGAAGACGACTGGGTGAGCACCTATGTCATCAGGCTCGACAGTGATCTTTCCGGCATGCAGGCAGCCACCTTTTTCGGCGGAAGCGAGCGGGAAACAGCCCTTTCGGTTGTGCTCGATACGTCCGGCCGGATATACACCGCCGGCAAAACATCATCCGCCGATTTTCCGGTTACCGCGGGTGCCTACGATGCAGGCTTCAACGGCGGCGAAAACCACGACGATGCTTTTGTGGCATGGTTTCCCGCGATGCTGTCCACCGGCAGTACCACGACAACGGTACCCCTTGACGAGTGCCCTCTTGAGACAAGCGGTCTGGATGAAACCTCGCTGAGCGTATTCAGGATGCTTCGCGACACACGTCTTGCGAAGAAAGCCCCGCAGCTGTGCACGCTGTACTATACACACAGCGCAGCTGTTGTCCGCCTGCTCGCTTCAGACATATCGCTCAGCAGGAGGCTTCGCTCGATTGCCCTCAAAGCAGTACCCGCAGCAGCGGGAGGAACCGCTATCCCGGAAACGCTTCTGCAGCAGGCAGTGGTATTTCTCCGCGATCTGCAGGCGGCTGCCGGACCTTCGCTTTCATGCGATATCGGTCGTCTTATAAAAGATATCGATACGGGCCGCCTGCTTGAATCATTGGGGATTACGGTGCGGAAGGCGGCTCATGACAAACAATAAAGACGATTAGCAGCATGGTTTGTAATGCTGCGACCTGATTGCAGCATGCAGCCCGCAGGGTGCGACGTGCGAAACCGCAGGAGCTGCTTCAGCTGCGATTTCTTTTCGCGGCCAAAGGCCGCTCCTACCGTTCTGTCATTTCGAAGGAGCACAGCGTCCGGGAAATCTCAAACCACTGAAGAGTTTCCCCCTTCGCTCCTGATGAACATACGGTACGACAAAAAGCCGGACTCGAACCTTCTGCGGCAGTGTCCCCGTAGGCCGGACAAAGCGTCAGCGTGTCCGGCACTAGTTCCAGCATGCCTGTATCCTCCCGGTTCTTAGTCCGGCCTACTTAGTGTCTGAACGGAAACCCGGATTTTTGTGCTGCCGGAGGCCCGATTCTGTTC
>CAZFIB010000190.1:0-2835 GCA_964518865.1 uncultured Thermodesulfobacteriota bacterium
GGAGCGGCCTTTGGCCGCGAAAAGAATCGCAGCTGAAGCAGCTCCTACATGTTTGCACCACCCGACGGGTTGTGCAGGTGGAAGATCGCAGGGTGCGCCGTGCGTACCGAAAAGAGACCCTGCAGGAGCGGCCTTTGGCCGCGAAGAATCGCAGCTAAAGCAGCTCCTGCATGTTTGCGCACCACCAGGCGTAGGCCGGACAAAGCGCCAGCGTGTCCGGCATTCTGTCCGGAGGTGAATGGTGTTCCGGAAGCTCGCAGGGTGCGCTGTGCTCATCACCTTATATGTGCCCCAGGTTCCCTGGCTTGAGTTATCCATGGATACAGCCGCGCAATAAAATATCAATATAGACATATGGGTATTTAATGATAAAATTTGAATGGAACAATGAAAAAGCCGAACAAAATTATAAAAAGCACGGTATATCTTTTGAGGAAGCATCAACAGTATTTTATGATCCGCTGTCAGCAACCTTCAATGATCCAGATCAATCTATCGGTGAGCTAAGGCTTATAACAGTCGGATACTCCTCTCAAGATCACCTGCTTGTGATTTCACACACAGATCGAAGGAATAAAATACGCATTATTAGTGCGAGGCCTGCTACCGCACATGAAAGGAAACGACATGAAAGCGCATAAAACTAAAGAAAAAGACGAATTGCAGACGGAATACAATTTTGACTATTCAAAAGCTGTTCGCGGTAAATATCATAAAAAACTATCGGAGAAAGGTTCAAATATCGTTGTGCTTGAATCTGACATCGCAAAAGCCTTTAATAATTCAGCTGCTGTTAATGAAGCACTAAGGTCCCTTCTTGAATTTACCCGCACAACTCGACGCCTGACAACCAGACACAGCGGACGGCAGTAAAGCCGTCGCTGATCATTCGCGATATCACCACCAGGGGCGCGACGCTTACGAAGAACGGGAAAAGATCAGCATATTATTATTAACTATTCCGGGGCAGTATGAAATATTTTGTGGCATTTGTTTCCGCACTGGCGATTTCCGCTGTCCTGACCCCTGCGGTCAGGATGCTTGCACTGCGGGGCGGAAGAGTCGTGAACCCGCGCACGGACCGCTGGCACAAGCAGCCGACTCCGGTGCTGGGCGGCATTGCCATGTATGCCTCGTTTGTCTGTGTCGGCGTGGCAACCTTCGGATTTTCTTCGGATATCCTTCCGCTGCTTATCTGCTCGACCCTGATATTTCTGCTCGGGCTGACCGATGACCTGCGAAGCCTGTCGCCGCAGGTGAAGTTTACCGGACAGATAGCTGTGGCCGCCCTGCTGATCGGCATGGACACGGTCATCCAGATCATTCCCTGGCCGGTCGTTGCCTACCCGCTGACATTCCTCTGGATCGTGGGGCTGACCAATGCCTTCAACCTCATCGACAACATGGACGGGCTTTCTGCCGGCATCGCGGCAATCAGCTCGTTTGCCCTGTTTGTTTTTTCGCTTCCCCTGGGCCAGGATTCCGTGGCGATGCTCTCGATCGTTCTGTCCGGCGCCTGCATCGGGTTTCTGTTCTACAACTTCAATCCGGCCCGTATCTTTATGGGCGACTGCGGCAGCATGTTTCTGGGCTTTACCCTGGCCGCACTGTCGATCACCGGCACCTGGAAGCACGCCTCCAGCCTGTTCGTGACCCTGCTGCTGCCGGTTCTGCTTCTGGGCATTCCGATTTTCGACACGGCCTTTGTCACGTTTACCCGCAAGCTGCGCGGCCAGCCCATCTCCCAGGGCGGCAGGGACCACATTTCCCACCGCCTGGTCGCCCTGGGGTTCAGCGAGCGTAAAGCCGTTCTGATCCTGTACGCGGTATCCGCCATTATCGCGCTCGTCACCCTGTTTTTCAGCGAGATAAACCCGCTGGCCTTTTCCGTGCTGGCCTTTGTCTTCGCGCTTGGTTTTTTTTATTTCGGCATCTATCTGGGGTTCGCCGGGCAACGCAACGGAGACGAAACCGTCCTGCCAGTTCGGCTTTCCTGGAAAGCGCGCGCGTTTCTGGTCAGCCTGCAGCGCCTGATTCAGATGTTCATCGACCTGGTGCTGATCGTGACAGCTTATTTCGCGGCCTATCTTATCAGGTTCGAGGGCGGCCTGCCGCAGCTTCAGCTCACCTATTTTGTCAAAACCCTGCCGGCGGTTATCGGCGTGAAGATTGCGCTGTTCTATCACTTCGGGCTCTATCAGACCATGTGGCGCCACGTGGGCGTGCGTGATTTCATCAATATAATAAAGGCCGTGTTTCTCAGCTCGCTCATTATCGTGACCGTCATCCTGATGTATGCCCGGTTCGAGTATTTTTCGCGGGCGGTGTTTGTCGTCGATGCCATGCTGTGCCTGCTGCTTATCAGCGGCTCGCACTTTTTTCTGCGCATACTGCGCGAGTACCTGGAATCGCAGCCCGTGAACGACAAAAAGGTGATTATTGTCGGGGCCGGGGATGCCGGTGAAATGGCGCTCCGCGAGATACGCAACAATCCGCGCATGAAGTACCATGTTGCCGGTTTTGTGGATGACGACCCGTTCAAGCAGCGCCGCAAGATTCACGATGTCAGGGTGATGGGGAGCCTGGAGGACATCGGTGCGGTGTCCGGCCGCACCGGCGCCTCGGAGGCGCTTGTCGCGATTCCCTCGCTGCCGCAGCAGCGTTTCGAGCAGCTCGCGGAACAGTGCTCACGTCATAATATTTCCTGCCGGCGATTTGGAGAGGGGGAAGAGGAAGGTGAAGAGGTGAAGAGGTAGAGGGAGCTGTGGGGGAAAGCTTATATGTAAAGTGCTAAACAGATGACGGACAGAAGGCGGGAGGTTATAATGCCCGTCA
>CAZFIB010000191.1:0-2755 GCA_964518865.1 uncultured Thermodesulfobacteriota bacterium
CAGCACTGCCGCTGGTGAAAAGGTGCGTTTAAAAATTAGGCGGTGGATTTTGGACCCACTCATGTTTTGACTTTCACGAAGAAGTTTGCTACATTTATTGTTTGTATACAAATAATTATCGTAAGAAAATGTATCAGGACAGTATCGGCCGATGCAAATAATCATGACCTGTATTCGTCACAGCCTGTTTTTTCTTGTTCTGTATACTATTATCGGTGTGCTCATCAGCCCGCCGCCGAATGTGCACCGCCTGAATCCGGATTTTCACATACTCTGCGCAGAGAAGCTCAAGAAATCGAAAGGTTTCTCGTGGTCATTGCCGGCTGATGCTGTTGCACCCGCCCGGAGCATACACGAGGCGGTTCCCGCGTCATGCCGCGGTCCATACCTCTCTCCGGAGACTGTATACCTGTCCCGCTTATTGCAGCACCGCATTATCGCCGCATCCCGGCTGCAGCTGTGAGCAGGTCTTCCGGTCGTTTTTGCCCAACATTCCGGGTATCGCAACCCGACATACAACACATCTACGAAACGTGGATGAAACTGCAGAAGGTATGGAGGAAAGATAATGAAGAGACTGTCAGTGTGTATTATCGTATCGCTTGCATGTGCGTTTCTCTACGGAACAGCTGCTGCGCAGAGCGCCAAAAAGGGGCTGCTGGTGCACAACTCGATTTACGGTTCCACCCTTGAATCCGCATACTGGGTCAAGGCGATCATCGGCGTTGAAAACCATCTCGATGTCAAGGCTATCCCGCAAATCATCACGGTGGAGCCCTATGACTATGTCATCATCGGCAGCGTGACCCGGAACGAGGGCCCGACAAAGCCTGTTTTCGAATTTATCGACAAGTTCCGCGCCCAGCTCGCAAAGAAGCAGGTCTGCTACTTTCTGAACTGCGGGGATACCGATGAAACCATGGTCTTGAAAGTTCCCGGTCAGGATGCCCACCTCATCGCCGGCCGGAACTACCTGATCGGTATTATGGAAAAATATCCCGATATCAAGCCGGTGGTTATCGGCGGCTTCGGCGGCCGTCAGGTCATGCCGACCATGGGCTTCAAGGACAGGGTCCAGATATGGCTGGTCGGCAAGCTTGCCAAGGAAGGCGCGCCGTGGGCAGGGCTGGACATCTGGGAATCGCTCGTTCCCGAGCGCGTCGAGGCCTTTGCCAACGAAGTCCGCGTCAAGGTGCTCGGCATAGAGCCCTGTGAGAATGTCGAGCGCTACCGGGGCTACTGGAACTCGCTGCAGCCGGCATCGCTGAGCGACCCGGCCAAGAAAAAATTCAAGCCCAAGCCCTTTACCGAAACGGTCGATTCCGAAAAAATATATTACAGCCGCAGCAGGATTACGGGCGACCTCGACCTGGGCATCGCGCTGCTTAAAAAATGGGCTGCCGGCGAAGGCATCGACCTGCGCGAGCAGGTGAAGACCTTTTATAATGTTTACTACCATGCCGTGAAGACGTATGACGGTGATGAGATAACCACGCATGTCGTAACCGCTACACTGCCGGATGACCCGGGCAGGGTGCATTTTTCCTTCCGCTGCTACGAAAAGCCCGACAAGCGCAGCGGGGTCGAGGCTGCTATCCAGAAAGCGGAAAAGGTGCTGTGGGCGGACGGACGAAAAGTGCAGTAGAAAACCATCAGGCCGGCACGCCCGCCGCCGCAGCGAATGGGCATGCGCAGACAGGAGGAGCGGTACACCCCATGAAAGTGATCAAATATATCGTGCTCGTTGTTCTCGGCATCGTCGTCCTTGTCGTTCTTGCTGCCTCGCCGTTTATTATCAAGGCCCGCAGCGAAGCCGACCGTATGTACCAGCAGTACGCCGCCTATACCGAACAGGTTCTGATGAAGAATGTCGATCTGAAGCCCTATCCGGTAAAGCCCGAATTCAGGGTGCTGCATCCCTGGAAGTTTTTGAAGATGTTCAAAATAGCGGTCAAGAGCCGTACCGGCGAAAAGCTTGCGCGCGTCAACACGCTCGATGCAACCATGTTTCTGTTTATGAAAATGTTCACCATGGTCATACGTCCCGACTACGGCTACAACCTGCCGATGCTGTCGGTCGATTTTATCTTTATGGGCGGCAAGCGTGTTTTCGTCATCGAGGTCATCGATCCCGCAAAGATCGATGACGAAAACATCAGGCAGCACTATGCCGAAATGCGCAAAGCAGCACAAAAGGTAGCCGGCTTCGAGCAGACCGGCGTCAGGGACTGGTACAAGGACTACATTACGGATTTCAGCATACATGTCAATGCCGACAGGTCGCATGATGACATGCTGCTTGATATTTACGGAACATTTCTTGAGCAGTACATGGATATGACACGGAAAGCCGCGCCAATCGATGAAGAGACGTCCGGCAGGATCAAAGACGGCATCGAAGGCTATGTTTCGACGCTGCTTGCAAAAGGCGGCCCGGCGGTCGATGTGTTCAAGCAGATGCTCGGTCCTGAGGGTCAGCAGGAGTATGTCCGCACCGTGACGTTCGGGCTCGACAGGTAGCATTCTGCAGCATGGAATTTGTGTCATAACACAGTGCGTACTGCAAAAGGGGACAGATTTATTTTTGACCCAAGATATCTGAATGTCAGTCGCTCTGCGGTAAGTATGTCGTCTCGAAAAGGAGAGCATATTTTTGCAGAAAAAAGAGAACTTAATATCAAACTGAACAATTTAACAACGTCACCAACGGTGTTCCTTCAACGCCGAAGGTTTCGGCTGTTTTGGTAAGCACGGT
>CAZFIB010000192.1:0-2724 GCA_964518865.1 uncultured Thermodesulfobacteriota bacterium
GATGAATGGCGGTGACGGCGCCGTCCTCAAACAGCTGCTGAGAAACGCCTGCAATGTCGAGGTGATGAGCCAGGTACTGCTGCATTCCCGCCAGGTCAAGGCCCGTGAGATGGCTTTTGCACACTACCCGGGAAGCCAGCGGCAGACAGCTGCGGTAGCGCAGGTTGTCCACAAGATTGCTTTGTCCGGCAAGCACCATGGGCAGGTACGGTTTTGAATCGCTTTCAAACTGTGTGAGGGTGTGCAGTTCGGCAAACACCTCCAGTCGCAGAAGCGAGGCTTCGTCAATGACCAGCACAGGGGTGATTTTTTTGTCTTTTGCCAGTTGCACCACTGCTTCTTTTATCCCGGCGGTCATCCGAGCCCGGGAGCAGCCGCCGCTGTCACAGGCCAGCTCCCCCAGTATCTGCCGGTAGATTTCAACGATGGAGCCCGAGGTCGCCGTCACCTGCAGCAGCCGATACTGTGAAGGATGCAGGCTGCCGGTCACGTAGCGCAGCGCGGTGGACTTGCCGCTGCCGATTTCCCCGGTCAGCAGTGCGGCTGCGCCCAGCCTGATGGCATAGTGGATGCGCTCTGTGACTGCCTGCAGGGCAGGCGTTACCAGAATATCCTTCAGAGCGATATCGGCGGTAAAGGGCTCGCGCTGCAGGGCAAAGAATGTTCTGTAGGTTGGATTCATTTTGAGCCCTCCCACAACTGGCCGCTCTCGGGCCGGGTTTCATCGGACTGCAGCTGCACCTGGCGGTTTTTGTCCCGTTTGACCCGGCAGTTCACCTGCAGGTCCACCACCGTGAGCATCCCGAACGACCTGTTCTGCCACCGGACCTCTGCAGACTGCGGGCTGTGCTCATGAAACAGCACTTCCACCCGTTTGCCGATCAACTCCACCGGGGCTTCATACAGCCGGTGGTTGATGACAACTGTGCGGTCCCGGTTCACTCTGCGCCGCACAACCGTGCGGAAGTGATCTGCAAGATCTGCGGGGGCACTGCGCACACAGTGCATACCGGCTGCAAACCGTGCAAGCGGTGCCTGCCCCGTTGCAGTATGCCTGCGCTGGTGGTACTCATCCCGAAGCCAGCAGGAAACGGCCAGATTCAGCTCAGCAAGCGTGCTGCCCTGGAAGCCGCAGAGAAACTGCCCCCGGACGGTTCTGAAGAAGCGCTCGATTTTACCTTTTCCCTGTGGTTTGTACGGCCGGGCATGAATAAGCGCAATACCCAGACTGGCACAGATGTGCTCCAGCTGCCGGGATCGGTATGCCGGTCCGTTATCCACATACAGCCTTCGGGGCAAGCCCCGACCAAGCAGCGCCTGCCGAAAGGCATCCAGAAAGCAGGCAAGCGATTCCGCGGGGTAGAACTCTGCGTGGGGTACCAGGCGTGAATGGTCGTCGATGAAGGCAATCAGGTAGGTTTTTCTGTTTTTGCCGCCTATGGGTATCATGGGGCCGTGCAACACGTCTGATTGCCATATGTCGTTTACCAGCTCAGCCTCGAATTTGCGCCGGTCCTCTGTCGGCGGTTTGGCTGCCTGCATGAGGCCCTGCTCGTGCAGAAACCGGTACACCGTCGTCTGCCCCGGCCCGAAACCCGGCTCCAGCAAACCCCGCTGCCGGGCCTGCCGAATAAACAGCGGTACCGGCATGTCAGGCAGCTCCCGCCTGAGACGGATCAGATTCAGCGCGGTGTCCTCGTCGATTGCCCGCACCAGACCGCGGTCGCTGCGTGATTTTGGTTCAAGCGACTGCAGCCGCCGGCCGCTTTGCTCATAATCAGCGATCCACTTCAAAATCGCCGCCCGGCTGATGCGGCTCTTGCCCGAATGCGGAATAGCCCATTTGCGCTGCGTCTTCTCACGCAGCAGCCGTTCTTTCTCGCCGTGGTCCAGCCGGCCACCGTTGACAAAATCGTGAATGATGCTGTAGCGAAACACCGCAACCTCTCTCTTTTTGTCCTTTTGCATTGCAACCTCCCATCTGGATTACTATTGCAGCCAGATTACCGGCCCGGCGGCAGGTGCAAAAGAGCAGAGGTCACTGGGGTGGGTGCAAAATAAAACCGTTCTCAGACTATCCGGGCACGTACCGGCACGATACCCATATCCCACAGACGGTCAAATCCGGCCAGCTCGCCCCGGCTCCAGGTGTTTGTGAGGTGGGCTTTGATGCTGCGCCGCAGATTTGCCAGCCAGTGCCGCTGGCGGGAGTGTGAAGCTCCGGGCGGCCAGCGGCCCGTTCTGATTCGACAGAAAATGGCGCAGCGTACTTCGGCAATCGGAGCCTGGATGCACCGGAAGTGCGTCTTCGGCCTCAGCGTTATCACACAGCCGCAATCAGCGCAGCGGTAACACTTCATGGGCAGCGCCTGCATAAAACCGTCGAACAACCGCCGGACATAGCCGTGGCCCCACAGCCTGTCGTGACCGCAGCGCGGACAACGCTCAGGACGCTGCCATGAATATCGTTTGCCTTTTTTGAAAATCTGCTTGAGATTCAGCTTGCGGTACAGTATCATCTGAAGCCTCTGGTTTTTTGAAGGGGCTTGCCGGCCCCGGTTAGTATTCGGGCGGTATGGTTCTCGTGAAACCTGCCGCCCACCTTTTTTGCCCATAAAAAAAGAGCCTATAATAGGCTCTTTTAATCTGACAATCCAGCTGATTTGTCTATTCTATTCTGAAAATCTCTGAGCGGTTCTGACTACTTTATTGCGGAAACTTACA
>CAZFIB010000193.1:0-2652 GCA_964518865.1 uncultured Thermodesulfobacteriota bacterium
GTTTTCAGGAACCAACGAGTTTTTCTTTTTTTTAGGTGGTGAATCGGGGATTATATAAAAAGCAGATAAATTTAACAATAACGCACAGGAACACATGCTGCTGCAAAACATCTACGCATGTATTCTCAGTACAGCAAGGAGTACCTATGACACACGAAATCGACGGTCTGCAGCCTGAACCGGTATGGAAGCTCTTTGCAGGTATCGCATCGATTCCGCGCGGGTCGAAAAACGAAGAGCGTGTATCGCGATTTATCGAGAAAGAAGCGGAATCGAACGGCTGCAGCGTCGCGCGCGATGCTACGGGTAATATGTGTATACGGGTTGCGGCGACCCCTGGTCATGAACAAGCGCCGGCAGTCGTTCTGCAGGGACATCTCGATATGGTCTGTGAAAAAAACGACGATGTGTCATTCAATTTTGAATGCGATCCGATCCGGATTGTACGAGACGGCCACTGGATACGGGCGGACGGCACCACACTCGGTGCCGACAACGGTATCGGTGTTGCGGCAGCACTGGCAGCGGCTTTTTCACCGGAATGTGTGCACGGACCTCTTGAGCTCCTGCTGACCGTCGATGAAGAAACCGGGCTGACCGGCGCAGCCGGGCTTGCAGATAATATGCTGACGGGCAGGATGCTCATAAACATCGACTCCGAGACAATAACTTCGATCTGCATCGGATGCGCAGGCGGGGGAGGGGTCACCTCCACACTGCATCTGGAATACAATGACACTCCCTGCAACAGGGATGGTGCTGTAATAAGTGTATGCGGGCTCCAGGGCGGGCATTCAGGACTCAATATACACGAGAACCGCGCGAATGCGATCAGGATTCTTGCCCGCGCACTCAGAACCCTGCAGCCGCTCGGGACGGAGATCTGCGTGCTTGCCGGCGGCGACAAACACAATGCGATACCGCGTGAGGCATCGGCAGTGATTTGTCTGCCGAAGGAGACACGTTTACAGGCCCGGCAGCTGCTTGACAGCTTATCGGATTCCCTGCAGGGTGAATACGGCGGCGAGCACATGGAGCTGACTCTTCGGGAAGCCGGTGTGCCGGACCGCATTATTCGCAGCGATATTTCCGCAAGAATAATCGATATGCTTGCCGGCCTGCCAAACGGCGTGCTTGCGCTCAGCAGGGATGTTCCCGGGCTTGTCGAAACATCCAGCAACCTTGCATGCGTCTCGGTGTGTGAAAACATCCTGACAGTACACAACAGCCCGCGATCCTCGAATGCGGCCTCACTGCAGGCATGTACCGAACAGATAACCTCAGTTGCACGGCTTGCCGGATGTGACAGCCGGGTGGATGAACCCTACCCCGGATGGACGCCGGACAGGGACTCGAAGCTGCTGCATATCGTCGACGGCGAGTACCGGCGCCTCTTCGACAGTTCGCCGGTACACAGCGTAACGCATGCAGGCCTCGAGTGCGGCATTATCGGCGCAAAATACCCGGGTATGGATATGGTGTCCATTGGTGCCGATATCGTCAACTGTCACTCACCGGACGAGGCTGTACGGATAAAAAGCGTGGGAATGCTGTGGCGCCTGCTTGTGTCTGTTCTGGGCAGGATTGCAGAAACGACAGACACCGGTTACAATACCGGATGACTTTTCGGGGTGTGCCGTGCAACGTCTGCGCAGTGCTGCGTCCGAATCAGTTCGGCAACCTGCATAACGGTATCGACATAGGCCCGGCTCCGGTTGTAGCTCCACAGAACACGCTTTTTTTCCTTGTCCGAAAGCGCTGGGGACCAGCCGTGTTCCTTGAGATACCTGCCGACTGAAAAGATGGCATCGGGCACATGAAAAAGGTCAACCGGTGAGGATTCGCCGGCAGAGTCCGCCCACTGCAGATAACTGGAAGGCAGAAACTGCGGTATGCCGAACGCGCCGGCATAGCTCCCTTTGAGAGCGAAAATGTCGATCTGAAGGTCGTGATGCATTGTGAGCAGCGCAGCTACCTCATCCACTGCCCAGGCAGCTTTCTGTTCAAGTCGCTGCCGGTACACCGTGTCTGACGATTCCGGAGACCGGGCATCAAGAAGAATCGAGGTAAAAACAGATACGACCGGTACAGAGCCGAGGTAGTTCCCCAGGCTTGTTTCAACGAGCAGGATCGCGGTAATCACCTCAGCGGCGACCCCGGACCGGCTGCCGGCCATGCCGAGACAGGTTCGCCATGTACGTGAAAAGCGTTTTGCCATGCCGAGCGAAACAGGCTTCAGAAACCGCTTGTAGTTGGGGGCATATTCCCGGTATCGTACATTCTGTCCGACAATACCCTGAATATACCCGATGCGTTTGTCCGCAAAGACCCGGCTGAGATACTGACGGTCGTACCGTCTATCGGACATTAGATCAACCAGGTAGGCAATCTCGGAATCAGTCAGTTGTCGTGATGCCCGTGCAGCGAACAAAGACGGCGGAAAAGCACATGCCGCAGTGATTATGAAGATGAAAGCCAGCGAGAATGATTTTGACATGTTATCAATTGTTAAGTAAATTTAATATGTTTTATCGTCAGAAGTGTAAATATACTTTAATTAAAATTATGTACTGTATAAACCCGACGCCTCGGGCGGCGCGAACCGCAGCGATTCAAGCGCATAGGAGATAAACCAAGCCTGTGCATCCGGCA
>CAZFIB010000194.1:0-2515 GCA_964518865.1 uncultured Thermodesulfobacteriota bacterium
ACTTTTCATCCCCGTTTACAAAACGGGGTATTCAAGTTTTGTTTTTCATAAAACAGCTCGGTGCCGAGTCGCAGTGCCTCAGCGACAGCCGCCTCCGCAGCCTCCCGTTCAAGACAAGCTGTCTCGTCCGGTCCGGAGGAAAACATGCAGTGCGTGCACCGCATCGTGCAGGAATTGGTAATATGGAACCAGCACTCCCTGAGCCGTTGCAGGCTGTGCACGTCCTTGCGGCCGGTATAGGGCTGCCGGGAGATGTGGGAAAACCGGTCAATAAAACGCTCTACAAGAAAAAGAGACTCCGCCAGGCCGGTGCCGTACATACTGCTGTCGGCAACAGCAGCTTCAGCGGTAGACTCTGTTGCAAGCAGCACGGCAAGCATACGGTCTGCTCTCTCGGCCGGCACGAACCAGTCAGGCATATCGGGATTGACATAAATCGGTATGCCGTCATGCTGCATCCGGCGGTAGTGTTTGAGCCTGTCAACCATGTCCTGCATCCGTACCTCTATCGAAATTGTGAAAATGCGACTTTCATACAAGCATCTTTACCGGAAAACAATGCGTGCGACGCTTCCGGCATCCGGCATCAAGCTTCCGGCCGTCAGATAATTCCCGATTCTCTCATATACGCCGCGGTATGCAAAGCGCGCGCTCCGCCGCCGGCATTCCTCGCAACGAACAACCCGAGATCCTCGATCGTGTCGATATCGTACCACCCGGGTACTGTATACACAGAAACCGAATGTGATGCAAGACAGCTCATGGTCTTTTCAAGCACCGACGAAGTTCCCCAGGGCATGTCCTCAAAAACCCCGGGCAGAAATGCATTTCTCCTGAATCCTATCAGATAGTACCCGCCGTCAGCCGCCGGACCCACCGCGCATCCGCTGGACTGCAGGGCCCTGAACGCTTCACTGATATATGCGGAGGGCACGTCAGGTGCATCGGACCCGATAATAACAGCGCGCTGCGCCGACCCGCTGAACACGTCCGAAAGGCTGTTTTTCATTCTCTCGCCCAGATCGGCGCCGCGCTGCGCAAACACCTCGACATCCCGCCCCAGCCACTGCCTGCATTTTTCAATCTCTTCTGCGGGATGGCAGAAAACATGCAAGCATGCATCGACTTCAGAGGCGCAGGCAAGAACGTCCGCAACAAAACGCCGGTAAAGCTCACAGGCCTCACGTTCGCCAAGCCCCTCGGCAAGGCGTGTTTTCACCTTCCCCGGTTCAGGATACCTGACAAAGCAGATGAGATGTGTCTCGTCATGCATAGGGTTCTCGAAGCCGGTGCAGTACAGCCATCATGCAGTATCAGACCGGTAATATTTCACCAGCGTGTGCGGGGAACACCCCAGACAGTACAGCGTGACCAGCAGCCGGTTACGCAGGGTGCACCGGACTATTCCCTCACGCTCCCAGCGGCGCGGCGATGTTGTCACGCGCTCCCGTATAATGCAGATTGAATCGCCCCGTCGCTTGATGCGCCTCATGAGCTCGACATCCTCCATGAGCGGAATGTCGCTGAAACGGCCGATTTTCTCATAATACTCCCGCCGGATAAAGAGCGCCTGGTCGCCGTAGGGCATCCTCGAAAGACGCGATCTCAGAGAGGCTGCGCGTGCAATAATGCCGAGCACCGGACTCTTTGATCGTATTGCAAGATCAAAAGCTCCGCCCACATATCTTGGCTGCTCAAGCGCACCGGTCACCAGGGATACGGCATCCGGCGGCAGACAGGTATCGGCATGCAGAAACATAAGGATATCACCCCGGGCCGCGGCAGCACCGGCATTCATCTGCCGTGCACGGCACGGCGGTAAGCTGATTAGTGTTACAATGCTTTCACTTTGGATAGCCCTGGCCGTAGTCCGCTGCTCAGAGCCGTCGACAACGATTATTTCGCAGCGTTCACTGCCGTGCAGCCGGTTCAGGTGTTGAATGCAGCGGTTTATTGTACCGCCTTCATGCAGTACCGGTATAATCACAGACAGTTCAGGATACGTCATGGCATATCCGGTTCAAAGTGTTTGGTTTTATCCGGCGTCGGTTATTTTTTATCATATAGTATCACCGAACATAAAGCACAATACCGATCCGGCAGTACAGTGTTTTACTTTTCATGAAAATATGATAAAAAATGCAGTGTCAGGGCATGCGCCTGTCTTCAGGCCGCACAATCACAACACAATCATGGGGGAACACACATGGCTACCAAAGCACCTGCCGGGAAAGCCGCTGCAAAAAAGCCTGCTGCAAAAAAATCAGCTGCCGGGAAGACTGCAGCAGCAAAAAAACCTGCTGCCAAAAAAACCTACTCCTGCAGGACATGCGGCAAAACAACAACGGACAAGAAGCACCTCTGCAATCCGGGTAAAATTCAGAGCAAAGTGTACGTGTGTGACTACTGCGGCCTTCCGGCCGACAACCCGCGCCACATCTGCAAGCCGAAAACCGTTGACCTTAGGGCTTGCGAATAAATAACTTCACATTTTCGAAGGGCAGATGGAGTAATT
>CAZFIB010000195.1:0-2442 GCA_964518865.1 uncultured Thermodesulfobacteriota bacterium
GCGTTTTCACGCTGTCAAATCTACTCAATATAAGTTTTCGTTCAGACACTATTTATCTGGATGGCGGAAAAGAAAAAAAGCAGGAACGCTGCTGCAGCAATTCCGAGGGTGCAGGTTCTGGATACCCTTTCGACCGGAAGCGGCAGAACGCTGAAAACAACAACCGGTATGCCGATATAGAATATGCTTTGAAAATCATGAAAAGCCGTGAAATGCCGCATGGGCAATGACCAGCACAGCCCGGACACAACCAGGCTTGCCACGAGCAGCCTGTGTGCGGCGGCCGCTATCCCGAGCACGGCCACTATCACAGCCCCCCCGCCCACAGAGATAAAAAATTCAGGATTTGTTTCATATCGTACCAGCGCATAGGGCACTGACATCTTTCCTATCCTGCCCAGCTGGTCAGAGAGAAAAACCGGCCAGCGTACAGCCTTCCCGTACTGTTCATAGGCTTCGGAGCCGGACAGGCCCGTCCGCCACAGCATTTTGCGGAACGTGGGAAGCTCCGCCAAACGAACATCAAGAGCCAGATATTCTCCGGCCAGATTGCCGGCAAGAATTGCCGCACCGAAGCACAGCGTGCAGACTCCCAGAAGGCAGTAACGGCTGCGGATGCACGAACGCACCGACCGTGTTGCATACAGCTCCCGCAGAAAGCCCAGAAGCGTAAACGGCAGCAGTATGCCGTAGATCTGCCAGCCGAAGCACAGGGCCGCACACGACTTGACAAGCAGTTGTGCAAAGCGTTTTTCCTGCTCGAACACCACCATGCCGTGGAAAGTCAGCAGAAGGCCGAAAAAAGTCGGCATGTCACAGAAAATCATGTCATTGTAAAACAGGCAGTAATAAGAAGAAAATGAAAACAGGGTTGCAATCACGGCAACCTGTCGGCTGCCCGCAATCCGGACAAGCGACAGGTATGCACACCATGCGGCAAGAGCGAAAAAACAGAGCATGACCATTCGCGCAACGGAAATCTGCATGCTCAGGTCATTGTGAAACGGCAGGGTCGCCAGTCTGATAACGGCAAAAGCACCGATCGGGAAACGATTGTACACATCATAGGAAACGGTGCCGCCCTCCTCTTGTTTCATGCGTGTAAACATGAGGAAGTTGTGATCGGGAGAAAGGTTTGCAGCGATCGCCATGCCGTGAGATGAAAGAAATCCGTGATGTCCGGATTGGAAGCCGGTGAGGTCGTTCTGAAAAACAAACAGGGATGCCAGTGCGGCGAGCAGCAGAACAGCGGGCAGGCGGGTTGAGCTGTAAAGGCGGTTGATTCTTTCCTGCAGACTGCGAAGCATGGGATACCTTGTCGTCTACGTATAGCAGAACAGAGACAATCCAGAATTCATCACAGGTTAAACTTTTAACAAAGTACCTTTTGAAAAGCAATTCTATATGTCACACGGACGGCAGTCCCCACCCGCGCGGGGTGCGACACCCATAAAGGCCCAAAGGGAGAACCTTCAGATGTTTCAATCCACGCACCCACGCGGGGTGTGACACCAAATGTAGGATTTGTCATGTTCTTTACACGCGAAGGAGAAAAGGGACAGGCAAATTATACTCTTCGTGAACTTCGTGTCCTTCGTGGTGCACGCTTTTATCTTCCAGAAAAAAGTGCGCACGCCTGCATTTGTTATAAAATATTCTTCGGTGTTTGCAGATGCCGGGGTTACCCATGATTATAAAATAGGCGCTATCGCTATTTTATCTATCTTACAAGCTGTTGCCGGTCTACATACGTTCGGCATTCCGATCGACCATGTATTGGTATACATCCTTGCGATGGCGTATAGCCAATATCAAAACCGCCTGTTTCTGAACTTTAAACACAACACGATAATCGCCGACTCGCAGTTTCCAGTATCCCTTGAGGTTTTTACGCAAGGGGATACCGTATTTATGAGGCTTCGTCATAAGGCGCTCTTCAATGGCGGTTTTGATTCGTTGGCGGGTTTTGCGGTCGATACGGGGGAGGTCATCATCCATGACCGCTGGATGATACTGTAACTCAAAAGACACAGCTCAGCCCCAGACCTGTTTGTGGGACAGCGTTTTATTTCGATTGAGCGTTTTTTCGCGCTCGTCTGCCAGACTGCCCAGCGCAATATCTTCACGCAGTTCGAGTGCTTCGCGAATCAATTCACGTGCAAGCGCCGACATCGACAGACCTTCCGACTCAGCCAGTTCATGCATCACACCGTACAGCGGCCGCTCAAGCATCACGTTTACCCGGGGATTTTCGGTAGGCATTGTGTAACCCTCTCTTTAAATCACTATGTGTCGCATTTTTCAGGTGTAACACATTTGCAACACCATAGCAAGGGTAAAGATCACACCCGCATAGCGGGTGTCCTTAGGAAGCCCCCAAAGACATTTGGGGTCACCCATTAAAGGTTTCCTGTCAAGTAAATAAACCTCTCCCCTATAGCA
>CAZFIB010000196.1:0-2013 GCA_964518865.1 uncultured Thermodesulfobacteriota bacterium
AATAACTTACACGATTATTACTGCCAATTTCCTGAGGCAACTGTAAAACTTCAGCTTGACATCGCACCGTCCGGTCCCCGGGCAGCCGAGTACACGCTGCGCTGCTATGTGACCCCCGCACGGGCCTGGATCAAGACCCTTTTGAACTTTTTTGTTTTTCGCAGAATCGTTACGGGCAGGATACGGGAAATCATCGGGCAGGTCGAACATGCCGCTCACGAATTCTGCCGGGGAAATGAAGTACCGATTGCAGAATACACACCGTTTGACCAAACGGCATTCAGCCGGGAATTGAAAACCTTCAAAGCGCTTGTGCACGACACGCCCTGCGACCGGGGTGTTCCGGACTAGAGCAGTTTTCTGTTTTCTACAGCCGTCTGTTTTTTGTCATTTCGACCGAAGGGAGAAATATCTTCAGGGGCGTGAGATTTCTCACTCGCCGTGCTTCTTCGAAATGACAGAATGGCTCTATAGCAGTGTGAATCGTGCTCTGCCTGCGATTTTTTTGCGGCCGGAGGCCGCTACCCGGCTACAATAATCTGATACATGCCTTAGTACTAAAAAAGCCCGGCCTGACAAGCCGGGCTTTCTGCATTTCACGGGACGTGTTGCTCATACTTTCATTACATTTGAAGCCTGTTTCCCTTTCGGTCCCTCAACAACATCGAATTCAACCTGCTCTCCCTCCTCGAGAGATCTGAAGCCGTCGGACTTAATGGCTGAATAGTGAACAAAAATGTCTTCGCCGGATTCCGGTGTAATAAACCCAAACCCCTTCTTGTTGTTAAACCACTTCACGGTACCCCTGGCCATGCCCTCAATCCTCCATATGCTGTTTTGCTTGTGCGGCTTACTGCTTGCGCTTTCAGCACCTATCGTGCCGGATTTCACTGTTTTTGTCAAGCGGCATTCAGAATCCGCACGCCAGGCTGCTGCCGGGCGATGTCAAAAAAACCGTGCGCGGAAGCGCTACCAGCAGTGCGAAAAAGTAACCGCTTTCAGCACCGATAAGCAGCAGGTTGTCGGTCAGCAGAACAAGGGTTTCCTGCTGACCGACAAAAAAGAAACGCAGGGGTGCGGCCCGGCACAGGCCTGCAGACCAGTTCGGACAGGCAAAAACACCGATGTAGGTCAGCACATACAGTGTGCCTTCTGATGTGAGGGCAGCGTCGGTTACTGCAGCTCCCAGCCGCAGCTCACCGGCAGGCTCGGCCAGCTGCGTGTCTTCTGCCCCCGGTGCCGCATCGATTCGGACGATACGGGCAGTGCGTCGCTCGGAAAGCAGCGGAATTTTTTCGATGAGATAAATATGCTCATCGAAATACAGGGCGGCTTCGACATCCATGGGGCCATCGGCATAGCTGACGGCAATGCTGCGCTCGACAGAGATCGTATCGCCGTCCAGCGATTCAGGATCGATCAGGTAAAAAACCACCCCGCTGCGCACAGCCCCATTATCACCTGCATCGACAATCCACAGGTTTGCATACTCATCGGCAACCAGTGCCTCCCAGTCCGTATTATCGGCGCCCAGTACGGTAATGGTCTCGGTTGTGCCGGCGGCAAGATCTGTTCGACCGATACTCGTGCCGGTTCCGCTGTCACCGAGCGACCACAGCATGTGGGTTTCCGGGTCATACACGGCCGCCGATACCTCCTCTACGGCCGGCGCAACAGAAAAAAGCGGTATGGGGCAGGATGATTCGACACGGTTTTTGCGTCCAGCATGCGCTGCAGCAGCATTGAGCAGGAGAACCGCAATGAGCGAAACGCATATCTTCAGGCTCCGGAGTGCGGCCCGCTCTACAAGAAACGTCCGCTGCACTCGTGAAGCAGCCGGTGAAGGAGTGAACATGGCCGTCACAGCGTCATACTCCTGATAAAAAGAAATCTAAAACCACAGGGTGTAAAGAAGAGTAACACCTCGCAGATACATAAAAAAGGGAAATAAATATTTTAAAGTGAATTACCCCGCCTACAAGGCGGGGCTTCAAAAACATTAAAAAATCTTTA
>CAZFIB010000197.1:0-1900 GCA_964518865.1 uncultured Thermodesulfobacteriota bacterium
TTGTCAAACTCTGTGAGTCCCCCGGCAGAGCCGGGGGTTTACCCATGATTATTATTCCGAATAGCCCTTATAGTCAGTCGTGTTCCTGCTCCCCCTTGATCAGCATATCGTAGGCATAATTCATCAGTGCCTGCTTGTGCTCGTTTTTTATTAAAGTAATTTTTGCACCGGCGATACAATTAAACTGTTCATCATTGTCTATCCGCTCAATCCATTTGATGCTGACGACTGCGGGAATCGTTATTTGCCGGGTATCGAGTCGTATTTCCAGCAGCAGATTCTGCCCCTCCCTGACATTCTTATCAAGATAAAGTTTGACGACAAGTCCCTTGCCGCTGATCTCCGTAATTTTGCATTGACGCTCGGTACGGTAACCGACGCCGACAAAACCTGCAGTTATATCGATGGGGAAACGCTGAAACTTTCTTTTCTGTTCCATAAGAAGACCCTTCGCTTATAATGATATTCGATATTGTTCCACTGGTGCACTGCACACTGTTCCATAGCCTTTTTCCGTCGCCCGCCTGACGGCGCTAAAATGCAGAAGCTGCTTTAGCTGCGATTTTTTTCGCGGCCGGAGGACGCTTGCCGGTTCCATGATCTTGGTAAATGCCATAAACGCACAAAAAATATGCGTAATCATGTTGCATAAAATGCAGCATTGCAATAAAGTTGTATATGATATAACTGTTTGTCGGCACCTGATTCAATGCCGGTTTTGTGCGTTCCGCACATACATGATCCGGCGGTCGCCGATAGCGCTCCTGGAGTAGTGCAATGCTGTTTTGTTCGTTACATCAAGCCGGCATAGTACATTCAGCCATAAACCGCTGGTGTGTTTTTTGTGCCGTACTGTTCTTTTTTGCCGTTTCCGCTTCGGCCGACAGCTCTCTTAACAGCAGCCTGCGCAGCGAAAGCCTTACCAGCGAAACACGCGACAGCTCGTATTCAAGCTGTGTAAAAGACAGCTCATACAACAGTACTGTTCGCGATCGCAGCTTTAACAGCTCCCTGGGTGAAAGCGATTTTTCAGAAGACACTCTCGAATCATTCACCGAAAAAGAAGCCGAAAAAGACACCAAACAGGATTGAACCACTGCCCCGACGCGTCGGGGTAAATTCATCCCCCGACGGCACGTCGGCTGACAAAAAATTAACGGCACTGATATTCTCACGAGGGGGTCCCTGCTGATACACTGCACTGACCGTGCACACTACAGTCTTCGCCTGTCGCAGCTTCCGACCGCTTGTCGGAGAAGGCGAGGGTTTTGATTCGCAAGCTAACACTGCATGCCTCCCCGAGTGAGACAATAAAAACTTATCTGGCGGTACGCTGACCGCCACGAGTATCTGTACTTTTGGTTGTTTCGCTTTCGGGCTGCCGGATGCGTTTGTCGGACCGGGGCCGCACAAGCATCAAAAGGCGCAGTGATGCGCTGAAAAAAAGCACTGCCCCTGCAGGGCGCCGCCACCCGTCAGAATACATGCTCCAGGCGGTCAGTCCCAGCAAGGCCAGGAATACGTATCCGGCTATTCTTAAAAATCGCTTCATGTTTCTGGTATGGTACTTCTATTATGAAACGCCTCTATCACTCGACACTCTTTACCGCTCAATTCGGCGACATAGCCGAATCATCCGCTTCTGCTGTCGCAGTACCGTCCTCTCCTGATCTGACAATGGACGGCGGCATCGCAAAAATCATAAAAGAAAAGGGCGGCGATAGTATTGAACGTGAAGCACAACGCTATGCCCCCTGCGATCCGGGCTCCGTCATTGCAACCACTGCCGGCACGCTTCGGACATCCTCAGTGTTCCACTGCGTCCTGCTCGACCGGCATAAAAAAGCGAGCTATTGTCAAATGTTGTGTTTAGGAGCTTAGGCGGCGATCCTTTCAACTC
>CAZFIB010000198.1:0-1852 GCA_964518865.1 uncultured Thermodesulfobacteriota bacterium
TAGAGCCAGTCCCGCAGCCGCAAGCCCTTTAGATACAGGGGTCAAGGCGGAGCGGGATAAAATATAGGTGCAGTATTTGAGGCAAAAATAAAATAAGGCATGCTATAATGGTTTTTCCTCACAAAAAACAATTATAGGAGCCATGCCTTATTATGGTAGAGATCGTAGCATTTCAGGAGGAATTTCGTCAAGCATTACCGATTGTCACGGGCAATGCGGAATATAAAATATTTCGGGAGACGCTTGAGCGGATTACAGAAGTGATCAAGCTGTCGAAGATAGACAGGAAAGTGATGGCTGAGGCCGTCCGTGTTTTGCAGCAGCAATACGACCGGGACCGGCAGGCAGAGGGTAAAAGGCCAAAACAGCTTACCAATAGAGAGAAAACACGAATCCAGCAGCGAGCGCGACAGGTGCTGCGGTGCGGGATCGCCCGTCATTTAATCGGAGATGCATACCGGGAATTCAGCTGTCGACTGGCAGACAGTGCGCTGCTGCAGAATTTTTGTTTAATCGACCGACTGCAGGAAATCAAGGTGCCGTCGAAAAGCAAACTGCAAAGGGATGAGGCACTTTTTGAAGAAGGTTTTCTGCGAGAGGTCATCACCGAGGTGATCCGGCAAGTTACCCAGGCACCGGAAACCCAAGAA
The DNA here is from genome assembly GCA_964518865.1 of uncultured Thermodesulfobacteriota bacterium. Classification (GTDB taxonomy): domain Bacteria; phylum Desulfobacterota; class WTBG01; order CAIYCZ01; family CAIRTM01; genus JANQGV01. The sequence goes on from CAZFIB010000198.1 coordinate 651, forward strand.
GGCAGGCAGCCCCTGGGTCTTTTAGAGGCAGTAAGCCTTGAGCAGTATTTTCTTGACACGACGTGCCTGAAAGCCAACATCCACTTTCCGGTAGATTGGGTGCTTCTGCGGGATGCAGCACGGACACTGATGAAGGCGGTACGGCTTATCCGGGCCGAAGGACTTTTAAACCGGATGCAGGATCCGCAGGTTTTTATTCGTCAGATGAACCGTCTTTGCATTCAAATGACGAACACCCGCCGGCAAAAAGACGGTAAGCGGGTCCGCAAGAAGGTGTTGCGGTTAATGAAAAAGCTGATGGCCAAAGTTGCTCGGCATGCTGCGGTTCACCGGGATCTTTTGAGTACGCGGCGTGATGAAACCCGATTCACCGAAAACGAGGCCGCGCAGATTATTGGTCGGATCGACTCGGTTCTTGAGCAACTGCCACAAGCGCTGTATCAGGCGCATGAGCGCATTATCGGTCAGCGTCAGGTGCCGAACCGGGATAAGATTTTAAGTCTTTATGAAAAGGATATACACGTAATCGTGAGAGGCAAGGCCGATGCTGAAGCTGAGTTCGGCAACACCCTTCTTTTAGGTGAACAGGCCGACGGCATCATAGTGGACTGGGAGTTGTACCGGGAGAAGGCCCCCGCAGACAGCCAACTGCTCAAGCAAAGTCTTGAGCGGATGGAAACAGACTATCATTGCCGTCCGGTGTCGGTGACAGGGGACCGTGGGTTTGACAGTGCGGCCAACCGCCGGTATCTGAAAAAACAGGGCATAGAAAACAGCATCTGCCCCAGATCGGTAACGCAGCTGCAGGAGAAGATACAACAGCCCTGTTTTTGTGAGAATCAGAAACGGCGGGGCCAGACCGAGGGCCGCATCGGCATATTGAAAAATCGGTTTTTAGGCAATCCGCTTAAGAGCAAAGGGTTTGCCTCCCGGCAGATGAGTGTAGCCTGGGCAGTGCTTGCGCACAATCTGTGGGTGATAGCCCGGCTGCCACAGGCAGAGACTCAACGGCAGGCAGCCTAACGCAAAAAAAAGATTATGGAATAAAAAGCTCACAGGGTAGTTGCGTCTGCAATTTGGCTTTTAGCATCAAAAGCAATCGGGTTGCTCAATTTTGATGCAGCCACAAATGTCGGCAGCATATCAGCGATGGCCTGCCCGACTGCTGACTTGAATTTTTTCGGAATTGGGACAGGCTCTAT
>CAZFIB010000199.1:0-1829 GCA_964518865.1 uncultured Thermodesulfobacteriota bacterium
TTTTCACGCTGTCAAATCTACTCAATATAAGTTTTCGTTCAGACACTATTTAGAAGCTCTCACTGACTGTTTGCCAGCTCGATAATCAAATGCCCTACATGCTCGGCGATAATCTCATTGCCTCTTTTGTTCCAGTGAAGCGGATCATAGGCAAACAGATCCCATATTTTTTCTCCGCTCCTGTATGCTTCCAGAACGGGACGGTAAATATCAAGACTGTGAACACCTGCATAAGCATCGGCAACAGCTCGCAATATCATATAGGCTCTTTCAAACGGTTTTTCCATATCAGGGCAGTTAACAATGTTAAACGGCTGCTCTAAAAATACTATCTTCACCGCAGGGTTGGCGTTTCTCAGTTTCTCTATGAGAACGGTGATATTGTCACGATACTCCTGTTCCCATATATTGTCAGGCGCCATCAGCTTGTTCGAAAACCCCTTCCAGTCGAACTCCATGAAATACTTCTTCAAGCTTATCGGAAACCAGTAATCAAATGCATACACAAGAACCAGCCTGCGCTTCAGCTGGTGGCGCAGCCGGTTCAGCAGCTCGCTGCTACGTTGAGCTTTGTTCTTCCTGTTGTCTGTTTTCTGCACGTCGACAAACCAGTAGCCCGGAGCCTTGAAGTTGTTGTTTATGCTCATGACCACCACTATATCCGGCTCCAGTTTTGTAATATCATTATCCACAAGGCATGCTATCTGTTTCAAATCAAGGCCCGGCTGGCCGGCATTTATGACCTCATGCCGGTAATCCACTGCCATATCATCTAAAAATCGCTGCAGCAAATAAGGATATGTTTCCTGGTAGGCCAAGTTTGTACCGTATGTGGTCGATGCTCCGAGGCAGACCACGCGCAAAGAGTCCTTGCTACCGGGAACTGTTTCAAAACCCCTGAATCCCATGCTGTTTACCGGATCCTGGGTAGTGGTGGACGGGATACGCTTGTGATAGCTGCATCCTTCATCGGTCGTAATCGTTTGAAACTGTTTTTGAGAGCAGTCATCTGAAATACCGTAAAGCATAAATGCTGCAGAATTTTTATTGATTGAAAAAACAACCCTCGCAACAATCTCCATGCACAGCACAAGAGCTGCTGCGATGAGCAATGCAACACAAAAGCTGCTGCAGTATAGGGCGATTTTTCTGAACGAATTCATCGCATGGAAATCCTGCTGCAAAAAACGGTGTAGTGATTTATTTTATGCTATGATAACGACCGTACGCTGCTCCGCTTCCTTTACCGGCATGCGTATTACCCCGTCATCACCGGATGATCACCATGGAAGCATATTCCGACAACATGAGCCATGAGCGCAATGCTTCGGCAACCAGCCTGTTGCCGGCAGCATTTAAATGTTTCATGGGTGCCGACAGGCTCTGAAATCCATCGCCGGCATGATGCGTTTTGAGTATATAGGCGCCCGTGTCGACATAAGAATACTGCCGCGATCCAAGATACTCCAGCACAGGTGCATCGGGGCGCACCTGGCGGGCCTGCTGCAGCAAGCGCAGGTCGCGCGCATCATATAAAAGCAGGAAAAGAGGTTCCGCATTAATGTTTCTGCAGTGCTCTGCAAAACGCTCAATCAGATATATTGCCCGTGATATATTGGTCGTGTTTTTAAAATACAATGCTTCCGGGTCGAACTTTATGCGCATGTTTTCAATAACTGCCGGTAAGGCCTTACAAAAAGAGAGCGTGAACGGGAAAGAGTTACGAGAACGTTTCTGGTAGCACTGATACCAGTAATCGTGGTTGGCAAGAAAATTATCAAAAATCACGCTGAAGACTCCGGGCGTAAGCCCGGAGATGAAAGCGTGCC
>CAZFIB010000200.1:0-1616 GCA_964518865.1 uncultured Thermodesulfobacteriota bacterium
ACAGCCAGTTTTTGCGCCCCACCACAAACGGGCGGATTGCATTCTCGGCCAGATTGTTGTCCGGCAGCAGACGGCCATCATCGAGAAATGTTTGCAGGCGATCCCACTGGCTCAGCGTGTAGGAGATCGCAGTACCCAAAAGTCCTCGGGGCGGTGTCTTGAGCGCAGCAGCATCAAGCCACTCACGAAAGTCTGCCAGCAGCGGCGCTGTTTTTTTCTGCCGCAGCGCATGCACCTGATCCGGTTCCAGATTGCGGTCCCTTGCGCTGTGCTCTATAGCATACAGTCTGGTGATATAATCAAGCGAAGCGTCGGCCAGCCCTTTTTTCTTCTTTTTCGAGCTGTTGCCCCTGGCTTTTACCGCGTCCATGAACTTGCGGCGCACATGGGCCCAGCAGCCCAGATGCTTTACATCCTCCAGATCATCTACAAACTCATAGCCCGGATACCCGTCGGTCTGCACATACCCCCCGTAGTCTCCAAGAAACGCTTTGGCCACGTCACCGGAACGGGTCGGGTGATACTGATACAGCAGCACCGGCTTATCCGGGTCGCCGCCCCGAAACACCCACATGTAGCTTTTCGTTGTGGCCTTTCGGCCCGGCTCCTCCAGTACCTGTACCGGGGTCTCATCAATCTGCACACAGGGCCCCGAGCGGATCTCTGCGCACATCAGATCTACCATCACGGCGCATTTTGCTGCTACTTTGATAATCCATGCGGCCATCGTCTGGCGCTTCAGCTCAATGCCCAGCCGTGCAAAGATCTTTTCCTGCCGGTACAGCGGCAGGGCATCTGCGTATTTTGCCGTGATGATCTGGGCAAGCAGACCCGGTGTCGCTATGCTTTTGGGCAGCAACTGTTCGGGCAGCGGGGCAATTGATACCGCAGGCTCATCTGCTGCGGTGCCTTCACAGCGCTTGCAGGCGTATTTTAAGCGGATGTGTTTTATCACCTGCACGGTAGCAGGGATGTAATCCAGCTGCTCGGCTGTTTCCTCACCGATCCGGGTTTTTTCTGCACCGCATGAGCACTGCTTTTCTTCATCCGGCAGGTCGTGCACCTGCTCGATGCGGGGCAGATCATCCGGCAATTGCTTGCGGTGGCCTCTGCGTTTCGTGTGAGCCGGTACAACGATTTCTTCTTCAGGCGCTTCATCGACCCGGTGCACCTCTGCCTCGTCAAACAAAAAAAGCTGCCCGTCACCAACAGGCAGCTTCTCGCTCTTTGCACCAAACAGCTTGTGACGCAGCAGATTGACCTGGTCCTCAAGCAGCTTTATTCTGGACTCGTAATTGTGCTGGGTTGCTATAAAAAGAGATTTCAGCTCGGTAACATCGTCGGGCAGCTGTGCAGTATCCAAATCCATGCTGCACACCATACCACTTTCAGCCTTTATTTACAAGGGTTTTGTGCGTTTTGACCAATATTATGCAATGATTACAGTACTGTTTCGTACTGCAGCTGCCGATGCGCGCTGCGCTGCGTGATCTTCAGACCGTCAAGCAGCCACCGCAGCTCCCGCTGGCCGACAGCCTGCACCTCGGCCTTTGTCTTCGGCCACTTGAACCTCTGTTTCTCAAGCCGTTTCTGCCAGAGGCAGAATCCGTTCGTGT
>CAZFIB010000201.1:0-1601 GCA_964518865.1 uncultured Thermodesulfobacteriota bacterium
CGGCGCGATTTTTGGATAATGTCGGAAAGCGGCCATTTAAAAAACTACGGCCCGCCTCCTGTTGACGGTTGAGACAGCCAGTATTCAATACGCTGTTTGCGCTGGGCTGTCAATTTTTGTTTCCTCTTAGCTATAATCTGCTCTGCCTGACCGGTATGTTTCTGCTCAGGCGTTACATAACCAATCCGTGAGTGGTAATGTTCCGTGTTGTACCACGGAAAGTATCGTCCAAAATACTGCTGAACCACTGATTCATCATCATACGGGAACCAGCCCGGATAGATCGGGGCGGTTTTAACCGTGCCGAAAAGCGACTCAATAAACGGGTTGTCGTTGGGCGTTCGCGGACGACTGAACACCTGCCGTAAGCCCATGTCATGAAACATCTGTTTCACCTCTTTAGCCTTCATTTGTGAGCCTCTGTCATTAACCACCATCGGCATCTGATCCTGCGGGGCATCAAGCAGGTTCTCTGCCAAAATCGCATCGTCTATCAAGTTTAACGCTTCTTCACAGGCTAGAGAGCGGCTTATCCGCCATGCAATCACTTTCCGGCTCCACTCATCCAGCATCACATACAAATACCAGAACACCCGCAGCACATCCGTTTTCAGATAACTCAAATCCCAGCACCAGCACTGATTCGGACCTGTCAGTTCATCAGGCCGCCCGGGCTTTGCCCTGCTGCCTGGACTGCGCCGACCGGTACGGTCATCGCCAAGCTCGTTCGCCTGAAGAATCAGCCGAACACTTGAGGCCGACATGTAAAACAGCCCCTGTTCAGCGCCCTTTAAAGCCAGCATTTGAAACGAATAATCAACAGTCTCCTCACGGCCGACAAATTCCACCAGCGATTGCTGTTCTTCCGGCACGATGGCATGCAGTGCCTGCTTCGGACCCGGTTTGTGGTAATCCATACTGCCGCATCGATGCAGCCGGGACTCCCAACGCTCAATACGCCGAATCTGGATTTGCAACAACTCGCAGGTCTTGTATTTCGCAATTCCGGATGCCTTGGCATGTGCCACGACACCAACGATTTCCTGCCGGACTTCAAGAGGCAGGCGCCTGGGCGGAAACGGCCCCTCTATTCCAAGTTCACTTTTTTTTTGAGTGCCGTGAAGATTACACTCAGTTCCGCTAGCGCTTTCTCCTTCTCGGCCAGTTCTTTCTTGAGTTGCTCGTGCTCTTCTACCGGCACACTGGTAATTGTCTTCCTGCCCGGCTTGCGCATGCGTAGCCGCTCAAGCGCGCCTTCCTTTACGTCCTTGCGAATGCTCTGAAGATCCGATGAATACAGACCTCGCTTCCGCAATATCTCGCCAATCTGGGCACCGGGCTGTTCGCATTCCTGGTAGATCTCCCATTTTTCGTCTGCGGTAAGTCTGCGCCTTTGTTTCTTGCCATTACTGACACCCATATAGTATCCTCCAAAGTTATTGGAGGCGGGCAGCCCAGACACAGGTTCTTTTCAGCTGCCTGCCAGGGAAAACTCCGTTCCGCTACGCTTCACTCCGTTTTCCCTGGCGCCTCTCCCTGTGTCTATAACCTTGTAGTTTTTTAATGTCCAGATTTTCCGACATCAACTCAAAACTGCGGGG
>CAZFIB010000202.1:0-1531 GCA_964518865.1 uncultured Thermodesulfobacteriota bacterium
CTATTCTGAAAATCTCTGAGCGGTTCTGACTACTTTATTGCGGAAACTTACACTGCCGGTCAATCGCAAACAGATCCGCTCCCTTTTCCTTTTATTTAATTTCTTAAGGATGTCCCCTGATATCCATTTTTATATTACCATCTCCAGGCACAGCAGCATACCCTCTCATACACAGGATGCGAATGCGGCATTTTTTCATGGCATGCCGCAATTGAAACCCTTGTCTCTCAGCACCGTCCGCATTATAACTATACATCAGCCTGCTATGTGGTTATTGTGCTATAGTAATACGTGAACTGCTATCCGTGGTATCAGTATGTTTGATGCGTCAAAATGCACCGGGTGCGGCACATGCCTGACCGGGTGCCAATACACCGATTACAGGCCGGAACGGGCGGTCGAACAGATACGGGCCCTCAAGCAGGGCCGCGCGGCTGATATTCTGAAGGACTGCATCACCTGCATGGCCTGCAATGAGTACTGCCCCGAAGGGGCCAATCCGTTCGATCTGATCTGCCTGCGGCAGGAGGAAACCGGCATACGGTTTGTCGACCCGGCGATAGCCGACTACATCGATGAAACCCTGTCGCAGGTTCCGAACGAAATCTGCGAGGGCCTTCCGGAAAAACCGGCCCTGTCCCTGTGCGTTATGGGGCATGCCTACCCGCCGGGCATCGCTGAAAGCGGCATGTTCGAAGGAATGACGATCGTCAGGGGCAGCGATTACTACTCGCGCATCGTTCACCTGCACAACGGCTTCGAAAGCCGGGTGCGGGCGCATGCGCAAAAGTTTATCGACAGCTGTGCCCGCCTCGGCAAGCGCGAGATCGTATTCGTGCATGATGACTGCTACGCGCTGGCTGCGGTAAAGGCTCCGGAGTACGGCATTGATGTGCCGTTCCGCCCGGTTCACCTGCTTGAGTATCTCGTGCGGTTCTTTCAGGAGAACAATAACCGAATTACACCCCTGAACAGGACGATTGCCTACCAGCGGCCGTGCATCTCCCGCTACACGCCGGAAAAAGAGCATTTCGTCGATGAACTGTTCGAGCTGATCGGCGCCGGGCGCGCCGCACGCAGGTATGACCGCCGAAATGCTCTGTGCTGTGCGTTCGGCCTCAGAGAGCTCGATCCCGAACGGGGCAGCGCCATCATTGAAGAAAATATTTCTGATGCCCGCGATCACGGATCGGATGCCATGGTGTTCCTGTGCCCGGGGTGCTACTGGCTGATGAGCGGTCCGTGCCAGGCGCGCGGCATGCCCTCCATGTTTATAACCGACCTGTGCCGCATGGCACTGGGCGAGCTTCCGTTCGGCCCGCACCCCTTTGCCGGCTAGGGATTAATCATCCCGGCGAATGCCTGGCATGCACATAACAGGAAGTCTGTACAGCGATAAAAAAGCGGCTGCCCGGAATATATTAATCAACTATTAATTCTGCAGCGCCGGGGTGTAATCTCTTGTGAAATAGAATATAATTAGTGTCTGAACGAAAACTTATATTGAGTAGATTTGACAGCGTGAAAACGC